>JAKEGJ010000001.1 GCA_022627495.1 Microcaldota archaeon
CCGCTCTTTTGGTTTCTTGCCGCAGTATCGTTCTCGAAGCGCAGGCTGAATGCCTTTGACGCATTGAAGCCGGCGCCTCCGTTGTCCAGCGCCGCGCTCCCGGTGACATTCATCCTGGAGCCCCCTACGAAGCGGATGCCGTCCGCGGTGTTGTTCCTGACTGTGACATTGGCGATGGTGCTGTTCTGGGCGAATTTGGAGTAGATGCCGTAGGTGTAATTGGATATGCCCGGACAGTTCTTCACGGTGACGTTGTTGTAGGAGCTGTTGATGATGATGCCGGCCTTCTGGAAGCCCCCGCTTGCGTTCCCGGTTATGCTGTAGCCTGCGCAGTCGAACACCACGTCGGATGCGGCTATCTTTACGCATGCGGTCGCAGCGACGACAATTTCAGGCGCAGGATTGGGCGAGCCCGTATAGTTGTTCAGCATGGTGTACGTTCCGCTTGTGGTTATGATTGGGCAGTTGGATGTCCGCACTTGCAGGTTGTTTGAGCAGTTCTGGGTGCCGTCGGTTGCGCCGTCGTTCGGGAATATGCATGCATGCCAAACGTCATTGGCACGGAGCTCCTGCGACACCATCAGGTCGGTGCGGTTGTTGTAGAGGGCTAGGATTTCCTCGGCCGAAAGCGAACGGCTGTAGATGCGGACCTCGTCGATTGTTCCGTTGAAGTATTGGGCGTTGGCGCCCCCATAGCCGATTGTGAGGGGGAACGCATTCGCGATAATCGTCGTGGGCTGGGGCACGGTCTGGCACAACACCCCGTCGACGTAAATCTTTTTTTGCTGTCCGTCGAATGTCGCGGCGACATGATACCAGCGGTCCGTTGCGGGGAGGGGGCAGCCGGGGTCCCATTGGTTGTTTATGCCCATCCTTATGTAGCCGGAACTGTTGATTGCAAGGCCGTATGCTTCGGCCGCCTGTGCCCCCTTCTGGATGATGCTTGGCGCGCCGGTTGGCCCGGTGAATGACCTCGGGTAAATCCTTGTTTCGATTGTGATTTGCTGGGTGATGTCCAGCGAAAATGAATCGGGAACGCTAATATAGTCGTTGATGCCGTCGAAGGCATATGCGCCCCAGCCATCGTAGCCGCCGGTGGCGTTCCAGGAGGCCCCGCTGACAACGCCATTACTTATGGGGGCAATGTAGCTTCTGGTGAATGTGGCATTGCTGCCGCCTTCGAATGGCATGTTCAGGGCCATGATGGACGTGGTGTTCCGATACCAGTTCGTGATGTTCTTTATGGAGTCGTTGTCCGCATCAGATGCGTTCCAGTATACAGTGAGGTTCTCGGTCGTGTAGTTGGTGCCGAAGGTGCTGTTCAGAGTGACATTCTGCACGATTGGCGGGAGATTTGAGCGCTCGAAGATGGCGTAGATGCTGGCCGGGTTCATTGCCGTGAGGCTGAGGGTGTGGGTGGAGTTGTCCGGGGTGCTGTTCTGGAGGGTCCAGTTGCTGGAGGCGTTGTGCTTCCAGAGCTCGAACTTGTTCTCGTTATGCCCTGCCAGCTCGGATGCCAGCCAGGTCCAGTTGATGAACCCTATGCTTACGTTTCCCGAGAGGACGCTTATATCGACGTACTTCTTGTCGAAGGTCGTCCGGTAAGCCGGGAGCGCGCTTGAATTCACGGACCAGTTTATCGAGTACGATTCGTTCTGGAGCGTGTCGCTTATCGTTAGGTTGGTGAAGTTCTGGTGCAGAACGCCTGAGGGGTTGTCGAAGATGACTCCGGCCATGTCAAGCGCGACCGGGGAGCCGTCCGTTTCATTGGCTATGAGGTCCCTCCCGTTGTTGTAGAAGCGGTCGCCGGAAAGCTGTGCGGGGGTTCCGATGGAATAGAGCCCGGCCTGGGTGTTGTTGAACAGCGTGTTGCCGGAAAGCGGGACGTCGGATGTGTAGTTGAGCCAGAGGCCGTATGGGTTGCCGTATGCCGTGTTGTTGGTGAACGATATGTCGGGATAGTTGATGCCGAACCCGTATTGCGCGTTGCCGTATGCCGTGTTATTGGCGACAAGCGAGCCCCCGTATGCATACGGGAGAGAGACGCCCGAATCGAGCATGCCGAATCCCCGGGTGTTGTTGTAGGCGCGGTTGCCGGTAACAGTGGCGTTCTGGCATGAGGATGCCAGGAATCCGGAACCGGTGTTGTTAAAGGCCGTGTTGTTGTCCAGGATATTGTTCGGGATGATTTCCAGGAAGAACCCGCCCATAGAGTTGTCGTAGGCGTCGTTGCCGGAAACGATGTTGGTGGTGTTCGTGCCCAAAGAGGGCTTTCCGCCGCCGCTGTTCGTGACGTAGAAACCGTTCGCGTTGCCATGGGCATTGTTGCCGATCAGGGTGTTCCTGAAGGTGCGGTTGACGAGGAAGCCGGCGCCGGCGTTCCCGTATGCGCTGTTGTTGGCGATTCTGTCCGCGGAGCCTGCGATGAAGCCGTTCCGGCCGTTGTCATAAGCAAGGTTGCCCGTTACGTTGGCGCCATCATCGTCAAGCCGGAAGCCGTCGGAATTCCCGTATGCGGAGTTGTTTGCGAGGGTGTCCGAGGCGTCCGCGATGTAGAAGCCCGCATCCGAATTGTTGTAGGCCGTGCTGTCGGCCACCGTGTTGTTTGCGCCGTCGGAGAGGTAGAAACCGTAGAGCGTGTTGTTGTGCGCCGTCACGTTGTAGAACGTGCTATTTTCGATGGAATCGGAGAGGACGCCGTCTTCGTATCCGGATATGGACGGGCAGTTCCTGATTGTGACATTGGTGAGCGGCGCTGGGTATGCAGTGACCGCTATGCCGGCCGTGAGGGACGTGCCGTTGCCGGTTATTGTGGAGCCGTTGCAGTCGAAGATTACGTCGGACGAGTTGATGTGGACGCAGGCGTAGCCGCCTCCGGGCGGGAAGGGATTCGGCGCGCCGGTGTAGTTGTTTTCCTGGACATACAGGCCCGGGCTCGTGATGATTGGGCAGTTCGGGGGGCCCTGGAGTATGGCGTAGATGCTGGCCGGGCTGTGGTTGAAGAGCCTTAGCGTATTGCCGGAAGTGTCCGGGGTGCCGTTAAGGGGCGCGCTCCCCCACCCGGACGAATTGTATTTCCATAGCTCGAATGAGGATTCGGAGTAGTTTGCGGCCTCCCCGTCCGTCCAGTGCCATGCCAGCGAGTCGATGGATATCCCCGCCGCGAAGCCGGTGATATTCACGAATTTGGACTCGAAGGTGGGCCAAGGCAATGCGGACTCGTTCACGGACCAGTTTATCGTGTACGCCGAGCTGCCCTCCACGCTGTCGTTGATCGAGAGGTTGGTGAAGTTCTGGTAAGCGCCGGGCGGGCTGTCGAACACCGCGTATGCCATTATGAACGGCATGGGCGCGGCGGTTGTGGCGTTGGCGAGGAAGTCCCGTGCGTTGTTGAATAGGTGGGCGCCGAAGATGGCGTTGCCGTATGCCGAGCCCAGCGTTATTCCGGTCAGGTTATTCCCGTATGAGGATATGTTTGTGAACGTGTTGGAGTTGGAATTGCTCACTGCCGCGATGCCGGTAAGGCCGTTGTTCCAGGCGGTGCAGTTGACAAGGCCGTTGAAGCTGGACCGGTTGAACAGGCGGATGCCGTTGAACACGTTGGAATGCGCAAGGTCGCCATCCAGGGAGTTGTTGGAAGAGAGCAGGAGGAGGATGCCATTCTGGGCGTTGCCGTATGCGGTGTTGCCCTGTAGATGGCTGGCGTTTGTGCTGTTAAGCAGGATGCCGCTTCCCAGATTCTGGTAGGCGCTGTTGTTTGACAGGGTGTTGTTTGGGCTCGTGTCCAGGTAGAGGCCGCTGTTCGAGTTGTTGAATGCGCTGATGTTGGCAAAAAGGCTGCTGTTTGACTGGTAGATGTGGATGCCGTTGGTGTAGTTGCTGACCGCCGGGCAGTTCCTGACCGTCACGTTGTTCAATGAGCCGTTCAGGAGGATGCCGTACTGCGCGGAGCCGGGCGAGCCGGTGCCGGTTATGCTGTATCCCGCGCAGTCGAAAGTCACGTTCGACGCCGCTATCTTCACGCATGCGTAGGCGTTCGCAGCTATCTCCGATGCGTTGTTAGGTGCGCCGGTGAAGTTCGCGGACATGGAATATTCTCCCGCCGCAGTTATCACCGGACAGCTTGAGGGTGAGTACTCCAGGATGGAGTAGGTGCTGGCGGGGTTGAGGCTGTAGAGGCTGAGCCGCTTCAGGAGGACGCTCGGGGAGCTGTTCTGGAGCGTCCAGTTGTCCGAAGCGTTGTACTTCCAAAGCTCGAAGAGGGTTTCGTTGTTGGTGAGGTTGACTTCAGAAAGCAGCCATGCGAACTGGATGGCGTCTATGGACACCGTTCCCGTCACAGTCGTTATATTCACGTTCTTGCCGGCGAAGGCGGTGCGCGCGAACGGAAGGCTGGCGGGCTCGGGCGTCCAGCGGATGTAGTATGCGGTGCCGTTTTCGACCGTATCGTTGATGTACAGGATGGAGCGGTTTGCGAAATTGCCCGCCGGGTTGTCGATGGTCATGTTGCTGACGAATACCGTCTTCGACGGCTCGCCGACCGCAGCGGCGACCCAGAAGTCGCGCAGCGAGTTGTTGTACAGGTGCGTGTTGGCGATTGTAGTGTTGTTCGCTCGGTTGACATACAGGCCGTACTGGTTGCCGTATATCTCGTTGTCGAGGTATGTGCTGTTGTCAGAGTTGAACTGGATGTATACCCCGTAGGTGTTGTTGCCGAACCGGTTGTTAGTGACGTTGCTCCGGTTGTTGCTGGACGAATAGAAGCCGTAGTTGTAGTTGTCCGTGATATTGTTGCCGGTGAAGTTGTTGTCGCGGCCGATGCCCAGGAAAGTGCCGTTCTGGTTCCCGAAGATGCGGTTGCTGATGAAGCGGTTCCGGTAGACGATGCTGCCGTAGATGCCGTATTGCGCCTGCCGGCAGATGGTGTTGTTCTCGACGGTGAAGTTTATTACGTTGACATCCATCTGGATGCCGTAGTTCGCATCGCATATGGTGTTGTTGCTGAGTATGCCGTCGAACTGCTGTGTCATGTATACGGCGTTGTTGTTGCCGTCGTGGATGGAGTTGTTCACAACTACGAACCCATAGCTGTTGTCGCCGCTGTCCAGGCGCATGCCGGCAGTCGTGAAGTTGGCGATTTCGTTATTGGTTATGACGTTGTAATCGGAGTAGCTTTGGACGCCCGTGCTGATATTCGAGATGCTGTTGCCGGAGATGACGGCGTAATTGCTCGAAGGGTCGATGTCGATTCCTGCGCCATCGAGCATTATCGAGTTGTTCGCGATGGTCGTATTGTCGGAATATGCAACGTAGAAGTGGCGGATTGAGTTGTTGTAGCCGCGGTTTCCCGAGAGGTTGTTGGAAGGCGAGTATTGGAGGTAGAAGCCCCTGGTGTTCCGCTCCGCGGTGACGTTCGTCACGTTGCTTGCATTAGTGTATTGCAGCAGGACGCCGGCGTCGTAGCCTGAAACGTTGCAGTTCCTTATCAGGATGTTGGAGTGAATCTTCGTGGCGGAGCCGTTCACCGCTATGGCCGCGGCCGAACTTGTGCCGTTGTTCATTATATTTTGCCCGTTGCAGTCAAGCACCACGTTCGACGCGGCTATCTTGATGCATGCCCAGTCTGCGGAAAACATCTCAGAGGCGTTGACCGGGGCCCCGGCCAGGTTTGTGACGATTTCGTAATTGCCGCTCGCGGTGATTGTGGTGCAGTTGCTTATCCCCCTCTGGAGGATGCTGTAGACGCTTCCGGGATTGAACGCGGTGAGCGTAAGGGTATTCTTGGTCGGGTCCAAGGTGCTGCTTTGCAGGGTCCAGGTACCCGAGCTGTATCTCCAGAGCTGGATAAAGGTTACCCATGCTTTTCGACGTGAAATCTCAAAAGTCCATAAAGATAAACAGATAAAATCGGATGTCGGGTTTGGCGGCAAATGGAAGGAAAGTCTGGCTTGCGCGAGTTTCAGCACCCCTTGCCACCAAAAGCCATATCCAAATGATTGAAAATCCCACTTAAAGAGTGATATAAGATAGCAGGATAAGTACAATCAGCGGCCTGTCCCCTGCTCAAGCGTCCGGGTTTTCCCCAAAAGCGATTTCACCCGCTTGGCAACCCGCGCGGGGCACCTTTTCAGGTATCCGCGCATCACTTCGGGCCGCATCCTGCTATTAATTTCAGCCAGGGCGTCTTCGGGCAGATTCATCCGGAAATAAACGAAATCTATCAGGGTTTTTTCCGCATCCGAAACCGGAATCCAGATGTCGTAGTACTTCATCATTTCGAAGCCGAAAAACATCTTCCTGCTTATCCTGCGCACTACATAGTTAGTGCCGAGGAATGACCGCACCCCGGGCCGGGCTTTTTTCGGCGTTATCACGACCGGATTGGTTTCCTGCTCCCACAGGTTCCTAAGCGAGAGCGCCTCCTGCAGGCCATAGTAGAAGGGGGAGAACCCGAACCCGACGGCCTCGGCTTCTTCGCGGAAGGTGTAAACGCCCCGGGTTATCCTTTTCAGTTCGCCGCTTTTCATGAGGTTGTGGAGCAGCAGGTGCAGGTATGCGCGGCTGATTCCGGATTCGCTCAGGTACAGCCTGAGGTCCTTTGAAGTGAATGAGACGCGCCTGCCGAATCCGGCCCGGATTTGCTTGAGGTATTTCATATCAAAACCTCGACCTGAGCTGTTCCACCATCTGCCGGAACGAAGGGATTGCGCCGGAATAAACGATGGCCTTCAGGTTTTCTTCGTCAAGTGGGGGTTCCAGCTTATGCAGGAATTTGCGCATCTCTTCTTGCAGTCCGGGCGAGCCATCCGCGATGCTGCTCAGATGGAAAATATCGTAGATATCGCGTATCAGCCTCCTGTCTGCGTATGCGCTTATCTTTTCGAGCAGAAGCTCTTGCGGATTCAACGCAAGGACGGTCATTAGGGAACCGTCCATCCGCTCATAGTTTCTTATGGCTCCGGCGTGCGGCGCAGAGTGGTTGAGCTCCACTCTCACCTCGACATTCCCGTTGGTGACTTTCGAGAAAATAAGGTTCGCGGTTTTCTTGAATTTAAGCACCGTGAGCCCCCTCTGCCTTGCTTTTTCCACGAATTCTTTTTCGTTGAAATCCCGGGGGGAATAGAAATCCAGGTCTTCGGAGAACCTGTTTCCCCCATAGCAGCGCCAGATTGCAGTGCCGCCATGCATGACAATCCGGTTGTCAACCGAATATAGGAGGTCCACGAGCTCGTCCTGGAGGATGCCCGTATCCACATGAAGGCGTTTCTTCAGCCTGTTAGCGATAGGAATGTTCATATATTATTGAATAAACGAATATTATAAAAAACTATAAGTTTCGTTGTTTTTAACAAATAAACGGACACGCGCCCCGCTCGCTATAGCATCGATGCCCCGAGCGTCTTGGTTTTCCCAATTCGGAAGCAGCTCAAGGAAATCGTCCGGGTGCAGGCCTAAGCGCTTTGCCAGCGATTTGGCGAGCGCCCCCTGTCCTTGCCGGAGTGGGGCCGGAATCGGGGCGAGTTCGCCCCAGACCAGGGTTTTCGGGCACTCTGGCAATATGGCGATGCCTTTTTCACCGGGCCTGATGCCGAAGGCGAGCCTTGCCCCGTGTCAAAACATCAGAAGGAAGAACCAGGCGGGAAGAACAAAAACCCCGCCCTTCACATCAAAACTGTCCCGGGAGACCACAACGCCCTGCTTGCACCGGAATTCGGCCATGAAGCCGCGTACCCCGGCCAGGTCGGATTCGCTTATGCCGGACTGGTACTTTGTTTCGATGGGCACCAGTAGTTCATCTGTCTCAAGGACGAAATCGACCTCGGAACCATTTCTCCAGTAAAAGGGGGTGAAGAAGACCTTCTCGTTATGGCCGTAGTGAATCAGATGGAGGGCTACCGCCGTTTCGACGTCCCTCGGTTTGTCCGGGCCGGCAATGGCATTTTTCATCCCGGTTTCACCGAAGACCAGTTTTTTCTCCCTTTTTTCACGCAGTTTGCCGCCCCGCGTATAGGGGTCAAGGACATGGCAAAGCCGCGACGATGAAAGATAGGTCAGGTATAGCCGTATCGTCTCCCGGTCGGTATCGAGCCTTTTAGCCATCCCCGAGTAGTTGAACCGTTCTGCCGAATTCGCCGCGGCGTCCTTTGCAAGCTTCTGGATCAGAAGTGGGTTTTTTATCTTGAAGAGACGGACGATATCCTTGAAGATTGTCAGCGCCAGGTATTCATTCAGGACGATGTCCTTCCACCTGAGCCTGTCTTTCACCTTAAACCACTCCGGAAATCCGCCCACCTCCAGATATTCGTCAAGAAGCGAGTGCAGCTTATTCCTTTTCGTCGCCAATTCGTAATAGGAATGCCGCAGGCTCTTTTCATCCAGTGCGAATGCCGGCTTTTTGACAGATATGCCGGAGAATGAGGCAAACTCAAAAAACGAGAGGGGCGCGACCTCCACGAAGCTTATGCGCCCCACCAGGCTTTCGCTGGCATCCTTGTATATCTGTATTTTTGAAGAACCGGAAACTACAAATCTTATTTTATAGCCGGAATCCACAAATCTTTTCAGCTCAATCTGCCACTTTTCAAAGTATTGTATCTCGTCAAGAAGAAAAACCGCGTCTTCATTTTTCAAATCGATGCCGCTTAGGAATTCATATGCATCGATGATTTCTTTCAGGCTGTCCAGCCCTTCATAGATGTCCTCAATCCGGCAGAATACGACTCGGCCGGATTCTCCCAGAAGTTTTTTGGTGAGCTGGAAAAGGAGAGTCGTCTTGCCTGCCCGGCGCAATCCAAGCACTGCCACGATGTTCCGGTGTTTCATGGCCTGGCGTATCTTGGAGACGTACTCCTCACGGAAAGTTCCCAGGATGCTTTCCGGGAATGCGCCCGACCACCAAGGATTTACTTCCTTGAGGTAAGCGACCAGCTCCTCTTGCTTCATATCGCAAATATAGACCGCGAAGTTATTTAAATAGTGCGGTCTTCGTTTGCGATAAAATTTCAGACCCCAAGCGTCTTGGTTTTCCCGTTCGGAAGCAGCTCAAGGAAATCGTCCGGGTGAAGGCCGAACCTTTTGGCGAGGCTTTTTGCCAGGGAGCCCTTGTCCTTTCCAGCAGGCGACGGCACGAGCACCAGCTCGTCCTTCAGCCGCGCTTTGGAGCATTCGGGAACGAGGGATATGCCTTTTTCCGCAAGGCCGATGCGAAGCGCCAGCTTCACCGCCCGGAACCATCTCCGCTCGCCCAGAATCGCGAAAGCGCCCGCTGGCACGAACCCTCCGCTCATGTTTTTCGTCAGCTGCTTTTTCTCCACGGCATAGACGTCCACCGAAGCGTTGCCGTTCTTCCATGAATTCGAGAACGATGCCGCCATCTGCGCAGCTTCACGAAGCTCGCCTTCCGACGCAGCAATGCCGTCTTTCAGTACGAACACCGCCCCGCCCTGTATGTCCGCATGGAAGAAGAGGTCCGAATCTTCCATGTGCTTGGAGACGACCTGGTCGTTCTGCTGCGCGCTGCGCCCCCCAATCATCAGCTTGCCTTCGGATGTATAAGCGGAATGGAATTTTTCATGCCACTCCTTGGATTTTTTCACGCGCACGTCCTTCTTTTCCGGCACGCTCGCCGCATCCATCTCCTTCTTCGTCTCTTCCATCGCCTTCTCGACGCCGGAAATCTTCTCGCGGGATGCTTTGGCAAGCTCGTAGTAGTAGGCGGCGTTCTCGTGGACGGACTTGTTGTAGAAGAGCCGGATGCGCATCAAGGCATATCCACGCGAAAAGATAAATAGTCAGCGATTGCCGGGGGGCCGGAGCCGCTCATCGAAGCAGGTACAGCTCGATGGGATTGCGTTCGTCGGTCAGCGGAGGGGCGGCCGGGATATCCCCATCGTATATCAGGGCGGCATGCGCCTTCGAGAAATCCTCAAGGCTGCGGTCGCTGGCTATCAGGACGATGTTCTGCGTCGAATGCATGTCGTCTTTCGTGGGCAGGGCGATGACGTTTTCGAATTCGGATGAGAAGGTGCTGTGGAGATAGCGGAACACCGCAGCCTTCTCGCCTTCGGGTGCGGATATGAGGTTGGCGATGACGACCCCGCCGGGCGCCATCCTGCCTTTCAGGGCCGCGAGATACTCTTTCGTGGTGAGGTGGTACGGCATGCTCAGGCCGCGGAAGGTGTCGACCAGCACGAGGTCGTACTTGCCCTCCGTCCGCAGGAGAAAGCGCCGGGCGTCGTCAATCACGATTTCGGTCCGGTCGTCTTCCTTCAATGAGAAGTATTTCCTGCCCATTTCCACGGCCATCGGGTCAATCTCCACGCCCGTGACATGTACGGACGGGTAGAACATCTTCAGCTCCTCGACTTCCGTCCCTGCCGCGGAGCCGACGACGAGCGCGCTCTTGGGGTCCGGGATTATTTCGTAGCCGAGCCTGCTCGTCATGGTATAATCGAATGCAGGCGTGCCGTCGGCCCGCTCTCCGCTCGATGCGGCGTTGTCAAGGAAGAGGATGCGCGCGGGCCCTCCGTTATAGTCCATGTCCAGCACCTGGACATGGTAGTAGGCGCTGTCGCCGGAAAAGACGCTCGTGCCGCGGAGCTGGGGCGCGGGGCTTGCAAGCGCGATGACTGATGCGAGGATTGCGAACGCGAAGACGTCCAGGAGCGCCCCTTTCCTGAAACCGGAAACAAGCAGGCTGGCAAGGAGCATGAATGCGCCTGCGGATATGAAGATGTGCGTTATCGCCATGTTCGGGATAAGGACGAAGCCCGTGCCCAGCGCGCCCGCGATGCTGCCAATCGTGGAGACGGAGAACACCATTCCCGCGCCCTTCCCCTCAGCCCCGGATTTTGAAGTCAGTTTGATTGCATACGGGGAGACCATCCCGTAGAAATAGCTCGCCGGGACAAGTATGACTGCGCCAAGCAGGCTTGCCGGGATTATGTCCATGAAAAGCGTGAATGGCAGGAGCGCGGCGCCCAGAAACGGGACTATCATCGTCATCAGGCCCGCGGCCAGAAGCACGATTGACAGCTGCTTTCCGTTCCCCTGCCGGTCGGCCATCACTCCTCCGGAGTAATAGCCGATGCTGAGGGCCGCAAGGACGAACCCGATGACCGCGGCCCATGAATAAATCGAGGTGCCGAGATAGGGCGCCAGGACACGCGCCCCTGCGATTTCCACAAGGAGCGAGCATGTCCCGGATATGAACACTGCTGCAAGAATCATCCTGTCTGACTGTGCCATCTGCTCACATCTGGGGATTTCGTACGGATGGGTTTAAAGTTTCCTGCCAATGGCGAGCCGCAGTTTCAGCGCGGCAAGCCCCATATATATGATGTCCGCATGCAGCCGCACGCCGCTTTCCTTCCGGTCAGTCCACCGCACCGGGATTTCCGCAACACGCATGCCGCGCGCCTGCGCACGAATGAGCAGTTCGCTGTCCCAGAACCAGTGCGAGTCATGAACGTCTTTGAGGAGCGGCAGGATGGAGGAGCGCCTGAACGCCTTGAAGCCGCACTGGTGGTCCCGGACTTCCGTCCGGAAGAGGAGGCGCAGGAGGAGGTTGTAGGATTTGCTCGCAATGTCGCGCAGTGCGTTGCGGCCCGAAACCCGCGAGCCCGGAAGCAGGCGCGAGCCGGTCGCGATGTCGGAGCCGCGCTCCAGTTCGCCGATTAAAGCGGGTATGTGCGAAAGGTCCGTGGCAAGGTCCGCGTCCATGTATAATACTATGTCGCCGCGCGAGGCGATGATGGCATTCGAGAGCGAAAGCCCGCGGCCAAGGCGCTTTTTTGTGATGATTGGCCGGATGCGCGGGTTTGCGGAAGCGAGCTTTTGCGCGATGTCCGCGGTGGCGTCGCTGCTCCCATCCTCGGCTATCAAAAGCTCGTAATCCATGCCTAATCCGGCAAGCGCCTTCGTGAGGCTGGTTGCGCTGGCGGCCAGCAGGCGGGACTCGTTGTGCACCGGGACGATCACCGAAAGCATCGCCTAGACCACCTTGTAAAGGATTATAACCGAGCCGTCAGGAAGTACGGAGCCTGAGGCTTTTGCGAGCCCGCACGACTGGAGGAGGGACTGGTTGTCGAAACGCTCCTGCTGCGCGCCGTCCCGGGAAGTCAAGTCGAAATCGATTATGAAAAAAAGCGCCTGCGCGCCCGCCGCTTTCAATTCGGCCGCGTCGGATTTGCAGGCATCGGTATCGCCCATATATATTTCCAGGGGCAGTCGGGACATGGGCACGTTGCTCCCCCCGCGCGAGAGCTGGGGCGGCAGGCTGTATTCGTCCACGAACTCCATATCGTAGCCATTCAGGATTGCATAGCTCTGCATCGGGAAGAACGTGAATGCGGGGACCGAGCCCGTTTGCCCGGAGTAGTCCGTAAAAATCACTTCCAATGTCTTCACCCTTGAGACGTCCAGCCCCCGCAGGATGGACAATGCGTTCTCGTACGTCGGCTTCATGGACTGCTCCACAATCAGGTAGGTGGCGAGGAAGCTCATGCTGATTACCGTGGCCACGATGATAAGCGAAACCGTCAGCCTGCTGGTTTGGAACCCGCGGAGGCCAACAAGGACCGCGATGCCGATTGCCGAGACCTGGAGGATGCTTTCGTTGCATGGCATCGAGGCGAGGAACAGGAACCTCGCAGCGGCCTCCATCGGTATCGCATCCTTCAGCAGGAGATAAACGGAGAGGGCGGCCGGGTAGTAGAGTGCGAGCGCGGCGGATGCCCCTGAGAGCGCATCGAGCCTGCTGCGGTTGGTTATGATGAATGAGATGAATGCGAGCGTAAGCAGGAACCCCAGGCCGGCCATCTTCTGGTATGTCAGCACGCCGCAGCCGGACATCGCCGGCTCGAGCGATGATGCGGAAATCAGCCCGGCATAGAACGGATAGGAGAGCGCTGCTGCAACAACGAGGAGGGCGACGGCCTCATAGTCCCTTTTCCCGAGCGAATCCGCGCCTTTAAGGAAGATGAGCGCCGCCCCTGTGAATGGCTGGGCGAGGACGGCGGCGAATGCGAGGGCGGCGGAAAGGATGCGGTTTTCATAATAGAACATCGCAAGGCCCAGCAAGACCGCAAGCTGCTGCCTTTTGCGGAACCCGAGGGGAAAGATGTTGCCGAATGCCATGTTCACGAGGAAAAGCGCCACGAACGCGGCGCGGACGCGCCAGTCGCATTTTTTCATGATGCCGCCCCAGAGGAGCGCGGCAATGCCGAGTTCAGTCGCCCAGTACAGGAGGGTTGTGCTCATGGATACGTCGTTGATTATGAGGTTCAGGATGCTTGCGAGCATCGCGTAAAGGAGGGGGAAATTCCCGAAGAGCGAATAAGGCATGCCGAATACGGGCGCGTTCCCGAAGGGGCCGTGCTCAAAGAAGAGCTTCACGCTGAGCATCGTGTCGTAGCTGTCGGCCTGGAAGTTCTCGACGAGCGAGGGGAGCTTCCCGGCTTTCATGAGGATAAGGAGGGCTGCGGCTGCCACAATGAACAGGAACAGGGCCCACAGGCCCGAGTATGCCATGTCGATGAGATTATTCTTGCCGTCCATGCGACCACAGGATGACTGAGATTTCCCCATCTGCCATTTTATATTGCGCTGCCGAGCGGCTTCTTCGATGGGACGAAACGCGATTTGACGACGTTGGCCACCGCCTTCGCGCCGTTCGCGAGCTCCACCGCGTCTTCTACGCTCCGGATTCCGGCAAGCCTCCGGAGCATGTATTTCGGCCGCAGGAAGAAGCGGCGGTACGCCGAGGAATATGATTCGCGCAGGTCTTGATCCGAAATCGTGGGCAGCCGCATCACCTGCTTCGACAGGTCGTAGTCGTCCCAGTTCTCGGTCAGGAGAAGCCCGTTCTGCTTCGCCCATTCGAACATCTTCGTCCCAGGGAAGGGCACGGTTATGTTGAACATGGCGAGGTCCGGGTCCAACTCCAATGCGAATTGGATTGTCCGCTCGATAGTTTCGCGCGTCTCGCCCGGATTGCCCAGCATGAAGGAGCATCGCGGGGAGATGCCGGCCTCTTTCGTCATCCTCACGGCGGCCCGCACCCGCTCGAGGTCGATTCCCTTCCGGATGTTCTGGAGGATTGCCTTGTCCGCGCTTTCGACGCCGTAGAGTATCTGGTGGCACCCGGCCCGTTTCATGAGGGCGAGCGTTTCCCGGTCTATGCAGTCCACGCGCGAGAAGCAGCTCCACGTTATTTTCAGGCCGGAGCGCATGAGCAGGCTGCAGAATTCCTTGACATTGTCGCGGAAGCTGGTGAACGTGTCGTCATAGAACGCGATTTCCCGGATGCCGTATTCCCTGTGGAGGAAAGCCACTTCGTCGAAAATGTTTTTCGCGCTCCTGCTCCGGAGCGTCCGCCCGAACACCTTGTAGCAGAACGTGCACTGGCCCGGACAGCCGCGCGTGGCGATAACGCTTAGGGCGGGAAGCCTTTTGTACGAGCCGACAGCCGGATAGTATTTCCGGATTGGCATCAGGTCATACGCCGGGAAAGGCAGGTCATCCAGGTTCTTAATCAGTTCCTGGGCCGGGTTGTGGATGACCTTGCCATCCTTCTTGTATGAAAGGTTCCGGATTTCCTGCGCGGGCCGGCCCGAGACCAGCTCCAGCATCGGGATTTCCCCTTCGTTCCGTATCACGAAGTCCACGAAATCGTGCGAGAGCACCTCGTCCGGCAGTATCGAGGGGTGGACGCCGCCGAACACGATGCGCGCATGCGGGAAGAGCGCCCTGGCGGCCTTCGCGCAGCGGATTGCCGCGCGGATTGTCACGGTAGTGGAGGTTATGCCCACGAAATCGTATTCCTCGCCGCGGAGGATGGCGGGGAGGCCGTCGGGGGAGATTCTTTCCGCTATCATATCGATGATGCGGATTTGCACCGGGATTGGCGAGTTCTTGCGCAGGTAAGATGCGACATAGCCAAGGCCCAGGCTGGGCATGCATGCTGCGACATCGCGCCATACGCCCCCCTTCAGCGTCCAGGGAGGGTTGATGAAAAGCACGCGGACAGTCCCGTCATTGTCTGATGGCATTTTTTCCCATAGCGGATTTGCTTCGGGGCTTATATAATGTTGACGCCTCCCCGCCCCGCCCATCAGGCGCCGCGGGCGGGTTGTGCGCAGTGGCGCTCCCGAAGTCATTATAAACCCGGGAAAGGACAATAGCCTCGAATGGCAGCGTGCATCCTTCTCCCGGCATTCAACGAAGCCGCTTCAATCGGCGATTTGATAGGCAGGGTGAGGGCAGTCGACAAGGCATACCGCATTATCGTCGTGGACGGCGGAAGCCGCGACGGCACAGTGGAAATCGCCAGGAGGATGGGCGCCGAGGTCATCGAGTTCAACGTCCGGGGCAAGGCGAAGGCCATCAAGGAGGCGTTCTCGAAAATCGATGAAGATTCTGCGGTCCTGCTGGATTCCGACAAGAGCTATCTTCCAGAGGAGATTCCCGCGCTTCTGGCCGCACTCCGGGGCTGCGACGTGGTTGCCGGCAGCAGGTTCATCGGTACAATCGAGCCCGGCTCGATGCCCGGCCTGAACCGCTTCGGGAACAAGGCGCTGACATTCATGGCCAACCTGCTTTACGGGAAGAAAATCAGCGACGTCTGCTCGGGCTTCTGGGCGTTCCGGAAGAAGGCATACAAGGGCATAGGCATCGATTCCGAGCATTTCGAATTGGAGGCGAACTTCTACGCATATTGCGCTAAGCGGGGATTGAAGCTCTGCGAAGTCCCGATAAGCTACCGCGCGAGGGAGGGAAAGACGAAGCTGTCGCCAATACACGGCATCGGAATCGGATGGTACCTCCTGAAGAAGCGATTTTTCAGCTGATGGCGCGGCCGGGCGCTGCGGGCTTCTCCGCCACGAATATCAGGCTCAGCCCGAAGGGCGGGGGGAGGATGGATTCCGCGGCGCGGAAAAGCGGGATGAGGCGCTCGAAAACTGACAGGTCGCCCTCCGCATGAACCCTGAGCTTTCGGATTCTCCCGTGGTAGTACCAGCCGAATGCGCCGGGCAGGTTCATGTAGCGGAGTGCCAGGATACGGAGGCCGGACGCGCTGGCCAATGCGCGCAAATCGCGCGGCTCATAGCGCCGCCTGTGCGAGTCCGCCTCGTCAATCGTGCCGAAGAGGAATTTCATGGCGGGCACGACAAGCACGAGGCGGCCGCCCTTGCGGAGGCAGGCGCAGCAGTTTTGGAAGAACGCGGCGTCGCTTGCGACATGCTCGAGCACGTTGACTGCCACGACGCAGTCGAACCGCCCCTGGAAATCCGGGGGGGCCGCTTTCTCCAAATCCGCAGGCGAAACAGCGGCTCGCCCGCCCAGCCGGGCCGAGAGCGCTGCGCGGTTTTGGGGGTTGGTTTCGGTGATTGCCAGCGATGTGATTGCGGGGAGCGAAAGCAGTCTTGCGCTTATTGTGCCGGTCCCGCCGCCGGCTTCGAGGACCTCGCCGCCGATGTAGCGCGAGATGGAATCAATCTGCCAGCGCGAATAGTTGGAGAGCGGCTCCATCATGCGCAGGTTGCGCTCCTCGTCGCTCAGTTTGCGCGGCATGCCATCTCCTTCATCCGGTCGCATCGAAATACCCGGATTTTCTCTTCAATCTCCTTCCGAACATCTCCGCCGGGGCGGAGGGCGAATCCTTCGCGTTCCTGCAAACAGCCACATAGCGCACAGGCAGGAAAAAGACGGGAACCGAGTGGATGCGCTCTATTCCGAGCGCCCCGGCCTCGCAGGCGGACTCCAGCATCCTGCGGTCGAATGAATGGAGGTGCCATTCGTCGTTTTGCCGCCTCGGGACTCCGGGAAAAAGGATTGAGAAAAGGCCGAGGGACCACACGATGTCCTTGATGCGGTTGATTAGCGGCTCATTCGGCACGCTCAGGACCACGGTGCCTCCGGGGCGGACGATGCGCGCAAGCTCCCTCACCACCGCCTCGGGCTTCTCCGTATGCTCGAGCACCTCGCTGCACACTGCGGCGTCGAAATAGCTGTCCGTAAAAGGCGTGGATTCCGCATACGAGCGGACGATGATTGCCTTCTCGTCCCGTGACGCCTCCTTGACTGCGGTTTCCGAGATGTCGACTCCGGCGCGGACCTTGGCAGGGATGCGCGAGAGGACATAGCCCTCGCCGCAGCCCACATCCACGACGCGCTCCGCGTCTGTGATGGCGCTCAGGATGAGCCGCACGCGCTCGCTCTCGATGAAGCGGATGAAGGGGTTCGGGTGCCGATAAAGGCGGACGTTGTTGTATTTCCGGAACATCCGCTCATTCCACGCTTCGAAGTCCTGCATGCCAATCAGCCCATCCTGTAGATGGTGATGTTGGATTCGTTATATATCACGCTCGCATTATCGGGCATGTCCAGCGGGATGTAAGAGGCGACGACGTAATCGAAGCGGGTGAGGTTGGTGTTTTTCCGGAACGTCAGGTTGCTCTTGAAGAGGGTGCTGAAAGAGCCGGACACCGGGAACGCGTCCATGCTGTAGTTTTGGACATACCGGTCCGCTGTCCCGGGGGGGTAGTCCGCCGGGTCGATAATTATCCATCCGAAATCGTCCGCCTTCCCCTGCGTCTTGATTTCGGTGAGGACCTTGTATGCGACCATGCCCGGCGGATAATATCCGATGATGAGGACGTTCGCCTTGCCTGCCAGGAAGAGCCCGGCATCCCGCTCATGGGCGTAACCGTCGTGCATTGTGAAATAGAAATACCCGCACATGCCAATCGTCAGCGCGACTGCCACGCCGAAGAAAAGCCAGAAGAACAGGTCAATCTTGTCCGCCCCCTCCCACCGCAGGAGTATCATGGCCGAGAAGAACGCCACCGCGGGCATAACGGGAAGGTAGTACCAGACCATGAAATAGCCGGTGAATATGGGGAAGAGGATGAGGGCGTACCAGAGCGCCATGAACCGGTTCTCGCGCCAGTGCCTCAGGGCGCCCATCAGGGAAAGCGCGAACCAGATGCCGGCTCCGAGGAGGAGGATGTCCATCGAGCCCACCATGGAGGCGAGCTGCCTCCCGACGTCATGGAATGCGGGATGCTCGCCCAGGACCGAGACCGAAAGGTCCGAGCCCGCGCCCTGCCCCTGCAGCAATAGCGCATTCGCAAGGAGCGCCAGAGGGGCGGCCAGGAGGGAGAGCAGGAAAACAGGGTCTTTCAGCTTCTTGCGTTCGCCGAAGAAGAAGAACGCCACGGCAAGAATCGGCACCATGAAGCATATGACAAGCTTCACGAAAAAAGCGGCGAAGACCAGCACGCCTGCGGCCAGGTATCGCCACCGCCCCATCGAGCCGGCGGGAAGCGTGTAAAGGCATAACGAAAGCGATATCAGGAAGAAATTCAGCGAATCGACGAGAAGGGCGCCGTTCGGGTATATGGACGGGAGGGAAAGGATGAATATCAGCGAAGAGAAGAACGCGATGTTGCGCCCGGCCCCGGCGTTGCGCAGTATCTGGAAGACTAACGGGACGCTAAGAAGGCCGAATATCAGAGAGGGATAGCGGAAGGACGCTTCGATGGGGAAAAGGTCGGGCAGGTGCGGGAACAGAGAATACACCCAGAAGAAAAGCGCGGGCTTCCAGTTCACGGCTTCGCCGAGGAACGTGGGTATCATGGTGAGGTTCCGCGACTGCTCCATTATCATTATGGAGTACAGGCCCTCGTCCTTGACCAGCGAGAGGTAGAAGAGGAGCGGGATGCGCGTGAGCGTGTAGATTACGAGCAGCAGGAGCACGAGGCTGGAGTCTTTCTGCGGCAATTTTGTTGAAACGGGCATCAGGCAGCCTCAGGGATAAGTCGCTGTGTGATTCCTTATAAATGTGACACCTCGAAGGTTCGCATCAGATTTCATATCAGCCCACCTCGGAGCATTCCATCACAACCTTGGCATTGTGGTGGAG
>JAKEGJ010000002.1 GCA_022627495.1 Microcaldota archaeon
GAGCCGAAATAGTATTCGGCCCCGGAAAGCGAGGGTTTCATCCCCTTAATGAGCGCTTTTAGGTCTGACTCAGGCATAAGAGGCTACACCCCGCGGCGCGGTACCAAAACACGGAACCCGAAACCGGAAACTCACAGCAGCTCTCCCCGCGCCTGCTCTATCTGGTGGCGCGCAGAATCCTGCTTTTTCCTAAATTCCGGGAGGATGGAGTTCGAGAAGCGCAGCGGAAGGAGCTCGTCGTAGACCTCCTCCATCATCCTGAAGTAGAACTCCGCCTCGTGCTTGTTGCCGCGCCGGAGCGACTCGTACATCTCCCGCTTGAACTCTCCGATTGCGTCAAGAAGCCCGAGAAGATAGGGGATTTCCGGGACTTTCAGTTTCGCATAGCCCGGGATTTTCTTGGATTCTATTGCGGAAAGCACGATTTGCGCTTCCGCATATTCCTGGTAGATGTGGGCGAGCTGGCCGGGGAAGTCTTCAGCGTATGGCGCAAGGGGCTTCAGGGCCGCTTCTGCCTCCGCAAGGTGCCCTTTCGCGGTCTTCAAATCATAGGCGTGCATCGCCTTGATCGCGTTCGAGCATGAGCGCACTACCTTTCGGTTCTCGGCGAGGACGATGTCCAGCTTCCTCTCTTTTTCTGAAAGCATCTTCGCTATGCGATTGATGCCCAAATCGAGTGCCATGGTGGAACTTGCGCAACCGGGGAATTAAAAACCACCTGATGGCGGGCGGAAAAGGCAGGGCCGGTGGCATAATTATATATCTAATCCGGGAATTGGAGCCATGGCATTGGAGGATATTCTCGGATTGTGCTTGCTGCCCGTTGTGTTCGTTGTCGGCCTGATGGTACTTGGCTCGATACGCGTGCTTTACCAGTACCAGAAGGGCATACTTTTCCAGCTGGGGAAGTACATCCGCACGGTGGAGCCGGGCGTGACGCTCGTCGTCCCCATGATACAGGAACTGCGCGTGGTCGACATGAGAATCACGACCGCAGACATACCCAAGCAGGAAGTCATTACGAAGGACAACATCCCCGTGCTCGTCAACACGGTCGTTTACTACAAGGTCGAGAGGCCGGATGCCGCAGTGCTCAAAATCCAGAACTTCGACTTCGCCGTGCGGCAGTACACGCAGGCCGCGCTCCGCGACGTGGTCGGCAACAACGAGCTGGATTTCGTGCTGACAGAAAGGGAGAAAATCGCCCAGGCGATAAAGAAAATCGTCGACACGGAGACATCCGAGTGGGGCGTGGACATATCCGCGATAAAAATCCAGGAAATCGAGCTACCTGCCGAGATGAAGAGGGCTATGGCCAAGCAGGCTGAAGCGGAGCGCGAGCGCAGGGCGGTCGTGATTTCGTCCGAGGGCGAATTGCAGGCGTCGCAGAATTTGATGAGGGCGGCAGAAAACCTGGCCAAGTCCGACGGCGCGCTGCACCTGCGCACCCTCCAGACCATCCGGGACATCGCTGCGGACCCGTCCGAGAAAATCGTGCTGTTCCTGCCGAGCGACTACGGCCGCCTCGCCACGAAATTGCTTTCGAAAAAGAAGGAGAGCTGATGGAACTCGCCGCCAGGAACAGGTATCTCCAGCTCGCTTTCAACAGCGGCTCTTCGGAAGTCGCCAGGCTCCTCCCCCGAATCCCGCGCGACCCGCGCATACTGGTAGAGGCCGGGACGCCGTACATCAAGCGCGAGGGCCAGAGGGCGATAAGCGTGATACGGACGCTCTGGGGCGGGTACGTGGTGGCCGACCTCAAGACCATGGACGGGGCCGCCGAGGAGGTCGCCGAAGCCGCAGAGGCCGGCGCGAATGGAGCGACGGTCCTGGGCTCCGCGCCGGCTGAGACGCTCAACCTGTTCATCAGCTCCTGCGAGAAGGAGGGCATGGACGCATTCATTGACATGATAGGAGTCGAGGACCCGCTCCGCGTGCTGATGCGCCTCCGGAAGCCGCCTCGCGTCGTGGTGCTCCACCGCGGGAGGGACGAGGAGACTTCGCGCGACAAAATCATCAAGTACGCGCACATCAAGCGCGTCCGGAGCAAGTTCGACGTCCTAATCTCGGCCGCAGGCGGAATCGACCTCCGCCAGGCGCAGAGCGCGTCCTTCAACGGGGCGAACATAGTCACGGTGAACATCGTCCAGCCCGACGACCCGTTCGAGGGCATATCGAGCGACGACCAGATTGAAAAGCTGGCCGTGGACTTCCTAAACGGGATAGACTGAGCATTGCAGGGGAAGGTTTTACCAATGATAAAAGCGGTTTTCGATTTCAGCGTGATTGCGGCCCTATCCTGCATCGCCGGGTTCATCATCCTTTCCATTGCCGGCTCCATCCTTGAGAAGAGGCTGAAGGGCGAAGCCAACGCGAAGGCCGAAAGGATGTTCAAGACGCTCGCCTTCGCGCTCTTCCTCATCCTCGGGTTCTCCATGGTCCCCATCATGGTGGGCCTCTTCATCCCGGCCCTCGGGCAGGTCGTGCCCATACGGATAGACTTCCTGGAGCAGAACGACATGCTGATAGTGTATGCGGCCTGGGCGGTGTATGCAATCGGGCTCGCGATTGCGTGGCCCGAAGCCAAAAAGGAATTCTTTGGAGCCGGAAAAAATGATGGGCCGCCGCCCATGCGGCCGCAAGCGCCCTCAGCCGGAAGCACGAATCCGCCAGGGTTCGCCCGGCCGCCCCTGGACCGCCGGATAGGGGATGCCGGGGCAATCGTGCTGGCAATGACCGAAAAGAAGGACGATGAAGCCGCTTCTTACACTGTGCTCGAGGTGTGGAAAGCCCCCGCCAAGGGCTTCCCCCTGAAAAAGGACGGGGCCATAAACGCATCGACGAAATCCTTCGAGCGCCAGGGATATGAGCCGCTTAATAGGCAGATGGCGGTGTTCTTCTTCAGCGGCAAGGCGCCGTATGATGAAATCGTCGAGCTCCTGCCCGTAATCGGCTCCTATGTCATGTATGCGCCCTCCGATACAACCGTCCAGGAATACCTCGGCCTCGAGGATTTGAAAAAGCGCGTCCTGCCCCCTACGGCGTGAGGCCGGCGCCCCGCGTGAATATCAAATACAATAAAAAACTAACCGCAGAGTGCTAGGCATGCACGTCGTTCTCTCGATTGGCGGAAGCTCGATAATCCCGGATGGCAAACCTGACCTCGCGTTCCTTCGCGCGCTTTCAACGCTCATCAAGAGGAGCAAAAACAGCTTCGGCATCCTCTGCGGGGGAGGCACGGTTGCGCGCCTATATGCCAATGCCGCACGGGAACTGGGCGCCGGTGAATACGAGGCGGATTCCATAGCCATCCGCTCCACGAGGCAGAATGCGGCCCTCCTTATTGCAGCGCTCGAATCCGCCGGAATCGACGTGCACGGGCGCGTCATTGACGATTTCGAATTCGCGAAAGAGCCCGCCCGGAAGAACAAGGCGGTCGTCATGGGCGGGACGATTCCGGGGATAACCACGGACACGGATTCGGTGCTCCTGGCAGAAGCCATCGGGGCGAAAAGGCTCGTGAATGTGAGCAACGTGGATGCGATTTACGACTCGGACCCGAGGAAGAACCCGAATGCCAAAAGATACGCGAAAATGGGCTATGAGGAGCTGATTGCCCTGGCAAGCTCCAGCGACAAGCGGATGGCCGGCACGAACTTCGTATTCGACTTGCTCGCCTGCAAGCTGATTGCCCGCTCGAAAATCGAGACGCACTTCGTTTCGTATAAGAAGATGGAAGACCTTGAGGCTGCAATCGAGGGGAAGAAGCACGGCGGGACCGTCGTGGGTTGATTCAGGCCCTCAATCCAGCTGGAAAGTAACTGAACGAAACGACCTCGCTGATGATTAGCACCTCGTGCTCCCTAATTGAATCGCCGAAACCAGCATCAAGGCTGGCAAGAAGGCTGTCAAGTCCGGCATTTGAGCGGAATGCGCAGAAGATGATGACTCCAAGCTCTCCGGCGCTCCTGAAGGCGAAGCTGATGCTCCTGTCCGCTGCGAGAGCCTGCTTTAGCGAAGAGAATTTTTCCTCGCTGATGTTCGAAAGCTTCAATGAGACGATATATCGCTGGAATCCGAGTTTCTCCAGGTCGACTATCGGCACGAATTTCCTTATCAGTCCGGCCGCAACCATCTTTTTTACCCGATAGAATGCCGCATCGCTGCTTATGGAAGCCTTTTCCGCAAGCCGGTCATAGGGAAGGCTGGAGTCATCGCTAAGGAGCCCAAGCAGCGTTCTGTCTGTCTCATCCGGGGCGTATCCCTTTACCGAAACAGCGAACGGCGGTGCGGCATATTCCTTTTCAAAATTGATCGAGCTTTCGACCTTGTACGGGATATAGAGGAGCGAAGTGCGATAATCCGCGACCACATCGCCCAGTTCCTTAGTGATTTTCGCGAGCTCGTCATTGAAATGGTTGATGTCATCGCATATGAGCTCGGCCATGCAGCTCCATTTTCCTGCGAGCCTGAGCACCCACATGGCTAGCGGATGATTTTTCAGATACTGTAAAGCGCCGGCATTGGCATCCTTACCGCCCCTGAAGCGAAAGAAAACATAGTAGGTGTTCTTGCCCAGGACGACAAAGCCTGGGATGAAGGAGAAATTGCGGATGACGCCGAGCCTCCGGAGCCGCTTTACCCTGTATGAGACGGAATTCTTATGCAGGCGCAGCTCCTTTGCGAGCCTTCCTGCGCCCCGCCTCGAACCCTCCCCGAGGATGTCGAGGAGGAGATAGTCCTTCCGGTCTAATTCTTTCATTATTTGTATTTGATTGTAGTTATTTATAAGAATTTTCAATTTTGCACAAAAAAATCAGAATAAATTATATATAGTTCGGATGAGTAGTGATAGTAGGTGATTATGCATGTCTGAATTTAACAGGCAAAATCCCGAGGAAGCGAAACGCGCAATGGACGAATTGATGGGCATGGCTGCCAGAGACGGTTCGGTTGAACTGCAGATTTGGGTTGCCGAAAGGCTCATCGAGCAGGGCGACATCGAATCCCTCGCCAGGCTAACCGGCGGTCATCGCCAGCATGGGTCCAAGGATGTATTGGCCATAACGCGTATCTTGGGGATGCTTCCGCCGGGTGCGGACAGCGCTCCGGTAAGGAAAAACCTGATCACGGAAAGGCTTTTGGCAGATGAGCTGCCTGAAGATGAGGAGCTTGCTGCCATTTCTGAATTCAGGGATGACCCCCAATTCCTGTACGGCCTGACGAAAAAAATGTCTGAATACCGTCCCGGGCCCGCCCACATCGCTGAGATTGTCAAGCATCTTGGGGATGGCGGGCAGCATAAGATGATTGGGGAAATCAGCAGACAATACCCGGATGCCGTGATCGATTATTATCTTAAGGCAGCCAAGGAAGACGTTTCAGTATTGGGTAAAATCGACATGGAATCCCTGTTCACCATCTGCATAACGAATCGCAGGGATGCGAAGGAACTGAGGCTTCTGGCAATGGGCCAGATCGATGGTTACGAGGAGAGAAAAAAGGGGGAATGCTTCCCTATGTTCTGCTATAGGCTTGCGTATACCATGAGTCTGATAGAAGATATTGAAATCGCATCAGCGGCACTGCGCATTCTCGAAAGGCATGGTTCGCGGAACGAAGATCTGCGTTCTAGAGTGGCAAGCGAGCTGTCAGATTTCTTCAAAAATTACAGAATCAGATGCTGGGAGATCAGAGAAAGCGTGGCTGCAGCGATTGAAAGGCTGCAATACGACGGCGAGATGATCGAGCCGAAGATGAAGGCGCCTGTAAAACCCGGCCCGGAGAACAGCCTTCCGAGGCAGCCGCTTCGGCAAAAAGCCTGATTCTCGTTTTCTTCTTTCAAACCGCATGCGGTTTTTAGCGAAAAATTGGTCAGACTGCCATGGCAAATGTTTCGATTATCCGGATTCCGGGAGCTCGCGCTGGCTTAAGCGGAAATGAAACAGAAAAAGGAACAGAAAACAAAGGCGCCGCGGATTATGAGGACTTGAGGTACTTGCCCACTTCCTTGTCCGGAAGGCTCACGACTTTCTTGTTCTTCATGTTCGCGAACGAGATTTCGACGTTCTCCAGCATGAGCTTCTCCTCCTGCGTCTTGCGCAGCGATTCCACGCAGAGGCGGATGGCATCATCCAGCGGCATTTTCTCGTCGTACTTGGACTCGAGGTACTCGTCGACCTCCTTCTTGTTCGCGCCGATTGAATCGGCCTTGTAAGCGGTCATCGCGCCGGAAGGCTCGGCCTCGAAGAGCTTCGGGCCCTGCGCGTCGATGCCCCCTATCAGGAGCGATACGCCGAACGGCCTGATTCCGCCGTACTGGGTGTAGACCTGCATCAGGTCGCAGACGCTCCTTGCGATGGAATCCACGCTCGGGGGCTCGTTGTAGGTTATCCTGTGCCTCTGGGAGTCCACCCTCGCGATGTCGACGAGGCGCCTCGCGTCCGCAATCAGGCCGCTCGCTGTCACGCACACGTGGGAATCGACCTCGAAAATCTTCTTGAGGGATTCCGGGACCACGAGCTTGGAGTGGATTGACTTGAACGCGACGAGCGCGACGCCTTCCCGAGTCGTTATGCCTATGGCGGTGGCGCCCCTTTTGACAGCTTCCTTTGCGTATTCCACCTGGAATAATCTTCCGTCCGGGCTGAAAACCGTGATTGCCCTGTCGTATGCCTGCGGGGAAACTCCGTACATTAAAATTCACCTCAAAACTGGTATTCAGTATTCCACTTCGCTATTTAAATGCATTATCATTGCCTTCCCCGCCGAATTAAAAAGAATTGGCGCGATGCAAGGGACATGGCAGAAGGCAAAGGAATCGCAGGAATAATCTCCTGCTGGGGTTACGGATACAGCGTCAGGATGCGGATCAACGGCAAGGATGCCGGCCTTGCAGGCGGCGGCTCCGAAGGAGCGAGGGTCTTCAGCCCGGAGCATGAGATGTATGGAGAGGCCCCCCCGGCTATCCGGGAGAAGCTGTTCATCCTAAAAGAAGGGAAGAACGAGATATCGGTCGAGTTCAGGAAGGCGTCGGAGAATGAATCGGAATACCTGCAGATAGCGATAGAGCTGGAGGGCTATCCCGCGCCCGTCTTTTTGCTCCACAGCAGGTCGAAGGCATCGGGCACGTTGAAAAGCGGGGTGGAGATGCATGCTGCCGCGCCGGAGGGCTTTAGGCCAATTTTCATCACGGACGCAGGGCAGGACGGAGGAGCTTTCGTGCATGTCGAAGCCTCCAACTGCTCGGTCACGCCGTCCTTAAACGGCAGGGAGGGGATGACGCTCATGATGAGGGGGCAGGTCGTCCTGGACAATCTGAACCCTGGGAAAAACGAGCTCGCCCTCAGGTACAGCGGCACGAGCGGAGAGGAATTGAAGCTTGCCCTGGTTTGCCCGAAATGGATGAAGGTCATTACGCGCAAGATTGCCGATGAAACCGAGAAGACGGAAACGTTCTCCTTCAGCACGCAGGGGGTAGGGCGGGCATCTGCCGCCAAGCCAGCAGGCGAAGCATCGGGGAAGGCGTCTGCGGCCATGACGGGGGACTCGCCGGCTGGCCAAGCCTCCGGTGCGGGAGCCGGCGGCCATGGCAAGGCTCTCGGGATGCTTAAAAGCCCGGACGCCCTCACCCGGTTCAGCGGGGCATCCATGCTCAGGGAGGCGGTGGAAAAGGGCGAGGACATCGGCTTTGCGGAAAGCGCCCTCGTTGCTGCGCTCTCTGACAAGGATGAGGATGCCAGGAACGCCGCGGCGCGGGTGCTGGCGGCTTACTACGGCGGGAAGAAACAGTGGGCGGGCATCGAAAGGCTGCTTCAGCACGCGAGGGGGGACGTGCGCGCGTCTGCGCTGTACAAGCTGGGGGATTTCATAAGCCAGTTCGACATACAGTCGGACACGCCGGGCGTGATGAAGGCGCTCACCGACAACGATTTCGATTTGCGGAAGGAGGCGGCGGTATTCTTCGAGAAGGCGTCCGCGCAGGGAATGGATATCGGGTTCGCTCTCGAAGGCCTCCGGAAGGCGGCCATATACGGCGACGAGCGCGTCAAGGAGGCGGCGGAGAACGCCCGGAAGACGCAGGAGATGCGCAATGCGCCTGGGAATCGCTGCCCCAGATGCATGGACTGCGAAACCGGCTTCGGGCCCGGGAATGCAGCCAAATGCTTCGGGGATATGGCGCTGATTATCAAATCAATCTCGTGCTGCGGGGGCGACGTCACGCACAAGGTGGTGCGGTGCTCAGCCTGCAAAAAGCACTACCTTTCAACCTATTTCGACCATTCGGATACCGGGCATGGGCAGCAGTCCATAAGGCTGGTTGGTAAGGAAGACGCGGAGCGCATCGCGGCCGAGTTCAAAAAATGCCCGAACCCGGAGTTCAGGATGTGCAAATGCGACGTGCACATGAAGTACCTCAAAGACGAGAAGGTGCCGGTTAAGGGCGAATTGAAATACAGTTTCGAGGACAAGGAATAGCGCCCGGGCGCTTGCTTTGGGGAACGCGGGCAAATCAGCCTTTTTTCTTGCCATCGCCTTCATTTGCGCCAAGGAACTTGGCATGCTTCCTGCCAGCAGCGTACGCTTCGCAGTTAATGCAGGAATTGTCCGGCATTTTTGACTCGCCGAGCGTCTTTGCCCCGGCAAACGGGTCCGGAGGCGGGTTTTCCGGGTCGACGCCGATTGAATGGAAGAGCCTGCGGGCGGCTTCTGCATCATCGGCACCTGCGGGTTTCTGCGGCCTCTCGAGCATTATCCGTATCCTGTTCCCGTGCTTGCTGGGCTTTGCAGGCACGATTTCCCACCGGTCCTGCTCGTATATGAGGCAGTCCCTGCAAAGCGCCTTCCCATGGAGTATGAACGCCCGCCCTGAAAGCGTCCCGCCGCAGCGCTCGCACTTCTCATCGACGCGGAGGGGCTGGATTACCGGCTTTTTCACATTCTCGATGAAGGCGGCCGGGGTTTCCATACCCGCGCATCCGGTGCAGAAGGGGCACGCCATCACGCCGCCGCAGTACCGCTCTGCGCAGCTGCGGCAGTCCATGGACTGCGGGCTGATTTGGTGGATGCAGTCGCCGCAGTACATGCCGCCGTCCGGGCCTGCCGAGAGGGCCGCTTCCCGGCCGCAGCGTGCGCAATAGGACATGGAAGGTTAATGGCTGAAAGGGAATTTATTGGTTGCCCCGCCTCAGGGAAGCCGGCAGGGGCTTTGCGCGGCGTTTAGCTGAGCTCGGATTGGCCGGACAAATGGGAGTTATATTCTTTTCCCGCGATTATTGCGACTGATGCCGGCTGAAACGGACGTGCTCATTGGCGTTGCATTGCCTGTGATAGTGGCGCTAATCGTGATGGTGAACCTGTTTTTCCAGCGCATGGGCCGCAAGGAGGCCGTGAAGGACTCGGAGTTTATCCTGGCCGACCTCCGCCTTGCCGCAGAGAATGCAACGCAGCCGTGCAGGCTGATGGAAATCCGGGATGACCCGCAGGCGTATTCCGTGAGGATGCAGGGTTTCGCGATGGGCCCGGTCTCGTATTACAAGCTTGTGCGGTTCGAGATATTCGACGGGAACGCTTCTCCGGCCCATCGCCCGGCGAGGGCAGTCCCGCGCGGCGATTCAGTGGAATGGAGCTGCAGCCCGGATGCCGTGGCGGCAGGCATGGTGCATTTCGACCGGGATTACGAGGGGCAGCTGGAACGCATGTTTTTCGTGATGCAGTCCGGCGAAGGCGCATACGAAGCGGTATACTGCAAGGCCGGGGATTTCATGAGCACCGGGGGCGGCATACTGAAGCTCTCCTTCATGGGCAGGCACCTCGGAATCGTGAATTTCGGCGCCGACGGGACGATTTCGGATGCGGCGAACAGGAGGGCCGGCATCGTGAAATGGGACGGGGCATCGATGGCTGCGACGCTGCGGGGCAAAAAATACGCGATAAGCAGGCCGGCGCATACGGCCAGCGCTTTCCGGATTCTTGAGCCGGGCCTTAAAATCGACGGCCTGCCCGATGATGACCGGATGCTGCTCCTGTGCCTCTCCCTATTTAGCCAGGTTTACCGGCGCGCAAGGCGCGTTGCCAGGGATTCATGAGCCTGGCGCTGCCGCCTTCAGCTACATGCTCCGCAGGCGCTTCACCCTATCACCTATCGCAGGGTGCGTCGAGCCCAGGAATCCGAGTTTTTGGGGAAACGGGTTCGAGAAGTATAGCGACGCGGTCGTGTCGTTGGCCGCCCTTGTCGGCATGTTAGCCTTCCCGATTTTCTCAAGCGCGCTTGCCAGCCCTTCGGGGTAGCGCGTCAGGCGCGCGCCGTTCGCGTCGGCGAGGTATTCACGCTGGCGCGAGAGGGCGAAGCGGACTAATTGCGCGAAAATCGGCGCGAGGATGACGAAGAAAAGCGCGATTATTATCAGCGGCCCGCCGCCGCGCTCGCGCCTGCTGCTCCCGCCGTAGAAGATCATCCGCCAGGTGAAATCCCCTATAAGCGCGATGGCGCCCACGAACACCACGGCGAGCATGGCGAAGCGGATGTCGAAATTCGCTATGTGGGACATCTCATGGGCGATGACGCCTTCGAGCTCCTCGCGCTTCATCATGTCCAGGAGGCCTTGCGTGACGGCCACCGAAGCGTGCTTCGGGTCCCGGCCGGTCGCAAATGCGTTTGGCGACGGGTCGTTTATCACATACACCTTCGGCATCGGAATCTGCGATGCGAGCGCCAGGCCTTCGACGACATTGTACAGGAACGGATAATCCTCGCGCCTGGCCTCCTTTGCCCCGCTCATCGCAAGTATTATCGAGTCGCCCTGGAAATAGACGACGAGCGCGTAGAAGAGCAGGGCGAAGAAGCCCAATGCGGGGCCGCAGAGCCCGATATCGAATGCGTAGGAAATGGCCCAGACTAAGGCCATGAAAATGAAAAACATCAATGCGACGAGGATAAGCGAGTTGCGCTTGTTCGCCTCAATCGCATCGAAAAAACTGACGTGCTCCGCCATCAGAATCAAGCCGGTTCAGGCGAAAGTCATTCGAATTTGACCTTCGGCGCCTCTTTCTCGGCCTGCGGGACCTCGAAGTACGGCTTGCCCTTGAACCCGAATATGTTCGCAATGAGCGAGCTCGGGAACATCTCCGTGGCATTGTCGTACTCCAGGACGGAGTCGTTGTAGGCCGTCCGGATGTACGCTATCTTGTTCTCGGTCCCGGCAAGCTCCTCCTGGAGCAGCTTGAAGTTCTCGTTCGCCTTCAGCTGCGGGTAGTTCTCTGCCACCGCGAACACGGACTTGAGGGCCTGCGTGAGCATGTTGTTCGCCTTGGCCTTCTCCTCGACCGTGCCGGTCACGAGCTGGGCGCGGTACTTGGTTATCGCCTCGAACGTGCCGCGCTCGTGCTTCATGTATCCCTTGACCGTCTCGATGAGGTTCGGTATCAGGTCGTACCTCCGCTTCAGCTGGACGTCAATCTGCGCCCATGCGTTGTCCACTCGGTTGCGGAGCGTGACCAGCCGGTTGTACGTCATGACGATGTAGCCCAATAGCAGCAGGCCTACGATGCCGACGCATAAAAGCACCGGCAACAGGCCTAAACCCAATAGCAATTCTTCTCCAGCCATATAGTTATTCCACCTTGTAAAATTACACAAAGGGAATATTTAATGGTATTTCCTTTCAGGCCCGGTTCGGGGCCATGTCACTAACGCGCGCGGGGAGTGGCTCGTATTCGCTCTGCTGGCGGATGGCGATATCGGCATCGATTGCGCCTTTTTTCGTTGCGGCGCCAAGCTGGCGCTCAATGGCTTCCGTGAGGGCCTTGCGGTAAAGGTTGCACGCTGCGGGGAATGCCGGGTTCATCTTTATGGCCAGGTTCCCGTCCTGGTCTGAAAAAAGCGTGACGATGCCGAAATTCTCCGGAGCGCGCTTCTGGCCGACATGCAGGAAAATCTCGAAGAAGGACTCGATTTTCAGGCCGTCATGCGGGTCGGTCTGCAGGTCGCCTGCGCAGCGGAATCCGGCCCGGTCCAATTCGTCCTGGAGGAATTTGAAGATGCCCCGGGCGTGGTCCGCGCTTCCGATATGAACCCAGATCGGGAAGCGGTCCAGGTCCTTCGCGGGCGCCTCGCCAAGCGGCTCTTTGAGGCATGCGCGCTTCGCTTCGGATGCCCCTCCTTCCAGCGCAACCAGTTTTCCTCCTGCCATAATAGTATTTCAAACCACACCATTTAAAAAAAGCCCTTCAATCACTCGATGCCTGCCAAAAAAGCCTTCCACTCGCCCTCGCCCAGATCAACCGCCAGCTTCTTCCGTTTCGATGTCAGGCCCGAGATTATGCGGACCTGCTTCCCGAGAAGCTTCGAGAGTCCCTGGATGAGTTCGATATTCGCTTTGTTCCTCTCCGGCTCGCTGGTCAGGGCCACTTTCAGCCTCCCGTTCTTGCAGCCCACCGAGAATTTCGGGGAATTGGGGACGACCGTGACTTCGATTATCATCTTGCCGCCTTCATGTAGGCCTGGAGGGACTCCGAGTCCCTGAAGCCGGAATAAGCCCTTCCGTTGATGACTACGGACGGATAGCCCGTGACGTTGTACTGCCGCGCGAACGCCTCGGCCACAGGGCTTCCGATTTCCCCGTCGAAGGAGAACAGCTTGGCGCCTATGCCCTGCGCGGCGAGCGCGTCGCGCGCTTTCAGGATTTCGATGCCCTGCTCCCGGCACCGCCCGCAGCCGGCATTGGAATAGAAGTTGATTACGAGTATGGAGTCGTCGCCGCAGAGCGCCTTCACCTTCTGCGAAAGGAGGTAGGACTCCGCCTCCATGATGAAGTATTTCTTCTTCAGCTCAGAGTCGAACACGCCCTTTTCGTCCTCCAGATAGGCGAGCTTGTACCCGATGCGCTCGACGTCCTGGTCTATGGAATCGAGCTGCGAGGCGTACACCGGGCAGAAGGACGACGAGTTGCCCTCGGCGAGAAGGAGGAGCTGGATGGAGGCGACCTTTTCCGAGATGTTCGAGACGTCGTCTGAGATGGAGCGGACATTCGCCTGGTCGATTTGCATGCCTATGTATATGCCTATCACGAATATCGCGAGCGATATGGCGAATGCGGCCGCGTATATGGGATAACTCACCGTCCGCTTCATATATTCACCAGGAATACCTCTCCCGCTTTATCTCCTTTATCAGGAACAGGACATTGTAGCCCACCATGATGTACCAGTAGAAGAGGAGGAATGAGAGCAGGTAGCGGAGCTTGACGCGCTCGCCCTTGAAGCTCCGGATTGCGAGCCAGAGGAAGAATGTCGATACCAGCACCACGAACGAGCCTACGAATGTCACGAACGTGATGTCCATGCCGAAGGCCTCCAGCCAGATGTACTGGACGTAATATGGCGTGGTCAGCAGCGAATATACCAGGAGGCCCAGGAGGAGGAAGAACGCGGTCAGGGCCGCGAAATTCAGGGGCACGAAGTACATGCCGAAGTCGCCGTAATCCGGCCGTATCATGTGGCGGTATTTCCAGTAGTTCCGTATGCCGCCCCTCTGCCACCGGACGCGCTGGGTTATCAGGTCCTTCATGTTGTCGGGCGGCTCGGTATAGACGTCCGCGGTCATCGAGCTTTTTATCTTGAAGTTGGCCGCCTGGATGCGGAGCGCGATTTCCTGATCCTCGACCAGGTTGTGCTCGTCGAAATAGCCGATTTTTTCGAAGACCGAGCGCCGGAACATCGAAAACGGCCCCGGAGTCACAGGAACCGAGTCTATGAAGCTGAGGAGCTTCCGGGAGAAAAGTATCATGAGGTATTCGACGCGCTGGAATTCCTTCAGCCACGAAGAGCTTTCGCGGATTTTCACCGCAGGCGTCACGGCCATCACGTCCTTGTCGTCGAAATACGGGATGATTTCGCGCAGCGTGCCCTTCGTGACGTAGGAGTCCGCGTCCATCGTTGCGACCAGGTCCCCAGTGGCCTTCCGGATTCCGAAATTCAAGGCTGCGCCCTTGCCGCCGTTCTCCTTTGTGAACACGCGGAGGTTCTGCCCTTCGAACGCCTTCGCCACCCGGTACGTGTTGTCCGCCGAGCCGTCGTCCACTACGATGATTTCAAGCTTGTCGGCCGGGTAGTCCAAATCAAGTAGCGTCCGGATGGATAGGACGATGAACTTCTCCTCGTTGTAGGCCGGCATTACGATTGAGACCGAAGGCATCCAGCCCGAGTGCTTGAGGGGGCGGTGATAGTCCTTCCTGTGCCTGAGGTAGAGCAGTATGAATACGTTGAGGGTGAACAGCGAGAAGAACGCTATCGCGTAATTCAGGAAGTCCGGGATGTCCATGCAAAGAGCCCTTGTCCAATGGGATATTATAAGCGTTTTCCCAGGTTCCGCGCCCCGAAGCCTCGCCGCACGGCGCGAGCAGACCCCCGTTTTAGAGGAGGAGCAGGCTCCTGGCGAAAAGCATCGAGAGCACCATGCCCGCGAGGATGAACGGGATGAACGGCGGGAGCTTGGTGTACACCCAGACCTCTCCGACCTTCGTCTTCCTGAGCCGGTCTATCTCCCCCTGGCTCATCAGGCGGGGTATCTTGTACCGCTCCACCATGTCCTTGTTCATGATTTCCAGGGCGAGGACGTCTTCGGGCTCAAGCTGCGAGACGGGCATCTCCTCGGCCAGAAGCTGGTTCAGGGAGTCCCGGAACATCATGAAGAACACCGACGCGAATATCGATATCGTTATGAACGCGAAGAACACCCACGAGAAAAGGAACGAGTTGATGAAGAACCATGCGAAAAGCCCGTAGGGTATCAGTATGAGCAGGAACAGCCACTTCGGCTTCGACTCGACCTGCGTGACCTTGTAGCCGAAATACAGCAGGACGTAGAGCGCGAACAGCACCCCGGAGAATATGAACACCGAGAAGATGAACGGCAGGTTGAATGGCATCGCGGCGTAGGACGGGTTTATCGGGAGCAGGAGCATGATTGCGGCCAGGACGAAGAGGTCCGCGCCGCCGAGCTGTCCCACGCGGTAGAAGAGGTATCCTATCGCGCTCAGGAACACGGCGATTCCAAGCGAGAACATGAACAGCGCCTCGTCGTAGAAGACCAGGTTGATTAGGAAGGCCAGGGCCAGGAATGCGTAGAGGAACTTGTCCGGGATGTTCTTCTTGTTGAAAACATCGTAGTACGCGGCAACGCCGGTGCCCAGGAAGGCAAGTAGTATGCGGATGGCTTCGCCCGGCATGAGTATCTGGCCGAAAATGACATCTTCTAACATATCAATACCTCAAATGAAACAATAATGTCTGGAAGCCTTTTAAAGAATGCTATTTTTCCGGATGCATGTAGTTCCTGCTAATTCTGACACCTCGATAGAATTCAAAACTGGAAAATCCGCTGAAAAGGACATGATTTCGCTTAGGAAAGTACGTTTAATCCTAAGA
>JAKEGJ010000003.1 GCA_022627495.1 Microcaldota archaeon
CACGATACTAAACCCCCTGAACCAGACCTACAACGATTCAACGCCGGACCTTAACTTCACTGTCTCGGAGAATGCCACATGCTGGTACTACCTTGACGGCGCAGGCCCGACCATGCTTCCAGGCTGCAACAACATAACCCTGCCAGGCCCGCTCACAGACGGCGGCCACAACGTCACAGTCTATGCAAACGACACCGCAGGCAACACCAACTCCACTACCGTCATTTTCACGATAGACGCGACGCTGCCCGCAGTCACCATTATACTGCCCCAGAACACGACCTACGGCGTGAGCACGCTTCCTTTGAACTACACTGCAAACGACACGAACCTGCAGTCCTGCTGGTACGTGCTTGACGGCGGTGCGCCCAACTATTCCATATCGAGCTGCAACAACGTCACATTGCCAGCCCTGGCAGACGGCGCCCACAATGTCACCGTCTACGCCAACGATTCCGCAGGCAATACGGGCTCAGACAGCGAATGGTTCAGCATAGACACCCTGCCCCCTAACGTAACAATCATATCCCCGGCAAACACTACATACCCGACGTCGATACCCATCCTCTACACCGCAGTGGACCCGAACCTGTACACCTGCTGGATGGTCATCGACGGCATAACCACCGTGCCTCTTCCGGGCTGCGTCAACGGCTCAATCAGCACGTTCGATGGTCCGCACAATATCACGATATACGCAAACGACACGTTCGGCCGGGAGGGCAACGATACAGAGTACTTCACTAAAATCACGAACTGCCCGATTATCTCCGTGCCCGGCCTCTTCACGATGGCTGGCAATTATATCGGAGCGCCCAATGACGCATCCGAGCTGCTGGACGGCCCCGATATGGCATGCGTGAAGATAGCGTCAAGCGACGTCGTCTTCGACTGCGCCGGCTACAGCATAACCAACAACGGCACGAACAACGCCGCTGGCATAGTCATAAACGGCTCGCTGTCGGTGGACTACACGAACGTCACGATAATGAACTGCCCATCGGTCGCCGGATACACCGAGGGCGTCTACCTCCACCACTCGAGCGGGGGCGCGGTGCAGAATTCCACTGCGTTGAGCGGCCTTGACGGCTTCAGGCTATACTATGCGGATGATAACGAACTGTCAGACAACACCGCATACAACAATTCCCGCAGCGGCTTCCTCCTGACAGAAAGCAACGGCAATGAACTGGCGGACGACTACGCCTACGACAACGGCCAGTTCGGCTTCATAGCCAGCTCAAGCGCGAACAACAGCTTCCAAAACGGCATCGCCTCCAATTCGTCCATCGGTTTCTACATGCTCATGGGCTCAGGAAACAACCTGACGGACTGCATATCGAGAGGCAACAACGCAAGCGGCCTCTACGCGCGCGACGACCCGTCACTGCTCGTCGAACGCATGCACTTCTATGACAACCTCTATGACTTCAGGGGCGAGGCGGTCAGCGGCTCGGATATGCCATACCAGATGTATAACGCGATTTTCGACAGCCCCGGCGGCGCGTTCGCCAACTTCACAAACCTATCCATCAACGACTCGATAGACTACAACACGTCCTATGTGATAGACTGGCAGCAGATGATAGCCCCGCCGGCCGGATCGTTCAGCTTCGAGCAGAAGTACGTTCTGATAAGCACATCCTTCGGGGCGGGCCAGATGACCAGCGTGGTATTCCACTGGACTGACGCCGAATCCTCTTCCCAGCCGTACTACAACGAGAGCAGGTTCTATCTGGGCAATTACTATTCCGCATCCTGGTCCAACGCGTCAGCTGCACTTGATACGGCTGCGTACACGCTCACCTTGACAAACCAGACGCTGGACGGCAGGTTCGCCATACTCCAGCACAACACCACCGACCTTCCGCCAGCGGTCAACCTTGTTTCACCGGCAAACGGCTCGGCATTCAACGTAGCATCGCTGAATTTCACGTTCAACGCGGTGGACGACAACTCGACGCAGCTCAACTGCTCCCTCAACCTGGACGGCGCACAGAACGGAACCAACTCCTCGACGCAGAACGCAACGAATACCGCCTTCGCAATAAGCGGGCTCGCTGACGGGCTGCACCTATGGAACGTCTCGTGCACTGATGGCGCTATGAACACCAACACGAGCGAGACCTGGGAGTTCACAATAGACACGGCCGCACCCACGGTAACCATACAGTCCCCGGCCAACATCACATACGGTTCGGGATTTGTGGACCTCAATTACTCGGTCAACGACAGCAGCGGCATCTCATCGTGCTGGTACGTGCTTGACGGCGCCCCCGCGGTCGCCCTGCCTCCAGGCTGCTTCAATATTACCTTAGGCGTCCTGCCCAACGGCGGACATAACATGACCGTCTATGCGAACGACACGCTCGGCAATACCGGCTCCGCGACAGTAATATTCACGGTGGATACCAGCCTGCCCACTGTCCTTATTCTGTCTCCTGCCAACACCACCTACGCCGTCGCTACGCTGGACCTCGACTATTACGTGCTCGGCGCCAACATAGACAGCTGCTGGTATTCGCTTGACGGAGGCGCCAACACATCCCTGCCGGGATGCGCCAACGACACGCTTGTCGGGCTCGCTGACGGCGGGCACAACGTGAGCGTATACGCGAACAACACCCTGGGACTCACGGGATACTTCACAAGGTACTTCACGGTGGACGCAACGCCGCCCGTGGTGAACATCACGTCCCCGACCAACTCCACGTACAACACCACGAGCATACCCCTCAACTACACGGCCACGGACAATTTCGGCATACACACCTGCTGGTATGTCCGTGATGGTGGAGCGCCAATCCCCCTGCCCGGCTGCCAGAACACGACGCTTTCATTCGCAAACGGCTCGCACAACATTACCGTCTACGCCAACGACAGCGCAGGAAACAACGCGTCAGACACGGAATACTTCACGGTCAATGTGACCGGCGGCGACGGGGATGACGGTGACGATGACGACCGCAAGAAGAACATGGTCGTCGATTACAGCTTCATCTGCCCGGGCGATCTGGCCGCCTTCAACGTGACCACGCCCCCGGCGCCTGTCGCGAACGTAGAAATCAAGATAATATACGACACGTATCCGGCTTACTACGTCGTCGACATTATCCATACCGGCAGCAACGGAACGGCTGATGTCGCCCTTAGCCAGAACGGCACATACACGTTCAGGGCAACCCGGGCGGACTATGTCCTCGTTGAAGGGGAATTCGATTTCACGGCATGCCCGCCTGAATTCGAATGCCAGGACGACGTAGACTGCCCCGGCGACTCGCAATGCGTTGCCGGAAACTGCGAGAAGATATCGTGCGACTGCGGCTATATCCAGAACTACAGCTGCGTCCGATACGCTTGCTGCGCGGACACCGATTGCCCAAGCGGCGAATCCTGCCTGGACAACCAGTGCAAGAAGAGATACGAATGCACATCGGATGGCGACTGCCTCGGCGCGCAATACTGCGACATCTCGCAGGGCGAAGCCGGCGGCGACTGCAAGGATGTGACAGGATGCGGCGAGGTGCAGGACCACGCGCTCGTGCCCTACGAGTTCCCCTACGGCTGCGCGATGGCTGAATGCCCCGCATGCCCGCAGCAATTCCTCTGCAGGGAGAACATGTGCGTCAATTACAACCTGACCGCGCCCCCGACCGCTTTCGTGGGCGACAACATCACACTGAACGCGAGCGAAGGCCCATCTCCTTGCAGGAACTGCAGCCTCGTAATCGTCTTCCCGGACAGGAGGCAGACCACCGTCCAGACGGACGGGAACGGCCAGTACGTATTGCCTGTGGCAATGACAGGCTCATACTCGGCCAGCCTTGTAGTCGATGGGCAGACCATAACATCAATCGTCGTGGCTGCGATAACCCGGACGACCACGGACGATTCGCCATTGCCCGACTGGACGACCTTCTGCCTGCCCCTGCTGCTCATACTGCTGCTCCTGCTCCTCATCTTCTTCCTCTGGAGAAGGGGGAAGAAGGACATACGGGCAGCCGTTGTCACCGAAAGCCCGGCCATGGGCAAGAGCCTGGAGGTCAAGGTCTTCAGGAAGAACAAGGAGGCCGTGCCTAATGCGCGGGTGGACGTTTTCCTGGAAGGAAAGGCCGTCGCGCAGGGGTTGTCGAACAAATTCGGCAGGTTCAGCTTCATCCCGGGGGCGAAGGGACGCTACGCGATACACGTAAACGGCTCCAAGAGCCCGGAAGCGACCTTCATAATCGTCTAATCTGTCATGCCCTTTCCATCTGCGAAGGCAAGCAGCATCCTGGACGATTTTTTATAAATTTTCCTGAAACGCAGGCGCGTCTGCGCGCCATCGCGTTTGCGCCAGATTTCCTCTACTTTTACCTCGCGCCCCATTCGCCTTCGGATGTCGTCCCAGACCTTCGGGTCCTTGAAGGAAATCTCGAATTCGTCCTCCACGCCCCTGCCTTCCCCGGCGTTCTTTATCGCGCCGATCAAATTGCCATAGAACGCGCGCCCGAGCTTTTTTGCGTATTCGTCACGGTCCAGCCCGAAATCGCTTATAAAAAAGGCCGAGCGCAGGACGCGCTGGTAATAGAACCCGATCGGCATGTCGAAAAGGATGCCGGAGGTCCTTTCTATGTCCTCAATATCCGACCAGGGCGTGACGTACTTCACGATTTCCTTGCGGTCCGCGCTTTTTAGGACCATCCCTTCCTTCCGTCCCTTGTTGATGGCGAGCGCGAGCTTTTTAAGGCCCTGGAAATCACTGCTATCGAATTGGCCGAGCACCGGGACGCCTTCGATGCCGAACCGCTTCAGCGCAGCATACCTCTCCGGGGGCGGCAGGTAATCCCCGTCCCCCCGGTCTATGTCGAATACGTACAGCTTCACGTCGTATTCATCGCTCGGCTTCGTGTGGGGCGTGTTGCCTATCATCTCGCCGCAGAGCACGCAATCAGGATTCGCCCTGAAGAACCTCTCGAATCCCATCTCCCGCGCCTTCTCGGTCGCGAACATGTCGAGGAAGCCTCCCCTGGAGAACGCGCACACCCGCCCATCCACGAGCGCCATGCGGACGTTGAAGCCGTCAATCTTCTCTTCCGCGTATACGGTGCCCGCGGTGATGTTCCTGCCGACGCCCCGCTCGAGGGTAAATATCCGCTTGATATGGGGGTATCCCCACACCACCCGGCCATCAATGATTGCCGTGCCCCGTTCGATTCCGCGGAAGCTTTCCCGGAACCGCACGTATTCGAACTCGCCTTTTTGCCTCTCTACCTTCCCGCGCTTCAAACCTTCCGATATTATCCTGGCATCCGGCATATTCACCACGGCACCGACTTCAGCCCGGCCCGGTTCGCCAGCAGGTTCGCGAGCGGGTGTATGATGAGCGTAAGCCCCGCGAAGAAGATGAGGTTCTGGGGGTCGTAGAGGTTCGCCGAAGCGATGGGGTATGCGAGCGCGAGCGCAACGATTAGGAATGTTATCGTGTCCAGGACGAACGGCCGTCCTGAGCCGACGCCCGCCCTCCTTTTTATGAAGCTTCCCAGGGCATCGCCTGCCAGCGTGCCGAATGAGAGGACGAACGCACCGAGGAACTGCGCCTGGATGTCAGGGAAGAACGGCGAGCGGTAGAAGAACGCAGCCGCGCCCCCGGCAACCGTGCCGGCCAGGACCCCGCCCGCAAAGCCCCGTATAGTCTTGCCGTCGCCAAGCAGCCTGTTGCCGTCTTGGAGCGTTATCCTGAAATCCAGGGGAGGGCCGCCGCCAAGGACGACCGGGGAGGAGTTCGCGACATAGATGGGTATGAGGAAGAGGAGTAGGTCGATGGGCGGCTCCATGATTCCCCTTCTTCAAAGAACATTTATATTCATTCCATGCGATTCCAGCCTTTATGCAAACAGAAATCAAGCGACGCCCCGCCAGGCCAAATGCCGGCCTGCTGCTGGGCACCGCGCTCACGCTGGCTTTGGTGTTCGCTGTAATCCTGGGGCTCTACTTCGTCCTGTCCTCCTTCACGCCCGCCCTCCTAGGCCAATGCGTAGCCGTGGTCAATGTCGACATGCCGCTTTCGGTCGAAGGCGCCCAGCCCTCGCTTCTGGGGGGCGGCGGATATCCTGGCTCGGAAGAGCTTGCCCTGACGATTGAATCGCTGGATTCGCGCGAGGATGTCGGCGCGGTGGTGTTTGTCATCAATTCCGGCGGCGGCTCGGTCGTGGCGACGCGCGAAATCTATGATTCGGTCAAGGCTTTGCAAAAACCGAAGGTATCCTATTTCAGGGAAATCGCAGCCTCAGGCGCATACTACGTCGCATCGGGCACGGACTACATCGTGTCCGACCCCGACGCCCTCACCGGGAGCATAGGCGTCGTAACGACAGTGACCAGCATGGAGGGCCTTTTCGAGAAGCTCGGCATCAATGCCACTTCCATCACTTCGGGCACGTACAAGGACATCGGCTCCCCGTACCGCAACATGACAAGCGACGAGAGGGCGATATTCCAGGGCATCGTGGACGAGATATACTCGGAATTCCGGGCGGTCGTCCTGGAGAACCGGGGGAAGCGGCTTAACGCGGCGCTCTTCAACAACGTTTCGGACGGCCGGGTCATGACTGGAAGGCAGGCATATAAGGTAGGCCTCGTGGACCAGCTCGGCACCAAGCGGGACGCTATCACAAAAGCCGCAGACCTGGCGAACATATCGTACCAGAGCCCCGGGGACATACGCATCTGCCCCGTCCAGACGACCGTCTCGGAGCCGGGCCTCTTCAGCATGGAGGGCTTCGTCCGCACCCTGCAGGCGGCATCCGCGAGCCCGTCCGTGGCCTTCAAGTGATTTTTTGAAGAACCCGTTTCCAGCCATTTTCCTTCTTCTCATGGCGCTTGTCCTGGCGTACGGCTTTTTCTCCACATGGGGCGGGGTTCCGGTGGCGCCCACGGCCGCAGTCACTCCGCATCCGGACCAGCCGGCGTGCAAGGACGGCCAGACGCAGTACTGCACCCTCGGCAACTGCACCGGCTTCTCCACATGCATAGGGGGCTACTGGGGCGGCTGCAGGTGGGACCGCACATGCACGCCTGGCTCCCGAACCCCGTGCCTGAAGGACAACTGCCCCTACGCCATCAAGGAATGCAACGAATGCGGCACGGGATACGGGCCCTGCGGGGGGCTGAATAGCACCGTGGATTAGCTTGGGATACTGTGTCTAAAAAGATAAAAATGAGCTTGAACATATGGTTTTTAAATAACGCGCACTCAAAGGGGTTACCATGCGTGCATTCATATTCTCTCTAGACGCTTTTGTGGCCTTCACGCTGGCCCTGGTGGCCATATATACGCTGATATTCTTCTCGAGCGTCCCGTCTGCTTACTATTTTCTCCTGACGCAGGGGCACTACCTCTCAAGGGACGTGCTCCTCTCGCTTTCGACGACTCACTGCAGCGACGACTACGGCGAATGCAAGGCCACCGGCACCCTGCTCGACAATATCGTCGCGCAGGACAATCTGGCCCACCGGACCAACCTCATCAACAACACCGTCGGGTCGATGGTGCCGGTGCAGTTCGGCTACATCCTGGAGATGAGCGATGACCGGGGACAGAACTGGGCGGTGCTTTATGACACCGGCGGGAGCACCCCGGAGGAGCTGGCGGACGCCCATGCTAAGAAAAGCAGGAAGCTAGCCGTGGCCACGCAGGTCATGACATTCGGCTACGGGGGAAAGGTATACAAGCTCATGAACTCCCCGTACCAATATGACTCATGCCGGGGCGACGGCGTCATGGGCGGCGACAGTGAAAGCTGGGGCGGCTCCGGGAGCGGGGGCAGCACCGTGGATTTCGGCATCATAACGTGCGGCACGACAACGACTATTGTGGACAACGGAGACGGGACCACGACCGAAATCAACCAGAACATCGGGAACACTCCTCCAGGCGATATCCTCGGCGGGGACCTTGTGCCGTCATCTGACGTGCGGATAGTGAAGCTGACGATTTTCATATAGGTGGTTATGTTGGATAAAAAAGGTTTCCTGTTTACCGTGACCGTCTTCCTCATACTCATCTACATCCTTCTTTCGATTTCGGTGTGGGTGAAATCCATCGAGGCTTCTGAGCGCGGATTCTCCGAGTTCTACAAGGAGTCGACAGTCGAGCTTACAATCGAGCAGATAACCCCGGAGAAGATGGACCGCATCGTCAATGTCATAATGAGCCGCAACCTGGTCAGGCTGAATGATTATTCCATCTCAAACACCCTGCTGCCGGGCCCGGCCGGCGACGAGAACCAGCACGCCCGTGCGGCGATGAACGAGCTCCTCCTGTCAGGCAGCGCTTCCGGAAGCCATTTCAACGGCGGCGATGCGATGCCGGCAGAGGCGAACTCGTCCCTTGGCGCATGGGTGGACAACCTGAACGCGTCGCTTAGGGCAATCGGCGTCTACGTCAGCGAATATTCCGTGACAAATTTCGCCCTGGGCCAGAGCGACATAGACGGCGTGAACTACTCGTTCGACCTGAAGCTCGGCATCAAGGACTTCACGAACACCTCCGCCGTCTCAAGGACATACCGCATCAGCAACACGGTCAACGTGACCGGCCTCGTGGACCCGGCCCTTGCGCGTGAAAGCGCGGATGCGGCCGGCGACAACGATACAATCTACCGGCAGTTCTTCTTCAGGAAGGACCTTTACCCGAATTCATCTTCGATATCCGTCAGCCAGGTGCCCGCAACCATAGACGCGGGCCAGGGCTGGCTTTATGGGCCCCTGGCGATGGCAGGCTCCGCAGCCGACCTTGCCCCGACGGCGACGGCAATAGCCCCCAGCGACAGGCGCAACTATATCCTGGTGGGGACTTTCGACGACATCCAGGCATTGACGCCATCGATTTACGAAGGCTTCGCGGGATACATCCTGACAAGCGTCCCGTCGCTGACGCTTTCCGATTGCGGCAACGAGAGCACCCCCGACCATTACAACGAAGGCGATACATTCAACCCGATTGAATACTCCGGGGCAGATTGCAACGTTTCCATCGACCCCGGCGCGGGCGCGGCCACAAACAAGCCCTACCTTCTGGCACCTGGATTCAACGCGAGCCATGCGCCAGAGTGCCCGATGCTTGATGGCAGCAACATGAGCCGGCGCTGCGTCCTCATCCTGAGCACCTACCTGGAGAGCGAGGTGGCGGAAAACCCGCTCCGGAAGCTATCATCGGGGGGTAGCGGCATCTACGGCCTTGAGACGATGCGCGATTTCGTCATGTGCGGCTATTACACCCACAACCCGAAGGCGCCGTCCTACCTGCAGCGCCTTTACAACGAATCATACACCCGGAACAGCACCGCGTTCGGCATAGAGACATTCGTTGTGGGCATATACGCCAACGATTATGACGTCTACGACGTCAACAGCAGGCTCGACCGCGAGCTCTTCTACGGAAGCGTGGGGGGCGTCAAGATACGCGGCCTGCCCGGATGCAGGAACTTCAACTCCTGCTCGGACAGCCCCATAACCGGCATATTCGCCGTCAGCGACGAAACGTCAGCTGAATATGGACTTGATGATATCGCCTGCGAAGGAAACGCTTGCGGGGGCGACTAACATGAAAGGACAATCATCTCTTGAGCTTCTGGCAACTGTTGGCGTGGTGGTAGCATTCACGGTCCCAGTGCTGTTCCTGCTCCTTTCGGTGAGCTCGATAGGGTATGAAGACACCGCAAAGGCCCAGGCCGATGCGACTTCCAGGACCATCGCGGACGCGATGAATACCATCTACGCGCAGGGGCCGGGAGTCCAGCGCGAGGTCCTAGTCAACGTGCCCCCGTCCACGCAGTCCATACGCGCGTCGGCCAACGAGGTCGTCGTCAGCATCAGGACCTCGGGCGGCACTTTCGATGCAGCTTCGCCGACGATAGCCAAAATAGGGTCCGGAAGCATGACCGTCACCGGAAGGACCGGCCTGATAAAGCTGGTCATCCGGACCAACAACCGCGGAGAGGTGGAACTGATTGACCCGACCGCTCCCTAGGCCCCTTGGCAGCGGCAGGCAGAAAAGCCGGGCCGCCACACGGGGGCTGCCGGCTTCTTATCGCAGCCTGCGAGGGCAGGCCGCCATGCAGAAGCCTTCGGCTTCTTATCGCAGCTTGCACGGGCAAGCCGCGACCGAATTTCTCTTATACACTGCAGTGTTCATGCTAATCGCCATTGCCGCATTCGTCGTCGTGAGCGACCTCCAGACTTCCGAAGTGCCGCTCCAGCAGAACATCGTCGCCAAGGAGACCGGCGACGGTTTCGTGACTGCGCTGACGCTGGCTGTTAAGGGCGGGACCGGATTCTCATACAACTATTCGTTCCCCAAGACGATATTCGCACGGCCCTACCGGATGGACTTGGCGGGCCTGAGCGCTCAGAACTCCTCGATAATCATCGATTTTGTCGGGGACTATGCGAATTTCAGCTACCAGTATGACGTTCCGAAGTACAGCTACCGCCTGAGCGGCTCGTGCCTCACAGGCTCGTCCCTTGACAGCACCGCCTGCTCGAACGTGCTCATGCTGAATAATGACGGGGAGAACCTGACAATAACGCAATTGCCGTAAGGGGGGAAAAAGAAAGGACAAGAAGAGGGTTTGACATGAAAGGACAATATTTCAGCTTCGACGCCATAATCGCCTCGGTTATCTTCGTTCTCGCAATCGTGGCGCTGCTTTCATACTGGCACAGCGTGCGCTCGTTCCTGGATTTCCAGAACGACCCGCTCTCAAAGGACGCCATACGCGTGTCCAATCTCCTCTTCACCCCGCAATCCCCCCAATCGGCTTCATGCGGCTCCTTGGATCGCCTGGGTTTCGCCAGGTCATGGAATGACCGGCGCGTCAACGAATCGATAGTCGACTGCGCGGCGTTGCAGAGCCAGGCCTGGCTGAGGCAGAAGCTCGGCACCGCATACGGCACGTCCATCCTGATAACCGACCTGTCAGACGGTTCCGTAACAACGCTCGGGGGGCCTGTGCCGGCCGGCACGGCCAACGTGGTGAAAATCAGGCGCCTTGCGACGCTCGTGAACAGCACGGGCGGGACGACGCTGGCGGCCATCGACCTGAGCATGTACCGCTGAATATGGCGGCCCAGGCAAAAGCCAATGCTGTGCGGACGCGTTTCCCCCCGGGCGAGGCAACCGTTTATATTCATTCACAACCATTGTTATAGTTTAAGGTGGTAGGGGCTTGCAATTAGGGTTCGGAAAGCATCCTAAGGCAAAGTACCTAGCCCGGCAAATGGAAGACGAAGACACGACCATCCGAAGGCCCCTGGCATACCGCCCGCCCCTCATTTTCAGCGCGAAATACGGCGAGCCTATTGCCGAGGGCAACATGACCCGATTTCACGGGACGGAAGCCGGCACGTATGAGGTAAAGGCATCCGCAGATGGCGTGAAGGCGTATGCGTTCCTCTGGATATTCAACGACCTCGCCCTCAACGGGATAGAAGCCATCCACCACCGCCAGGTCTGCCAAATCCTGAAGAAGCTGCTCCATATCCGCAGGGAGTTCGGACGGGTGGTCCTGGGGGGAGGATATTTGCTGGCCGACTATGACCGGCGCATCCTCAAGGTGTTCGGGAGGAGCGGGGACTACGGCCGCGTGCCGGATTTCATGCAGTTCGAGCTGTTCCGGCGCTCCCCGTGCAGCATCCACCTTGCCGGCTACGGGAACGAGACGGCGCAGCCCGGAGTTGCGAACATAATCTCTGCCACGGACTGGTTCCTCAACCACGGCATAGATGTCGAAACCTGAGCACGCCGATTAATTCCGGATCCAGAAAAAGGGAATTGGAGAAAAAAAAGGAACGAAAATAAGAAAAAGAATGGGAAAAATAGGGAGAAATCACTTGTTCTTCGTGATTATCTCGATGTTCTCAGGCACCTTGTTCACGTTGCCTATCTTGAGGCCGATTAGGAGCTTTACGCCCTGCTTGGAAGCAAGGTCTGCGAGCCTCTGCGTGATGATGCCGTCAAAGACGATGGCATGCACATCGCGGCTTTCGCTCAGGGACTTTATCACGTCCCGGACTGGCACCTCGGACACCTGTTGCAGGCTTCCGTTGTAGAACCTCGCCTTCAGGGTGTTGCCGAGCGCCTCGAGCTCCCTCATCAGGTCGTCCTTGCTAAGGGACGGCGCATCAGAAGGCACTGCGGTTGCCGGTTCCTGCGCATCCGGCTCAATCAGCCGGGGCACGTCTTCCGGCGCTTCCCTGCGCCTCCCCCTTCCCTGCTGCCTCGGTTCCTGCCTGGGAAGGTCCGGCCTGGGCTCTGGCCTGCGTTCAATCATGGCCGGCTCCTGCCGGATTTCCGCCGCCCTCGGCTCCACCCTCGGCTCGATTATCCTCTGGGGTGCGGGCCTCTCCTCTTCCCTCGCGGATTCGGGCTGCCTGAACCTGGGGATCTCCACGGTGCGCCTCTCGGGGCCCTTGTTGCCTTTCGGCCCTGCTTCGTATGGCGAGCGGTTCCGGAGGTACTTGATAAGCTCCTTCCTTGTCAGCTCCTCGACTTCGAGGCCGGCCGGAGCCCTTGAGACGAAATCGATGTCGACTCCGCCCTGCGCGAGTTCGTTCAGGATGATGTCCCCTCCGCGGTCGCCGTCAAGGAAGAGCGTCACCTCCTTCCTTTTCGACAGCTCGACGATGGTCCTCGTCACTTTTGCGCCGCCGATTGCGATGACGTTGGTGACGTCGTTTTTCAGCAGGTTGACCACGTCGGCCCTGCCTTCGACGAACACGACCTCGTTGCTCCGGTCGATAGTCGGGCCCGCAGGAAGCCTGTCCTGCCCGTATTCCACTATCTCGGCGGTCTTCACTTCGTCCCGCACAAGCTGGGATATCTCCTTGCTTTCCGGGATTTCGGTGTTGAGCAGGTTCTTGAGGAGGAGCTTTGCCCGGTCAACAAGCTGCTTTCTCTTCTGGTTCCGCGTGTCCTCGACCTTGGTTATCTTGAGCCTCGCCTCGCACGGGCCGACGCGGTCCACGGTTTCGAGCGCCGCGGCGATTATGCAGGTCTCGACCATGTCCAGCGAGCTGGGTATCTTTATCACACCCGTCGTCTTGCCATCCCTTCCCGAGAGGTCGACTTCAATCCTGCCTATCCTGCCGTTTTTCTGCAAATCGCGCAGGTCCAGTTCGTCCCCGAGGAGGCCTTCGGTCTGGCCGAATATCGCGCCGACTACGTCGGGCTTCTCGACCAGGCCGCCGATTTCCACGTTCGTGTAAATCAAATATTTCACGGTATCTATGTATGTTTTAGCCATTGTTTTCACCTTTTTTTGTCAATTCCTCTTTCAGTTTGTCATACGCCCTTTTGGCGTCTTCGAAATACCTTATCCTAAGCAAATGCGCCAGCTTCAGCCTCGTCTGGGTGTCCGCCCGTATCGAGAGCGAACCCAGCTCATCGCTGGCCGATCTGGCCAGCTCATCCCCTCTCCGGTCGAGGTCGCTTAGCACATACGCCTTATCCGCATTTTCCCTGCCCAGTTGCCCGCAGCTGGCCCTCAGGTTCCCGGAAATCGTCAGGACCCTCCTGACTCCGAGCGCCGCAAGGGCCTTCCTGTCCCTCTGGCCTTCGGCCAGCACCCAGCTGTCCCTGAGCATGTCCAGGATTTTTTCGAGCTTCTTGAGCCTTTCCCCAATGTCCACGCTTTCCTCCTGCGTTTTTTAAAACGCCTGAAAACTGGGGATTTCAGAATGAGAGACAACTATCACCTGTGCACTGTTGACCGCCCAAATTGCGTTTCCAGTCTCCAGCATCCAGCACCCGTAACCGGGAACTGGAAACGGGGAACCGGAAACCCGCCCGGGCCTGCCTCCCCTTTCGGGGACGCCGTTCCATCATTACTCAAATGGCTCAGGTGGCCATCCATGCACAGTGTGATTATGAGATTGCAGCCCTCTCCTCTATGAGGTCTACGACTACCGGGAATATCTTCATGATATCCCCCTCGCTCAATATTCCTATGAGTTCGTTATCGTCATTGACGACCGGGAGCCTCTTTATCCGATTCTCCCTCATCGCCTTTGCTGCATCCTCTATGGTTGTGTCTGGCTTAACCACCCGAAGCGGCCTGGACATGATGTCCTCCGCTTTGATTTTGTAGGGGTCGCTCCCCTTGGCAAGTATCTTGTAGACTATGTCCCTTTCCGTGATTATCCCTTTGGCGTGCTTGCCTTCCTTGTCCTCGACGACGATGACAGAGCCAATCGCGCTCTTCTTCATCATTTTTGCGACGTCCAGAATGGTTTTGCCGAATGGTACGACAATGACCTTCTTGGTCATGATGTCTCCCACTCTCAATTCTGATCCCATGAACATTCAATTGAGCGGAAAACCTTATAAATGCTAATCCGGCTTCCCGCAGGACCAGGCGGTCCTGATTGATTATATGCCGGGAAGGGTTTAAATATACTCTCTTTTTACCACTTATTAAAACATATGCCGGCAAGCGTGCCGCCATTCCATTCATTTTATTTTATTTTTAATAACATTTATAAGCGTTCCACGCGATATCTGCACCATGGATGCCAAGAGACCCGGAGAGGGACCGCCAAGCCCGGCGTCATCCGCCCTCCGGGGGAACTGCGGAGATGACGAAGCCGCCAGCCGCTCCGTAGCGGAGCAGGTCGTCGAAAGCCTCCGGAAGCAGGGCCGCTACTCGGTCCTGATAAACCTGTCCAAGGATGCGCGGGGCTCATCGCTTGTCGCCGAAGAAGCACGGAAAAACATAATGGCCGCGGCATTAATCGCATGCGACAAGTGCGGCTCCCTGCATCCGCTGATTGACGTGGCTATCTGGCAGGACGTCCCGCTTGAAACAGCCCGCCATGCCGGCGAGGCGCTTGTTATGCGATATTCCGAGCCGTATGAGGAACTGAATCTTTTCGGCATCCTCAAGGACCAGAAATACCATGACGAAGCCCGCGTCAAGGCCGGAAAGGCCATCATATCCCATGCTGAAAACACCCTGGGATTTTCGAGCCTCTGCACTCTCGCAACCGGGGCCGACATCATATACGATGTGAAGAAACCCGCAGGCTTCAGGCTCATACAGCTTGCCGTGGAGCTTGGGAATTACCCGGTCCTGCTTGCGCTTGAAAAGCAGAAAAACCTTCCAGTCGACGTTCGAATCGCCCTCGAGGGGCAGGCGCCTGCGGCGGCAGAAGCCGCCATACGCCTGGCTTACGCGGCTAACGACTTCGCCATACTCACCGACATCTCCGAAGACGTCCGCCTGTCCGACCAAATCCGGGCCAAAGCCTCAGGCTGCGTGCATGAACTGACAAAACCCGCCCCCAGGGTGGCTTCTCCAGACGGGCCGGACCCGCAGATGGCCGCGGAACTGATGAACCGCCTTGGGAAAGGCGCCGGGACCATAAGGTCGGAAGCGACACTGCGTTCAAGCGCCGCGCCGCTTCCTTCGTCGGAGCGCCCCACCCAGAAGGAACCACTCTCGCGTCCGAAACGCTGAAATTTAAACATTTCCCGGTGAATACGCCTCATGGATGCTACTGCTATTGAAGCCAAATGGTCCAGAAGGTGGGCCGAAGCCCATGCCTTCGAAAGCGACCCCGCCCCCGGCAGGGAGAAGCGCTACATCACGGCTGCCTTTCCCTACCCGAATTCCCCCCAGCACATAGGCCACGGGCGGACCTATACCACAGCCGATATCTACTCCCGCTATCTGCGCCTGAAAGGCTATCACGTCCTTTTCCCGATGGCGTTCCACGTGACCGGGACGCCTATTCTCGCGATGGCGAAGCGGATTGCGGCCAGGGACCCGGACGTCCTTGGCGTTTTCGAGCGGATCTACGGCATCCTGCCGGAAAAGGCCGCCACGCTGAGCGAGCCAAGGGCGCTCGTATCGTATTTCTCGGACGAAATCGAGAGCGGCATGAAGGAGATAGGCTATTCCATCGACTGGCGGAGGAAATTCTATTCCTACGACGAAAGATTCAACCGGTTCATCCAGTGGCAGTTCCGCAAGCTGAAAGAGCTCGGCTACCTGATCAAGGGCGAATACCCTATTGCCTGGTGCCCTGCGGACAAGAATGCGGTGAGCGCGCATGACACCCGCGGGGACGTGGACCCGGAACTCGAGGACGTCACAGTGATCAAGTTCGCAGTAGCAGGAACCGGGGAGCCAGTCTCGCTCGTCGTGACGACCTACCGCCCGGAAACAGTCTACGGCGTGACGAACATCTGGGTGAATCCCGAAGCAGAATACGTAAGGGCGAGGCACAAAGGCGAGATAGTGCTCATTTCCAAGAAGGCGGCCGAGGTGCTCGACCTCCAGCTGGGCCTGGAGATTATCGGCCCGATTCCAGCGGATGAAATCCTGAAGATGAAGGCGGTAAATCCCATGACCAACGAAACGGTGCCGGTTTATCGGGCCGGTTTCGTGTCCGCGGAAATCGGCACGGGAATAGTCATGAGCGTGCCAGCGCATGCGCCCCTGGACTACCTTGCCCTCCGCGATTTGGGGCTGGGCGGCATACCGATGCCCCAGGTGGTTTCGCTCAAGGGCTATGGGCCCGCCCCTGCCAGGGACATCGTCGAGAAGATGGGCGTGAAAGGCCAGCTCGACCCGCTATCAGAGAAGGCGACAGAGGAAATCTACACCAAGGAAGCCCACGACGGCGTGATGGTCGTGGGAAGGTACATTGGCCAGAAGGCGATGGATGCCAAGGTGAAAATCGCAGAAGACCTCCGGTCGCACGGCAAGGCGTTCAATATCGTCACGCTCGGAAACGGGCCTATCTTCTGCCGCTGCGGCTCCCATGTGGTCGTCAACATCCTCAAAGACCAGTGGTTCATCGATTACGGCGTTCCGGAATGGAAAGCAAAGGCGAAGGAATGCCTGGAGGGAATGAACATCGTCCCGGCCGATACCCGCGGCGAATACCTCTACACGATAGACTGGTTCAAGACAAGGCCGAGCACGAGGGCGGCAGGCCTTGGGACGAAGTTCCCGTTCGACGAGAGCAAGATGATAGAGGCGCTATCCGATTCCACAATCTACATGGCGTATTATACCATCGCCCACATGCTAAAAGAGATGCCTGCCGGCGAAATGGACGAGGATTTCTTCGACGCGGTTTTCCTGGGGAAAGGGCCGAAGGCAGGAGACGCAAAGCTGGCTGCGCTCCGAAACAGCTTCCTCTACTGGTATCCTGTCGATTCCCGGCACTCTGCCGGCGACCTGATACGCAACCACCTGACGCTCTACATCTTCAACCATGTCGGGATTTTCCCTGACAAGTCGCTCTGGCCCAGGCAGATTGTCACAAACGGCTTCGTCCTCATGGACGGGAGCAAGATGAGCAAGAGCATGGGCAACATATTGCCTCTGCGTAAGGCGATTAAGGAATACGGCGCGGATGTCATCCGCTTCTCCGTTGTGTGCGGCGCGGACCTTTCCAGCGACACTGATTTCAACCGGAGCGTAGCCGATGGCGTCCGTTCGAGGATGGCGCTAATCGACAAGCTGATGCAGGCCGCGAAATACGGAACCGCGAAACCCCATGGCAGGATAGAGCGCTGGCTTCTTTCGCGCCTGAACCGGAAAATCGAGCGCGCTGATAAGCTCTACTTTGAGTTGGCGATACGGGACCTTGCGCTCGAAATCTTCTATGAAGTGACAAGCGACCTCCAGTGGTACATGAAGCGCTCCAGCGAGCCGAACCTGCGCGATTTCTTCGAGAAGTGGGTGGTGCTGATTGCGCCTTTCATGCCGCATTATTGCGAGGAATACTGGGAGATGCTGGGGGGCAAGGGGTTCGTCTCGTTTGCGCCGTTCCCAAAGCCAGACCATGCGAAAATCGACGATTCAATCGAGCGCGGGGAGGAGCTGATACGCAAGGTGCATGCGGATATAGAGAAGATATCCGGCCTAATCGGCAAGAAGCCGGCCAAAGTCACGATTTACATTGCCGCGGAGTGGAAGCGCGACCTCTACAACCTCGCGAGGGAGAACCCGAAAATCGACCTGTTCATGAAGGCTGCCGCCGCCAAGAAGATGGACATGAAGGCGGTTTCGGCCCTATCCAAGGGCATCATGAAGAATGTGCATTCCCTCCCGGCGCCGATTCCGCAGAAGGATGAGCTGGATGCGCTGAATGACGCCGCCGGCTTCCTTGCGAAGGAATACTCATGCACGGTCGAGGTCCTGCCGGAGGAGCAGCCCAAGCACGAGAAGGCGAAATCCGCACTGCCTGACAAGCCTGCTATCGTGATAGAATGAAATACCTGAAAGTCCCCCGCAAGCAGGGCGAAAAAATACGCCGCGAGCTAATCCATGCCGGGCTTTTCGACGCCAATTATCCCATCCTGAGCGAAGGAGGATTCGTGCTGTTTCCGGTTTCGGGTTCATTCGGCGGTTTTGAAACCGTAGGGCGTGAAGCCGAAAAACGCCCCATCCACCACGAAAAACTCGAGGATGCGCTTTCCGGAATCCTCTCCCCCGCCGAACTCGAATCCCTAATCGGCTCATTCGACTTAATCGGCGACATCGCCATAATCGAAATTCCGGATGCGCTCGAGCCCCGCGAAAAGGAAATCGGCGGGGCGCTTCTTTCTGTCCACAAGAACCTCAGGACCGTCCTTCGGAAACTATCGCCCATGGAAGGCGAATTCCGCGTCAGGCGGGTCAAATGTATCGCCGGCGAAGACCGCACCACCGCCCTCTACAAGGAAAGCGGCGTCGTGATGGAGCTTGATGTGGCCAAAGTGTACTTCTCCGTCCGCCTTTCGCACGAGCGCACCCGGATAGCCTCGCTTGTGAGGCCGGGAGAGCGGATACTCGCGCTGTTCGCCGGAGTCGGGCCGTTCCCCCTCGTGATAGCGAAAACGCACAAGGATGCGGAAATCGTGGCAATAGAGCTTAATCCCGATGCGGTCGCTGCAATGGAGAAGAACATCGTCCGGAACAAGGCGAAGAACGTCAAAGCGGTGCTGGGGGACGCAAGGCGGGAAGTCCTGGCGCACTATCCCGGTTGGGCAGACCGCGTGCTCATGCCCCTGCCGAAAGGCGCGCACGACTTCCTCGATGCGGCATTTGCAGGCGCAAAGGACGGCGGCATCGTCCATTTCTACACGTTCGCCGGAATGAAATCCCCATTCGAAGAGGCGATTGCCAAGGCAGAATACGCAGCCAAAGCCAGCGGGGTGAAGGTCGAAGCCGCCTCGCAAAGGATAGTCCGCCCATACTCGCCGCAGACCGTGCAGGTCGTCCTTGACCTTATCGTACGGAAAAATGTTACATAGGCTTATATATCCCGGAACCGCGTTCTCACAAAAGCGGCGTGAAGCCGCAGACAACCGAAAACTGCGGAGGTGAAGTAGATGGATGCAAGAACAAGGAACCTGAAATCATCGAACGCCTACCCCGTGGTTTGCCTTTGGCGTTAAGCCTTCTTCTCTGATTATCAGCCCGGAACATCTCCAGTCGCCTGCCCTTGGGGCCGGCACTGCCGCTAAACCCTTTCCTTCCCTGCCATCAGCTTCAAGAACATCAGTATCACGGAGGTTTTCGACATGATAAAAATAACGCTGGATGAGAACGAAGTCCCGAAGAATTTCTACAACGTCCTGCCGGACTTGCCCGAGCCCCTCGCCCCGCCCCTGAATCCGAAGACGCGGGAGCCGGTTTCGCCTTCGGATCTGGAGGCGATTTTCCCCAAGGAGCTCATACGTCAGGAGATGTCCGCCGAACGGAGCATCCCAATCCCGAACGAGGTCCGGGACGCTTTAATCCGGTTCGGAAGGCCAACGCCGCTAATCCGGGCCGAGCGCCTTGAGAAAGCCCTCCGCACGCCTGCGAAGATTTATTTCAAGCATGAGGGGCTGAACCCCTGCGGTTCGCACAAGCCGAATACCGCCATCGCCCAGGCGTATTACAACGCGAAGGAAGGCATCGGGCATCTTGCGACTGAAACCGGGGCGGGCCAGTGGGGGACAGCGCTCGCCTATGCGAGCATGCTTTTCGGCCTGAAATGCACTGTCTTCATGGTGAGGAACAGCTTCGAGCAGAAGCCCGGGAGGAAGACGATGATTGAATCCTATGGCGCGACAATCCACGCGTCCCCAAGCCCGGTAACGGCGTTTGGCCGCAAAGTGCGCGCGGAGATGCCCGATACCCCCGGAAGCCTCGGAATCGCGATCAGCGAAGCCATCGAAGTGGCGGCATCAGACGCGAAGACCAACTATTCGCTCGGAAGCGTCCTCAACCACGTCCTCCTGCACCAGACGGTGATAGGGCAGGAGCTCCGGCTTCAGCTGGCTAAGGCGGAAATCGAGCCCGACTTCCTGATTGGCTGCATCGGCGGCGGAAGCAACTTCGGAGGCATGGTCTTCCCGTTCGTCCGCGATAAGATGGCGGGGCGAACCAAGGCCCGCCTGATAGGCGTGGAGCCGGAATCCTGCCCCAGCGTCACGAAAGGCGAATACCGCTACGATTCGGGCGATACGGCGGGGATGACGCCTCTTTTGAAGATGCACACGCTGGGAAGCGGCCACATCCCCCCGGCAATCCATGCGGGCGGGCTCAGGTACCACGGCATGGCGCCGACGGTCTCGCTCCTGATGGACAAGGGAATCGCGGAGGCGGAAGCCTGCGGCCAGGGCGACGTTCTCGCCGCTGCGCGCCTCTTCGCCAGCACCGAGGGGATAATAGCCGCTCCAGAGTCATCCCACGCGATAGCATCGGCCATGCGGCATGCGATGGAATGCAGGAAGAGCGGAGAGGAGAAGACAATCGTCTTCAACCTGAGCGGCCATGGGCTCCTCGACCTGAGCTTCTATGAGATGGCTGGCGGCGTAGGCGGGGTTCAATAGAGGCCGAGCAGGAATCCCGCAAGCAGGAAGACGACCATGCCGAGCACGATCGGAGGCAGCGCCGGCAAGACCATCTTCTTCTTCCAGACCAGGTGCAGGAACAGGCCGAGCGATACTACGGCGCCGATGAATACGAGGGCGCTGGCCACGGGGCTTATCGTCATGGCGGACACCTCGAGCATGATGGGCGCTATCATGTCCCCCGTGCCCAAATCTATCCTCTGCTCCCTTTCCCCGAGCCTTGACGGGGGTGCCCGCGCCGTGACTGTGAATGCCAGGTCCCGCTTCACGATGAAGTTCGCCATCTCGACCATGTGCCTGGTCGCGAACACCGAAAGGAAATCGTAGACCGAAAGCAGTATGAGGAACAGTATCAGCGGCACAAGCCCCAGGGAGATGCCGAAGATGACGCCCACCCCGGCTGTGGCCAGTATCGCCGCCGCGTTCTTAAGCTGCGGGCGCACCAGCTTGGCGAAGGCGAATAGGAGCGCAACCAGGATTCCGGCAATCGTGCTCGCTTCGTAGCCCAGGAAATGCCTGAGGAACGCGTAGAACACGATGGAGCTTGAGGTGGAAATCAACACGAATTCCATCGCGATGAAGACGATTGGCATGAATTTCAGGTTGCGTATCAGGAGCATCATCACCGCTGCGCCTAAGAGGATGTACCCGATGAAGACCAGTGCATTGAGCGGCTCGTCCGCATTAGTCGTCACTGCCAGGCTGCTGACATAGGGGTTCATGGCGAAGTCGCGGAGGATTACGGTCCCGGTGAACATCCCGAGGATTTGCGCGATGGCGAAGAAGCTGAGCATGGAGATTAGCAGCCTGGAGGAACCCATGCCCACATATCAGGAAGCATCATTTATAATCGATAGCCCAATGGAATTGTCACTTCTCGCCGACAATCCTTATCTGGCCGTATCCCTTCTCGTATATGGTGCCGACGCGCAGCAGCTCGGCCAGTATGCGCCTCGCCTCATTCTCCTCTATCTCGTAGGATTTGGCGTCCGCCACCACCTCGTCTATGCTTGCGGTGTCGTTCTTGCGCAGGTGCTCGCGTATGATGTCCAGTATCGTGTCCTTCTTCTGCAACTTGTCCCGCTCCGACTTGGGCTTGCCCATGACCACGTCGATATCCAGCTTTCCGGTGACCTTGTCGGTCATTATCTGCTGCATTACGTAGTTGAAGAGGGCGATTGCCACCTCGGCATCCTCCTCCTCCACCTCTTCGCAGAGCCTGATTTTCGCATTCGCCTCGGCCAGGCGGACCAGGCCTTCAAGGTATCTCGGGGTGATGGCGACCGAGCCCGCATCCTTGCTTTTCCGCCTCAGTTCGACATAGAATTCCTTGATTTTCTGCGACGCGGGCTGCATAAGCTTCGGGAAAACCTTCCTCCGGGCATACGCGATGTACTTGCGCAGGAGGTCCTTGTCGAGGAGCACCTCGTCCGGGGAGGTGTCCTTCCCCATATGGGTCGAAAGTATGTGCTCGGCCAGCTTCCCGTCCTTCTCTTCGTCGAGGACGTCCACTATCGGGAAAATCAAATCGAAGCGGGAAAGCAGGGTGGGCGGCACCTCGAACTGGTCGGCAAGGTTCTTGGTCTGGTCGAACCTGCCGTATTTGGGATTCGCCGCGGCCAGGATGGCGGTCTTGGTCCTGAACTTCGCCACAATCCCGGCTTTCGCCACGCTGATTGTCTGCGTCTCCATTGCTTCATGAAGGGCGGCCCGGTCCTCCTCCTCGATTTTGTCGAACTCGTCCACCTGGGCCGTGCCTCCGCTTGCCAGCACAAGGGCGCCGGCCTTGAGCGTCCAGCCCCCCTCGCCCAATTCGTCTTTCTCCGCGGCAACGGTCAGGCCTGCGCCCGAAACCGTCTTTCCGCTGACGTAGATGCTCTTCGGGGCTATTTCAGAGACGCTTTGCAGGAACCGGCTTTTAGCAATGCCCGGGTCTCCGATTAGCAGGATGTGGATGTCGTCGCGGATGGGCGCGCCTCCCTTCATGATTTTTCCGCGCGTCCCTCCGAAGAGCTGGAGCGCGAGCGCCTTCTTCACCTCGTTATGGCCGTAAATCGACGGGGCGATGGATTTGGTGATTATCTCGTATACGTTCGGGTTCTTCGAAAGCTCCCTGAGCCTGCGCTCGTCCTCCTTGCTAATCTCTATTTCCTCGAAATCGCGTTTCAGGCTGCGCGCGCTGTTCACTTCCACGTACCGGCTGTATATCATATCCTGCTTCTGCCTCATCTTCATGGGCGGCTTCAGCCTCATGACGCCAATCACTTCGATGTTGTCGCCGGGGGCGACCTTGTTGACCTGGTCGTCCTCGAGCAGAAGCTCGATATGGGCCGCGGGCGCTCCGCCGCGTATCCTCTCCAGGAGCTCCTGGACCTCGGCCCTCTGGATGTCCGTGTACGTGCACTCCTCGTCGACCTGGCGGAGCGCGAACTTCTTGCAGCTTTCGCACCTTTTGGGGGGCTGGAAGTTCTTCCCAACGAAGAACTTGAACTTCTCGTCGCAGAGGGTGCACTTGTACATGGCGACTTTTACGCGGTGCATCACCTCGGCCCTTTTCGTAACCACGCACTTGAAGGCCACGAACTCGCTGATGTTCTTGGAGCTTATGTGCTCGATTAACGTTTCCTCGCACGGCACGCCCTGGAAGCGCACATGCGGCGCGAACGTGTCTCCTGCCGAAACAGAAAGGTTAAGCTGGGAAATCGCGTCTTCCGCGGCCTCGATTATGAGGTCGGGCTGGTGGATCAGGGCATCGGCGATGTCCGGGTCGAACTTCTCCAAGTCGGTGTAATCGATGAAAAGGCTCTTCTGCGTGGGGTAGACCAGGAGGAGCTCGTCGATTTTGGGCCTGTAGATGGTCGTGAAGAACTCGTTGAATATCGATACCTGCGATGAAAGGTCGACCTCCATAAAAACCACGGAAAAATAGTGGAAGTCCAGTATTGCAGGCCGATGTTAATAAACCTAATCCCGCCCCGCTTCCGCGCATCCGCTCAGGGTTATAAAACCTATTTGAGAGGGCAGGGTATGGACAAAGCCATCCTTCTGATTATCGACGGATTGGGGGACCTCCCCACGCCCAGGACGCCCCTGCAGGCGGCCAGGAAGCCGAACATGGACCGCCTTGCTAAAAAGGGCATCAGCGGCATGATGAGCCCGATTCGGCGCTACATAATCCCCGGAAGCGACGTCTCGCACCTTAATATCCTCGGCTACGACCCATCCATATTCTACCATGGCCGCGGCCCCCTGGAAGCCCTGGGCCTCGGCATACAACTCCAGGGCGGCGATGTTGCCTTCAGGGCCAATTTCGCTACTGTTCGGGATGGCAAAATCACGGACCGGCGGGCGGGCCGCATCGACACGGCCAGCGCTTCGGCCCTATCGAAAAACCTTTCGATGAAGTTCAACGATGCCGAGGTAATCTTCAAGAATTCCGCCGAGCACCGGGGCGCGCTGGTCCTGCGGGGCAGGAATCTGAGCTGCAATGTCAGTTCGACGGATGCGCACGAAGGCGAGCCTATTCCGGCGTGCCACGCCCTTGACGACACGCCCGAGGCGAAAAGGACCGCCGACCTGGTAAACCGCTTTTCCACAGCAGCCTCGGCTGTCCTCGATTCCGCACCTGAAAACGCGCTCCGAAAAGCGCCTGCTAACGCCATCCTGCTGCGCGGGGCCGGCACTTTCGTCAAGGCCCCCTCGTTCCATGAGCGCTTCGGGCTGAATGCCGCCTGCGTTGCCGGAGGAGCGCTCTACCGGGGCGTCGCAAGCTTCATGGGCATGGACCTGATTATGGCTCCCGGGGCTTCGGGCGACAAGAACACCGATTTGGATGCCAAGGCAAAGGCTGCAGTGAAGGCGCTCCAGGAGTATGACTTCGTATTCATGCACATCAAGATGTGCGACAGCTTCGGCCATGACGGCGATTTTGCAGGTAAGACCCGGGCCATCGAAAAGATAGACCGGATAATCCCGACCCTGGCAAAAAGCGGCGCATGCCTGATAATCACCGGCGACCATTCCACGCCCTGCAGCCTGAAGGCGCATTCGGGCCATGAGGTGCCGATTCTTGTGTATGGCGGCGAGCGGAACGACGATGTCAGGCGCTTCGACGAAATCAGCTGTGCAAAAGGCGGCCTCGGGCACATCCGCGGAAAAGACGTCCTGCCCCTCATCCTCAACGTCACCGGGCACGCCCAGAAGTACGGTAGTTGACTTTACTGAACATGATTTATCACATTATTTAAAAACACCCCGCTCCATATAATTCAACGATGCTGCGCGGAGGGAAAGGGAGGGTCATCTGCTGGGACCTGGACGAGACCACGGGTTCTTTTCGGGATTACGGCAGGATGCGCCTCACCCGCGGCATCAAGCCCCTGCTGGAGGGCCTGGGGGGGCTCGGGATACGCCACGTCATAACAACCGCGGCTTCCCGGGAGCATGCCGAGACCGCGCTTGGAAACTTCGGCGTCATGGGATTATACGAGAGGATATTCGACGCCAGTGAAATCTGCGACTCGGTTTACAACAAATACTACGCGCCTGTGGCGTCTTTTCTTGGCATGGGGCACCAGGACGCGGCAGACCGCATCCTGGTCGTGGGAAACCTGCCCCGGGACGCTCCGGCGGATTTGGACCTGACGTTCCTCTATCATCCGGAAGGGAGCGAATTCGATGCCGCGGTATACATGAAAATCATCGGGAGGCTGATGCACCTCTCTGATTCGTGGGCCGAAGCGCACGCGCTTATGGCCGGCCAGAACACCCACAGCATCGCCGTGTCCGGCTTCGACGGCGGCCAGCAGTTCGTCGAGGGTATCTGGGTGGGCGTGGGCCGCCACCTCCGCAATGTGCGTCCGGAAAAGCCCTCGGACCGCGTTATCTCGGTGTATTCTGTGCCGGATGGCTACCGCCCGGCGGAATCGGAAAAAACAAAAATAAATGATGGGGCGGAATCCGTCATTCCGCCTGGACCGTGCCGGTCACAGTAGCAACGGCGACCCTGTCCGGCGCATCGGGCTGGTCTTCGGAGAAGCGGTAAAGGACGCCGAGGCTTCCCCTGAAATTCGAGTTGGCCGCGAGCTTCACGTCCGTTGTGCCGTCCGCCTCCTTGCAGTCGACGCTGTTTGTTATGTCCGCAGTCGGCCCGCCTATCGTGACGCTCTCGCCTGCCGCCATCGGCCTCTCGGTGAACCCGGTCGTGTCGATGTCCGCTTTCCTGACATTGCCGGCCGGAGCCGTGGTGCAGAGCACGCCTTTAAGTATGATGGACTTGCCCTGCGTGTTGTCGAGCTGGAAGAGCAGCCTGACGTTGTTGTCCGTATCTGCCACCAGCGTGTGGGGCTTCACGTTGCATGTGAATCCCGGCTGCGTGAACTGGCAGGCCTCCGGAGCCTTCAGGGAAGGCAGGACGACCGCGACCAGTATGGCCAGCACTATCAGGATGACGAAAAGCGCGAGGCCGTACGTGATCAGGTATTCCATCACCGCCTGCCCCTTGAAAACCCTCTTCTGCTTCTCAAAGTGGGGTTTTCCCTCCCCATCTTGGATGTTTTTTGAATTCATACAAACCACTCAATCATACGATTGTTGCGAATATTGATTCCACCATGGTGATGACCAGCAGGTACACGAGGTAAGCCCCGCCCAGGACGAACGGGAAGTACTTCATCCCCTGGTTCTTCGAGCCGGTCCGTATCGCGCTCACGATGAACGACGAGATGAGCGCGGTCACGAATATCGTCGGGATGCTGAACCAGAAGAAATCGCCGGAGCTTATCACCGCGCCGGAGAACTGGACCGTCGAGAACGCCGAGAACGCGCTTCCGCTTGTTCCTGAGAGGGAGCCCGCCTGCGGGGCAATCTTCTCGAAGACCGAAATCAGTTTCGACGCCACGGCGAATAGGAAGGGCGCACCTACTATGGATGCGAAAAGGACGAATATCTCATAAAGGACGAGCGACGCTGCAATCTCCTTCTTCATTATTATCGTGTTACGCACGTCGTCCGTGGTCCGCTCGAGGACGTTGGTCAGCTCGCCGCCTGTGGCGGTCGCCTGCTTGAGGAGCAGGATGGTCCTCTTGAACACGCGGGAGTCGAACCTGCCCCCCAGTTTGTCCAGGGTGTTCTCCAGGCTCTCGCCCGAAAACGAGCCCTTGATGACGCCCTTCACCTCGGTGCTCAGCAGGCCGAATTCGGGCTTGGCCGAATACCACATGGCCTGGTCGAGAGTCATCCCGGCTTTTATGTTGGATGCCACCAGGGTGAGGAAGTCCGGGAGCGCAGTCTCGAGCTTGTTGCGCCGGTCGTCGGCTTTCATGAGCAGGTAGCTCGAAATGAGCGTCATGGTGGCGAGATAGACCATGCCGAACGACGCGGCCAGGACCAAAAGCGCTATGAGCGGGAACGGGAGGACTACGAAGCTGTTGATTGTGCTGCTTATCATGTCCCCGGTCGGCTGGTAAGCGAGGAGAAGCATCGCAAGGAATACGGTCACTACGATGACATTCAGGCTCACGTATCCCGCGAACGAGTCGGCGGGCATGTTGACTCCCGCAGTGCTGAGGTCTTTTTCCAGGCCCTTGATGCGCTCCCTGCTGAAGAAGAGCCTTCCGGCGTTTTCGAATATGCTTTCGTTGGTCATGAGCACCACCTATATGAGGTATTTCGGCCGCGACGTCTCGATGAACCCGAGGAACAGGACCTGGATTATCGTTATGACCAGGAAGACCACCGCGAGCATCCACGGGGGGAAGCTGCGCCCGCCCATGGCGGAGAATATGACTGTCATCAGCACCACGCCAAGGGTGGGCACGATGATGCCGAACACCATGTAGAACATGACTATCGGCGTCAGCTTCTGGCTGTATTCCTTGAGGGATATCATCTGCTCCTTGGATATCTGGTCCAGGACGCCTTCGAGCGAGTCGCCGACGTCGGCGCCGCTCCCCAGGGCGTTCGCTATCTGCATCAGCAGCCTTGTGAAATACTTGGACGGGTTGTACTGGACCACGTCGCGTATCGCCTGGGTGACCGGCACTCCCAGGACCACCTGGTCGACTATCTTCGCGAACTCCCGGCTCACAGCCCCGTAGCCGCTGGAGGCGCCGACGAACGTGTCGAAGAGGGGCATGCCGGACTTGAGCGCTATCACGATGTGCCTGCCTGCGAACACAATTTCGTAGTCCATCTCCTTCTGGCGGCGGATTATCCCCGCCTCCGGGTAGAGCATCAGGTAGGCGAATATCACGAGGGGTATGGTGATGATGGGCGCAAGGGCCATCAGCAGGAAGATGGGGATGTTGTTCTTGAGCCCAGCCTCCAGCCCCGATAGCATGAACAGGTATGCCACGACGATAAGCCCGGCCGATATGAATATCGTGGACGCGACGACCTTCTCCAAAAAGTCGACGGGATTGTCGTTCATGTCCGCAATCTTAAGCTTCTTCCGCAAATCCGGGAACCTGGACGCTAGGATTTCCGCGATGGGGGTGATGGGCCCTCTTTTCCTCTGCAGAGATTTCTCTTCATCCCTTTCCTTGACTGCCATGCTTAGCCCTCCATCTGGCTGAAGTACTTCTTCACCATCGCATCATTCAGCCCCTTGTCCTTGGCCATCAGCTCCTTTGCCTTGAATATCGCTTCGGCCTTGGCCAGCTGCTTCCGCTCGTATCTCTTGTAGTAATCCGGGTCCTTGGAATGCAGGAAGTAGAGCAGCGTACCCTCGTCGGTCTCGTTTATCTCCTTGACCAGGTCATATGCCTTCGCCTCTGCTTCCTTCGGCGTCTCTTCGGGCTTCTTGAAAATCTCGGTCCCCGCGACCTCTATGAGGTTCTCTATCTGCCTTCCGACGATGCCTTTCACCGCCGTGAATTCCAGGTCATATTTCGAATTGACGTATTCCAGCCTTTCCTCGACGCGGCCGCGCGTCTCCTTCTCCTCCGGCGCGAGCGAATCGCGTATCTTCTCGAGCTCGGCCGCATGCTTCTTGCCGGTGAACTCCCGGTACTTCCGGAGCACGTCCGGAAGCTGCTCTACGAGCGATTCGACCGAGAAGACGAACGACTCGAACGTCTTCTTCCTCGCCGAGGCGTCTTCGGTCGTGGATATCTGGTCGTAGAACTTCTTCTTTATCTCCGCGACCTGTTTGTTGTAGGAATCGATTATGCTGTCTTTCGTCTGGGCGAGCTCGGCCTGCTGTGTCGAGAGCATGGCGTCCAAGAGCTTCATGTGGGCTTCAGCCTGAGCCCCGACCTTCTTCGCGCCGGGAGCCTGCCTGGCCCCTCCCGCGCCGCCGGCCTGCTGGCCCGCAAGCATGTTTTTCAGGACCGTTATCTGGAGCTTTATTTCCTCCCTGCGCGAAGTGACCTTCTCCTTGAACAGCTGCTTGGTCAAATCGAGCATCTTCTTCTTGAGCGTCATCTCGTCCGCTTTCTCGCCGACCGCTGCGCGAATCTGCTCTTCCATCTGGTCATAGCGCTTCGTCGCGGCCTTGTCGGGGCTCTCCCGGAGCGCCGGAGGCACGGCTGCGACTATGATGCGCTTCTCGGCCGGCGCCTCGACGCTCGGCTCCGGCGCGGCCCTGGTTCTGGGCGCTTCAGGTGGCCTGGGGGCTTCCGCCGCATGTTCCGCTCCCCCCTTCTCCTCTGTCGCTTCTGGCGCTGCTTCGGGTGGCGGGGGCCCGGCTTCCGGCTTCGGAGCCTCCCTCTCAATCTCTATTCCCCCTGGCGCCTCCCTGCTCTCGAATTCCACGGCCTCGACCGCCTTCGGCTCTTCCGGCCTGGCCTCTTCAGGCGGCTTCTCTATGGCAATCGGCTCCTTGCCGACCTCCTCGGCCGTCTTCAGCGTCTCCGCGGTCATCTGCAGGAGCTTCGTCTCCACCTCGCCGGTCTCTGCTTTCGGCGCGCGGGTTTCCGCCCCGGCCGCTTCAGGCGCCCCCTCTGCGCCGGCCCCGCCGGCTGCGAGTATGCCCATGTTCGCGGTGCTGATGATTTTCTGCGAGCGCTCGTACATGTTGAGCATGTCCGGGTAGGCGAGGTCGACGTATTCCCTCGGCTCTAAGTCGAGCGTCCTCTCTATGGCTATGTCCCCCTTGTACGGGGCGTATTCCATCTGCTTCTTCTCGAGCCGCTTGGCCTCCTCTATCGCGCCTTCGAATTCGTCAGACACCAAAGTCCCCTCTTGCCTTACTCATAATCACACGTTTATCCCGGATTGGGACCGGAAGTCCCAGCTCTTCCCTTTCTTCACCGCATCTATGACGTCTTCGGTGCTAAGATAATAATTTGAGACTATCTGGCCGACCTGGTCAACATCGTCGTAGCCGCGTTTGACCATCCAGTCCAGGACTCCCATCTTCTCCTCGATGTCGTCCTCTATCTCCTTGTCGCTCATGCCGGAGTACAGCGATAATGTTTCGACAAGGGTGGCCATCCTTGACACCGCCTTCATCTTGTCGCTTTTAAGGTCCCAGCGGTAGATGACGTTCGACTCGCCCTTCTTCGTCACTTCTGCGAATTCAAGGACGCGCCTTATGTTGAACCTCCGGTGCCTGAACGTGACCACTATTCCCGAGAGGGCATCGAGCATCTCGTGCGGGATGTTTATCGGCGGGTTCGTGAGCCTGGAAATCGTCTGTTCGGCGTTGTCCGCGTGCAATGTCGAGTAAACGCTGTGGCCGGTGTGCATGGCCTCGAACATGACTTCAGCCTCCCGCTGGCGCCGGATTTCACCGACAAGTATGCGGTCCGGCCTCTGGCGCAGCGCATTCACCATCAGGTCGAGCATTGTGACCTCGCCCTTGCCCTCGGGGTTCGCTTCCCTGACCGTCATGGGCACCCAGTGCAGGAAGGAGGGCAGCGTAAGCTCCCTCGTGTCCTCAATGGTTATTATGCGCTGGTTGGCCGGAATCAGGCCCGCCATCGCATTCAAAAACGACGTCTTTCCGCTGCCGGTTCCGCCTGTCACGAGCAGAGAGAGCTCGTTCTGCATGCACAGCCATATCAGGGCGGCGACATCGGTCGTGACGGTCTTGGATTTCAGGAAGCTCGTTATCGTCCAGGGGTTCCTGGAGAACTTGCGTATGGTTATCGTGTTGCCGAAGGACGAAATCGGGAACAGCGTCGCATTGACACGGTCCCCCGAGGGCAGGTGCGCGTCGAGGGTGGGGTTCAGGATGTTTATCTGCCTGCCCACCTTCCTCGCAATCATGGACGCGTAGTCGTAGACCAGCTCCTCGTTCTTCAGCCTGAGGTTGGTCTTGCACCAGCCGAACTTCTTATGGTATATCCAGACGGGCTCGCGGGCGTTGTTCACGGTGACTTCTTCAAGCTGGTCGTCGGAGAGGAGCGCTTCCATCTCGCCAAGGCCCAGCGTCTTCTGGAGCAGGAAGACCGCGAGGACGTCCATCTTCTCGGGCGGGAGCGTGGGGAAGTTGCGCTTGAGTATCTTTTTCGCGGCATCGAGGAACTTCGCCTTGACCTCGTCGTATTTCTTGGGGTCGAGTATCTCGCTGATGTCCAGCTTGACCTCGGTCACCAGCTCGCCTTTCAGCTTGGTCTCGAGTATGAGCTTGGTGCCCTCCGCTATGCCGGGGATGGTTATCTCGTATCTGGGGACGAAATCCCCCCTGCGGAATATCTTGACTTCCACCGGGAGCCCCTCGGAACTGAACGCGTAAGCGGCAAGAAGCGCGACCTTCGGCTTCGGCCCTGCGGCCGCATCCGGCGCAGATGGCTGGGGGGACCCTTCCGTCTCCCTGGCATCTCCCCCGCCTCCGTCTATTCGCCTTGCAACCGTATCCTTGATGTTCTCCTTGGGCATCCCATCACCAACATGTATCCATCTGCTTGTTTATAAAGCGGTCATTCTTCCCAGAGCCTTTGGATGAGCTTCTTCAGCTCCTCCCTTTTCCTGCGGAATTCCATCTCCTCTTCCCTGGTGAGCTCCAATTTCTGGCGGACGCCCCTCTCCTCGATTGCCGCCCCGCCCCCGTCGCCTTCTCCCCCGCCGCCCCCCCCGGAAGAGGATGCGCCCGGAGCCCCCGACTGGCCGCCTCCCATGCCGCCGGTCCGGATCTCCAGCAGCTTCGCCTCGCGCGAAAGGAGGGTGACCCTCTTGTTGAGGTTCTCGGACACGGTCGTCAAATCCTCAAGCGACGCCCTTATATCCTCCAGCGTCTTCTTCTTGTCGCGGATTTCCTCCGCCACCTTGACGATGTCCTGCACCTGCCCCCCCTTTAGGGACTCCTGCAGCTTCTGGGCATCGGCCTTGAGGCTCTGGAGCTGGGCGGCCGATTCCTCCCTGATGTGGTCGACCTTCTGGTCCATCGCATCGAGCTGCTGCTGGTACCCTTCTATGGAAGGGACGATGCGCTCCTTGATTTTCTGGAATGTCAGATACGTGCTCTTCTCGTCCGAAAGCGCGGCTTCCAGGGCGTCCAGGTCCTTCCTCACCTGCTCGGATTTCTCCTCCATCTTCCTTGTCAGCTCGGTGAACTGCTTCGCGGTCAGCTGGCGCCCGCCGACGGCCTCGAGGAGCTTCTCAAGGTCCGCTGTCTTTTGGGCCATCGCCTCTTCCTCTTCCCTGAGCTTCTCAAGGTCCTCCATGACCCTGTCCTGGCTGGGGAATTTCTTTAGCACATTCTTGGCGACATCGACAGAATCGCCGAGCCTTTCCATCAGTTCGGCATTCTTCTTCACCTGCGCGGTGACGCGGCCCGTCCTTTCGGCAAGGCTGTCTGCTTCCTGGGAAAGGGCTGCCATCTCAGACTTGAGCGCCCCTATCTTGTCCTCCTGCCCCATTATGGATTCCGCCACGCTCTTCAATATCTCGGAGCTTTCATGGAGGCTCAGCATGTCCTGCCTCATCTGCGCGTTCCGCGAACGGAGGCCGGCCAAATCCTTCTGCATCGATTCGAACTTTTTCTTTATGTCCCGGACCGACGGCATGGAAATTTCTTCCGGGCCTTCCTGCGCGCCCGCGCGCTTGCGGAGGACGTCCATCTCCTGGCGGAGCATCGCAAGCTCGTCGCCCAGGCGTTCTGCGTTCCCCATCAGCTCCTCGCTCTTGCTCGGGCCGCCGCCTCCGAGTCCCAGCGAGGCGATATCCCTCCTGACTTCGGAAAGCGAGTTCTTGACCTCGGAAAGGGACCCTTCCATCGCGGACAATTCGGCCTGGAACCTGGAAAACACGTCCTCGGAAATGGTTTTGGCGGCAGGGACCGGGGCGACCAGCTTCTCGAGGGCGTCCATCCTCCCGTAAACCCGGGCGTAGAACCTGTCGAACGATTCGCGCAAAGTATCGAGTTCGCCTGCCTCGGACGATATCTTCGCCTTTACCCCGTCGACCTCGTTCTCTATCCCCTTCTTCTCATCGTAGAACGATTCTTTTTCCGCCGCCACTTCCTCTTCGGTGGGCTTCACCCACACAAGGTACACGCGCGTGAGCCGGTATTCGATGCGCAGGATGCCCTCCTCCTCCAGCACCCTGGCCCAGTCCTCTATCGTCTCCTGGGGGATGTTCAGCACCGAAGCCGCTTCGTCCAGCTCGGTCCTCTGTTTTTCCTTGACAAGCCGGACAAGGGCATCGACACCTGTTGTGATTAGTAGCTCGTCGAACTCCATGGTGCAATATAAATTAAGTATGTTAATAAACATTTTGATGATATTCTACTCGTTTACGAAGTAGCAGTTGTATTCATCCGTGCGTGGTCCTAATGGCAAAAGGCGGCGATTACCGAATCAAGAAGCTTGAGAAAGGTCCCCTGCAGCGCTTCAAGAACCAGAACCTTCTTATAAAGAAGTATGGCGAAGTGGGGCTCCAGATCTACAAGGCCATAACCGGCAAGAGGACCACCCGGGAACTCCAGAAGGATTTGGGCGTGGAGGATTCCATGTTCGACCAGGTGCTTAGCTACATGCAGGATGCAGGCATGGTCGAACTCGAGCCCACTACGGGCAAGGAAGCCGCATCAGCGGAAGCCGCCGCGACCGCTCCGGAGGAAACGGCCGGGGGGGAGGGGGAGCCTGAAAAGGCCGAAGAGGAGAAGCCCTCCCGCAACCTGGAAGAGATACCGCCCGAGGAAGAGGTGGAGCCCGAGGGGGAGCCTCCGCCCCTTGAAGAGAAGCCGCGGAAGAAAGCAGGGGAGGACGAAGCGCCCGGGGAGGGGATTTCTCCGGAGGAACCTCCTCCCGAAGAAGAGGCCCAGCCCGGAGAAGGTGAAACGCTCGAAGCTGAGGCGCCGCAGGAAGAGGAGTTCGCGTTCGAGGAGCCGCGCGAGGCGAAGAAGAAGCCGAAGCCGGCCGAAGAGGAAATCTCGTTCGAGGAAATCAAGCCCATCGAGTTCGGCGAGGAGGAGGGGCGCCCGGCGGAAAAGACGGCGCCCGGAAGGAGGAGGATGGGCACCCGCGCAGGGCCTGATGCGGAATCCGAGACTGCGGAGGAAATCGAGCCTGTGGGTTTCGAACCCGAGGAGCCTGAGGCTCCGCCTCCGGAACCTGAGCCCGAAGCCCCTCCGGAAGATGAGGGGGGCATATCGTACGAGGAGGAGGCGCCTCCCAAATACCCGGAGGAGCCTGAGCTGAGCCCTGTCGAGAAGATCATCTCAGACAAGTACGGGGACATCGGCCTCCAGGTCTATTCCCTTATAGACGGGCAGAGGACCGCGGAGGAGATTATGCGCGATACGGGCCTGACCGAACCCAAACTCGTCGAGATACTGGATTTCATGGACGAGCAGGGCATAATCAAGCTCGACTATCCAAAGGGCGCCGGTGCAGGCGCGCCAGCCCAGCCCCCCTCGGGGGCTGGTTTCGGAGGCCCGCAGGCGGCCGGCCCGGCGATGCAGCAGGCGCCCCCGCCCGGGCAGAGGAAAGAGGAGGGAGGCTTCAACCCCCTGACCGAGGGCGAGGAATCGCTGGATGAGGCCCGCGGCGTCGCATCCCCGGTGGAAGTCCCCATCAAGGCCCCGATGGACATTGTGAAATCGGTGCAGACGAAAGCTAAAATCATGCTGAAATACGGCGATAAGGGCAGCAAGCTTATGGAGCAGCTGGACGGAAAGAACGACCTTATCGACATCTCGCTCAAGCTGGACGTCCCCCTCTTCACCATCTATGACATGCTCCGGTTCATGATGGAGAGCGGCATGATTATCATGAAGCCCATGTCCCGCGCGGATGTGCGGAAGAAATACGGCGACGACGGCTATGCCGTGTACAAGAAATTCGGCAAGGAAGGCCTGATGCTCTACGAGCTAATCGGCAAGGAGCTGACAATCCGGCAGATGGCCGACAAGATCACCCGGGACAAGGCGAAAATCATCGACATGTTCATCTTCATCCACAAGGTGCTGGGGATTGAGCTGCCGATTGACCGCGACGTGCTCTCAAAGCAGCTCGGCATCTGATTCCCGCCATTCCCCCGGCCCCTTATTTCCCTGCCCTCGACAACGAGATGCGTTCGAGCGCGAGCTGCTCTCCCGTCTTTTTCAGCCCGAGCGGCAGCTCCCGGGCATTTAAAATCCGAAGCGTAGATTCCGAATCGCCATCCGAGAAGACCGCTATGATGAAGCCGCCTTTCATATCCCCGGGCCACGTCTCCTTCATCGCGCTCTTGATGTCGGTCTTTCCAGAGAGCCACAGCAAGAACTCGTAGCGCAGCTTGCGGGCGATGTTGGTTTTCTTCTCAAAGGAGCCCTTGGCGAGATGGCTGGCAAGCTCGAACTCCGTAACGGATTCCGCGACGCCGGGCCTGATTGCCACAGCGTCCAAATCGTCGAGCGCCTTCCGGAGCGCATCCGGCCCCAATGCCGTCTTCAGGCGTAGAATACGCATGGATTGGGTATCATCACAATCTTTTAAAAGCCGTGCCGTCTTATTTATTTCCGCTAATTACATTTACGAGGTGTACTTATGGAGCAATATCACAGGCCACATGATAAGAAAGTCAAGAGCGGCACAGGAGGCCGCAGGCGCAAGTTCAGGGACAAGAAGGTCGCCCATCTCGGCGGCGTTTTCGCGGCCACGAAGGTGGCTGACAAGGACCTCAAGGTCCAGGTGCGCGGCCGCGGCGGAAGCTACGGCGTCAAGCTGAAGAAGGCGTCCATGGTGAATGTAGTCCAAAAAGACGGCAAGATGAAGCGCGTCGGCATAAAGAGGCTGCTCGAGAGCCACAACCCGGAATACGTCCGCATGAACATCATCACCCGCGGCGCGGTGGTGGAGACGGAACTCGGCAAGGTCCGCGTGACAAACCGCGTCGGGCAGGACGGCGTCGTGAACGGCGTCGTCGTCTGATTCTTCTTTTCTATCCATGCGTTTTTTCTTTCCTTGCGTTGCTGCCCTTCACCGCTTAGCCCTTTTTTATGCCGTTTGCCCGGCATCCAGCATCGGGTCCATGGCCTTGAAGAATTCGCAGATGTCATTGCCCGCAAGGCCTTCGGTCCGGACAGTCATGTCGTATTGAAATTCGCTTCCGACCAGGGTGCGCCTGGCCGTTCTCCGCTCATATGTGAATTTGACGCAAATGTCCGGTATCCGCTTCCTCTCCATATCCGGCTCGCTTTCGACTATTTTGGACCTCATCCTCTCAACAAGCTCCCTGGGGCTGCGGCCGCTCGCCTCGAAATTCGCGCCGTTTCCTCCCCCGAGCGCGAAGGTGCTCACGAAGAACGTCCCGCAGTGTTCCTCGACTATCGGGGGCGGCAGGGCCTTGCGCTGGACGATGTCGCGCCTCTCCTTGTGAATGCTGATTGTGAGTTTCATATGGCTATACCTGGGACTGGATGTTTGCACTCCTCTTGTCCAGATGTGTTTTTATTTATTGCATCCGCACCCATTGCGTGATTGTGTGATTAAATCCGCCCTGATTCTCGCCCTGCCAATATTTTTCCTGCTTGTCGCCGGATGCGCCGGCCCCGGAGCCCCTCTATCCGACAATGCCACTTCGCCCCCCGCAAACAATTCTACGGCGCCCCCTGCCAATAATACGGCCGGCATCCCGAATCCGGCATCGCTTTTCTGCCTGGAGCGCAACGGCACGCTGGAAATGCGGACTGCTGCCGGAGGCGGCCAATACGGCGTCTGCTCGTTCGCGAACGGGGCCAGATGCGAGGAGTGGGCATACTACCGCGGCGAATGCACGCCCGAAGAGCCGAACTTCTGCCAGGCAGATTCTGACTGCGCCTGCGGAGTCCATGTATCCACGCGCGACTGCTTCTTGGGCCAAAAGGAGTTCGTCGACGAGACAGAGCAATGCCCCGACTTCTGCACCGGAATCGCTGCGCACCTCGAGACAAAATGCGTAAGCAACCGATGCAAGTCGCAGATGAAAGATTGGTGCACGAATTTTGGCGTCGATACATGCCCCGCTGACTGCGTTGTCTGCCCGCCTTGCGAGGTATGCAGCTCGATAAGCTGCCAGAGCGAGGAGTTCTGCGAATCCATAGGATTTGGACGGGACTGGTACAATACGACGGTCAATCCGAAATGAGCCGTGCCGTCATCGGGCAATCCTGCGCATGATCAGGAACGCGTTGAACCAGCACAGCGGAAGCCAGAGGGGAGTCCCGAACATGGCTGCGGAATACTGCCAGTTGCCTGCCATTATGCACGCGGTCTCCATGGCGGTGCCGAACAGCGCGGCAAACAGGCCGGCCCTGATTTCGGATGGGTGGTAGTATTTCACCGCGAACAGAAGGAGCGTAACGAAAACAAAACCCGCAAGAACGCCGAGTTCCAATGGAAAGAATGCCGCAGTGACGAGCGTGCCGCCGAACGACATCGCAAGCGCCCTTTTCGAGAATCCGGGGACATGCGCATCCTGCGAGAACGCCTCCTCAAGCAGGACCACGCTCATGCCCCAGCCTACGGGGAGCCAGAGCGGCGCGAAAAGGAATCCAGCGTTATTGTAGCTCCATGCTCCGAGCATGACCGCGATGTTCTCGCATGCGCCGCCGACCAGCATCGCTATCAAAAACATCCTGGCATTCTTCCATTTGTCTATTGCGAGGCATGCCAGCGCGGATATGGACATCAGAACGAGAAGGAGGGTCTCCTGGCCGTAGAACTGCATCATCAGCGCTGTTCCCGCCAGGAATAACGCGATTGCATATGCGGGCCGCATCTATTCAGCCACCTGCGGACATCGCCTGGTCAATCCTGTCCATGAATGCAGGCGTAATCCTGCCATAACCTGCCCGGTTCGGGTGCGAATCCTCGTAGGATGTCGCATATGCGGAATTCAGGCTGCCGCTTCCGTCAGCGAGCATTCCGTATAGGTCGAGCACGTAAACGCCGTCATGGGTTGCTGCGAAATCCGCGAGCCACCTGTTATATTCCTGGTGGTTCTGCCGCAGGCCCGGCGTGGTGTCCCCCGGGACCTGAGGCAGTGCATTCCCGACTATCAGCTTCTTGTGCCGGTTAACGACCGCTTCGTTGTATATGTTCTGTATATACTGCTTGTCATCCGCAAGCATGTCCCCGTATTCGGTGCCGAAATCCACGAAACAGAGCTTGAAGAAGACGATGTCGTAATCGTATGCCCCAATGGCGCGGATGGCGCTGTCATCTATGTCAGGAGGATAGTCCATGTGCAGGTACCTGAACGTCTTCCCTTCGTACTCGCCGACATAGGATTCGTCCTCCTGCCATTCCAGGCCCATGTATTCGGACCAGCCGTATGCTACTGAGCGCCCGAGCATCAGAACATCGGTCTTCCCCCCGGTCTGGCCGGCCGTTCCGCCGCTGGTCACCGGCGCATCTTCTCCGTCCGCTGACGGACTGCCCCCGCCGGCGCCATCCGTCACGGACGGCTGCCCGTTTCCATCATCCTGCGGGCTGATGCCTGGCCCTGTTTCCGTACTCCCGCCCCCGTTCCCGCCCGGCATTGCGATGCAGCCGAATAGCATAATGGTTAATGCAATCGCGATTGTAATTTTCATCCCACGACCCCCTCGCGGATATTCTTCACGCGCAGTTCCTCGCCTATTGTGGCGAGCGGTTTCCCGTCGCAGACGACTGCGAAGTCCTTGATTTCAATTTTGACCTTTCCGAATTCCTTGAACGTGATTGTCTTCTTCGGCCCGCTTTTCTCGCCCTTGCGGAGAACCTTCTGGCCGACCTGGCTCTGGGGGCAGAAAACGACCTCTACGGCATCCTGCTCTAGCCCGGCGCCCTTCCCGACCTTCTGCGGTACGTGCTCGCGCCCTTCGGCGGCGAGCAGCATGCCAGCGGATTCCACGCCGCGCAATTTCGCAGGGGCGAGGTTCTTGACGATGACGACCTTCTTCCCGACTAGCTCCTCTTCGAGGTAGTGCCCCGCAAGCCCGGATACAATCTGGCGGATGCCGTCGCCGAGCCTGACCTTTTCCACGAAAAGCTTCTCGGCATCCGGGTGCTTCTCGACGCTTTGGATTTCGCCGACTTCCAGGTCCAAATCCGCGAATGTGAACGTCTGCTCCCCGCCCTTCCCCGCGAATTTCGCCTTGAGGGCGTCTATTTCCTTCGGCTCGATTTTCCGAAAAAGCGCCTTCGGCTCCCCGAGCTTGTGCCCTACCGGAAGCGGCTTCCCGGTATCCCCCCATTTCGCCTGCGGCAGGTTGAGCTGGCGGAAAATCTCCGCGCCCGTGAATGGCAGGTACGGCTCGACAAGTATGGCAAGGTCGCGGACCTGCCGCACAAGCACCGACATGACCGCAGCTGCGCGTGTCCGGTTTCCCGCATCCAGCTCGGGCTTGTCCGTTGCCCTTACCAGCTCCCAGGGCTTATTGTCCTGGAAGTACTTGTTCGCATGCTTGGAGAGGGACATTATCCTGTGGATGCCGTCGCGGATTTTCACCTTCTCCAAATCGCTGGTGATTTCCCGCACTAGGGCATCCTGCTGCGCGAGGAACGCCTTGTCAGCGTCGTTCATCGCATCCGCGTCCGGGACTGCCCCGCCAAAATTGTTCTTCATGAATACGAGCGTCCGGTTCACGAGGTTTCCCAAATTGGCCAGCAATTCGCTGTTGCTCTTGTCCGAGAAGTCGCCCCATGTGAAATCAGTGTCCGCGCTCTCGGGACGGTTCGAAAGGAGGTAATAGCGCCAGACGTCCGGGGCTATCCCCGAGTTCAGCGCATCGTCCCCGAAAACTCCCGTATTGCGGGATTTCGAGAACTTGCCGCCTTCGTAGTTAAGGAATTCCGTCGTGCTGATGTGGTGGACGAGCGTCCAAGGCTGTTTCGTGCCCATCAGGGTCGATGGGAAAATCACCGCATGGAACGGGACGTTGTCCTTGCCTATGAAATTGTAGAGCCGCACGTCCAAATCCGTTGCCCCGAGCCACCATTCCTTCCACGCTTCGGTAAGGTTTGCGGTGATTGAGATATATCCTATCGGGGCCTCGAACCATACGTAAAAGACCTTGCTCTCATAGCCCGCAAGCGGGACCGGAACGCCCCACTTGAGGTCGCGCGTTATGCAGCGCTTCTTGAGGCCCTCGCGCAGCCACGAGCGGGCGATTTTCGTCGTGTTCTCGGACCATTCCCCCTTCACGGATGCGGAATCTACCCATTTTTCCAGCTCCGCCTCAATTCCGGGGAGGTTGATGAAGAGGTGTTTCGTCTTCCTTGCGACCGGCTTTGTCTTCGTGACCTTGCTCAAAGGGTTGATGAGCTCCCCCGGGTGCAGGAGCTTGCCGCACTTGTCGCACTGGTCCCCGCGTGCCCCCAGATACGAGCAATGGGGACACTCGCCCTCGATGTAGCGGTCAGCCAGGAACATCCCGGCTTTCTCATCATAGAGCTGCTCGACTTCGTCCTCCACTATGTGCCCGTTCCTGTGCAGGGCAAGGAAAATCTCCTGGGTGAGCTTCGTGTGCTTTTCCGTGGAGGTACGCCCGAAAATGTCGAAACTGATGCCGAGCCAGTCGTAGATGCCCTTGTGGATGGCATAGTATTTGTCGCAGATTTCCTTGGGCGTGACGCCCTCCTCCAGCGCCTTGATTTCCGTCGCCGTGCCGTATTCATCCGTCCCGCCAACGTAAATGCAGTCGTATCCGCGAGAGCGGCAGTATCTTGCGAATACGTCCGCGGAAAGCACGCACCCGATGATGTTGCCGAGGTGCGGCACGTTGTTCACATAAGGCAGTGCCGAGGTGATGAGTATCTTCATAGGACCAAACTCCCAAAATATTCCGGATGGGATATTGGGGAGAATGGTTTTAATGTGTGTTTTTACCGGCCAACAATCATTTGGAGGAATGTATCTCGCGCCAATTGTCCGGCGGGAATTCGGCGAGGATGGTGATTGGTATGGCCCATGCAATGTTCTCCGCGTCCTTGTGGGGGAGGATGCATGTCGGCACGCCAATCAAATCGCCGCTTGAGAGCTCAAAGAGCCCGCCGCCGCTGTTGCCCGCGCTGACTGCCGCGTCGGTCTGTATCATCTCGTATATCAGGCCGGACCTGGTCTTCATGTTCACGAAATTGGACACTATGCCTTTCGACACCGTGTTCTCCAGGCCGTGCGGCGAGCCTATGACAAGGACATCCGCGCCCAGGGGCGGCTTCGCACCGCCGAACTCCACCGGCGGCCCAAGCCTCTTGCCCAGCGTCACGAGGGCCAGATCCAGCCGCTTCGGAGCGACCAGCACCCGCTGCACCTTGACAACCTTGCTGTCGCATTTGGCCTCCATATTCGCGGCCGCCGTGCCTTTCGAGCTGGGGTCCACGACGTGCCTGTTCGTAAGGATGAGCGCGCCGTCCCTGTTGCTGAATATTATCACGCCGGAGCCCTGGCAGGAGCGGTTCCGGATGAGGACGACGCTTTGGAGGAGCCCGTCAATGAGGTCTATCCTCTTCCTCTCGCACTGGCAGCGGCCGTCCTGGCCGCCCTTGCCGAGCGAGGCGCGCATGAAGGCGTCCACCGGGTCTGCCTTAGGGCACTCCACCGCCCTGCCCCGCTCAAGCCTCTTCATATCATCAGCCCCCGCCTCCTGCTGCGCCATCAGCCGCAAGGGCTGCACCCGCTGTCAGCGGAATTTCGGTCCAGGCCCCAAGTTGCGAGTTTTGGACCAGGGTTATCGGCAGGGCGTAGCCCATGCCCTCCGCGTATCCCGTGCCCAGCCTGAGCTTGAATGTCGCGATGCCAAGGAGCTCGCCGTTTGCGAGGAACACCCCGCCGCCGCTGTTGCCCCCGTTTATCGCCGCATCCGTCTGTATGGCATCGAACGCAAGCCCCCCATCGCTTTCGTTGGGGACGTAGTTGGACACGATGCCCCGGCTCACGCTGTCCTCGACACCCAGCGGATTGCCTACGACAAGCACCCTCGCGCCGACACGCGGCATCCCATGCGACACTGCCGCCTGGGGCCCTATATCGCCCTGCACGAAAACAAGGGCAAGGTCCAGCTCCTGCGGGGCCAGGAGGACGCGCACGGGCCGCACAATCACCCCGTCGTTCCTTATCGTGATGTTCGGGGCGCCGACCACATTCCCGTCCCTGCGCGCATTCGCCTCGACAACGTGGCGGTTCGTCAGGATGGCCGTCTCGCCGCCGCAGCTATATAGAATTACTCCGGAGCCGAGGGCCTCGTCGCTTCGTATCAGGACCGTGCTCCTGCGGAGCGTGCCGATTATCTCCTGCATCCTCCTCTCGTCGACCGCATTGTCGTCCACGCGCGGGCCGGGGTTCCGCTCGCCAATTATGGGATTGCGGTTCCTGCATTCGCGGTCCACAGCAGAAATCGGGTTTCCGGGCCTGGGGTTCTGGATTCCGGCACAGGAGCTGATTAGGGGCTCCACGGCAAGCAGGGCGGCCAACGCCGCCACGTATGCTCCCCTGCGCAACCTTCCCTCTCTCTTCAACGCCTTGCCAGCTTCGCACGCATCCTTATGCAGAGCGGAGCAGGTCTTTGAGGCAACCATACGATCACCCTCATGCTCCACCTCCCATCAAACATGCATTGGAGAATCCGTCGTGATATAATAAATATGATATTAAAAACTCGGAAATAACGCAGGAAAAGCCGGGAAAACCTGCCGGTCGTTCAAACAGTCCGCGTGCTTACGTCGTGCGATTGTGCGGGCTTGCTGGATTTCACAACTGTCTGCAACCCCTCCCCCTGCACCTCCGCATTGGCAAACGGCTCGCGCTCGCCCCTTGCGTATGTTTCGAAAACGCTCTCCTTCCCGCCAAGCTCCTCCTTGGTCCATGGCCGGTTGACATACTTCCTTGCCAGGGCCGGGTTCAGGCCAATCTTTTCCGGAACGTATGGCTTGGGCGTGTTGTCCGTCTTTTTCGTTTCCGCATTCAGCTTCTTCAAAACCTCCAGGCAATGCACCATTCAAGAACACCTCTGGAATAGCTTTAAATGTATTCCCATATTTATATATTTTTGGTAAATATATTCTTATAAGAATATTTAACGACGTTTAGGTGGAAAATATAATCCGGAGGCGTATCTCATGCACGATGTTGAACGGATTGGGAAGATGAGGCGGCAGCTCAGCCTGACGCAGAAGCAGCTCGCCACACTGGCCGGCGTGTCGCAGTCTTTGATTGCGAAAATCGAATCGGGAAAGATTGACCCGGCGTATTCGAAAGTGATGCAGATTATCGGCGCCCTTGAAGCGGAGCAGAATCGGGGAAAAAAGACAGTCGCGCAGATAATGTCCCCGCATATCGCTTCCGTCGCTCCGTCGGATAAGCTCCAGAAGGCCATATCCATCATGAAGGAGAAGGACATCTCCCAGCTTCCAGTCTTATCTGAAGGCAATTGCGTGGGGAGCCTCTCGGACGGGATGATAGTCGACGTCATCGCGAGCCGAGGCGAGGATTTAAGGAAAATTCTTGTCGGCGAGGTGATGGCCGAGAGCTACCCGGTGCTTCCCGCAGGATCGCTTGTCGATGTCGCGATTGGGCTCCTGCACCATTACCGCGCTGTCCTGGTGGAAAAGAACGGGAAGTTCGCTGGCATCCTTACCCGCGCGGACGTATTCAAGGCTATTTAGCCTTTTCTTTTTCCGATTCGATGAACAATCCGGGCACATCAAGCATGCCTTCCATGGCATGCCCGGGCTTATAGCTGCCGGTTATTAAATCCGTTTTTCCATATTCCACCCGATGCTTTCTTATCTTTCAAATACGCCTGGGATTGGCGGGGCGATAAAATCCGTCCCCGAAGACTTCCTGGTCGAGGAAATCTCGCCCAATGGCGATGTCTACGAACTTGGCACGCAGGTCCAGCACCCATCTGAAACCGGCCCTTACACGCATTTCATCCTCCAGAAGAACAACTGGTCGACCAATTCAGCCATAAGCGAAATCTCTAAGCGCCTGCGCACGAATGAGCGGAACTTCAACTTTGCAGGCTCGAAGGACAAACTCGCAATCACGACCCAAATTGCGTCAGTCCGGAGCGATTTCCGCGATGCACTCCTTTCCCTCAGAATAAAGGACATTTCTATAAACGGGGCGTGGGGAGCGCAGGACCGTGTCCAGCTGGGCGACCTGCTCGGCAACCGCTTCACCATACGCGTCCGTGACGCATGTGATGGGGCTGCGGATACGGTCGCTGCCATTGCGGGCGAGCTGGACGGCCGGTTCCCCAACTACTTCGGGGAACAGAGGTTCGGCTCAAGCAGGCGCAACACGCACCTGGTTGGGGAGAAACTCCTGAAGGGCGAACTGGAGGGCGCCCTCCTGATGTACCTATGCGACAGCGAAGGGGAAACCCATCAGGAAGCGACGCTCGCCCGCAAGGAACTGCAAGAGACACGCGATTGGGCGCGGGCCCTCAACTCCTTCCCCAAGCACCTGCGCCTTGAGCGCTCGATGCTGGCGCATCTTGCAAGGAAGCCCGATGATTATGCCGGCGCTCTCCGGAGCCTTCCCCGCAATATCCTCCTTATGTTCATCCATGCCTTCCAGTCTGATTTGTTCAACCGCCTGCTCTCGGACCGCATCAGGGAAGGCCCGCTGGAGCTGGAAGCGGGCGAATATTTCTGCGGCGAAACGTTCGGCTTCCCGGATTTGAACAAGACCGAAGGCGAAGGGTGGATTTCTGCCCGGCTTATCGGTTACAACACGCCCCTTAATCCGCGCGAGAAAGAGCTGTTCGGCTCCCTAAGCATACAGAAGGATGCGTTCCGCATGAAGGCAATCCCTGAAATCGCGTCAAAGGGCGCCTACCGGACGCTTCTTGCCCCATTGAAGGATTTTAAATTTCTCGCCGATACCACAACGTTCTCATTCGCATTGCCTTCCGGCTCCTATGCCACTATGGCGATGCGCGAGTTCATGGACGGATAGAACATTATTTTAATGCTCCATGTGACGCCATATAGAGCGGCGGGTGCGCCTGCTACGGGTGTCGTTATGGCTTTACCAAACAGGGGATTCGGAAGGAACACAGGCATGGCCGGGAACGCAGGATGCAGCAGCTGCATGTCGCGCGGGCAGTTCCTGAGGACTGCCGGCGTTGCGGGCGGATCGGTCGCGGCCGCTGGATTGGGGCTTGGCGGCGTGGCGAGGGCTTCGGGCGGGAGTCCCAGCAACCCGATTGTGGGGACCGGGGACATCGGGACTGACTACGCCAGCCTCCAGGGCGCAATCGCTTCGGGCGGAGACGTCTACATCGCCGGAACATTCAATCTCGGCGGCAATACGCTTGTTTCCGGCCAGGATGTGAACCTTCACGGCATAAATGGAGCCCGCATCCTGGGGGGGTTCCAGACGATTACGCAGAATGGCGGTTCGATGAACGTGGACAACATAATATTCGACGGGATGACCGACGCCGCGATTCTGGTCTATGCCTCTGAAAAAACCTCGGTATCCAACTGCGTCTTCTCCAACCTGCTTTTCGTTGACCCATCCGCGGGGGGCTGGGATGCCGCAATCACCCTCGCGTATACCGCCAATTCCGCGGGCGGCCCTTCCGCGGTGGAAATAAAAAACAACAAATTTTTCACGAAAACCAACCCTGCCACAATGGACACGGCATTTACGGTCGCCTGCGTTTTTGAATGGTTTTCCAACGCGAATGCCGTAATCGAATCGAATTATATGGCGGGGGGCGTCTACAGCTCTGTATTTGACATCGCAAACGCCGGGACCAACCTTATAACCAGAAACAAGATGTATCCGGACCAGCCGAATGCGATTTCGTTTTTCGGGGGGGCGGGCGTATGGATAGTCGGCTGGGGGCCATTCGGGGAAAGCATGATAACCCACAATGAAATCAACTGTCCTCCGCACAACTCATTCGCCTTCGGTTACGGGGATTTCGTCTGCTCGGGACCCAGCGTCGTCTTCTCCAACAACAAGATAAGCATCCCATCCTGTTTTTTCACCGTGTTCGCATTCCACGGGGCCGTGTGCAACTCAATAATAACAAACAACCAGGTAAACGGTTCAGTGACAGTCGACCATTCATACCTGTGGTTCGAGCCGGTCGGGGCCATCCTGTCCACCTTTGACGCCGCATATAACTGCGATGGCGCCCGGAACAACGTGTTCAAAGGGAACAGTGTCGCGGCCGTGAGGGTCACACCAGACCCCAAGGTCTTCGATATCTGCCTCGGGGCGGGCTCATACGGTAATACGATTGTAGGGCACAGTGGCACCGTCTACGACGATCCCATGAACTCCGGGAACGTCATAACCGGCTTCAACATGAAATCTGCGGCTCCCGCGCGGGTCGGCCGGGACGTCTCCAAGGCCAACCGGGTGACGCAGGATTTGATACGGCGGTTCAGCCACAGGGAAATCTGACTCCGGCCCCGTACCCATTTTTCTTCTTTTAATAAGCCCGGGCCTTTCTTTTTCAAGGGTATTGTTCCCTATCTACCAGTCCAAACGAAGTTCAGGTGATTTTCTGGAGGAAGAAGAGGTCAAATTCACGGTATCGGAAGCGGTCTTCTACAATCCGGCCATGCGCCTGTGCCGGAGCATGTCATCGCTGGCGGTGGGGGCGATAGGAGAGAAGCTCGAGCTCGTAGACGCGTTCACCGCAAGCGGCATCCGCGGTATCCGTTACGCCAAGGAAAACAAGAACGTCAAGACGCTCACCCTCCTCGACATAGACCGGCGCGCAATCTCGCTCGCCAAAAAGAACATCAAGGCAAGCAAGCTCAAGCCCCGAACCGCAAGCACCGCGCTCGGAAACATTTCCCGGCTCGCATTCGAACTGGACGCCGACTTCCTGGAAATCGACCCGTTCGGCACCCCGAGCCCGTACCTGGTCGATGCGTTCCGCTTCTTCAACACAAAGAAGAAGGCGTACCTTTCCGTAACCGCCACCGACGTCGCGGTCCTCTGCGGCGGGAAGATAGCCCCATGCCAGAAGAACTACCATTCCAAGCCAATGAACAACGAGTTCACGCACGAAACCGGCCTCAGGATAATGCTCAAGCGCATCGCTGAAGTCGCCGCGGAGTTCAATATGGGCATCCGTCCGCTCGTCTCGTTCTCGGACAAGCATTACCTGAAAAGCGTCATCGAAGTCCGCCGCAGCGCGGATTTGGCGTTTGAAGCGATGAGCGCGCTCGGCCACGTCTTCTTCTGCGAAAAATGCGGGGAACGGGGTTTCGGCAAATTCCCGCCAAATTCCTGCCCCGGCTGCGGGGCCGATGCGGATTTCGCAGGGATGCTCTGGCTGGGGCAGCTGCATGATTATGATTTTCTGGAAAGGATGGGGAATTTGAACGCGCAGCGCGAATACGCCGACAAGGGGGAAATTGGAAGGATGCTTTCCCTGATGGAAACGGAAATCGGCATGCCGCCATACTACTTCAACATCCACGCGCTCTGCAAGCTGGCGCGGACCGTATCGGTCCCGACGCTCGATGCGGTCCTTGAGAAGCTCTCTTCATCGGGCTATAAGGCGCATCGGACGCATTTTTCGCCAATTTCCATAAAGACCGATGCCCCCCTAACCGCAGTGCGCGAAGCGGTCGCGGGGGCGGTCTGAATGGAGAAGCTCATAAAAGGCAGTGATGTGGCCGGGCAGGTGCGGGCCCAGGGGAAATCCCGGTTCTGTGACTTTGCCGTGCTTGTCCGAAAGGGACATCCTGAATGCGGCGACTCCGCATTCATCTGCTCAGACGAGGACAACCTGGTCGCGGGAGTTTTCGACGGCGTGAGCGGAGAGCCCGGCGCTGCGTTCGCATCCTCAGACGCCGCCGAAGCGATGCTTGCCCATCTGAAGAAAGCCGCCAAGCCGAGCGAAGCGGCGATGAAGGCCGCCCTTACGAAAGCCCACCTCGCAATCCGGATTGGCTACACGACCGTGACGTTGCTTCATATGCACAATGACGGCAGCTTCATAATCGCGTCTATCGGGGACTCGCCCGTATACGGCATCGGAAAGAATGGTGAAATTTCGCTGGAGCTCCCGCTTGACCGCGCGGTTAAGGACGGGGATTCCATCCTGAAGTATTTCGCCTATCGGAACATGGTGACCTGCGTCCTGGGCGGCCAGATGGAGCTGAATGTCCATGTGCTATCCGGTAAGCTGGAAACGGGGCATGCCCTGATACTCGCCACCGACGGGCTTTCAGACAACCTCTTCGCGAAAGTCCATAACGGCTATGTCTCTGATTCTTCCGGGGCGGACGATTTGCGCAAGCTTGTCGGCCCACTGCGCCTGCCATCGGCCATCCTGCGCACGCTCGCGGAAGCTGCGGGGCAGCGCGCACGCGGTTCGAATGTCGAGGAGCCCGGGCGCATGCTCGTCCCGAAGGAGGACGACATCGCGTTGATTGTTGTCCGCAGGATTTGACAATAATTAATATCCTTTGGCTCCGAACTCCCTGGTCATGGCCAATATCTCCACTTATCTGCTCGCAATCATGGGCGGGATGTTCCTGCTCCAGATGGTCTTTCCAGCCGTCACCGACGCATTCATCTTCGACCCTTACCTTGCATGGACAGAGCCGTGGCGGTTCGTGACAAGCATGTTCCTGCACGGTGATGTCATGCACATCTTCTTCAATGCCTACGCGCTTTTCATGTTCGGGAGCATCCTCGAGTCGCGCATAAGCCGGCGCGACTACCTGGCAATCTTCTTCGGAGCCGGGCTGATAGGGGGGCTCGTCTACTACCTGACCACGCTGGGGCCATGGCCGCCATTGTGCCTTTCCGGGGACGCAATCGTCTTCTGCCAGGCCCTTGGCGCAAGCGGGGCAATCTACGGCATACTGGGGGCGGTCGCGGTCCTCCTGCCGGACATGACGATTTTCATGATGTTCTTCCCGATGAAGATGCGCTACGCGGCGATTCTCTGGGTCGCCCTTGAATTCCTGGGCACTTTCGACCAGGGTTCCGGAATCGGGAGCGCGGCGCACCTGGGCGGCCTGATATTCGGGCTAGCATACGCATGGCACATAAGCCGGAAGCCGCCCGAATTCCAGCCCCAGTCCTGGGAATGGCAGCAAAGCCGCTGATGCCGCCTAATCCGCGCCGGCCTCCCCCGCCTATCCACAATCAATTATATACCTTTTCATACATTCTAAATCCATCAAATTCTCTTGAGCAGTTTAGGTGATGCATTGGAAGGTAACGTGACGCCTCCTAGCACGGAGACGATGGCGGAGAGGCACATCCTGCAGGATATCGCGCCCAAATCAAAGGACGACGAGGAAATACTCAAGTTCATAGAAGAAAGCAGGCCGAACATCTACGTGGTCGGCGCCGGAGGCAGCGGCAGCAACACCCTGGACCGGCTTTTCCAGATGGGAATCTCAGGGGTGAACCTCATCGCCATGAATACCGATGCCCGCCACCTCCTCCACGTGAAGGCGAACAAGAAGGTCCTCCTCGGCAAGAAGACTAGCAAAGGGCGCGGCGCAGGAAGCAATCCCACTATTGGCGAAGAATCCGCAAAAGAGGCGATAGAGGAAATCAAGGAAGGGCTGAAGGACCCCTCGATGGTCTTCATCACCTGCGGCCTCGGCGGGGGCACCGGGACGGGCAGCGCCCCGATAATCGCGGAAGCAGCCAAGAGCATGGGCGCATTGACCGTCGCAGTCGTGACTCTCCCGTTCACATCTGAAGGGCGAGTGCGCATGGAAAACGCGCTTTCCGGCCTGGAGAAACTCAAGAAGAACACGGACACGGTCATCGTAATCAAGAACGACAAGCTCCTGAACCTCGTCCCCGACCTCCCCCTCAACACAGCGTTCAAGGTTTGCGACGAAGTGCTCGCAGGCTCGGTCAAGGGCATCGCCGAGCTGGTAACGAAGACCGGCCTCGTCAATGTCGACTTCGCGGACCTGCGGACCATCCTGACGGACGGCGGGTTCGCGGTCATAGGCCTGGGCGAGGCGTCGCTGGACGCGAAGAAGGAGGACCGGGCGAGGGTGGCAGTCGAGACCGCGCTCAATTCGCCGCTTCTGGATGCCGATGTCAGCACGTCCACGAAGGCGCTCATCAACGTCATAGGAGGCGAGGACATGAGCCTCAAGGAATCCGAGTACGTGGTTTCCGAGACGGCCGGCCGCATAAACCCGAACGCCCACATAATATGGGGCTCGCGGATTGATGAGAACATAAAAAAATCTTCCATGCGTGTCCTTGTGGTGCTTGCAGGCGTCAGGTTCCCCAAGTACGTGCTGAGGCAGGCCGGGGATTCCGATGAGAACCTCGACCTGGACATCATAGGCTGAGATTTAGGTGGTATGTTTGGAGTTCGCTGAACTTGTTAAACGGTGCATCAGGATAATATACATCTCCCGCAAGCCGACGCCTGCGGAATACGCCAAGGTGGCGAAGGTGACGGCCACAGGCATGCTGCTTTTTGGCCTCACTGGATTCATAATCTCCATGATATCAAATCTCGTCAACACGCTGATGGTAGGGTGAACTCATGATACACACGATACGCGTAACCTCCGGCCAGGAGAAAATCATCGCAGAGATACTCATGAAGAAGGCCCGTGCCGAGAAGCTCGACGTCTACTCCATAGTCCACGTCGAGAACGTCAAGGGATACCTCTTCGTCGAGGCTAACGACGAGAACACGCTCGTCAAGCTCATCCAGAAAGTCAAGCACGTGAAGGGCTTCCTGAAAAGGCCGGTAACAGTGCAGGAAATCGAGAACCTGGTCAAGGCCGAGAAGCAGCCGACGCTCATCATCGAGCCGGGCGACACCGTGGAGATGTCGTCCGGGCCGTTCAAGGGCGAGCGGGCGAAGGTCATCAAGCTGGACGAGGCCAAGGACGAGATAACCGTCGAACTGGTCGAAGTCGCTGTGCCGATACCCGTAACTGTCAAGAGCAAGATGGTCAGGCTGTTCCAGAAGGCCGGCGCAGGCGAGGACCAGTAAGGGGGAGCGCGATTCACTTTTTCCTTTCAGTTTTCGCAGCCTCAGCCTTAAGCCTGCTCTCCGGAACCGGCGCGTTGTAGAGGACGCGCACGGGGAAGGGGATGTTGATGCCGCTCTTCTTGAACGCGTAGAACAGTTCGCGGTTGACCTCCTTTAGGACCTTGAACCTGTTCATGTACCCCTTCACGCAATAGCCGAATTTGAAATTGAGCGAATAGTCGCCGAAGGAGTCGAAGCGCACCCAGACGGACGATCCGTCCATCAGGTCGTTCTTTATTGCCACGCTTCTTAGGGAATCGAGCATGATTTTTTCCACGTTGTCGATATCCTCCTTGTAATCGACCCCCACCACATACACGACGCCGCTTAGGTTCTGGGGCGAGGAGTAGTTTTCCAGGATGGAGCCGGCCAGCTTGGAGTTCGGCACGATGACCTCGTTATCCGCAAGCGTGACAAGCCTCGTCGTCCTCCAGCCTATCTGTTTTACCGTCCCTTCAAGGCCGTTCTCGAGCTTGATAGCGTCATCCTCGCGGAACGGCTTATCGACAAGTATGTGCACGCCTGCGAAGAAGTTCCCGAGCGTGTCCTGGAGGGCGAGGGCGACCGCAAGGCCCCCTACGCCGAGGCCGGTTATTATCGCGCCAGTTTCGAAACCCAGCCTCTGGAGTATGAACACCGCGAATATCAGCACGATTGAGACGCTCACGACGTTCCTGACAAACGGGAATACCTCGTTCTCCCTGACCTTCTTCTTGTCCGTCCGGATTTCCATACCATACCAGATGAGGATGGCGTTTGCGAGCGAACTGAGGAGGAATCCCAAAATCGCCATCATCACGATAACGTATATGTCGAACTCCTTGTAGCCCTCGAACAAGATCATGCCGGGGTAAACCGCCTCGAGCGAAATCCAAAGCGACGTGACGACGGAGATGTAGGGCAGGTAGCTTCCCAGCACCTTGAGGATGCGGTCGTCTAGCGTGGTCTTCGTCTTCCCCACGAGGAAGCCTGCAATCTTGAGCGCGATTACGAGGAGCGCTTCGAGCGTTATGGCGAGCACGGCGAACAGGATGATGAACGCGGTTATCTGCCCGCCCGGGAGCGCCAGAAGCTCCTCCATGTAGGGGATTGTGAACCCGAGAATCATGGGTATATGAAGAAGCCCAAAATTTAAAAAGTCTTTCCGGCCTTTTGTGTATTCTTGTAACACGCGACCGTAGTCTAGACCCCCGAACGGCAAACCGTTCGTGATTCCCTATCGAAACGACATTTCGTTTCGATGGGGCGCAGGGAACTTTGTTCCCTGTCGTGCCAGCGGGGCTGACAATGGTAGGATCTGAGCTTCCCAAGCTCATGACCCGGGTTCGAATCCCGGCGGTCGCATTTTTGTTTGACAAAAATTGACCCCCCGGGAATTGGGGGGCAATTCCCGGCGGTCGCATCGAGCGGAGCGAGATGCGAGTATCGGCCGCTTTTTCAGCGGCCGATGGCATCGCATTTTTTCCGCAGAAAAAATGGGACGCCAGAAGCTTCGCTTCTGATTGCCGCAAATTTTTTTCTGAAAAAAATTTGGGACATGGGACATCTATTGCCATGTTTCCATTGCTTTTCAAGAAAAAATCCGAAAAACGGCACAAACCTTTTTATTCTTTAAGTTTTCATCTCCGGATGAGGTGAAAAATAATGGCTTCGAAAAAGAAGGCTGTGAAGAAGAAACCAGTGAAGAAGAAATCCGCGAAGAAGAAGAGATAATATTTTTATGGGCGCGTCCGCGCCCATCTGATTTTATTCATACTTCCATTTTTTCTCATCTGTAAACCGGGAACCTTCCGCAGAGCTCCTCAACCTCGCCCCTTACTTTCAGCTTAAGTTCGGAGTCGTTCTGCTTCTCTATTATCCGTACAATCATCTGCGCGACCTGCCTCATGTCATCCTCTTTCATCCCGCGCGTTGTCAACGCAGCGCTCCCGACGCGGAGGCCGCTTGTCACAAACGGCGGACGCGGGTCGTTCGGAATCGCGTTCCGGTTCGTGATGATGCCCGCTTCCTCAAGCGCCATCTGAGCTTCCTTGCCTGTTATGCCTTTTGGCGTAAGGTCCACGAGCACGAGGTGCGTCTGCGTGCCTCCTGCGACGAGGCGGAGCCCGCCCGCCGCGAGCTCGTCGGCGAGTGCCCGTGCGTTCTTCACCACCTGGGCGGAGTAATCCCTGAATTCGGGCTGGAGCGCTTCGTGGAAGCAGACCGCCTTGCCCGCGATGCAATGCTCGAGGGGCCCGCCCTGCATCCCAGGGAAAACCGCCTTGTCTATCCTCTGCGCGTTCGCCTCCGGGCACATGATCATGGCGCCGCGCGGCCCCCGCAGCGTCTTGTGGGTGGTTGTCGTGATGATGTCCGCGTACGGGGCCGGAGACGGGTAAGCGCCTCCGGCAACCAGCCCTGCGAAGTGGCTGATGTCCGCCATCATGACGGCCCCGGTTTCGTCGCAAATCTCCCTGAAAGCCTTGAAATCGATGATGAGGGGGTACGCCGTGTAGCCGCAGATTATAAGCTTCGGCTTCTCTTCGAGCGCCCTTTTGCGTATCGCGTCATAATCCAGCGATTCGGTCTCCCGGTCGACCGTGTAGGCGCTGGGCTTAAACCATTTTCCGGAGAAATTCACGGGCGAGCCGTGCGTGAGGTGGCCCCCGTTCGCCAGGTCGAGGCCCATGAACTTGTCGCCGACTTCGAGGAACGCGAAAAATGCGGCGATATTCGCCGATGCGCCCGCATGCGGCTGGACGTTGGCATGGCCCACGCTGAAAAGCTTCTTCGCCCTCTCAATCGCCAGCATCTCTATCTCGTCAACATACTGGTTGCCGGCATAGTACCTCTTTTTCGGATACCCCTCCGCATACTTGTTCGTGAGCACCGAGCCGGTGGCTTCCATGACCGCCCTGCTCGCATAGTTCTCCGATGCGATAAGCCGAAGCGTCTTCTTCTGGTACTCCTGCTCCTTCTCAATCAGTCCGAACACTGCGCTGTCAGTTTGTTTTAGCGACATGGTACGACCTCTCAAACCGGAAATCGCCACAAATCATTTTAAATCAATCGAGCTAACTCAATAGCATTACGTCTTATGCCGGGGTGCATCCGGGCTGCGGCCCATTCGCGCCTCATCATGAAATATTTGTTCATGCCGACGTCGCATAACCTGGTAGTGCGCACACAAGAGCCATCGGCTCCGGATTCCGGTTCCGTGCCTTGGCGCAAGCCTGGAATTCCGCCCTTTAGTCAAGAAAAGAGCGGCCAAAAACTTCCAGTGAGCGTGTTCCCCTGTGGATCGGGAGTTCAAATCTCCCCGTCGGCGAATTTTCTTACCCGCATGCCTCATTGGCCCGCCTGCATCACTGTCGTGCAAAGGCCAATGCGAGCCCCAGCAGAAAAAATGCAGGAGCGCAGCATATTCCAGCCCCCCCGCCCATGGCCCCGTAATCCCTGCTTGCTATCTCGGAGCATTCGTTGCGGCAGCGGTAATACGCGTTGTAATCCGCCGCGCCCACACCGCACTCCCCCAAAGAATCGTCCCAGCTGCCGTTCATCCGGCTGCAGCAGTCGCGCTGGCATTGCGCCAGCTTAGCGTCTGTATCTTCGAACTGGGCGGATGCCAGGCCGGCAATCAGGATGAGCAGCAGCACGCCCTTCATACAGCCCCCCTTTCCTGTCGAAAACTATATAAACCTGCCAACATTAGTATCCTCGGTGACGTCTTGAGAACCATCGCAGCATTATCGCTCTTATCGATACTTCTGATTTCCGGCTGTGTCTCGCCGCCGGCAGGGCAGGTCCAGCAGCAGAACCAGACGCCCGAAAAGACATGCCGGATGGTGGTGGACGAAGTGCCCGAAACCAAGGAGCAATGCAGCGATGTTTCTTTCACCGAGCCGAGTTGCGGGGTAAGGCTGCTCAATTATTCAATAACCCGGCTTCCAAAGGTCGACCTTTGCATCAGCGACGGCGAATGCCTCGGCAAGCCGCTGGGCGACTGCCAGAACTGCGTAAAGGCGATGACGCGCTGCGTCATGCGGGTGCAAAGCCTTGAGCCGCAGAAGACCGGCACCTGGAGCGTCGGAGCGAACTTCAGCTTTGTCAATTACGGTTTCGAGAAAGAGCCGATTACCCGTACGATTGGCCCGAATCAGAGCGCGGATTTCGACTTCAACCAGATATATACGGTGAATTATCCGGTAAATTCAGCAGTCTGCAACCTGGCCGTCATCTCCGAGCCGCTGATTGAGGAGTGCGTCCAGGTTTCCCGGACAAGGACCGACTGCAGGAACGTGACTACAACGAAGTCGGTCCCGCGTGAAGTCTGCGAATGATCCCGCAGCCCGCGCCGCTTTGCGCGCCATGGGGCAATCGCCCCGAGGTCCAGCAATAAAGCCTTTTCCCTACCAATTGCCTCCGGTGCGAAAATTGCTTATCAGCCTGGTTTATTCAGAAATAATGATAAAGGGCGGGAAGCGGCGCTTCTTCGAAGACATGCTCGTACGGAACGTACTGTCGGCCCTGGGAGGCGGGGCAGGATTCCGCGTGCGGAAGCGCCATGGCCGCATCCTGCTGTATTCGGATGATTATGCTGACGCGGACGGGGCCAGGATAGCGCTCTCACGGACATTCGGCGTTGACTCGCTCTCATTTCCGCGCGAGGCGAAGGCCGATATCGGAGAAATCGAATCTGCCGTCCTTGCGGATTCGGCGAGGCTGGCGGGGAAATCCATCAAGGTGGACGCGAAGCGCTCGGACAAGGGATTCCCTCTGACATCCCCGCAGGTGAACGCCCTCGTAGGCCGCGCCCTGGTCGAGGCCGGCTGCAGCGTGGACCTGGACAATCCGGACATAACGATATCAATCGAGATACTTAAGGGCAAGGCCCTCATCTTCACGGAAAAGTTCCGCGGGCCGGGCGGCCTGCCCGTCGGTTCGGCCGGGGACGTGCTTTCGCTTCTCTCTGGCGGAATCGACTCTCCGGTGTCATCGTGGATGATGATGAAGCGCGGATGCGCGGTGGACTTCCTCCACCTCCATTCCTCCCCCCGGAACCTGGATGTGATGGAATCCAAGATGGTCCGCATCCTGCGCATCCTGCGCGCATACTCTCCGGCGCCCCTGCGCCTGCATGTGGCGCCTTACACCGAGTTCTACAAGCGCAGCCTGTCTCTGGACCCTAAAATCGAGCTGGTCGTATTCAGGCGGTTCCTCTTCCACATGGCGAACGCCCTGGCTGCAAAGCACGGCTACAAGGGAGTCGTGACTGGCGACAGCGTCGGCCAGGTGGCCTCCCAGACGCTGGACAACATATTAGCGAGCGACGAGGCGGCGGAAATCCCGGTTTTCCGCCCGCTTGCCGGGTTCAACAAGCAGGAAATCATCGATTTGGCGAGGCAAATCGGGACGTATGAGGCGTCGATAGAGCCGTACAAGGACTGCTGCTCGCTAGTCGCCCATAAGAATCCGTCCACCCGTGTCCGCCTGGAGGCTGCAAAAAAAGCCGAAGAAGACCTGGGGATGATTGGTATCGTGGAAAGGACCCTTGGGCTGGCCGAAGTTTTCGAGGTGTGAGCGCTATTTTTATTTAACTTGCTATGGATACTGGACCTGATGCCGACCTCCCTTGAAAGCACATTCCTCATATTCGGAAGCATCATAATCATCGGCTATCTTGGCGAACTGGTTTCGAAAAGATTCAGCCTGCCAAGCGCGCTCTTCCTTCTGCTGATCGGCCAGACGCTGCGCCTGAGCGGGTACGCCGATGCAGGCGCGCTCATTTCTATCCAGGAGATTTTCGGCACGCTGGCGCTCGTCATCCTCCTTTTTGACGGCGGCGTGTCCCTCAACCTGAATACGCTGATGTTCAGAAGCGGCAGGGTCGTCATGGTTGGAGCCTTGATAACGCTGTTTGCGATAGCGGCCTGCTCCACATTCTTTTACTACGTACTCGGAACTGATCCCCTAATTGGCGCCATATTCGGCGCGCTAGCAGGCGGGATAGGCTCGGCAACAACCCTGTCCATCGTTCGGGGCCTTTCCCTGCCAAGATTGATCGAGGATTTCCTGACCATGGAATCTTCGGTCACCGACGTCTTTTCCATCATACTGACTATCGTCTTCACGGGTGCGCTCGTTTCCGGCTCCCTGGACCTCCAGTTCCTCGGTTCCGGGGTGGCCTCCAGGTTCTCGGTCGGGGTTGTCCTGGGCGCCGCAATGGGCATCCTTTCCCTGGCCATCCTCTCCAAGATTGAAAAGGGCTACGATTTCGTCATCACATTCGCCCTGACGCTGATGCTGTTCGCCATTTGCGAGCTTTTGGGGGGCAGCGGCGCTATGGCGGTGCTCGTCTTCGGGGTGACATTCGGCAATGAAAAGCTCATCAGGCGCGCCCTGCGCTTCGGGGACGGTGAACGGCATTTCACTTCCCGTGCCATACAGGCCGAGATATCATTCTTTATCAGGACCTTCTTCCTTGTTTTCCTTGGAGTGGTTGTCGAACTCGGAAGCGTCACCAACCTGGTCTACGCCCTGGGGCTGATAATTCTCCTCTACGCGATTCGTTTCATCGTTATCCGGCTCATCCTGCAAAATTCGCAATTCTCGGTGTATGCGGATGTTTTGTGCGCCATGAACCCGCGCGGGCTTGCAACTGCGGTCCTGGCAACCTATCCAATAATTGCTGTCAGCAACGCCCTGAAGGTCGGTCCGGATGCGCGCCTATTCCTGGTCTTGGGGCAGCTCGATTCACTTCCGGAGATAACATTCTACGTGATAATCCTGAGTGTGCTCATCACGAGTCTGCTGGTTCCGCTGGCAGTCAGTGCCCTCGCCCATGCGGAAGCGAAGAAAAAGAAAAAAGCGCCTAAGGCTTCTTCTTGAAACTGAAGACTCCGAATGTTATCTTGTCTATCAGCTCCATGGATTTCCTGTGGTTGTAGAATCCGTAGACGATGAACAGCGTCGAGACCGCCACCGTGGCGTACCCGATGTAGTGGAAAGGCCCTTCCGGGAAGTAGCCCAGGAAGAAGAAGCCCCCGAGTATCATGCTCATGCCGGTCCTAATGTACGCGAGGTAGGTCCTTTCCTCGGCCAGCTTGGTCCTTTCTATGGCAAGCTCGTCCCGAAGGATGAGCTCTTCGCCGGAGTGCTTTTCATATGGCATGCCCTGATAAATCCGGGAAGATTAAATAAGATTCTGGGGCGCGCGCCTTATGATAGTTTGCGCACAGACTGCAGTTCGGAAATCGCATCCCCCAGGGAATCGCTGAGCCTGACCGGGAAGCCCTCGCCGTCCGAAGCGCCCTGCGCCAGCGACCTGTATTCCAGGATGGACGGGGCAAACGATGCGAGCCTCTTTTTTCCGAATACGGATTCCAGCCTGCCTGCTATGCCCGCTACGCCTTCTATGAATGCCTTATCATCCGTAATGCCCTCATCGCAATCCGCCGCGCGCCCCCTCCTGAGGCGCTGGAACTCATCAATCGCCTCGGCCGCTTTCATTGCATTCTCCCCTGACAATGCCGGCCTGAAGGGATTCCATTTCCAAAACGTCTTGGATTCGGCCGCAAGCTGCAGCCGGAGGGCCGTGAATTTCATGTCACCGACTATCTCCCGGATGGATTCCATCGCCTTCTTCTGCCTTTCCTGCGCGTCCTGGACTATTCTTTTCGCAATCCCGGAGAGCCTGGTCCATTCGGCAATCTTTTTGAAGAACTTGTCTATGGCCCTTCCGGCCGTGATTACTATCGCGAGCTGCGGCCCGGTCCTCCAGATTGAGCCGAGGATGCCATAGACGCTGCTGTATATCTGGTTGTATGTGCCGATTGTCCACGGCCGCAATATATAGCTGAATATCTTCTGGTACGCCTCGAGGCTAGAATATCTCAAGGGGAACGGCCTGACCTGCCCGTATGCCCTTGCCGCACCGTCTGCCATGACGCCGTATTTCTTCTGCGACCAGTATTCTATATAGCACCTTGAGAAATCCGTGGCCAGCTCCAGGCCCAGGGCGGATGCGCCAAGCAGGACCGATCCCTTCGCGCCGTTTGCGACATGCGTAGCAACCTGCGCGCTGTACCCTCCCGTCTGGAAGAACGGGTCATCCGCATTTATGAACAGCTTGTCGAGGCCGCCTGCGGCCAGCCAGCCGAACGGGCTTTCGCGCACAGAGTCGATGCGGAAAAGCGCAGGGCAGACGAAATACCACATGCACTGGCCCACGACCAGCGAGGAGGCGACGTTCCGGACGCCTCTCGGGAAATTCTCCTTGGAATTGGCAGTCGTGAATTCCTTGCCATGCTCGATGACAGCCTTCCTCTGCTCCGGGGGCAGGGTTTTCGCGAAGCTGCATATCGTGCGCCCTTCCTCCTTGAAATGGAAATTCATCCACCGGAACGCCTTTCTGACCGGTTTCGGGACGGCCCTCTCAACGAGGGTCTTTCTGCGGGTAGTGCTGGTGGCGTGCTCCATGGCATATTCTATGATAAAAGGTATTAAAAACATTTCTCCATATACTACAACATATGGCATTCGTCGATAAAGCGAAAACTGCTTTGAATTATCTGGCAATCGCGGGCATCCTCACAGTATTTCCGGGAACATGCGCAGTCAGCGGCGTAAGGGGCTGCCGGGCGGAGTTCCAGGCATCATCACGGGCGGGCGTGATGGCCGAGTCGATAAGAAACGGGAAGCTTGATGTCGGCTGCATACGGGACAGCAGGTCCCTCACAACGAAACTGGAATCAGCCATGGGGCTCGAAGGCAGAACAAAAGCCGGAGCGGCTCCAACCGGCAGGCCGGAAGACAAGCTGGCCCGCGCGAAAGCTGAATACCGCACCGAGAAATTCGTCGAAGCGCTAGAAACTGCGGTCGATGAATACCGGTCCAAATCAAAAAACGCCAGCCCAGACGAAAAGCGCAAGGCTCAAGCGCATCTTGCAGCCCGGCTGGACGACATTTTCCTCGCCTTAGGGAGCGAGAAAGCACCGCAAGGTCAGAAGGCCGATTATTGGTTCACCTTCTGGACATTCCCGGGCCTGAGCTATGCCTCCTCGCCTGCAGCCGCTCACACCGCATTTAATGAAAACGCGAATCGGGCATGGAGCATCGTAGCTCAGGAATGCGGAAGATGAACCCGCTCCATCCTGATGGCGGGTCCCCTCGTCTTGTGCTGGAAATCCGCGCCCGCAATCTCCATACGCCCCACTCCCACGAACGAGCCCTCGCAATAGAGCGCGACCTTCTCCCCCTTTTTCACGTCCCCGATTTTCGCAATCGCAGGGACCATGACCTGCGCTCCGGAGAGGATGGATTTCAGCGCGCTTGCCTTTAGGCCGACCTTCGGCAGGTCTATGAACGTTTCGGGGCGCCTGAGCATCGCATCGAGCATCCCGGTGCTTTCCTTGTTTTTGCGGAACCACATGGCGTCAATCAGTTCGGTCATCGTATGCGCTTCCTTTTCCGTGATTTTCCCGACCGCAATCCTCCGCAGCTCCACCATCCGCGCGCCGCCGCACACTTTCCCCATATCCTCGCAGAGCGTCCGGATGTATGTGCCGGCGTCGACACGGGTCTCGAAAAGCGCCAGGCGGCCCTCCAGCTCAAGAAGCCTCAGGCTGTATACGGTCCTTTTCCTCGGCACCTTCCGGACTGCGCTGATTTTCGGAGGCGTCTGCGTGAGTTCGCCGGTAAACCGCCGGAACAGCTCCGCGACCATTTCCTTAGGCATGATGTTGCGGAACTTCACTATGCCGACATACGTCTTGTCCTTCGCAGCGATGTAGCGGAGGAGTTTCGTCGCCCGGCCCAGAGCGACCGGAAGCACGCCCGATACGTCCGGATCCAGCGTTCCTGCGTGGCCGGCCCTGCTCGCGCCGCATATCTTCTTGACATAGGTCGAAACCTCGTGGCTGGTAAGCCCCGGGGGCTTGTTGATTATTACAACCCTGTCATCTATTCCGGAGGCGGTCATTTCGATTTGCCTTTTTTCGCCTTGATTACCGCGAGCGACATCTCAAGAAGCTTTTGCGGGCTGTTTTTTCCGCCGTCGAGGATTGCGTTGAAAATCTTCTCGTCATCGATGTCGATGCCGTATAGTTTCATGTACCTCGACCTGTTCTGGCCGTCGCGCGCCCTGATGTGCTGCATGGCTTCGGTCACGGTCATCCCGTCCCGCTTTGCTATGCGCCCGGCACGTATGTCATCGGCGACCTTGACCTTTATGCGCACGTCCGCATCCACCATCCAGGCGCCGAGCCACGTAGTCACGACGCAATTGCCAGCTGCAGCCTGCTCCTTTAGCGCGGCGTCGAATTTCCTGTCGATATCCGGGTCGTTTTTCGCCCTCTCCTGGAACTCCATCAGGGGAACGCCCTCAATGAGTGCAAGGTCCTTGAACGTCGGGCAGACAAGGCGGTAGCCGAGCTTTTTCGCCAGCAATTCGCCAAGCGTGTTCTTCCCGCTTCCGGTCAGGCCGGATATGGCAATGATCATTTTTTCTCCACTCCGCCCTGCTCCTTTTTCCCCATCTTCTTCATCTGCCCCGTGACGAACCCGATGCCCAGATTGGCAATCAATGAGACGAGTATGAACCACCAGTACGGCTGGTATATCGTTTTCACGTTGAATATGGGGATTTCAAGCGGAAGGTCGACGCGGAAGTATGTGCCGTTCGATATCGTTGCTTCGACGCGGTCTACCGAAAGCATGCGTGGCGGGGCGATGGGGATTATGAAGCTCGCGCCCTTCGTCATGTTCGCGGGTATGGCCGTTATCACCACGGTCTCATTCGCATGGTACTCCCGCTTATCGGTTGAAAGCCCCATCCATTCGCCCTTGCCGGCCTCCACGTAGGTGTCGGTGTCCTGGGCCTGGCCGTAGATGAAGTATGTCTCATTGTCGGCGACTTCGGTTCCGCCCTCCAGCGCCTTGGCCGCCACGGTCCATTTGCCGTAGTTTGCGTCGCTCAGTTTCAGGCAGCCTGTGAATATCCCGTCCATCGCGGCCGCATCGCACCCGGCGCCGTCGTCGGTCAGGCTCATCCGGATGTCATCCTTGGTCGAAGGGTCGAGCGTGCCGACCACCCACATGAAGGCCGCAAACACGATGATGAGCGCGAACATCGGCCGGAACTGCTTGAACATGACCGTGTTCATCCGGGGGAGGAAGTCCATCTGCTCCTGCATGATTCGGTCCATCCTCTTCCTGTCGTTCGCCTTCTGCGCCTTTTTGAACTCTTCGTTCAGGCGCTTCGATTCGGCCTGCATCGCCTCCATCTCGCTTTTGTCGATGAGCTTGTTCTGGATGAACTTGGTCACGGCGGCATAAGCGAGCGCCAATACCCCCACTAGGGCTGCAAAAGACTCGAAAACCATCGGTAGAATCTATATTCGGAAAAGTTAAATACCTTTGTCGGGTTCTTCATATGCAATGGCCGACGAACTCGACACCGCAACGAAGCTTGAAATCTACAAGCTCGTCCTGGGCAGGTACAGGAACCTTATCAACGAGAAGGAATCCATATCCATCTCCGAAATCCGCCAGAAGGTCTCGCCATACAACGATTTCGTGCGCAAGCTCCGCGATTCCATGCTGAAAGACATCGTTCCCTATGACGTCCGGCTGCATTTCATGTCCGCCGCGGAGCGCGCGATGGAGTATGTGCGCAAAATCCGAACCTGCGAGTTCGCCTTCGCTTTCTGGATGGCGTTTTCCGAGATGGAGCGACTCCGCGTCGGAACCGCGATGGACAAGGCCATACTCCTCGCCGCATTGCTGCGCTCGTTCGAGTCCGAAGATGCGCGCGTGATAGTCAGCAGGCGCGGGCGCGCGTTCGTGCGCTTCTCATACAAGAGCACGCCCTACCTTTTCGTTCCCGAAAGCGGCTCCCTCCTGATGGGGGACGATGCCATGAAGCTGCTCTCAGACGACCCCATCGCATACTGCTTCAACGACCTGGTTTATGAAAACTACGAAGAATCCTAGGCCGCACTGAAATCCCAAGCCGAAATCCTTTTTTCGCGGCCGCGTCAATTTGGGTTCGCGTGATGGAGCTTACAACCGGCAGCATGAAACAAAGCGCCCGGACCGGCAGTTATGCCAAACACACGCGTGCCTGGCGCATATGGCCGCGCACAATCCTCCTGCAATTGGCATTTGGTGTTTTTTTCACCGGTCCAGGGTAAAAAACAGTGCGGGGGCCCTCTTATAGTGTTAGTATGTGGCTTTTATTGACTATTTTTAGTTGATAAAAGTGGTTTTTTGTAAAGATGCCAGCGCTTGATTTATATACGTTTCGGCTCATTCTTTGTTTGGGAGAGGAAAAATATGGTTATCAAAGGGGTGGGGATAATGGCATTGCACGGTTCCAGCAACCGCAGCAGCAACAGGCTCAACGTCGCCCGGTTCGTGCAGGATAACGCCGAACGCGAAAGAACCAGGGAATTCAAGGACCCTGTGAGCGCTTTCACGAAATTCTCGGCGCAGGCATGCACCATGCTGGAGCGGCTGAATGCCAAGGCGGATGCTGCGAAGGCGTCAATCGCCAAGGCGACGGAAAGGAAGTCTTCGGGCGAGCTGGACGATTCCACTTATTATGCCGAGACCGTGGCCGCAAGGATGCTGCTGTCCATGCAGGCATCGCTGAAAGCCATCTACCTGTACGCGCAAGGCACGAAGGATATCTTTGCGGTCAGGCGCGTCGGCGTCGTGGCGGACAAGCTGGCGGCTGTTTCAGAAGAGCTTTTGATGGAATCCCATTATCCGCAGAACGAATCGCTAAAAGGGACGCTAATCGAGCAGGCCGTCAAGATGGCCAAAGACGCGCACTCCGACGCCATCCAATCTCTTCAGGGCGTCCATGATGCCCTTGGCGTCCGGATGCCGGAATTTCCCGAACCCCCGCACAGCCCGGTGCAGGGGACTGCGGCATGATTTACTGGGCCAACTAGGCATGCCCGTTTTCCATGGCCCGCTTTATGAAGCCCGTCAGGAGCTCGAACATCTTCGGCTGCCTCTCCCAGGAGAAGTCCCAGAATTCCTTCTCGATGCCCTCTTTCCTGGCCTTTATCTCATTCGGGAGGCTGCTGTCGTTCCGAAGCGTCCAAATCAGATCTTCCGTATCCCGGATTGTCCTCCTTATCGAGCAGATGCGCCTCACCGACTGTATCATATCCAGCTCAGAGAGCCGCATCGGCATCCTGCCGTTCTCCTCGGTCGCAAGGCCACCAAAGACCTCCCTCTGCACCCGCTCGTTCACGAGCCAGAGGAAGTTGACGAGGAAATCCGCCCTGCTCAGGGCTTCGACCGGGTAGATGTCCTTGCCCAGGGATTTTAGTATGAATTTCGCCCGGACATCGTCCAGGTTGACGCCTGCCGCGTCCATCGTGAGCACTGAAGGCTCGAGCTTCAGGCTGATGAATCCTGCGTCGTCTGTAGGAATTTTCGCATTTATCCTCGCGCGTATGGCATCGGCGACCATCTCTGCCGTGGATGCGCCATCTTGGGCATCCAGCCAGTACTGCAGGTAGCCGCCTGAGACTGGCACGACGTCCACGCCGCTTTTTAGGACATCAGACATGCCGAGGGCTATCGGAGTCAGGATGCTGTTGGAGCGCGCTTTTCCGAAGAAGGTGTTCAGGAACCGCATGCCGGCCCTCGTGGAGAATATCTCGGAGAATCCCTTGCGCGTGCCTGCCTCCAGAAGCCGGCCTTCGCCGTCCCTCACGTCGCTTGTGAATGGAAGGAATGCCGACGCCTGCTCCGCGCTCATCGCCAGCTTTATTTCCACGAACGTGCCTCCCGCCATGCTTTTTGCGCCGTTCGCTTTGAGGCTTCCCTTGAAAGGCGTCCTCACTTCCGGCAGGCCGCCGTTCCCGTTGTACAGGCGTGGAAGCCTGTCGAAGCACCCCGCTTCGCTGTTCTCAAGCCTCCGGATCACGTCCAGGATGAAGCCGGCCTTCTCATCCCCGCTGACCGCGGTCGGCCTCGATACCTTGAAATTGCCCGCAACCACTATCTCCGGATGGGCGAGCATCCTGGAAAAACCCCTAAGCGACAATTCCCGCGTCTCTACGCCGTGCTGAGTCTGGACGTCTGCCGTGTATGTCACTCCGGCCAGCCCCTCCTGGGCCATTTCGCCCATCTCGAGGGCCAGCGCCGCCTTGAACTGGAGGTCTGCGTTGGGAGAAAGCCCCGGTGCGCCGATAATCTGCGCGCCTTCGTCGGAGCGCGTGCCGAGGCGCGTGAGGTAAAGCCCGTTCCTCTCGGCCCCGTTCGCGGCCTCAACGTCGGCCATGGCAAGTGCCGTGGCCTGTATGAACCGCCCTAATGAAGCGTCGCCGCATCCCTCGCCCCCAAGGAGCGTGATTCCGGTCAGCCAGGACTTGTCGCTGATGGCTACGACGATAGACATCCCGCGGCCTTCAATCTCGGCCACGCCCGCCTGGTCCCTCAGTTCCGGCTCCACAGTGCCCCGAAGGTGGTTCTCGAGCTTGGTGTTGTCGTCCTTGCCCAGCGGGTCGCATGTGAAGAGGGGCGGGACGTTGAAGCGGCGCTGCCTGGCCTCCCTCATCTGGACCATGGCTATCCGCTCTTCCTTGGATTTCTGGCTGTCGCTGGCACCGGCGCAATTGCCGTTACCTCCAAAAAGCCTCGGGGAAGCCATATCACTCATCCTCATCCAATTTTTTCCTGGTCTGGCCGATTATATACATGATAATATATGTCTGATAACATTTATAAACATGCTTTTTAACTTATTATAACAAATTTTTCTATGACGATAACTATCCCGTAGCAATTATCGTAAGTGCAGGTGTATTAATATGGTTTTCCAGATATATAAGGATATCGCTTATCAGCGTTACGTCAATTGGCGGATTATTTCCAAGGCCCAGGACGCCATGTCCGGCCGCCCACCCCGCTTATCTTTATAAATATATCTCATTATACTCCTAGAAGTCCAATTATTTCCGGCGGTTTTGTTTTGTTGGTTTTCCCTTCGGGAAAACACAAAACAGACGTCCTTTAGCTACGCTAGAGGTCCCGATGTTGTAGGGAAATGGTTCCTGAAAAAACCGGGCAACGCAGGCAAAATGTGATAGCTTGACAGACATACAGAGACCCCGACGGGGTTCTATGGCCCACCGGCCACGGAAGAGAGCGACAAGCCAGAACGCGCGCGTCTATTGGCAGGACTCTGCCGAGAAGCGGGTGCTTGGCATCGCGGGATACAAGGTTGGCATGACACACGTGTCTTACGTTGACGATACGGAATCGCCCACGAAAGGCCAGGAGGTCATGAGCGCTGCTACGGTCATCGAGATTCCGCCGATGGTCGTCTACGGGGTCCGCTGCTATCGGGCCAACGATTCGGTGGGCGACATTCTCACTTCCGACGAGAAGGTGCTGAAGATGGCGGGTTTCGACAAGAAGCCTAACGCAAAACAGGTCAACGAAACTGAGGCCGACGAAGTCCGCCTGCTCGTTTTCGCGATGCCCTCTAAGACCGGCATCGGCAAGAAGCACATCGAGAAGATGGAGCTCGGCTGCGGAGGCAAGGATACGAAAGAGCGCCTCGAATACTGCAAAAGCATGCTCGGCAAGGAGCTGCGCATCAGCGACGTTTTCAAGTGCGGCGAGTTCGTCGATGTCGTATCCATTTCCATAGGCAAGGGCTGGCAGGGCGCCGTCAAAAGGTTCGGCGTCTCCAAGCAAAGAAGGAAAGCCACGGGCAAGATGAGGCACGTGGGAACCCTCGGCCAGTGGCATCCCGCATACGTCCTCTACACAGTCCCGCAGGCGGGACAGACCGGCTACCACCAGAGGACCGAGATGAACAAGAGGATACTCAAGCTGGGGCAGAAGCCCGAGGAAATCAACCCGTCAAGCGGGTTCCCGCACTACGGATTCGTGAAGAGCGATTTCGTGGTCCTGAAAGGTTCCGTGCCCGGGCCGGCAAAGCGGCTCGTCAAGCTGCGGCTCGCAGTGCGCGAGAAGGGCGCAGTCAAGGAGCCCCAGGTGGGCTACGTGTCCTTGTCCCCGAGGTAGGTGTTCATATGAAAGCAACCGTCTATTCAATCGAAGGAAAAGCGATGAGGCAGATAGACCTGCCCCAGATTTTCGAATCGCCAAGGCGCGAGGACCTCGTCAAGAGGGCCGTCCTCAGCGAGGAGAGCAAGCTCTACCAGCCCAAGGGCAACTACCGGTTCGCCGGCCTCATGACAAGCGCCCGCTACCGCGGCCGCAAAGAGGATTTCGGCACGGTCAAGAACAAGGGAATCCCGCACCTCCCCCACGAGGTGCTTCCAAAGGGCCAGCTGGGCAAGGTGAAGCGTGTTCCGCATGCGGTCAAGGGCCGCAGGGCGCACCCCCCGAAGCCGCAGAAGATAATCGTGGAGCGCATCAACAAGAAGGAGCACCTGCTCGCTTTGGCGAGCGCGCTTTCGTTCAGCGCAGACCGCGACACGGTAACCCGGAGGGCGCACACGGACGTGGGCGTCTCGCTCCCGATAATCCTTGAAGGCGGGTTCGAGAAGCTGAAGAAGGCGCGCGAGGTCCAGAAAGTCCTCGATTCGCTCAACCTCGGCAAGTTCGTCGAGAAGGCGAAGAGGAACGGCACCCGGTCAGCGCTCATTGTAGTCTCATCCGCAGCCATGAAAAAAGCCGGAGCGAACCTTCCGGGCGTGGATGTGGTCGCGGCGAGCGAGCTGTCCGTCAAGGACCTCGCACCCGGAACGCACCCGGGGAGGCTGACGCTGTTCTCGGAGAACGCGATTCCCGAGATTGTAAAGAGGTTTTCTGCATGATTCTGGTAGCGCCAATCAAGACGGAAAAGGCGATCGGCAAGATCGAGTATGAGAATACGCTCACCTTCGAGGTGGACCTCAAGGCGACCAAGAAAGACGTCAAGGGCGAAGTCGAAAAGCTCTTTACGGTCAAGGTCGCGTCCGTGAAGACGTTCATCACGCCTGAAGGGAAGAAGCACGCGCTTGTACGGCTGGACAAGGGCTCCAAGGCCGATGATGTCGCCGCAAAACTGAAGATGCTCGCATGAGGGTGAACACTTATGGGTAAACGTTTAAAACAGCAGAAAAGAGGGCGGGGCTCGCCGAGATACCTCTCGCCAAGCCATCGCTACAAGGCGGATTTGGCATACCGGAATTACGATGATATCGAGAAGGCCGGCGTCCTGACCGGCAAGGTCGTCGGATTCCTCGACGACCCTGCGCGGACCGCTCCCCTCATGAAGGTGAAATACGACAACAACGAGACGGGCATCCTGCTCGCCCCGGAAGGCATTGCAGTGGGCGACCAGGTCGATGTCGGCGCGCAGGGGCGCCTCCGGCTCGGAAGCGTCCTGCCGCTATACCGCATTCCTGACGGCGCTTACGTATTCAATATAGAAAGGAACCCCGGAGACGGGGGCTCCCTGGTCAAGGCCGCGGGCTCGTACGCAAACATCGTCGCGAAGGAAGGCAAGATTGTCTACCTCAAGCTCCCCAGCCGCTCGACGCTGGTGCTCTCAAACGAGTGCCGCGCTCAGCTCGGAGTGATTGCAGGCGGAGGCAGGCTCGAAAAGCCCATGCTCAAAGCCGGCAACCAATGGTTCAAGAAGACCGCCCAGCACAGGCTATGGCCGGTGCCAAGGGGCGTGCACCAGTCTGCTTACAACCACCCGCACGGCGGAAAGCAGCACCATGTGGGTAAGCCCACAACCGTGGCGAGGGGTACCCCGCCCGGAGGAAAGGTCGGCCACATAGCAGCGAGGCAGACCGGACGCCGCAAAGGCAAGAGGATGGTGGAAACCGCAAGAGAGGCATGATACTATGAAGAAGGATACGTGGAAAGGGTTTGAAGAGGAGCAGGTCGCGTCCATCAGCTACGACGACTTCCTCAAGAGGATATCCTCCCGGTACAGGAGGGCCCTCATGAGGATGAAGGTGAACCCCCGCCTCAAGAAGTTCGTGGAAAAAGTCAGGGTGATAAAGAAGTCCAACCCCAAGAAGCTCATAAAGACGCACATCCGGGAGGCGATAATCCTTCCCGAATGGCTCGGCCTGAGCTTCGGAGTCCACAACGGCAAGGAATTCAAGAGGGTCGACATAACGCTGAACAAGATAGGGCGGAGGCTTGGCGAATTCTCGCACACGACCGGACGGGTCGCCCATTCGGGACCCGGTGTCGGAGCTACGAGAGGTTCCAAGTTCGTGCCACTGAAGTGATTTTTATGAATGCCTATGATGGGGATGGAAAACCCCACGAAGAGGAACTGAAGAGGGTTTTCATATGAAGGGATACTCCAACATGCCGGAAAATACGGACAACTGCGCAAGCGCGCGGGTAGAGGGTGTCAACGCATCCTACAAGGACCTCTCGGAGGTCTGCGGCAGGATACGGAACAAGAAGACGGACTGGGCAGTGCCGTTTTTGGAAAAGGCCGCGGACGGAGCAATCCCGATCCTTTTCAAGCGCCACAACAAGAACTGCGGCCACCGCCACGAGCTTGGCGGCCGGAAAGGCCGCTACCCGTGGAAGGCGGCGAAGATAGTCTTAAAGACGCTGCAGAGCGCCATGTCGAACGGCAAGAACCTGGGGCTCGGCGAGGTCTACACGATTGTAGCCGCGTCGGCGAACAAGAAGGACATCTTCCCGAGGATGGCCCCGAAAGGCCGCACGGCACGTTCATACCTGGTGACATCCAGGGTCGAGATAGTGCTGAAGGGAGCCGAGGTGCCGAAAGGCGTCGCAATGGCTCCTCCGAAAAAGAAGGAAGAGGGCGCGAAGCCTTCCCCCGCCGAGACGAAGAAAGAGGAGAAAAAGAAGGACGAGGCTCCGGTCTTAGGCGGGGAGGAGAAGAAAGAGCCGCCCAGGATGCTTAAAGACGAGGGGAAGGCCCTTGCCGAGCACAAGCACGAAGCCGAGAAGCTGAAGGATGAGGAGAAGGGAAGGGCCGAAGCTCCGCACCAGCATGGCGAGCGCAACAAAAGGTGAACATGATGATATACCAGGAAAAACTGATTGAGGAGCCGTTCAGCAAGTACCAGGTGATGAAGTTCCTGGAGAAGAAGCTGGACCGGGCGGGGCTCGCGAACGTCGACATCCAGCGCACGCCGCTTGTGACGCGCATCACGCTGGAAGTCACGAACCCGGCGAGAATCATCGGCAAGAAAGGAAGGCTGATTAACGAGCTCACCGACACTATCAAGCACGAGTTCAAGATAGACAATCCGCAAATCAGCGTCATCGAAGTGCGCGAACCGTTCCTGGAGCCCCGCATGGTGGGCAAGAGGGCGGCCAAGTACATCGAGATGGGCAAGAAGGTCCGCGCAGTCCTGCACTACCTCCTCCGCGAGGTCATCCGCGCAGGCGCCCTGGGGGCCGAAATCGTCGCCGCGGGCAAAATCGGCGCAAAAGGAGCGAGGGCGAAAAGCCTGCGTGTCGTCGCCGGGTACATCCCGAAGGCCGGCGAACCGGCAAGGCTGATACGCGTCGCACACATCAGCGCCAATACGCGCTCGGGCGTGATAGGCATACTCGTGCGAATCGTTCCTCCGGGAACAGTGTTCCCCGACAAGAAGACCACCGAAGTCGTCCTCCCGAAAGTCATCGAGGCAGCGACCGATGTGGAGAAGCCCAGCGCCGTAGCAGAGGCTCCGGCATCTGGAGGGGAGAAGAAGCCCGAAAGCCATGGCGGCAGGCCGCCGTTCCGCAGGCCGCCGTTCCACCACAGGAGATGAATTTATAGGAGAGGGTTTTGATGGCAGTCCTTAAGAAGACAGACCTGGATTCAATGACCGATGCAGCAAAGGCTGCGAAAATCGTCGAACTTGAGCGCGCGATGCTGGAGCTGCGCGGCGAGGGCAGGGCGGATAAAATCAAGCCGCTCCGCAAGGCAATCGCCCAGCTTAAGACTCCGAGGCAGAAAAGCGCCGGGGCGGCGAAACCCGAGAAAAAATGAGGTAATTTTGTTACCAAAAGTGTTAAATAAAGGGTAATACATAATATCAACAGGTGAACTCTGTAATGGATAAATGCCCGAAATGCGGAATGCTCCTGGACCTCTGCGTATGCGAGATCCTGGACAAACAGGGGGTAGCGAAGATAAGGGTCTATTCGACCAAGAAGAAGTTCAAGAAGCTGGTGACCATAATCGAAGGCATCGACAAGGCCCAGCTGGAATCGACTTCCAAGGAGCTTAAGCACAAGCTCGCATGCGGCGGCACCGCCAAGGAAGGCGTGATAATACTCCAGGGCGACCACAAGAGGCGCGCGGCTGAGGTGCTCAAGCAGCTCGGCTACCCGCAGGAAAACATCGAAGTGAGCTGAGTTTTTTCAGCTTCGCTTCCCGATTTTTATTTTCAGGCCCCATACCGGGGGCTGCGGTTTTGGGCATCGGAGATGGGACGATGATAACGAAAAAGAACCTGCTTTATTCGACGTTCATCGGCCTCATCGTAGAGGTGGTCAATTCAAGCCAGCGGGGCATTGTCGGCCTCAAAGGCACGGTCGTGGACGAGACGAAGAACCTGATTGTTATTGAACGTGAAGGGCCCGGGGCGGCACCTGTGGTGGCCGGCGGGACAACTGCGGTGAAGGCGGTGCGCGTGCCGAAGGCCGGTGCAACCTTCCGCTTCACATTGGATTCCGGCGAGACTGCGGATGTGGAAGGCAGAAAAATAGCTTTCAGGCCGCACGAGCGGCCGAAGAAAGTCTAGGAATAAAAAAAGATAATACGCCGCCGGCTAGCCGCTGGAAGACGACGCGTTCGTGTCGTCGAGGCACACGCTCCGGTATATCTCGTTCGTCACTCCCTGGCAGATGGACGGATTCTTGTACTCATCAGCAGCCACGACGATGCAGAAGTCCTTGTCGTCAGGGTCGGTAAGCCGGTTGCACGGGCTGATGTCCTTGATTATGCCTGCCGTGTTGCCGAGACATGTGGCGTAATAAATGGACATGTTGTTCATATTCGCAATCGGGTCGCACTTGCTTGCGTCCCCCGATTCCTCTGCCGCATCCATGTAGCAGCCTGACTTGCATGTGTTCACCATATCGGCATCCTCGAGGATATTGCAGTTGACCACGCACTCGTCGAGGTTCATCGTGCCGCCTCCGGACGGGCTCCCGCCCGTGTTCCCTGACGGCGTCCCGCCCGATGGCTGGCCCGAAGCCTGCCCTCCCTGCTGCGGCGCGCCGGTGCATCCGGCTGCGATGATGATGAATGCCGCTAAGATGGCTAATGCTAATCTCATGTTTTCACCAATAGCCCCATCCCCGCCAATAAATAAAAACTTCTTGGTCGGAGCCAGGATTTCGTTATCCGCTCAATGGAGGGATGCCTGCAGGCCCCCGAAAGCCGTCCTCATATTTATAAAGATTTGTATCCAAAGATAGGAGATACCCGTATTATAATCACTCAAAGCAGGCCTCTCATTAAGGCCAATCGGCGTACGGATACCCCCCGTGAAAACGGCCCGGGTCCGCGCGCTTATCGGGAATATCCGCCGACTAAGAATACGATCGGCGGAATGGATGCGCATCAGCGCTACGCAACTAGGAAACGAGGTTAGGGTATGGCAGAGAAATGTGACGACAAGAAATGCTTCAAGCACGGGGGCCTGAAAATCCGGGGCGAAACCGTGATGGGCAGGGTAGTGAGCTCCAAGAGCAGGCACACGGTGATAGTCGAGAGGGAAACGACGCAGTTCTTCCCCAAGTACAGGAAGTACGCCCGTGGCACCTCCCACATCGCGGCGCACAACCCGCCATGCATCAACGCGAAGGTGGGCGACCGGGTGGACCTTGCAGAGACGAGGAAGCTGAGCAAGACCAAGGCCTGGACCGTTACGGGCCTGTCAGCAAAAGGTGAATCGGCATGAAAGGGCTTACAAGCACGATATGCAAGACGCTGACGACCGGCACGATGATGCCCTGCACCGACAACAGCGGCGCGAAGATGATATACGTGATAGGTGCCCTCCAGTTCCGCGGAACAAGGGGGCGGCCGCCGCAACTGGGCGTCGGCGACGTGGTCATCGCGTCTGTCAAGAAGGGGAAGCCGGACATGGTGAAGAAGGTCGTCAAGGCGCTGATTGTGCGGCAGAAGAAGGGCTTCCGGCGCGCAAACGGCGTGAGGATTCTTTTCGAAGACAACGCGGCGGTCCTGGTTAACGACGACATGCTCCCCGTGGGCACGGAAATCAAGGGCGTCGTGGCGAGGGAAATTGCGGAGCGGTTCCCGAAAGTGGCCGCAATATCCGCAGGGGTCGTCTGAATAACCGGTCAGGGTGTTTTGCATGAAATCCGATACTGAAAGGAAAAAATTCTACACGGAAGCGCTTCATAAGCGGAAAGGCCGCCTTCACGTCCACCTCTCGAAAGATTTGCGGGCGAAACTGAAGGTGAAGAAGCGGGCGGTGCTCGTCCACAAGGGCGACACTGTCAAAGTCATGCGCGGGCCGGGCAAGGGAAAGGAAGCCAAGGTCAGCGACGTGAACACCCTCCGGCTCAAGGTTTTTGTCGAAGGCGTGATGGTGAAGAACGCCCGCGGCCGCGAAGTGGCCCAGGCCATCGAGCCGTCCAACCTACTGCTGGTCTCCCTTGAACCGACAAAGGAGCGGAAAGAGATATTCAGCGAAGAGGCATTCAGGAAGGCCGACGCGCCGAAAAAGGAGGCGCAAAAGGCCGAGGCTGCAAAACCCGAATCCGCAAAACCCGGAACCGTGAAATCAGCCGAGCATGCCGCAGAGCACGCGACGAAAGGCTCGGGCCTGCACGCCCAGACGAAACCGAACGCTCAAAGGTGAATGATTACACGTAAGGTGATATTTGTATGGCAAAAAGAGGAGGAACGAAGCATCAGAAAAGGATTGCCTCTGCGAAGGCAATCCCGGTCACAGACAGGAAGGAGCGCAAGTGGATGACGAAAACGGCCCCGGGCCCGCACCCGGTGAAGCACGCCATCCCCCTCGGCGTCCTGGTGAGGGACATCCTCAGGATTGCGCCCACGCTCCGCGAAGTCAGGCAGATAATCACCGGCAGGCTGCTGGAAATCGACGGCACGGTCCGGACCGACGAGAAATTCCCGGTCGGACTAATGGACGTCGTCTCATTCCCCAAAGGCGGGAAATACTACCGCATAATGGTCGACAGCAAGGGCAGGCTTGTGCCCCATGAGATAACAAAGGACCAGGCCGCCATGAAGATACTGCGCGTAGTCGGCAAGCACACGGTCCCGGGAGGCAAGCTCAACCTCACCTTCCACGATGGAAGGAACCTGCTCTCAGACAACCACATCCGCGTGGGGGACAGCGTCGTGGTCTCGCTTCCCAAGGTCTCCCTGAAGGCCCACCTGAAAAGGGACATGGGCTCAAGGTGCCTGGTCATGGAAGGCAAGCATGCGGGGAGCATAGTCAAGCTCAAGGAAATCATAGAGCGCAAGGGGGGCAAGCCTTCCGAAGCGCTGGTTTCGGACAAGTCGGAGGAGTTCATCACGGTCGCGAAATACCTGTTCGTGGTGGACGAGGCCTTCGGCGCAAAAGGTGAATCCAAATGACCGACGGAACCCAAAACACGAAACAGGGAACCAGTCCCATGCGCGAAATACTCGTCGAGAAGGTAACCGTTAACATCGGTGTCGGCGCCCCGGGCGACAAGCTCGAGCAGGCGAAATCCCTGCTTGAGCGCCTTGCAGACGGGCGGCAGCCGGTCGAGACGCACGCAAGGCGCAGGGACCCGGTGTTCAAGCTGAGGAAGGGCCTCCCGATAGGCACGAAGGTGACGCTCCGCGGCGAAGCGGCGAAGACGTTCCTGGACAAGGCGCTGATTGCAAAAAGGCGCGTCCTGAAGCAGTCGAATTTCGACCGGCAGGGCAACTTCGCATTCGGCGTGCACGAATACATCGACTTCCCAGGGGCCAAATACGACCCGGCCATAGCGATGTTCGGTTTCGACATCTGCGTCTCGCTGGGGCGGCCCGGCAGGCGCGTGACGCTCCGGAAGCTCCGGTCCACGGCTGTGGGGAAGAGCCACCGCATAAGCCGGGATGAGGCGATGGACTTCGCGAGGTCCGCTCTGAATGTGAAAATCGAGTGATGTTTATGACGCTGACAATGGAGGAAAGGTACAAGGGAAAGGGAAAGCGTGTTTGCCGGAACTGCGGCAACTCCCGGGCGCTGATACGAAAGTACAGGCTCAACGTCTGCAGGAGATGCTTCAGGGAGATGGCCGAGAACATAGGTTTCCGCAAATACGGGGGTTGATTATATGACAGACTATCTTGCTGACGCGCTCAATACGATAAAGACGCACGAAATCGTCGGGCAGGGCACATGCACTGTCAAGCAGACCAAGCTGATTGGCGAGATACTTCGCGTCCTCAAGGACCACAAGTATCTCAAGGGTTACAAGGCCGTGGAAGACGGCCGCGGGGGCTGGTTCGAGGTCCAGCTCGACGGGCGGATTAACGACTGCGGCGTCATCAAGCCGAGGATGCCTGTCCGCAGGACTGAATGGTCCCGGAAGGAGCAGGAGTTTATCCCGGGTTTCGGCGTGGGCCTGCTCATCGTCTCGACCCCGGGCGGGATAATGACGAATGCGGAAGCCGAAAAGATGAAATTCGGCGGAAGGCTGCTCGCTTACGTCTACTAGGTGTTGCTCATGGAAATACCAAAAGGAATAACCGTCCGGATTGAAGGGCACAGGATAATCGCCAAGGGCCCGCAGGGCGAAGTCCAGAAATCCTTCCCGAAGGGGACCGAAGTGAAGATGAATGGCAGCTCCATCGAAGTGCTTGCAAGCGACAAGGCAATCCAGGGGACATTGGAGTCGATAATACAGAGCATGTTCCACGGCGCAGCAAGCGGATACACGAGGAACCTCAAGCTTCTCTACGCCCACTTCCCGATAACAATCGAGGTGAAGGGCAGCGACATCATGGTGAAGAACTTCCTCGGGGAGAAGCAGGCGCGGAAGACGGTGCTCATCGGCTCCACCAAAGTCGTGGCCAAGGGCCAGAGCGTGACCGTTTCCGGCCCGGACAAGGAAGCCGTCGGCCAGACAATCGCCAACCTGAGGACCTCGATGAGGATAAAGGACAAGGACGGCCGCGTATTCCAGGACGGGATTTTCGAGGTCGAGGGCTGAGGGTTGATGATTATGGCGCAATTGAAGGCAAAACCGAAACGGATTGTGAAGAAAAAGAAGCCGAAATTCAACGTCCCGAACCTGGGGTTCTTCAAGAGCGTGAAAGCCCGGTGGCGCAAGCCCAGGGGCACGCACAACAAGAAGCGCATGAAGTTCAAGTTCATGGGCGCGCTTCCCAAGGTCGGGTACCGCAACGCCGCGAAGACCCGCGGGATGCATCCCGGCGGCATGCGCGAGGTTCTTGTGAACAACATGGCCGAGCTCGAATCATTGGGCGAAGGCAAGGTCGTGGTTCGGCTGGCTTCCACCCTCGGCGGCAGGAAGCGCAAGGCGCTCGAGGAGAAGGCGAAGACGCTGAAACTCGTGATACTGAACATGAAGAACGACGGCAAGGCGGAAGCCGCGCCTTCGAAGAAGTAGGTGTTTGCTCATGACAATCGCAACGGTACGGAGACTGGCGGCCGACATCTTCAACGTCGGCCGGAACAAGGTCAGGATTAGCCCGGACGGAATCAAGGAGGCGGAAGGGGCGCTCACGAGGAGCGACGTCCGCGGCCTGATTGACAAGGGGATAATCACGAAGAACAAGCCCCAGGGCAGGGCCAGCACCGGAAGGACCGGGCGAACCGGGCGCGGCAGGCGCCGCGGCACCCCGCTCGAAGCGAAGGGCGTGTGGATGGACAAGATCCGCGCTCAGAGGCGGTTCCTTAGGCTGCTTCTCGAAACGGGCGCCCTCAAGGCGGACGCGAAGCGCGCGGTCTACAGCAAGATGAAGAGCGGAATATTCAGGAACAAGAGGGCAATGCTCCTCTTCCTCAAAGAAAGCAAGCTCGTGGCGCAGGACTTCGAGCCGCCAAAGCGCGAGTTTGTGAAGCCGGAGCCCAAGCCGAAGAGGGAGAAGAAGGCGAAGGCGGCGGCGAAGGCGGAACCCGCGAAACCCGAAACCGCGAAACCCGAAACGAAGGGGCATGCCGCGGCAGAGCAGAAGCCGGCGGATGCCGGGCGCGAGGCACACTCGAAGACAGAAAAGGGTGAACGAAGATGACAAGAGCAGATGGTCCGAGTTTCAAGGTATACTTCAGGCGCAGGAGGGAGGGCAAGACCAATTTCGCGAAAAGGCTCGCCCTGGTGAAAAGCGGGAAGACCAGGATGGTCGTACGCAGGAGCAACAAGAACATCCTCGTACAGTTCGTGGACTTCGACCCGAAGGGCGACAAGACTCTCCTGACCGTAAGCGGGACGCACCTTGCCAAGCTTTACAAGTGGCCCTCCAAGCGGAACGTCTGGACCGCATACCTTGCCGGCCTCCTTGCCGGCAAGATGGCGAAGAAGAAGGGCGTGAACGAGTTCGTCCTGGACATGGGCATGTACGCCCCGTCCAAGGGTTCGGTTATATTCGCGGCGCAGAAAGGCGCGGCGGATGCGGGCCTCAGCACGCTATTCGACAAGGGGAAGATGCCCGAGGGGAAATTATCGAACCCGCCCGAGAAATACAAGGGCATGTTCGACGAACTGAAGGGAAAAATCGGCGCAGGCTGAGCGCAGGTGACACTTATGGCTGAAAAAATCAGGACTGTGGACAGGGAATCATGGACGCCCCGGACGATAATGGGCGCCAAGGTGAAAAGCGGCGAAGTGACCACGCTCGAAGAGATACTGGTCGCAGGGAAGCCGGTGCTGGAGCCCGAGATAGTCGACGTGCTGCTCCCGGACATGGAATCCGAGACGCTGCAGATCAAGACCACCCAGAGGGTCACCGACTCGGGCAAGAGGGTTAAATTCCGCGTAGTCACCGTCATCGGAGACCGCAAGGGCCACGTGGGCCTGGGCGTAGGCAAGTCCGACGAACTGAAGCCCGCGATGGATTACGCCATCAGGGACGCAAAGAAGCACATGATTGCCATCACGACCGGATGCGGCAGCTGGGAGTGCAAGTGCTCGGTCCGCCACTCGGTACTGATGAAGACCGTGGGCAAGGAAGGGAGCACCATCGTGACACTGAAGCCCGCGCCGCGCGGCCTGGGCCTCGCGGCCAACGACGTCGTGAAGAAGGTGCTCGGCATGGCCGGCGTTAAGGACGTCTGGAGCGCGATGCAGGGCGGCAAGAACGTCTACAACATGGCGGTCGCAACGATGAAGGCTCTTGATGGCCTGAACCTGCAGAAGCCGAAGGCGGAATGATACTGAATGCTTGAGGGGATTCTGATGAAATACGCTGTAATTCGTGTCAGGGGCGTCCGGAAAATAGCGCCCCGCATAAACAAGTCGCTGGAGCTGCTCCGCCTGGAAAGGCCCAACCACTGCGTGCTGGTCGAGGATTCGCCGCAGAATAAGGGCATGCTAGAGAAGGCCAAGGACTACGTCACATACGGCCCGGTGGCCGAGGAGACGATAGCCATGCTTCTCCAGAAACGCGGGAGGAAGGGCGCAAGCCTCCTCCGTTCGGTCCTCAAGGAGGAAGAGGTGAAGAAGGCCGCGACCGAGATTTTCTCAGGGAAGAAGACCTCGGAATTCGCGAACCCGGTATTCCGGCTGAGCCCGCCATCGCGGGGGTATCGGGACACCAAGCGGAGCTTCCCTCAGGGCGACCTCGGGAAGAGGGGGGAGATGGACTCGCTCCTCCGGCGCATGATCTGATATTGCTGGGTGATTCTCATGACTAAACGGAAAGCAGGACAGAAATCCGGATATCTCGGCCACAGGACGCACGGCCGGGGCAACTGCAAGAACAGGAGGGGCAGCGGCAACCGCGGAGGCCGCGGAAAGGCCGGCATGTGCAAGCACAAAGGCACGATGAAGGAAGCCGTCGGCTATTTCGGCAAGGTCGGGTTCGTCCGCCCTTCGGCCAGCGCGAGCGTGAAGGTCGCGCACCTCTACGACATCAACCAGAAGGCGCTTGGGAACGAGCTCGAGAAAAAGGGCGGCAAGTACCACTTCGATTTCGAGGGCAAGGTGCTCGCCACCGGCAAGGTTTCGGTGCCTCTCGTGATACGCGCGGCATCCTGGAGCAAGAACGTGGAGAAGAAGCTCGGGCAGGCGGGCGGCCAGATATCCAAGCTGGAAGCGGCGAAAGACGCTCCTGCCAAGGCGGAATGACCTGCCCGGAAGCAGGTTTATAAAATTACCCGGAAACATGTACCTGAGGTTCGTCTGATGGGAGTAATAGACATCTTTCATTCGCTAGCAGGATTTTTGCCCGAAATCAAGGCGCCGGAAAAGCCCCTGGGCAGCAAGGAAAAGCTGATGTGGACCGGCCTTGCCCTCGTCCTGTACTTCCTCATGTACCAGACGACCGCCTTCGGCGTGCCGACAATCACCGGCGGCATCGATTTCCTCCAGACGATAACCGCGTCCAGGACCGGCAGCATCCTGACGACGGGCATCGGGCCAATCGTCCTTGCGAGCATATTCCTCCAGCTGTTCGTGGGCGCCGGGCTCCTGAAACTCAACCTCAAGGACAAGAATGACCGCGCAAAATTCCTCGAGACGCAGAAGATACTCGCCATAACCCTGGCACTTGTGGAGGCCGTGATATTCGTGATGTTCACGGGCATCGTGCCTGTCAAGCCCGTATTCGACGGGCTCGGGGAAGGAATCATCACCGACCCGGTGAGCGGACTCCAGCATACATACGCGCCCTACACGATGGCGCTCGTGGTCCTCCAGATAACCCTCGGTTCAATCCTCGTCCTTTTCCTCGACGAATTGGTCACGAAATACGGCATAGGAAGCGGCATCAGCCTGTTCATCGCTGCCGGCGTATCGCTTTCCGTCGTAGTCGGATTGTACGATATAATATTCATAGGTCAGCTCTATCCGCCGAGCGTGGTCTCGGTCATGGCTGAAGGCGGCGCTGAAGCCCTTCCGAACGCCCTTCTGTCATTGCTGCCGTTCATGTTCACGATACTCGTCTTCCTTATCGTCGTTTACGCCGAGTCGGTTAAAGTCGAGATACCGATTGCGTTCGAGCGGGTGCGCGGCATGGTTCCTAAGCTTCCGCTCAAGTTCTTCTACGTGTCCAACATACCCGTCATTTTCGCAAGCGCCCTCATCATCAACCTCCAGCTTTTCGCCGGAGGGCTCCTGTACGGGCAATATTGGGATGAAGGAGGCCAGCCGACCGAGCTTGCCGCGCACCTGGCCGAGACGCGAAACTATTCGCTCGAGCAGGACGGCATCGTGCCCATCCTGGGCTATGTGGACCAGAACAAGCAGCTCTCCGATGGGGTGCTTTACCTGTTCACGCCGATTATGGGCGGCGCCGGCCGCGGCACGCGGGAGCACTGGGAATTCCTCAACAGCTCCACCACATTCCTCAGGATACCGGAATGGGTCCATGCGTTCGTATATGCCATTGGCCTAGGCCTGATATCCGTGCTCTTCGGCCTCTTCTGGGTCGAGACCGCGAACATGGACGCGAAAAGCGTCGCGGGCCAGCTGTCGGATTCAGGCCTGCAGATTCCCGGCTTCCGGCGCGACCCGCGGATGCTGGAGACCATACTCAACAAGCACATCTTCCCCCTCACGGTGATGGGCTCCCTTTGCGTCGGACTCCTTGCAGCCCTGGCAGACCTGACCGGAGCCATCGGCACCGGGACGGGCATACTCCTTACCGTGGGCATACTCCACAAGATGTACGAGCAGCTCGAGCAGATGAAGGCATTCGAGATGTACCCGAGCTTCTCAAGGATGTTCGGCGAATAGGCGTTTTCAGCATCCAGCCGACTCCATCCTGTTTCGGGTTCTGCGTTTCGCGTCCCGTAACTGGGAAACTGGAAACCGGGAACTGGAAACCGCCGGAGTGGGCAGTTATGGTTAAAGTCCATATTGAGACGTACGGCTGCACCCTGAACCAGGCCGACTCGGACATCATGCACGCGATACTTCGAACCAGCCATGAGATGGCCCCGTCAAATGCCCATGCCGACGTGGTTGTGATAAACACCTGCACAGTCAAGGGGGCCACGGAGAACAAGATATTCGAACGCATCAGGAAACTGGAAACTGGAAACCGGAAACTCGTGATAGCCGGATGCCTCGCCGCAAACATCCCCAAGATACGGAAATACTGCCCCCGTGCCCCGATTGTAACGCCTTCTTCGCTGATGCATATCTCCGAAGCAGTTGATGACGCCCTGGCGGGCCGACCGATGCTGTACTCGGCCCCCGAATCCAAGGAAGGCCTCCCGCGCATCCTCACGGCGCCCATCTGCCGCATCCCCATCAACGACGGCTGCGTGTCCTCGTGCCATTTCTGCCAGACGCGGCTCGCCCGTCCATTCCTTCGGAGTTACACCCCCAAGACCGTGGTCAAATGGATGAACGACGCCGTCCTTGGCGGTGCGCGGGAAATCCAGCTAACCAGCCAGGATTCCGGGGCATACGGCCTGGACATCAAGACGAACCTGCTCACCCTGCTTGACGCGATAGCGAATGACGACAGCTCCGGGCGGGTGGAGGGGGCGGATTATCTCGTTCGCCTGGGGATGATAAACCCGGAGCATGCCAAACGGATGCTCCCGGGCATCCTGGATGCGCTCCGCGGCCCCCGCTTCTACAAGTTCCTGCACGTGCCTGTCCAGACCGGGAGCGAGAAGGTCTGCAGGGAGATGAACCGCGACCATACGGTCCGGGATTTTTACGATATTGTCGGCGCTGTGAGGGGGGCGTTTCCCGAAGCGTCGATAGCGACGGACATCATCGTGGGCTATCCCACTGAAACCGAGGAAGACTTCGAGGAGACGCTGGAACTTGTCCGCAGGTCGAAACCAGAAGTGGTGAACGTATCCAAATTTTCCCCCCGCCCCGGGACAGCCGCAAAGGGGCTCAAGGAGATTCCAAACCTCATCGTGAAGCGCAGGAGCGAGGTGGCGAGCGCCCTCACAAAGGAAATCACGAAGGAAAGGCGCATGCGATACGTCGGAAGGCGCTTGAGGGTCCTCGTCAGCGAAAAGGAAAAGGATTTCAAAGGTAGGGCCGTTAACTATCATCAGGTCGTCGTCAAGGGTTTCTCCGGGAAGCTTGGGGATTTCGTCGACGTCGACATTTACGATGCGAACCTCGGCTCGCTTTTTGGGCGGGCCGTCGAATAGCGAAAAGGAAAATTTGGGAATCGGGTGCATTGGATGATTATCGCATTAGGCGTTCCGGGAGCTGGGAAGACAACCGTGCTGAAGGGCATCAAGTCCGACTACAAAGTCGTGAACTACGGGGACCTGATGCTTGAAATCGAGAAGAAGGAGTTCGGCATCAAGGACCGGGACGAGATGCGCAAACTGCCGATTGAGAAGCAGAAGCTTGCGCAGAAGCTGGTCGCGGAGGCGCTTGCGAAAATGCATGGAAAAGTCATCCTCGACACCCACTGCTCGGTCGCCACGCCCTCAGGCTACTACCCCGGCCTCCCGTTCGAGTTCCTGAAGCTCTGGAAGGTCGAGGCGCTGATATACGTCACGGCGAGCGTCGACGAGCTGAAAGCGAGGCGCGAGAACGACCCGACAAGGAAGCGCGACGTGGACAACATCGCCCTGCATGACGAGATGAACAAGGGCTATCTTGCGGCATATTCCGCGTTCACAGGTGCGCCCGCAGTTGTCATTTACAATCATAACGGCAAGCTGGAAGAAGCAATCGCGAAATTCCAGGCACTGCTCAAGTGAGCCGGGCGCATGAAGATAAGGGAATTTAATAACAATCCGACAGGGTATTGCCCATGATTGACATCAAGCTCATCCGGGACAATCCGGCTGCCGCAGAGGACTCGCTCCACCGCAGGCATTACCGCGAAGACGCGCACGCCGCGCTTTCCGCCATAAAAGAGCTGGATACCCAGTGGCGCGAGATAAAGAAGGAAGAGGAGGGGCTCCGTGCCGAGCGAAACAGGCAGAGCCAGCAAATCAACGAGAAGAAGAAGCGCGGCGAGGGGGCGGAGGCGGAAATCGCCCGCTCCGGAGAGATAGCAAAGCGCATTAAGGAGATATCCGTAGAGACTGCGACGCTCGAGGAGCAGATTGGCGTCCATCTCCTGATGATCCCGAACATCCCGCATGAATCCGTTCCCGAAGGGCACGACGAGACGTGCAATCCTGTGGTGCGGGTATGCGGAAAGCCGGCCAAAGGCTCGAAGGACGTCCTTCCCCACTACGAGGTCGGCGAGCGGGGCGGATTAATCGATTTCGAGCGCGGGGTGAAGCTTGCCCACCACCGGTTCGCCGTGCTCAAGGGCGATTTGGCGAAACTCGAGCGCGCCATCGTCAATTTCATGCTGTCAGTGCACCAATCGCGCGGCTATGCCGAAATCGCCCCACCATACCTTGTCAACACCAAGACCATGACCGGGACCGGCCAGCTCCCCAAATTCAAGGATGAGCTTTACAAATGCAGCGACGACGATTTGTGGCTAATCCCGACCGCCGAAGTCCCCCTCACCAACCTCTACTCCGACGAAATCCTAGAAGAGAAGGGCCTCCCAATCAAGCTCACGGCATACACCCCGTGCTTCCGGCGCGAGGCCGGGGCCTACGGCAAGGACATCAAGGGCTTAATCCGCCAGCACCAGTTCAACAAGGTCGAGCTGGTGAAATTCGCGCATCCGGCCACGAGCTTCCAGGAGCTGGAAGGGCTTACAAAGGATGCCGAGCGGATACTTGAGCTCCTCGGCCTTCCCTACCGCGTAATCGAGCTGTGCGCGGGCGATTTGGGCTTTGCCAGCGCTAAAACCTACGATATAGAGGTCTGGATGCCGTCCCAGGACTGCTACCGGGAAATATCGTCCTGCTCGAACTGCACGGATTTCCAGGCAAGGCGGGCCAACATCCGTTTCCGGGGTAAATCCGGGGTGGAATTCGTCCATACCCTAAACGGCAGCGGCCTCGCGGTCGGCCGGACCATGATAGCCATACTCGAGAATTTCCAGGAAGATTGGAAGACCGTCGTGGTGCCCAGGGCTTTGCAGGATTTCATGGGCCAGGAGACGATAGAATTCTGACAAATGCTTAAAAAGCCGCGGCGGCCTAAGTCCTTTGTGGCAAAGGGAAAGCGGGAGTTCTTCTGCAGAAGCGCTGATGGCTCCATCACATACACTACGGATGGGAATTTCCTTTTCGCGGAAAGCGCGGGCGGGGAGGTCCGGCTCGACATCTTTGCCGGCCATTATTACAAGCTCAGGCCGTATAACGGGGTGCCCATACTGGAGGTGGACGGCCTGCGTATGCAGCTTGTGCGGGATTTCGAGACTCCTCTGGATTATTCGAAGGAGGTCGTGAAGGGGCTCGGCATCCCCCGCGAGGGCCAATTCACCGTCCTAGATACCTGCATGGGTCTGGGATACACCGCAATCGCCGCTTCAAAAAGTCCGGCAGTGCGCCTTGTCGTCACATGCGAGGTTTCGGAGGCCGTAATCACGCTCGCGCAATGGAACCCTTTCAGCGAGAAGCTTTTCGCCAAAGACGGCAATATCCTGGTCATGAAGGGAAGCGCGGCCGAGCTCATCAAGGGTTTTGAAGATAACATGTTCTCCTTCGTCATACACGACCCGCCTCGCATAACCCATGCCCCGGAGCTGTATTCCCCGGCCTTCTACAAGGAGCTTTACCGCGCGTGCAAGCGCGGGGCTCGCATATTCCACTATGTCGGCTCGGTCGGCAAAGGGAAGGGCAGGCGCATCGACCGGGAAGTTGGAAAACGGCTGGCTGATGCAGGCTTTGCCTCAATCCGGTACGTCCCGCGCCTCCAGGGATTATATGCGAAGAAGCATTGAGGGGGGGCATATGGCCCGTCGCGCCAAAGGAGCCATTGCGGCAATCGGCATTGATTTGGCCGCAAGCCCCCTGCGGGACACCGGGATATGCGTCATCCGGGGGAAGAGTGCCTGCGTGTCGATTGCGCACAGCGACGATGAAATCCTCTCCCTCGTTCGCTCCGTCCGCGGCCGCAAAATCATCGGCATCGACGCTCCGCTTTCGCTGCCTCCCGGCCGGAAAAGCATCGATGATAGGGGCCAGTCACACTTCAGGGACTGCGACCTGGAGCTGAGAAATCGGGGCATCCGCTTCTTTCCCATCACCCTCGGCCCCATGCGGATGCTCACAAAACGGGGGATGAATCTCGCGGGCAGGCTGGCAGGAGAGGGTAATGCCGAATCCGTCAATGAGGTGTACCCCGGCGCGTCATACGATATCTGCGGCATACCGCGAAAAAACCAGCGCCGGATTCTCGCCTGGGCGCGGAAATCCGTCCGCCTCGGACGCAAACCGTACGCCCAGGACGAGCTGGATGCAGTCGCCGCCGCGATAACAATCAAACTCCATATCCTGGGAAAATCCGATGCGCTCGGCTCCCCGGGCGGGCACTGCATTATCGTTCCGAAAGATACACGCGCCCGCAAGCGGGCGAAAGCGTGATGCCAGCCATCCTGCCCGATGCGGCGGCGCACATCCATTATAGCGGTTGCGGTCCTATTTCTACCCATGCTGGACGGGATTAGCAGCGGATTCAGGGGGAGGGGTAGGCGCATGGTCCGCGAAGCGCTTGAGCTGGCGGTTAAAATCCATTCAAGGCATAAGCGGGACGGAGGGGAACCATACATTGTCCATCCCTACCGCGCTGCGCTTATTCTCGAGAGGGAATTCAAAGTAAAAGACGCGGAAATAATCGCCGCGGCCCTCCTCCATGACGTCCTTGAGATGAGCCGCCTGAGCGGGAAATCGCTCGAGCGGCGCTTTGGCAAACGCGTCGCATCGATGGTCCGCCTGGTGACAAAGCCGCGGCGAAGGGACAGCCTGGGGTGGGAGGACCGGTATTATTCCCGCATACGGCGCTGCGGGGGCGGCGCCCAGCTCGTCAAGTTCGCGGACAGGCTCGACAACATGCGCGACCTTCGGAATGCGCCAAAATCCAAGCAGCGGCGCTATCTAAGGGCCACGAAGGAACGCTTCCTCCCCTGGATGAGGGGGGCGGACATTCTTTTCTACAAAAAGCTGAAGAAGGAGATAATGAAGCTTGAATGAGTTTCGGCCAGGTGCCCCCGGCCCTTTCAGGCGCCTCCAAAGACTCCCAGCACCGAATCAATCCTCCCCATGGCGGAGAGTATCGCCTTCGCATCCTCCCTGGACAGCTTATCCTTGCGAATCATGGCTTCAATCCTGGCGAATGCCGAGAAAATCGCCCGGAACGCCCGGCCGGTGTCCAGGTCATCGTCCATGGCCTTCCCGAACGCGGACAGCAACCGTCCGGCGATTTTACTGCCGGCCATGCCATTCCCCCCGCTGTCACCAATCTTCCTCAGTTGCCCGAGTATCGTGCCCGTGCGTTCGCAGGCGCACACCCTGCGCTCGAACTGCGCCTGGCTGAAGTCAAGCCTTGTCCGGTATCTCTTTGAAAGGAGGTAGAACCTGATGCACCCCGGATGCGCCCCCGCCCCGAGCAGGTCCTTGACATAGAGCACGTTCCCGGTCCGCTTCGACATCTTTTTCTTACCCAGGGTGAGGTGCCTCGAATGGAGCCAGAAATTCGCGAGCTTTTTCCCCGTTGCGCCTTCGCTCTGGGCAATCTCGTTCTCATGATGCGGGAATATGTTGTCCGCGCCGCCGCAGTGGATGTCGAAGCGTTCCCCCAGGTAATGCATGCTCATCGCGCTGCATTCGATATGCCAGCCGGGCCTGCCAAACCCGAAAGGGCTATCCCATCCCGTTTCGCCGTCGCCCCGCGTCCATTTCTTCCAGAGCCTGAAATCCCAGGCGCCTTCGCGCGAATAATCTTCGTTGCGCGCAATGCCGAGATATCTCCCGCCCCCAAGATGGCGGAGGCTTCCGTATCGCGAAAAACGCCTGACATTGAAGTACACCCCGTCCTTCCGGCGGATGCAGTAGCCCTTCCGGCATAAGCGGCATATCAGCCCAATCATCTGGGGCACATGCTCAGACGCTTTGGCCACCACATCCGGCCGGACCATGCCCAGGGAATCGAAATCGCGCCAAAACGCCCTTATCTTGTCCGCTTCGAGCGCCATCAGGGAAACACCCTCCCTCCTTGCGGCTGCAATCGCCTTGTCCTCCACATCGGTGATGTTCATCACGCGCTTCACGCGGTAGCCCTTGTAGCGCAGATAGCGGACAAGCACATCCTCGAACAGGTAGGTCCTGAAGTTTCCGATGTGCGAGTAGCTGTAGACCGAAGGGCCGCAGGTGTAGATGCGGACAAACCTCCCCCCGAGCGGCCTGAACCCGCGCTTCCTTCCGGAAAGCGTGTCAAAAAGCTTCAGCATCGCTAGCCAATCCGCAATATGCGTTAAAAACTCTACCTGGCGATTGATATGCATGGCAATCACCGAGCTGATGGAGGATCCGAAGACCGCCCTTAAGGGGATTTGTGCGGCAGTCGTCGTTTTCTACGCCCCATGGTGCAGGGACTGCAAGGTTTCCGAAGAGTTCGAGGGTAAGCTTGCCGACGATTTCGCAGGAAAGGCCGATTTCTTCCGCCTGGACTCGGTAAACCTTGAAGAGATAGCCGATGCTTACGAAGTGGAGCGATACCCCACGTGGATGTTCTTCATTAAGGGAAAGCCGATGCCCCACCCGCTTGTCGAGCCGATGACGGAAGGCGAGGCGAGGAACTGGCTGGAAATGAGGCTTGCAGGGCAGGGAAGACGGGAGAGAAAATAACCTGCATGCTGTCAACGGGGCTCGATTTTGGCCTTGGCATCCGGCGCCACACCGTCACAGCCGGATTCGAGGAGAATAGTACCGCCATTGCTGCCCGCGCCTACCGAGAATCCCGCCCTTCCTTTTACGGTGATTAGCCCGCTTTGCATGTCGGAACCGACGGCATTGCCTGCCTTGCCTTCTATTGTCATTTCGCCCCGATTAAGGAAATCCCCGGCATGGTCCCCGGCGTCCCCGCGGATGATGATTTTTTTGGATGAACACGCGCCCAGATGGTGCAACGGAGTCCGGATGCCCCTCGTGTTTACCACATATTCCTGGCCCTCGCCTATGTTCATCATGGCGCTTAGGAAAATCCCCGCTTTGAATGCGAAATTTTCCGTGTCTTCGAAGCTGGAGAGCGCCTGGCAGAACCGGTCCATATCCTCCTGTCCGAACGGGCGGTTGCAAAGCAGGGTGAAAGCGACGCTGTGGTGGTGGCTCAGGCCGATTATCCGTTTGCCTTCCGCCACCGGTTCCCCGACCTGGGCCTTGCAGAATGCCTGCCATGCGTCCAGGAGCCCAACGAGCCTATCGAGGGAGTCCTTTGTCCGGCCAGCTTCCCTGGTGAAACTGCCCGCCAGTCCGTTTCCGGCAGGATTACCCTGCGCGATGGCCCTGTCCCCCCCGCTAGCCTGACGGTTTTGCATGCAAATCACGTCTTCGCAATAAGGAAGTTCGAAAAAAATGCCGATTAAAAAAAAAGAAACTTGGAATGAACTCATTCCATAAAGAATTCAGGCGTGGGCGGGTCGGGCTTCTCGCCTTTCCTCTCCCGAATCTGCCTGACGACCTTCGCGACGAGCTCCTTCGGCATCGGATGGTAGCCGGCGTATTCCTGGTACCATATGGCCCTGCCCTGTGTCGCGCCGCGCAGCTCGTTTGCGAAACCGAACATCTCCGCGACCGGGAGCTGCGTCGTTATTGCGGCGTTCTCGCCTTCCTGTTCCATGCCCACCAGGACGCCCCTGCGGCCGTTTGTCATGTTTATGACGGCGCCGGCATACTCCTGGAGGGTGTTGATGAGCACCTTCTGCTTCGGCTCGAGAAGCGTCATGCCTGCCATGAGCAAGGCCGCGTAAATCGGCCTCTTCGTGCCCGGAATCATCTGGGCCGGCCCGCGGTGTATGTTGTCCTCGTGCAGCGTTGCGTCTATCAGCGTCACTTTGACGCCGCTCATCTTCTCCTTTGCCAGGGGGCCCTGGTCGAGCGCTTCCTCGAAACCCTGGACGAGCAGCTCCTCCACTTCATTCAGGTTCTGGATGCCCTTGGTCCCGTTGATGAACACGCTGGCGTTGTGTATGTCGTATATGCTCCGCGCCTCGTCACGGTCCATGCCGAGCTCAATCAGCTTCTCCCAGACCTCGCGGCCCTTCGGCCTGCCCTCCTTGATCACCCCGTCCTCTATGGCCTTCACTATCTCCGGCTCGAGGGGCTCGACGGTGACTTTCAGCCTGTTGTGCTTGTTGGGCGATTTTCCTTCCACCACGCCCGATTTCCCGAGAAGCGCTTCCCGATAGACGACAATCGGCGGGGATGTTATGATGGGTATCTTCTTCTCGATTTGTATCTTGTATTCGATGATTTCCAGGTGCAGCTCGCCGTTGCCGCTGACAAGGTGCTCCCCTGTGTCCTGGTTAAGGCTGATTTTAATCGTCGGGTCCTCCTTTGATATTGCGCGGAGCGCGTCAATCAGCTTGGGCAGGTCCTTCTGCTCCTTCACTTCAAGCGATTTGGTGATGACCGGTTCCGAGTAGTGCTTTATCTGCTCGAACGGCTCCATCGGGTCCGTTGATATCGTCTCGCCGACATACACGTCCTTGAGGCCTACGAACGCCCCGATGTTACCTGCTATGACCCTGTTCGCGCCGACGCGGTCCGGGCCCATGTAGATGCCCACCTGCTGGACGCGTGCAAACTGCTTCTTCGTGGAAACATACAGGTTGGTGCCCTTCTCCACCGTTCCGGAAAACAGCCTCACGACAGCGACCTCTCCTGCGTGCTCGTCATAGGCGACGCCGAAGCAGACGCCTATCGCCTTTCCGCCGGAATTGCATGCGAGCATGCTCTTCCCTTCCTCGGTCGTCAGGTCGCCGTGCTTCCAGAGGACCGGGATGCGGTACGGCTGGGCCGTGGCCGGGTTCGGGAGGTGCTTGATTATCATCTCCAGCAGCACTTCGTCCAGCGGGCTGCGCTCCACGAGCCAGGCATGCTCCCCGGCTGCGCATCTGTCATAGATGTCCTTGAAGCCGATGTTGAACTTCTTCATCGAAGAGTAGGATACCGCCCATTTGTTGTACGCAGTTCCGAAGGCTACGTTTCCCTTATCCACCTTCACAAGCCACGCGTCCTTGACCTCGGGAGGTGCGTTGGTCTCGATGATCTTGTTGACCTGGGTGATTATCTTCACGAACCTCTGCTGCATCTGCGTAGCGTCGAATTTCAGCTCATTAATCAGCCTGTCTATCTTGTTTATGAACAGCACCGGCTGGGCCCTCTCTTTTAGCGCCTGCCGCAGGTTCGTCTCGGTCTGGGGCATCACGCCTTCGACCGCATCGACTACCAGGCAGACTCCGTCGACGGCGCGCATGGCGCGGACGACGTGGAAACCGAAGTCCACGTGGCCCGGGGTGTCGATGAGGTTGATCAGGTAGTCCTTGCCGTCGTAATTGAATCCCAGGGATATGTTGGCGGACTTGATGGTGATGCCCCTTGCGGCCTCCTGCTCATCGTAGTCCATGACGCGCTGCTGGCCCGCGAGCTCCTTGCTTATGAGGCCGGCCCTCGCCACCAGGCTGTCTGTGAGCGTAGTCTTGCCATGGTCGACGTGAGCTACGATGGCGACGTTCCTGACATTCTCAATCTTGTCCATCAGTTTCTGGACTTCCTCAACCACAAACTCCTTTCTTGCCATAAAAATTTCACCTTTATCAACATTTTTTCGAAATTTTTATAATTGACCGAAGCATCGGTCAATGCCATAGGGTGCACCTGATTTGCCTTTCTCTAATGCTTAGACTAAGCTAGAAATTAGTCTCGACGTTAGACGATATCTGATGGGAAAGGAATATAAATATAAGCAGGCCGGAGGCGTTTCCCCCCGTTTTCATAACCGCCATCGCGTGATTTGTTGCCAAATGTATATTTTATACATAATTATTATGAAAACTATAATTTTTTACAATAATTTATTTTTATCTGCACAATATGCCATGCATGTGCCTTATATTTTTAGAAAATTCGCGATAGCTTTATAAAATGGATTTGTAATAAATGTATGTATATGAGTATGACGCGGGGCGGAAAGCTGTCAGGGCAGAGCAGGCTGTCAGTCGCCATCTACGACATGCCCACTGCCGTTGGCGCGAGGCTGTCTTCGGCCCTGACAAAGGAAGGATTCGACGTCCTTTTCGAAGGCCGCCTTGCGCCCGAGACCGCCATGAACAGCGCCAGCGTCTGGCTCGTGAAATGGTCATACGGCCTCAATTACGACTTCCTCAAGTCCCACCACCCCAAGCTCGGCTTCATCAGCGCTACAAAAGGCGTCGACCACATAGACCGCAAGGCGATGGCCGAACTCAACCTTCGCGCCGAAACGTGCCCGGGTTTCAGCACTGTTCCGGTTGCAGAGCACGCCATCGCCCTGGCCATGCGGAGCATATACGGCCCCTGCCTGCTCCCCCCCTTGTCATCCGGGCTGGTGGTGTTTAGCGAATATTCGGACGAATATGCCGAGCGGGCAGTCGCCCAGATGATAATGCGCTCGCGCCAAATCGAGCGGGGCATCGAGCGCGCGCGGAACTGCAATTACCTGGACGCAAGCGGCCGGAGGCCCAGCGAGCCGTGGTTCAACCAGGAGCTGGCGGGCGCGAGAATCGGGTTCATCGGGCGCGATAGGGGCGCGTTCGGCATCGCCCGCATCCTCAAGGAAGGCTTCGACTGCGACCTCTACGGGTACGACGTCCCAGAAGAGCTCGAAGGCTTTTACAGCGTGAAGCCGGACAGCTTCCTCCACATCATCGAGCACTCCGATTACCTCTTCCTCTGCACAAGCCACTACGGCCCGCGGGCCGGGCCATGGAGCTTCGACACGGCCTCACTGCCCCCCCCGGAAGACCTGTCGCTAGGCGGCTCCGGCGTCGCGGTCCTCGGCACCGGCGCCATCGGTTCGACGATAGCCCGCATATGCAAGAAGGGCTTCGACTGCGATGTCCGTGCGTTCAACCGCAGCATAAAGCCGGAACTTGCGGGAATAGTCGAATACCTCGACCCGCAGAAGCCGATATCCGAAACGATTTCAGACTCGAATTTCTCATTCATCTCCCTCCCGCTGAACGCGGGCACCAGCAACCTGATCACGGCAAAGCAGATGGGAGACCTTTTCATCAACCGGAAGCGCGTTCTTATCAACGTAGGCAGGGACAGGATAATCGAAAGCGACGCGGTTATCGATTTCGTGTCGCGGGGCGGGCTCCTGACATATGCCACTGACCTTGCCCACAACGACGCTTCATTATGCCAGGGGAAGGCGCCCGACGACAAGACGCGCATGTTCCTCCAGCACGGCCGCATCCTGCCCACGCCCCATGAGGCGGAATGCTCCAAGAACGCGCTCGAGCGCCTGGTGACCGAGGTCTTCGCGAAACTGAACAACTTCATGATGTAGCGCTCAATGGTGGATATTTATGGCCGGGACAATCTTATGCGAACAGGAAGTATTCAAGTCGGATCGGTACCGCGGCCCCCGCGGAAAGCACCTCTCAGACATGCGCAGGCGGGAATTCGGCAAGACTCCCGTCGACGACCGCATCAATGACATCCAGAGGAACTCGGTCAACCCGGTCCGCGTCCTGGACATGTGCTTCGGCGACCCGTCGCGCTATCCGGACATGGGCCCGTATGACGGCGTGCACCGGTTCCTCCGCAGGTACCTCAACTTCCACGACAATCCCCGGGCCTGCGCGTCATACGACATCTGGGGCGACCCAGAGTATATCGGGCAGATGAGGCGGGGCAGCGCGAACATCGAGGCAGGCGACCTCGAAGTCCCCAAGCACGTGGCGGTCTACCCCACAGCCGGCGTGGCGGGCGCATTGCGCATGATTCTCCCGGCAATCCTTCTCCCCCCGGGCGAAGACGGCGTGCGGGACAACGTTTTAGTCCCGAAATGGACATACCTCTCGCACAGCGCGGAGGCGGCGTTTGCACTGGGCGATGTCCGGACCTGCGGCGTAAGGGTAGACGGCCAGATAGATCTGGAAAACATGTTCACAATCCTGGACAAAAACACCCAGGCCGTGATACTCGCAACGGTCGGAAATCCGCTCGGCTCAGCCATGTCTCCGGCACTTTTCGATGAGATGGTCATGAGGATCTATGAAAAGCAGCAGGAGTTCGGGCATCCGATTATCGTTGTCGCGGATTCCATTTACGAGCATTTCCGGAGGAAGCGCGAAGAGCGCATCGATGCGATACAGCGCGTCCTGCACCTGGGCACCGAAGTCCCCATCATCGAGACCTCCAGCTTCTCGAAGCTGTTCGCGATGCCTGGCTACCGGCTCGGCTTCTACCGCGCCCTGTGGAAGGAGGGCGGCAATTTCGCTAAAGAGCGGGAGGACTTCTTCACCGCCCTTAACACCGTCTATGGCACGACGCTTTGCCCGGTCCCGAACATCATACAGAAGGCGGTCGGGAGCTTATATGCCGCAATCCAGAGCCGCCTGCCCGTCGAAGAGGAGCTGGCGCCGGTGGCCGCGGTCCTCGTTTCCCTCAAGGATTTGCGCATGAACCGGGGCGGCGGAGACACGCATACGCTGATGCCGGAAGAGGTGCCCGAGGATATCATAAGGCGCCTCGGAGTCGACCCCGAGGTCTGGTTCACGACCTCAGCGATTGCCAAAAGGACGAGGAAGCTGGCCAACCCGGAGCTCGGCAAATACAATGTGGACATAGACACCTCGAAAGTCGAGGAAATCGGAGAGATACTCCTGAAGGCCGGATTCATCGAAAAGAAGGAACTCGAAGTGACGCGCTCGAAGATGATAGACATACTGACCGCGGCCGTACTGAAGCACGGGGATGTCGAGCACAAGCTGCTTGTCGGGCTCGAACGGGGGCTAAGCGAAGCCAAAATGATGCTTACAGACATCGAAAAGCAGACAGTCATACAATCCCAGCTCGAGCAGCTGCTGGACTCGTCTTTGCGGAAGCCCGACGTCATACGGGGGGAGGTGAGCGACCTCCAGGGCGAGTTCGGGATAATCGGGCCCAGCGTGGACAACACCGATACGGTGAAGCTGACCTTCTTCAGGCTCAAGGATTCGGCGCGCGTGCCCAACGTGCCCCGGACCGATGAAGACAAGCTCATACTGGAGGGCATTTCCCAGAAGGACTACTCCTGGGTCCAGTTCGCCAAGGCATGCGGTCTGCCCACCGAAGACGACCTCTATGAGGAGCAGAAGAGGACGAAACGGTCGAATTTCGAAATCCGCACCGACTACTTCATAAGGGGGCTCGACCAGATGGGCCGGGAGGGCCTGGGGGTCTACCTCCATCCTTTCGTGTACGATGAAGACGGGAACCTGCATCCCGAACGTGTCAACTCGTTCTACGTGATGTTCGGGTTCCATAAGCTCAAAGGCGGGAGCTGCCAGTCGGCCGACCTCGTCTCAAAGTGCGACGAATTGGGGAAGGCGCTCCTGAAATTCACGCCCGGGGAGGTCTTCCTGCCCCTTAACGACCGCGGACCGGACGACTCGTATATCCGCGCTGTGACGCTCGATTCAATAGAGAAGATTGACGAAGTGCTGGGCGTCATCCGCAGCATCGCGACATACCTGGCCGCGGGCGAGGTCATCCCGTATCAGCCCGGCGGCGCAGGCGGCAAAGCCGGCTGAAGCATTCCCCGTTTGACCTTTTTTCCGATTCCGGTCAGTCGACAATCTTGCAGCTGACATCGTAATTCTTCAGCGGGATGTCGATGCCGCAGAACGACTGCGCATCGCTTAGCGCCGAGAAGTCCGAGGAAAGGCCGCAGTCGACAAGCGGGTTGCCCGATTTCGAGAATGCGATGGGCCGGTTTATCAGGCTCGTGGACGAGCGCTTGAAAAACGTGTGCCTCTGGCCCGCAGCATCCTCGAGGCAGCATTTGTCGGTCCTTGATATCCCTGCCATGACATCGAGATAGGCGTCCGTTGTGATATCGCTCATATTGCCGCTCAACGTTTCTACCGTGCCGTTGGTATACCTTATAGTGCACTCGTAGGCGCCGCTCATCTCGCTGCATATCCGGCAGCGCTCCCCTTCCGGGTCGTCAATCACGGTATTCTCCGGGCACCGGTAGCTTCCGCTTGCCTGGGATTCGGTCAACCCCGGGGGCAGGATGCATGCGGGGCCGTTGTCGCAACTGAGCGCATCGGCCGTGCAGAGGCCCTGGGTTTTCTCCAGGCTCGAGCACGGCGCGCAGAACGTGCTGTTCACGGCGATGCCCCTTTCATACAGGGCTATGGGCGGCGAAGCGGACATCTTCTGCAGTGCGCCCTGGAGGGCGCAGAACTTCCCGTTCTTTGTCCCGATATTTGCCGAGACGTCCACTATGCCGATGCGCGGGCCTGCCGGGCTGCCCGCCGGATTCGGCTGCACTGCGGGGGCGTATATTATCCCCAGCAGGCCTGATTTGATGAACCCGTCCTGGTTGCGGGCAATGCCCTCGAACAGGGCGGCATATTCTCCGGACTGCCAAACGGCGTCGTTGCTGTCGAGGTTGAGCCCGACAAGCAATGTCGGCTTATGGTCCCTCTGGAGCACCGCCTGGGAAAATGCGGCGATATCGGACGCTATCATCCGGCTGTAGTTCAGGGTGAGGTTGGCGTCCGGGTCGTCCTGGAGGATTTCCGCCCCTACCGCGGGCAGGCCCTTGGAATGCATCGTTATCGGATAATCGAAGGTGACGATATCCACCGAGTATTTCGTGGCGAAATTGGCTGCGAAGACCGCATCCGCGGCATCCGAGAAGCTTTCGTTGGTTGCGGGCGAATTCACGTGGAACGCAGTCAGGCAACCGAAGCACCTGCTCCGAATCGCCTCGCACCTCTCCTCGATTGCCGCAGATTTCGCGGCCGCATCGCTTTCATTGTCCACGTGCTCCACTATCACGATTGCGGCCCCCATCGTGCCAATCAGCTTCTGGAAGTCGTACTCTTCTTCCACTTCTTCCCAGTTGCTATCATCGCTAAGGTCCAGGACGGGCATTACGCCGGATTTCATGTAGTTCCCGAGCCTCTCCTTCAGCACGCTGGCCTCGGGTATCGTCCTCGGGGCGCCTACCGAGCCGGACGTATCGCTGTAATCGTTCATATCCGTTATCAGGTCGTTGGCGCATTGCAGCTGGCTGAAGCCCGAGCGGCATATCTGGCTGGCGCTGACATCGCCTCCGCCGTCAATCTTCCCCATCCCGCCGGGTATGTAGACCGAATCGGTCGCATTAACGCTCTGGTACGCCAGGGTGGACGTCGTGCACGGCTCGCACCATCCGAACGTCTTGACTTTCGGCAGGCTCTTCTCGTCGAGCTGGCACCGGCCTATCTTCTGCTGCTCCCGGTCGTAGAACACGACTATGTAGTGGCTGAAGAGGATGTCGTACGCCGGCGCCGTCTGCTGCCCCCATCCCATCACATCGTCGCCGTAGTCGAAAGGCGCCTGCCATCCTGCGTTAAGGTTGCGGAGCTCGCAGGTGTTCGCCTCCGCCGTGCCGACAACCGGCTCGTCGAACCGGTTGATTTTCCGTATCCCCATCGCTATCTGCGAGCTGAGGTACAGGTTCTTCGCGCCAGGGCCCTCGCCGGGCCTCGCGGGCACTTCCTGCTTGTCGAAATTAATCACCCACGGGAGGCCGGGCCAGAAGAAGTCGTAGAAATAGGAGCATGTCCTCTGGCTGTCGTCCTCGTCTGTGAGCTGGCACTTCAGCGCCCCGCAGCTGTCTTCCCTGGCTATCACGGACATTGTCTTGAACCGCTGCTGGAAATACCCGGTGAAGACGTTTTTCAGTTCGCCCCATTCCCTGGGGTCGCCCGAAACTGGGAGAATGTCATAATCCGTCCCCTCCACCATGTCGCATCTGTCGACTACCAGCAGGTTCTTGACCTCGCTCTTGTCCGCGAGGGCATACCCTATGACCTTCGTACCGTTGTACCTGGGCTGGGGGTCCAGGTTTCCGAAGAAAAGCGCACCGCCAATCGGCGGCCCTGCCGATGCCTCCGCGACCTGCGGTATCCAGTTCGAGCCGTTCCAGTATGTCAGGTAGTTCGTGTCGCTGTTGGTCATGAGGCCGATATCCCAGCCGCTTGGACCCGACATGTACGGGCTGCCCATCGCGTCCGGGCACTCGACCAGCACGTTTGGAGGGTCTTCTTTGTCGATTATGCTGTATCCTCCGTTATAATTGTTCATGAAGTTGTTGAGGTGGTCCTCCTTGGTGATGCCGCAGGCCGAGACGTGCGTTTCATCCCATGTATTGCCTTCGACATGGATGAGGTGCGTATCTACCTTGGCGTACGTCCTTGCCGGGGGCTTGTCTGCGGCGCCCTGCACTATCTTGACCGTGGGCTCGCATATTATCATCGTCTTCATGCTCTCGTCCGGCACGGATTCGCAGTCCGTGACTATCTCCTCCGTGACGTTGTTCTCGTCGGGGACCGTCATCATCACCACCCGGTTGTATTTCGTGATGCTGCATACGCCCGAATAGCAGTCTGTTCCCGCGGTGTCGCATTCGAAAGGCGCCCTCGTGGTGTTCTTTTTCGGCCCTATGCCGTAAATCGTGTCGGCGTGGGCAATCGACAGCCATTTCTTGTAGAAGTCATCATCAATCTTTTTGTATACGTCTGAAGCGTTGAAGTGCGCATCACCCATGCCTGGCCACACGCCTCCGCCTTCGGATTCATAATCCGCCCTGCCCCAGAACGCGAACTTGTAGTTCCTGTCAATGGGCCCGGCCTTGTAGCTGTAAGGCACGTAATCGCCCTGAACGACCAGGTTGCCCTGCCTCGTTCCTGCGGAATCCCGGTATGTCAGGGGCGGCGGGGGCGGGTAGCCTCCCGCCTCATCCACGCAGTTGGACGTTATGTCTGCGGCCGGATCATTATACTGGCCGAGGCTGACCGGGTTGAGGTAGTTCATGTACCTGTCCACCCTGAGGTCGCCCTCCCGGGGCGGGTTGATGGCGCAGTACTTGTCTGATACCGGGAACAGGAACCTGTACTGCTCGAATTCCTCGAAAGAGCCTCCGATGCCGAACCTGAAGACATTCAGGGACGACTTGGAGCTTTTCATGATGCCCTTCAGCCTCCCGTCAAGCGGCAGGAACCTGCACTGGGCCTTGTAGAACCGCATGGCGACCTGCTCTTCGGTGTCCGCGGGCACGTCCGCCGAGACGGAATCGCCATCAGAGATGAGGCCGGGCGCTACCGGGGGCCTGAATTTGTAATCCCCGCACACCATGGCCAGGCAGTCCGGCGCCATGCATTTCATCAGGCCGGCCTCGGTGCAGATGGGGATGAGGTACGGCGGCCGGTCCCCCCTGGTCACGTTGCAGTTGCCGGCGGTCACGTTGCATTTCAGTCCGTCCGCTTCAAGGCTGGTATTGGCAGTCAGGTCCGTGGCCGTGCCGGAGCTGTCATTGTAAAGCACGCAGCCCTCCCCCGCCGTCGCATTCTCCTTGAGGCAGCACCCTATCTTGGCCGGCTGCTGGATGCATCCTGCCAGAAGCAGGATGCCGAGTACCGCGAGCGTAAACAGTCCTTTGCTTGCCATTCAGACCACTTTTGACACCATCTTCATCAGCTCTGACGCATCGGAGCCGAAGATGGTCATAAGATACCTTACGAAGACCATCGTCAGCGAAAGCGCGATTAGCGGATGGAACATCAGTTCCATGTAGGATTTCGAGAGTTCGTTCCTTATGCTTTCCTGGTAAAGCGCCTTTGTCGTGCCCAGGCCCCCTGCCTGCAGCGTCTGCAGCATCGATACGGTGCCGGACATGGTCGCGTAGCAGTACTGCTGGCTGGCGGCCGGGTCAGGCGGAGCGGGAGGGGGCGGCGGGGCGGGCGTGAATGCCGGGTCGAGTATGACGTAGAAGACCGGGAAAAGGAAATACATGCCGATTCCCAGGGACAGCATGAGCGCCCCCATGCTCCGCGTGAAATAAAAGCTCCGGAACAGGATACCCAGCGGTATCAGCGTATTCAGGGCGTTCGCCTTAAGGTACGCGATAACCACCGACTGGGAGTTGAGGCCTATCAGGATGACCGTTGCGAGATTGTTCGTTATCCTTTTCTTCTCCGTGGTCTGGAAAAGCGAGACCAGCCAGTCGCCCTTGAAGAACGTTATGCCGAAGGCGCTCATCTGGAGGTTCAGCACGTTGAACTCGTTCACGGTATCCGTGCTCGTGCTTATCTCGTTCTGTATCGCCGCGACTATCGATGCCTTCTCCTGGAGCCTGCACCGTATTGAATCCAGGGCCTCGTCCATTGTCGATTCGTTGGTGGTGCCTATGTTCACCGACTGGCCGTGGCATGCCACCTCGCCGGCGATGACTCCGTGCGCAAGGTCGAGCGCGCCGTTGACCATCATGATGAGGAAGCCAATCATCGCGACGCTCGAAACGGCCTGGAGTATCTCGGACATCGCGTGCGCTTCGAATTCCTTGAGGGAAAACGCCCTTGCCACGGCCAGCAAAGAAAGATACACCAGGAGCACTGCCGTCACTGCCAGGAGCGAAAGGGGGCCCCAGCTGTTCGCCCAGCTGATATTGTTCTTTATGAAAATGTCCGTGAGCGCCAGTATGGGCAGTGCATCCATGTTTTACACCATCTGAAAATTTTCCGGAGTTTTGAAAGCAGCAATCAATACCATCGGTCACACCATCTGCATAATCCTGCTTAAATCTATCTCTTCGCCGTAGAATCTTGTGACATATGCGATGCTCGCAACCGTGGCTATCAGCACTGCCGTGGGAAGGAAAACCGCTGCAATGAAGGCGCTGGCCGCGAACCTCATCGCTCCTATCGGGTTTCCCGTGTGGGGCTCGTCCGGGAAGAAATCCTCCGCGACCGCGTCCGGGCCGGCGGTCGCCGCCTCTGCGCTGAAATGCGTGCCGCCATGCTCCTCGAATATGCTTTCGTCGAAAAAGGCCGGGTTCAGCCCCGGGGGCTCGAACGCGGGCGGATAAACCAGCGCCGGCTCCATCAGGTAGAGCATCGAAAGAAGGAACGGATACACGACCAGGAACGCCACCGATACCGCCATGAGGAGCGCTCCGAATGAGCGCAAATACGGCATCGACCGCAGGAAAATTCCGAGGGGGAGGAAGAGGAGCACGAATCCCTTGTATACGAAGATGAGTATGAACAGGAAATTCAGCGCGGAAATTGCCGACATGATGGAGGAATTGAGGAAGACGTCGAGGGCGGCCATGTGGGCGCCGTAGCCGCCTAATGGCGAGATGGATGTCCCGGAGTAGCCGAAAAGGCAGCCTATGCCCCCGAACTCGCATTCGAAACCGTTCAGGGCGGACAGGACGTTGTACGCCTCGAGATGGTACCTGACTATCTTGACCGCCTTGAGCGAATACTGCGCGGCGTCCGTCAGGTACGTCCCCGCGGCGTCATAAACGCAGAGCGGCCCTGAGGAAATCCCGAAAAGGGAGGCAATCCCGTCCATCCTCAGGGAGCAGAAGACGTCCATGACTGCCAGGAGCAGGAGGACGCTGACAAGCGAGACCACGACCTGGACCGCCTCGGTCTTGGCCCACATCGCGACTTTCGGGTTGTTGAGCGCCTGGCTCACCGCGTAGGTGGCCCCGATTATCGCGCCCGTGGTCACGGCCGCCATCGCTGCAAGCGGCAGGACCGTGTTGTCGAGGGTGCCCGCGAATCCGGCGATGCCGCACACGTCAGTCATTATAAGAACCTCCCAAGCGGGCTGACATCCACCTCGGCCCCAGCCAAGGATGTCAGCGCCCTGATGCCCGCCACAGTCATAAGAAGGGCGAGCACCGGGCCGAACGTCCCCAAAACGAGCACGTAGAAGACGACGCCCTTCAAATCGGCCCGCAGGCCCGCGAGGATGCCCCTCACTTTTTCGCCCTCGCTCCCGACTATCTGGGCCCCATTCACGTTCGTCGGGTCGCATTCCGCTACATCCGTCTGAAGCCCTGCCGTGAACGCCGATGCGTTCGGGTTCATCGCAGGGTCCAGGAACGTGTCCGCCATCATCCTATCCAGGAGGATGCCCATCGGCAACATGATGTGCAGCGATATGCCCAGCGCTATCAGGAACCCGCCCGCCCCCCTGGTTATTTTTACGGTCCGGAGCAGGATGCCAAGCGGCAGGATCAGGTTCATGGCAAACAGCTTGGACAATGCGAGCAATGACAGGATGGCGTAAAGCTCGCCTATTGCGAACCCGAGAATTCCGCCTGCCATGGAGAGGGGGGCGTGGAGCATGTTGTAGCCCCCGCACGCGCTCACGCCATATCCGATGCCGAGGATGTTGCATGAGAGGGATCTGGATCCTTCAACCGCGATCGTCCCGTCCATCTCCGTTATTTTATTGTAATATGTCTCGATGCCGTTGGTCCCGTCCGTCAATGTCTGGGTGATGCTGGCCTCCGCGGCCGTCTGCAGGTTTTCAGCCCCTGCCAGGCCGCCCAGGTTCGCGGAGAGCGCATCGATGATGTTGTTGCCCCCTACGAGCAGGATGACCATCAGCGCGGTTGCGATGAGCTGGTAGAGCTCCTCCTTTGCGATGACCTTGAGCTCGTTGATGCCAAAACCCGTGGCGACGCCGTAGATGGCGCCGAGTATCCCTGCCGAAGTGACAATGGCGAGCAGGGCCGTCCCCTCCCACCCGCTGGCAGCGGATACGACCGGGGCAAGTAGCAGGAGCAGGACCAGGGCCCTCATGGACGGCACCCCCGATCATCCGGCGCCCGGAATACGCTAATCCGCATGTCGCAGCAGTCAGTCATCAGAACACCTTCGATATGCCCGGAATCTCTATGTCCCCGCCGAGCGCCACGGAGAGCCCCCTGATGAACACGAGCGTCGAAACGATGTTGAAAAGCGGCAGGACGTATCCTGGAAGCATCAGTTTCGACACGTTCTGTATGTCTGTCGAGCCTACCAGCCCTTCCCCCCCGATCGCCGTGTATGCCGAGGGGCTTTTGGTGGGGAGGTCGTCCGAGGGCCTGCAAAGTGCCGTGCAGTCCGGCTGTATCGGCGGATCGTATATCTGCGACTCTTCGGTGAATATGCACTGCTCGCATGATGTGCGCGGTATCGCCACCCGGTCATCCGACGGGCAGCTGGTGCTTATGTCGCAGGCCCCGGTCACGTAATCTTCCGGCATGGCCTCCCCGTATGCTATTATCCGCTTCTCGCTTGCGCACCCGGCGCATTTCGCTTCGCCGCCTGCGGCAACTCTTTTCGCTTCGGCTTCATCGATGTATGTGGCGTTGACCTTGCATCCTGCCGGGCAGGCCTTGCAGGACGCGGTCAGGTCGTTTGTGTCCGAGTCGATGCACTGGGCCGGGAGCTTGCCGATATCGGTTGTGAAGACCCGGCATACCTGGGGGCACCCTTCGCAGAGGCCCAGGCATTGGCCGGTCTCAGGTATCACGTAAGCGCAGGATTCCAGCGCGTTTAGGCTCGGAATGCAGTCTTTCGCCTGCTCGCATCTGTCGTACTGGTCCTCGCTGGCATCCCTGTTCGGATTCGGCGCCCAGGCGAAGTCAGTTTCTGCGTCGCCGGTATCGCCTGTCTTCTTGAACAGCCGGCATTCGGGCCTGGATTCGAGGCAGTCTCCCATGTCCGTGAAGCAGTCGCCTTTCATCGGAGGCACGACCCTGCATTCGAGCGGGCATGAGACCAGCGATGGCGTCTCTTCCGCAGGCGGAGCGCCCGCGAATCTCCGCAGCCAGCACTTGTCAGGCAGGAGGGCGGCGCATTTCTGCTGAATCATCGCATCCGGGTCCATGCACGTGGTCAGCGATGTGGGGTAGGGGAGCTCCCTGCATGAAATCGGGCAGTCCGCGTCGCTCACAATCATGCATGATGCCACGGTCATGTCCTTGTACGGCCCTTCCGCGGGGATGGCCGTGTTGGCGGTGCCTGCAATGATCGCCTGCGCGTCTGCGCTCTGCGAATCGGGGAAAACGTCATAGACCGCCTTGACCGAACCGAGGGGGATGGTCTGCGACCCGTTCTCCACGTACGCGAGCGAATGGGGGATTTTGCACTCGTCGGGGCATAGCGAGCCTCCCATATCCTCGTTCGCCTTGTTCCCGGTGAGGGTGGTGTCGAGGGTGAACCAGTCGAAAAGGTACATGCCCGGCAGGATGAACATGATGCCCGCGCTCACCGCTATCAGGAGCCCGCCGAGCTTCCTTGTGAAGAAGAACGAGCGCCCGACAATCCCCATGGCCAGAATCAGCGGCCCGATGCTGAACGATATGTGCGAGATGAAGAACCTCTGGGCTTCCATGGACGAGAGGATGCCTGAATAGTACTCGAACACGATGTTGTAGCGGTCGGTGTCCAGGACGTAGTGCCCGTTCACTCCGAATGTGGCGCCTATCTGGAGGCAGTATATTGACGTGCAGTAGAGCCCGAACCTCCGGGAAGCCCATGAGCCCGCGTCGATGCTGTCGAGGGCGATTTTCCGGGCGTCCTCCTTGGCGACGTCTATATAAGTGCCGAGATACGTCTCAGCTATCGACTGGAGGCAGCTCTGCCCTCCGCTGCATGCCATGCTTATGCCGCTGTATTGCGCCGTCTCGACTGCAATGGCGTCGAGCAGCCCCAGAACCACCATGAACGTGATGATTATTATTGCCGTGACGAATATCTGCACCAGCTCGCTGCCCGCCCACGCCCTGATTTCCGGAATCTCCATTCCGATGCCTACCGCGTACGCGATTGCCACGAGGATGATTGAGGTCATGATGGCGCTGATTGCGATTACGCGCCAGTCCCGTATGAACCCCGGAAGCCCCGCCTGTTCCGTCTGCTTGGTGAAATTCGATTCGAATTCGGTCTGCGCGAATGCGCACGCGATTAGGAGGAGCAGGGAAAGTGCAGTAAGTTTCATCCGATCACCCTCAGGGCTTTATGGACTGAAGCGAGGAACGTCACCACCAGGACGATGGTCAGGTTCGGAAGGAAGAACGCCTGGGGCACCAGGCGCGCGACGTTCCAGAGGCTGTCCGGGTTGCTGCAGGTCGTCTCGGGCGGGTCGCAGTTCCCATCGATGGCATGGTCGCAGGCTGCGCGCGCATAGGTGTTGCAGTCATTGAATACTACCTCGTACATGGCGAGATTGAAGGCATACAGCATGGGGACAAGCACATAAAGCGCCAGTGACATGGCGATTAGTATGTTGCCCATGTGCCGTGTGGGAGGGAAGACGCGGAGCAGGAACGCGATCGGGAGAAACCACCGTATGACGTTTTCGTTGATGAACGTGAGCACGAACACCTGCATGCTGATGCTAGACAGCGCGGGTATTATGAACGAGCTGAGGATGATGCTGTACTGGTTGGAGATGACGCGCTTGTACGCGCCTGCGACGGCGATGTACGTGTTGAAGAGCGGAATGGAGATGCTCTCGGATTTCGTCGAGTCCATCATGGCGTTCAGCTGGTTCTGGATGTACCTCTCGGCCAGCGCCCTGGCATCGCCCTTGGCGAGCCGGGCGTAGCATTCCGCCACCATGTTCACCGAGGAGCCTTCGTTATAGCACGAGCCCGCATCCAGGTTCTGGAACGTCTGGCTGAAGAAATAGTCCCGCATGCTGCACGAAACTACGATGATGCCGCTGAATGCGGCGAGGAGCGCGAGGGAGAAGAGCAGGTGGTACAGCTCGTCTTTGGCAAGGACGGTGAATGTCGCGTTGTGGAATGCCGAGCCATACGCGTATGCGAGGGCTATGCCGATGGTGGTCAGGCTCATGACCAGCATAATCAGCCCGCCCTGCTCGCTCAGGACCACGTCCGTGGCGTTGTCTAGGCAGGAGGCCGGGAACGAAAGCCCGAGGCAGAAAAGCACGAACAAGGCGGTCCTCATAGCATCCTCTGTATCCCTGCCATATACCCTTCCCCGCCCAAAGCTGCCGCGATGCTGCGCGTCCCGGCGATGGTGAAGAGGACTATGAAGACGAAATCGAGGTATATCACCATCACCAGGTTGTTCACATCCGCCAGGAAGGGCATGACCTGGTCATAGACGTCCCCACCGTAATCGCTGGGCGTGACAGACGCCTCCCAGGCTATCAGTAGGATGGTGTTGACTATCTGGAAAATCATGCTGATTATAGGATATATAACGTTCCAGACCAGCTCGAAGCATACTGGGAACACGGCCGGGAACACCAGCGTGGGGAGGCATACTATAAGGGAAAAAAGCGGGTCCGTAAGCGAGAACAGTATGCGCAGCGGCGCGAATTCGCAGATGGGCCCGAACACGTATATCGGATACGGGTCCGCGTCGAGCTTCCCCAAATCCGCTATGGCCGGCGCGGGAGGGGCAATCTGGCCGTTGAAGAAATCCGCGATAATGACGGACATCGGAAAGAAAACGATGGCCCCCAGCGACAGCGCTATCAGAGTGTTGCCCAGCCGCCTCGTGAACGGGATGAGCCGAACCGAAAGCGACAGCGGCAGGAGGACCTTCGGCACGACTATCTTGAAGAACGACACAAGCAGCGAAACCGCCTGGGAGAGGAATATCGCGTTCGAAATCCCCTGGGCGGCCAGCATCAGGGGCTGGAAGAATATGCTCGCGCCCGCGAGCGGCCCAGTCTGGTAGTTGAAGGATATTATCCATATGGGAAGGCTGAACCCAGACGTGTACGACGCCGCCACCTTGATGCGCGTAGCCGCTTCAATGATATCCCCGTATGGCGCCATAAGGGCGCTCACCCAGCCTTCCGCTATCAGGCCGGCCTTGTTCACGTAATCCGGCTCGCCTGTCATGAGGATGGAGATTGCATCCGACCCCAGGAAGAATGCGATTATGATGCCGATAAGCACGGCGCCCACCAGGAGCTCCTGGAGTTCCGTCTTCGCCCATGCCTCCAGCTGCGGGTTCTGGATGGATGCCGCGAGCATGCTTGAGAGGGAAAGGGAGATGAGCACTATTATCGCGATTGCCGGCACCATGAATGCGAGGTCTGTTCCTGCGGCGAACACCGAGGGCATGGCCAGGACGAGGAGGAAGGCGATGCGCCGGAAATCCATGGCTAATCATCATGAGTACTGATTTTAACGCTTGCGAAGCCTTGCTCCGGCAAAATCGGCAACAGAACATTATTATATCTGGTAACCGGAATACCCGCATGAAGCTTTGGCTTCCGGCCGTTTTGCTCCTGCTCTTCCTCATGCCGTCTTTCCATTCTGACGGCAATACGGAATGTCCGGAATGCCAGGAAATGGTTGGTGCGCCATCGACCGGAATCTTCGTGCTGGTTCATGATTCCGAACCTGCGAACCGGTACCTGGAGGTTGTCGCTTATTACGATAATGCCAGCGCATCCCCGCGCCGCCAGCCGCTGAAGGATTCGATTCTGATAGTTGAAATCACCAACGCCACCGGCCTCCAGGTGCTGCAGAAGACCTACACCGACGGGAACGGCACCGCGGTTTTCAAGTTCAACGACTGGGACGACTCGTGCCTGAATTTCAAGGTCCTCTACTGTCCCTACTGCGTGCCTCCCGAATCCAGCTGTCCGGGTTTCTCCCAGTGCCTCAACTTCTCGCATATCGAAACGGGCGTTGCCAGCGCGAGCGAAATAGACGATGCAGCGGATGCCAAACCGCCCGCTTCGCAAAATACCGCAAGATACCTGCCGCAGGTCGGGACCGCGACGTGGTGCCCGCCGCCTCCGCCCCTCCAGGGCACGCCAGAGTTCTGCCTGCCGCTCATACTTATCTTCTCACTGCTTTGCGGCGCGCTCTATATGACCGGAAGGAACCCCTTTTCCGGCTTCAACATCAGCTCTGTCCGGCCGGGGAAGCACATACGCTACCAGGCCCGGGGACGGGGCTGGTCGCTGAATGTGACGCAGATGGCGAGCACGGCGGTTTCAATCGGCCAGTCCATCGGGACTCTCGCATCAAATCCGGAGGAATTCAAGAGGCAAGAGGCGTCGGCAATCGCATCAAGGGCCACGATGGGCATGAGCCAGGTGCACACTGCAGTCCAGGGAAAGAAAAAGTCGGACGCAGCCGCCAAGTCGGCGAAAGCGGGCGGCAAGGAAGGGGGCAAGGCCAGCGCGGCCCCAGCCGGCAAAGGAGGCGTCGTCCAGGCCGGCGGCTCAAAAGGCGGCATCCAGTCCGGGGGCGGGCTTTACGGAGGAAATGCGGTGGTCGGCCGCCTGGGCGAGGCGGGCCTGTTCTCCTCGGAAGGCGTTAAGGCCCTTCCCGAAGCGCTCGGACGGATGGCCATGTTCGTAGTCATGAGCAGCAGCATAGGCCGCGTGGTGGACTCGCTTATATATGCTACTGCCGGGAAAGCCCTAATCACGCTGGTTTTTGAGAACCGCAGCATGGAGCTCGCCGATGCCAAGGGCCAGAAAGCCGCGATGGACGGCCATGTGCCATACACCGACAGCGAGGGGAACGACCGCATCGCGGATGTGAAGCGGGAAGCCGCCATAACGGATAAAGACGGCAATGTCATCGGCAGGGAAGTTGTGTTCGCTGATTCGACTGGAAAATCCGCGGACGGCGAGCTCACGGTAAGGTTCGATAACAAGGGGAATGTCGAGTGGTCGCAGTTCAGTCTCCGCGGGGCCGACGGGAATACGGAGACCTTCCGGGTTTCAGCCGTCCCCGAGGGGCTCTACGATGTGAGCAAGGTGGACCCGAAGACCGGGATAATCCTCAGCCATGTCCTGGGGGCGGATGCCGACCGGGCGGCCGGGTTCGCCAGGGACAATCCCCTATCCGAAATCGCCAGGCCGGGAACGGATGCAAACCGCTTCCTGGACGAATACGCCACTTTCAAGGAAGCGAGAAACGACATCGACAACACGATAGCCTCATTGCAGGCCAGGGAGCTGCAGAAGACGAACGAAGGGCTGAACGACCGGGCCAAGGAGAATCCGGAGGACCATGCCGCGCTTGAGGGGCTGAGGGACGAATATGCGGCGTCCGCGGTCGCAGGCACCCTGGGCATGGATGCCAGGGACCTGCCGAAAGCCACAGGCGGCGCCGACCCTTCGGAGATGGCTTCTGCGGTGAGCAGGGCAGTCGAGGCCATGGGCGCCGGCCCGGGCCAGGGCGCCATGCCGGGGATTACCCTGGACATGGCGGATAAGTATCGGCAATCCATAATGGAATCCAGCCTTCCGGATGCTGCAAAAACCCGCCTGGCGCAACTCGGGCCGGACAAGATCAGCGAACTTTCCGAGGCCGGGCGGCTGGTTCAGCCTGAGCATACCGGGGACCTGATGTCCACTGACGCGGGGAAAATGTTCATGAGGGAACCCTCCGCGTTCGGTCCCAATTTTGCCGGCACCACGTTCTCGAATGAGTTCAAGGCCGGTGCAATCGAATACGAACGGGGCCTCGAGGTCCAGTCTTCCGTAGGGCGGAGCGCCACTCCCGGATATGAGGAGGAGAAGCCTTCCGCCGGCCAGACGGCTGCGATGTATGCCGGAATGGCAAAATTCCCGGCCTACAACGGAAGGCGCCCTGAAAACAAGAATTTCTCCGCGGAGAATGACGACTTCTCGGCCAGCATAGGGCATGAGGCGGACGCGATTGTGGCGAGGACGGCCCTTGAGAACCTCCCGGCAGACAAATTCCCGAAATCTTCCCAGAACGAGGCCATCGACGCCCTGTTGCACAGGGACCGCGAGCGCCTCAAAGCGGCGTTCGGCGGGAAGGATTAGCGGGACGGCGGTATGTCCTGAGCGGATTTATTCCCGAACATCATAAAGGATTTATGCTGGTTTTTCATATTCTCGTAAATTTAAAAAGTCAGATGTGGCCTTGTCAGCAAGGAAAGGTATCTTTGATTGCATTCATGAGGCGTCTTTCCTACTGGCAACTTTAACCGTAAATTTCAAGAGTTGGCCGAAATACCGCGCAACAAAGATTACGGCAATCTCATCGAAATCCGTGCTATCCGCCATAAACAAGTTTGATGATGTCCTTCGTATCGTAAACCATGACGTCCTTCTGCTTCTTCAACCTTGTTTCATTGGTCCAGAGTGGAACCCTCATGGCAAGAGCAAGGGCGAAAAATGTGAAATCCTTTGGATCCGGGCAGATCTTCTTTGCCCTATCCTCGTATTGTTTGTATTGCGACCGATTTACTACCGTAACCTTTGATAAAATCAGGCTCAGGGCTACGTTGAACTCTTCCTTGCTGACTTCCATCCTTCCCCTAAGCTCTACTGAGTGCTTCTCTATCTCTTCCAAAGAGAATTCAGGAGCGAACAATTCCAAATCTCCCAGGACGATGAGCTCGTAAGTCTTAGACCTGGCCAGCAAGGCAGATATCAACACGTTAGTATCTACAACCAACTGCATCGAACTACCTGTGTTTCGCAGCTATCGCCATCTTTATTTTGTCTCCTATCTCCTGTACGTTCTCATCGGTAAGTCTGCTCTTGGCAGTAATCGAGCGAAGTAGCACTAGTTCCTGTATCTTCTGGTTGATTGCCTGCCGTGCAACCTCGCTCCAGTTGATTTCCGGGAACTCATCCATCCGTTTCTTCAAATCCGCTGGGACCGTTAGTGTTACGTTAACCATACTATCACACATAATATATGTGTAATATGTGTTTATTAAGTTTTTGAAGGCATTAGGTACCCGAGTTTCCTGAACACGTTAAGAAAGAGAAAATCGCCCTCAGCTTGGCCTATCGGCCAAGTCGGGCAATTATCCATCAGGCAAGACGCAAGACTCGAAACTGGGAACAAAATGGAAAATCGCCCTCGACGCGTTGTGAACTTCGTTCACTTTGCGTCAAGGGCTAATGTGCGACCGATGTTTTCACGCCCTCGACGGGATTTGAACCCGCCCATCAACCTTTCTTCGCGCTTTTTAGTAAAAAGCGCCCAAAAACTTTCGATATCAAAACCCGAAGGGTTTTGCTACTGGCGGTTTTGGGGCGCCTTTTTTCAAAAGGCGCGCCGGAGGGTTGCGTCCTATCCAGGCTAGACTACGAGGGCGTAATATTCCTGGTGCAGATATGAGAATAGGAAACCTATTTATTTGATATCAATGACGCTGATTTCCGGGCTGGTGAGGAAACGGATGCCTCCGCCAGTGATTCCGCAGGTCACATATGCCTCGGTATCGTCGTCGAGCCGCGCCCTGCCGCCAAGCACGCTCCCGAAACCCGGCCCGAGCACGGCTTGTGTGATGAACGGCACGCGCACGAGGCCGCAATGCGTATGGCCTGCGAGTATAAGGCCCGGTCCGGATGCCGCATCCTGCGCCACGCTGTCCTGGTTGTGGGCGAGTATCACTTTCGGCATGGCATCCGGCACTCCGGCCGCCGCAGCCCGATAATCGTCATAGCACGACCACTCATCATCCACGCCTATCAATGCGAACCCGGAATTCCCGCCGATTATCCGGTGTTCGTTCCGCAGGACATCTATGCCGAGGGATTCCAGCTTCGCAACGACCTTGTCCGCGGTCGTATTCGTCGCTCCGCAGCCCCACAATCCGTAATCATGGTTCCCGACGACCGCGAACGTCCCGTATGTGGCGTTTAAGCGCGCAAGCGGGGCGAGCCGCTCCAGTTCGGAAGCGTCAGACTCGATTACGTCCCCGCCAATCAGGACAATGTCCGGCTCCTGCCCATTCACCCTGTCCACGACTGCATCCAGCCATCCGTTCCTCTGCAATCCGATGTGGATGTCGCTGATGAACGCGATGCGGACCGGGTTGGGGGTATCGTTGGTGCCGCCAAGGAAGTCGAAACTTTCGTGCGTCACAATCAGGTTGTTCGGCTCGTACACAAGGGCGTAAACAACGAGCAGAAAATAAAATAAGAGGAAAAGCCAGTTTTTCAGTCCAGGCTTTCCGGATTCTTTCATATGAAAAGAAAGGATTAACGGCTAATCAGCGGGCACTCCTCGCCATGCGCTCTGTCTCGTCGCGCTTCTTTATGGCGTACGAGGCCTGCATGTCACCCTTGGCTGTCGAGATAATCTCGTCTGCCAGGGCCTGCTGGAGCGACTTGGGCTTGTTGAACGAGCTCATCAGGGCCGCAAGCGCCATGTTGCGCAGAGCCATGTCCAGCCTTCTTGTGGCCGAGATGTCGACCGCAATCTGGTAGCTGACGCCTCCGTGCGAAACGCGCGTCACGTCTTCGCGGGGCGCGGCGTTCTCGAGGGCCTTTATGAGGACCTGCACCGGGTTCTCCTTGGTCTGCGCCTCGACAATGCCGAGGGCCTCTTCGACCACCTTGAGCGCGCGGAGCTTCTTGCCCTGCATGCGGCCCTTGGTCCGGATGACCTTGCCCGAGGTCTTCACGCCGGTTCCGCCCCTCATCAGCTTGTTGGTAAGGCGCTCGATGACATTCACCTGCGTCTTGCCCAGAGCCTTCTTGTTGTGCCGGCCGAACGTGTGCGGGACGAGTATGGGGCTGAGCGTTATGTTCTGGGCCAGGCTCAGGTCCTTTATCTCGATCTTGTCGACCGGGTATTTGCCGAATATCTTGTCAGCAGTCATATGATCATCTCTTGGGTTTCTCCTTCTTGCCGCGGCGCAGCATCTGGAGGTCGGCGTTGTTCACTGCAACTACCTTGTAGCGGACACCGGGGACCGAGCCCATCTGCCCTCTCTGCGAACCGCCCATGCCCGCTAGTATGACCTCGTCATGCTCATCGATGAAGTTGATGGCCTTGTCGCGCACGGCATGCGCCGTCACGACCTTGCCGTTCTTTATCAATTGCACCTTCACGCATTTGATGAGGCCCGAGTGGGGCTGCTTCTGCTCCAGGACCACTTTCTCTAGGACTATGCCCCTTGCCTGCGGCGCTCCTTCGAGCGGGTCGAACTTCTCCTTGAGTTTCAGCGCCCTCCTCTTCCATCTCTTGGAGAGCCATTTGTGCTTCTTGCGCTTTCTCTCCATGTTTCTTCCTGCATATTCTCCGTTACCCATGAATCCACCTGATAAAGAATTACGACTGGCTGATTTGACTGTCGCAGACGACCTTGCCGTCCGCAACAGGGAATACTACTGAGAAGTATTTATAAATATTATGACCGGGTTCTGGCATATGCCGCTGAAGTTGAAATCCTCGTTCTCGTTCGGGTTCACCGGCACGGACATGGTGCCCATCCTCCAGATGCAGAACGCCATGTTCAATGACAGCGTCCTGAACAACTACTTCCAGCAGTCCCTGCTAAGCGAGAGCATCATGAAGCGCCAGCGCGACATGAGCCAGGCGACCCTGATGGCGCAGGCCGTGAACGAATCCGCATCCAAGGAGAGGGGCTCGGAGGCGCAGATGAAAGGCGAGAAGGCGTCATCCACCTCCTACGCCATAACATACTACAATCCGGAGCTGAACAAGACCGAAATCCTGGAAGCGAAAAGCGAAATCAAGATATCCGATTTCACTACCAAGATGGTCGAAGAGGCGGTCGCGATGCAGTCCGCCTACTCCATATACCGCTTCATCGCCCAGCCGCTCATCCGCACCGAGGTCCTCCCCTGGAAGCTGGAGGAGATACTCGCCCAGCGGGAATACGGGACCCCTCCCCCGCCCCCGGCAGGGGCCGCAGTGACGCCGGTCAAGATAATCGTCCAGAAGGAAAGCGAGATTGTGGCATTGAAAAAGCGCGAGGATGCGATAAAGGAGGCAATCGAGCGGTTCGTGGTGCGCAAGGAGAAGACCGAGCAGAAAATCGCCGAGGAAATCCTGATCATCGATGAAGCCGTTGCGATGCTCCGCGCGGGGGACGAGATAGACAAGGTCATCGGCCGCCTGCCGCCGCTGTCCCGCGCCCGCTACATCCTCGTCCTGCGCAAGAAACAGCTTGGGCGGCTCGCGATAATAGCATTGCTGCTCCGGGACGCCCAGTTCCTGAAAACGATAAAGAAAAAGCTGGAGCTCTTCACGCTGGACGACCTTGTGAACATATACAAGGTCCTGCGGAACCTGCAGAAGCGTTAGCTACTTCTTGGCCCGGATTTCCCTTCTCTTGGGCCTCATGTACGCGGAGCCGCACTTCCTGCACTTCTCTACGCCACGGGTATTCCTGGTCTTGCATTTCCTGCATACGTTTACCTGTGCAATCCTTGCGTCAGCTTCCGGAAATTTTCCCATCAGTTACACCTAAATAAGCGGCTGAATTAGCAGCAGTCTTTTTACATCTATGGCCAGCATTGTTTTTTAAATTTGCCCGTACCCACTTGAGGCATGGAATGTGAAACATCCTGCGGGATAGTGGTATTCAGGGAAGAGCTTCCCGAGCGCCTCTACCTCCTGCTCCATTATGAGGAGGGGCACTGGGATTTCCCGAAAGGGCACGCTGAGGAGGGCGAGAGGGAGGAAGAGACGGCCTTCCGCGAGCTGAAGGAGGAGGCCGGCCTCTCCGACATCGAGCTGGTGCTTGGCTTCCGCGAGCACATCCGATACGGGTACCAGCGGGCCGGCAGGACGTTCCACAAGGAGGTCTTTTTCTTCCTCGGAAGGACCGACGCGAAAAAAATCACGCTCTCCCATGAGCATGTGGGCTTCGAGTGGCTCCCCTTCGATAAGGCGCTCGAAAGGCTTACATACGAGAATGCGCGCGGCGTGCTCTCCAAAGCGCAGGCGGTCCTCCAGTCGTGGGGCGCCGGAAAAGAGCAATGCGGCTAAAACGGGCAATGCCGCCTCGCATCCCGTTCCCGGCTTTCCGAACCATATAATAACTTTTTTCCCATTACTTTCTTCATGGACCTGATAATATTCGCGCACCCTGACAATCTGGGGAGCCACAACGCCGCCATACTCAAGCACGTCGCCGGAAGGCTCAGGATGAAGTTCGCGGAATTCGAGGTCATCGACCTGTACGCGGACGGCTTCGACCCGGTCTTCAGGACGACGCGGGAGCCGGAATCCAAAGCCGCGCTGGTCCGGAAATACCAGCAGAAGGTCGCCATGGCGGACCGCCTGATATTCATCCACCCCGTCTGGTGGTACAACGTGCCTGCCATGCTGAAGGGGTTCATCGAGCATGTCTTCCATTCCGGATTCGCGTACGATTTCAAGCTCTCCTCCGACAACTCGCAGATACTCGAGCAGAAATTGAAGGGGAAGACCGCCATCGTGATAAACACCTACGGGAGGAGCAAGGCGGAAGCGAAGGCGCGCGGGAACCCGCTTGCCATAGTCCTCGACAAGTGCGTGCTCGGCTTCTGCGGGATAAAGGTCGCGGCGCGCATTGAATGGTTCGATGTCAAGGGGCCGGCCTTGCTTCCGAAAGAAATCGTCAACCGCATCGACGCGGCGCTCTGAAGGGTTAGCGGGGCAAATGCGCATGGCGTTCTCACTGGAATCACCGTACAAGCCGGCAGGGGACCAGCCGCAGGCCATTGAAAAGCTCGCCGCGTTCGCAAAAAAAGGCGGCATGCAGACGCTTCTTGGCGTCACCGGCTCGGGCAAGACTTTCACCATGGCCAATCTCATCGCAAGGTGCGGGCGCCCGGCCATAGTGATCTCGCACAACAAGACGCTGGCGGCCCAGCTGTACGCGGAATTCCAGCAGTTCTTCCCCAAAGACAACGTCGGCTATTTCATCTCCTATTACGACTATTACCAGCCCGAGAGCTACATCGTGCAGACGGACACGTATATAGAGAAGGAGGCCGAGCGGAACGAGCGGCTGGAGGAATTCCGGCTCCAGGCGACCTCCTACCTCATGTCCGGCATGCCGACTGTCATCGTGGCTTCGGTCTCCTGCATATACGGCCTCGGCAATCCCGGCACTTACCGTGAGCTCGGCCTGGATTTGCGCAAGGGGCTACGGATGAGCAGGAAAGAGCTGCTCGCATCGCTCGTCCGCATGCAGTATGAGCGCAACGACGCGGTCCTCGCGAAGGGCGATTTCCGGATGCGGGGCGACATGCTTGAAGTATTCCCGCCGTTCGCAGATGCCGCCATCCGCGTCCAGTTCGAGGACGATACGCTCCAGTGGATCGAATCCTTCGATGTGCTCTCAGGGCGCAAGGCGCGGGCCCAGGGCTACATGCTGCTCCCGGCAAAGCACTTCGTCGTGCCGGACCAAACCGTCCAGGGGGCGCTTGCCTCCATCGAGGCCGAGCTGGCGGATTATTCGCCTTCCCTGAAGCCCCTCGAGCGCCAGAGGCTCGAGCAGAGGACTAAATACGACCTGGAGATGATACGGGAGCTCGGCTACTGCTCCGGCATCGAGAACTACTCGCGCCATTTCGACGGCAGGAAGCCTGGCGAGCGGCCTTACTGCCTGCTCGACTATTTCCCCAAGGACTTCCTGATGCTCATCGACGAGTCGCATGTGACCGTCCCACAGATACGCGGCATGTTCCACGGGGATTTTTCGAGGAAGAAGTCGCTCGTGGAGAACGGCTTCCGGCTTCCGTGCGCATTCGACAACCGGCCCCTGAAATTCGCGGAGTTCGAGAAATTCATGAAAAACGTCGTCTTCGTCTCCGCGACGCCGTCCGCATACGAGCTGGAGCATTCCGCGCAGGTCGTGGAGCAGATAGTCCGCCCGACAGGCCTAGTCGACCCGGAAATCGAACTGCGCAGGACGAACGGGCAGATTGACGACCTTTTGCGGGAAGTGAAGGCGCGGGCGGAACGGAACGAGCGGACGCTAATCACGACGCTGACCAAGCGCATGTCCGAGGACCTGGCGGCATACCTCCACGAGAAGGGCGCCCGCGTGCGCTACCTGCACTCTGAAATCGAGACGCTCGAGCGCACAAAGCTCATCCGCGCCCTCCGGGCGGGCAAGTTCGACTGCCTGGTGGGCATCAACCTCCTGCGCGAAGGCCTCGATATCCCCGAAGTATCGCTGGTCGCCATCCTCGACGCCGACAAGACCGGCTTCCTGCGCTCAGGCCCGTCCCTCATACAGACGATAGGGCGCGCCGCGAGGAACATCAACGGAAAAGTCATCATGTACGCGGACTTTGAATCAGCTGCCATGAAACAGGCGATTGGCGAAACGGAACGGAGGCGCACAAAGCAGATCGCTTTCAACCGGAAATTCGGAATCACGCCCAAAACCATCCAGAAGCCGATACCTCCGGAGGAGGATATGGGTGAAGTCGAAGCGGCTATCCCCAAAAGCATGAGCGAGGCCCAGAAGGAGGAATTCATCCTGATGCTCGAGGAGCAGATGAAGGGCGCTGCCGAGCGCCTGGATTTTGAAAAGGCGATTGCTTTGCGCGACAAAATACGTGAACTGCGGAAATCATAGTCCGGGATTACTCGCCATTCTCGTATGTCCCTATCCACTTCGCAAAGGCCGCAACCACCCTCGCCCGGATTTCGTCTCCCTTGCCGCAAATCGGGCGAACCTCGTCGGCCAAGCCGGAATAGCCGTGCCTCATCAGCCAGAACGAAAGGAAATCGTCATCCTCGCCCCATTTTTCAATCAATTCCGCAGGCATACTCCTGATTTGATTGGCTATCTCAGCAAGCGAATGCGTGCGGCACACCTCCTGTCCCTGCCCGTCGTTTATCACGAACGGGTCGTTCTTAAGCTGGCCCATCTCGTATTCCAGCTCCCCCATGAGGAATCCCCTCAGCCATTCACCGCCGAAGCGGCTGGGCCTTATCCTGTCCCCGGCGTCATGGAAACCATGCATGTATAGCCAGGTCGAAAAGAAATCCTTTGCACCGAACTCCTCGAGGTCGCGCATGTCGGCCATCTCGATTGCGCTGCGGAGGCCGGCTATGCTGCTTATCCGCATCCGTTTGCCATGGACTGGCATGATGAATTCGCCAAAGCCTGCATAATCAAGCATGAACTGCCTTAGCGTCTCAATCGAGCCTTCCGACCCTTTCGCCATGAGAAGCGCCTTTTCCTGCAAATCGCCCGGCAGGTGGCCCTTGGATGCGATGATTTTGGCAATTCTCGGGAAACAGTCATGTGCGTACCCCACCAATGCCCGCCCGGCTTCCCCTGTGACTTTGCCCCCTTTGGGGAATGCCATGTCGGTTATCACGCAGACGATTTCGTTTCCCCGCAATTCGATGAACGCCTCGGCCTCCTCGTATGTCCTTTTCGTGATTACCCCCGCGCGCCTTCCCACAATCGAATAGAGCTGCGGAAGGAATTCCGAGAACCATCTGGGCTCGTCGTCCACTACCAGGACCGCAAACCTTCTTTTCCTATTTTCGTCCTGGCTCTCGATGTTAAGCTTGTCTTCGGCAAGATGTATGAATGCCTGCACAACCCCCCCAAAATCTCGGCTGCAGGTTCCGGCTATCGCGGCTATGAGGTCGGCTTTCGCCACGTCCGGATATGCCAGCATGGAATGCTGGAGGGGCATGGTGCATACGCTTTCCCTTTCCGAAAGCAGGACGACCGTGCAATTCGGGGAGTTCTTTCGTATCCTTTCCGGGTTTATGCAGCCTATCGTGCGGTCGTCGACGAAGAGCACTGCCGGGTCCCTTCCATGTATGGCCGCGAAGCTGACCGGGGATTCCACGTGCCGGAACCCGACTTTGGGGAGGCCGGATACCACCGCTTCCCTGATTTTTTCCGCCTTGGCCGGGCTCTCAAGATAAGCCCAAACCTCGCCCACCCGCTTCGAGTTTATAATGTCTTCAAGGACCTTGGATTTGAATATGGCGGGCCTCCTTGGCGGCGGGCGGTATGGCGGGACTTTTTCATCCTTGCGTACCAAATTTCCACCCATCAGTCTCCCTCCGCAAAATACGCCTGGCCCTTTCCGGTCTCGCCGTCAAGCTCCACCACCGACTCTCTTTCGCAAATGAAAACGCCCCGTGCCATTTCCCTGGCGCCGCTTAGGATTTCCTGGATTTTCCCGGCCACGTCCGCCTTGCGCGTCTCTATGACCCTCATCATAGCCACGTTGTTGAACATATGCGTTCCGGGGCTTACCATGCTCACATTGCCGTCATTGAATGATATTACAGCGCCCGGGTTGTAAACCTCGCCGTACGCCCCTCCCTTCCCTATCTCGCTTGTCACGTTGGGGCCTATGAGCAGATACCTTCCGCCAAATCCGGCGTCCACGCGACCGAGAACTTCCTGCGCCCCCCGCACGTCCGACCCCGCCTCCTCTGTCACAACCACAATCTTTTCAAGCCGGCACGTCCCATGCCCTATGCAGTCGCTTGTTTCGGCTATCAGCCGCCCTGCGGGGATTTGCGAGAGGGCGAACGAATCGCCGGAATTTCCAAAAGGCCGTATCTGCAGAAACCCAATCCAGAGCCTGCCCCTCTCCTCCCTTATGGCAAGTTCCATGTCGATGTCGAATCCGCATTCCGCTTTCATGCGTTTTGCTATCCGGCCCAAAAATTCAATGGCCGCCTTTCCCTGCGGGCTTGAAATGAACCCGCTGAATGTTGCCCGCACATCGTCCGTTTCCCCAAGGAGCGCGGTTTTCATCATCGCCCCGTGGATGATGGTCCAGTCCTTCCGGAGCGCAGCAAGCGCATCGCTGAACTTTGCGAAGAACCTGAAATCGTTTATCTCGCTGAATCGTATCCTTTCCAGGGTTCCCGTGCCGGTGTCTATAGCATCGAACCTGTCCTGGCTGTGCAGGAACTGGCGCATCTGGCCAGTCGCGAAATCGCCCCGGCCGTCGCAAAAAGTGATTGACGTGGGCGCCCTGACCAGCCCGCCCCGGTCTGGAAAGATGATGGTGCAGGGGACCGGTTTCTCGTCATTGCTTGCAACGGTGAGCGTGCCAAGCCCGAAACCCATCCGGGCAAGGGGCGCATCCCTCCCCACGCCCTCAGGGCGCTCCATGCCCAGGGAGCGCGAAGAAAGGACGATGCTGGCAAGCGGGAAATGCAGGCTGCGGATTCCCCTATCGGTTTCCAGCGCCATCGTATCCCCCACCACTTTCTGGAACATGACAGACATATGGTGCTCCTCCGGCCGCAATCCCAGGGCGCGCATCTTCTTGGTAACCCCGCTGCCAAAGAAACTCGCATATACCTCCCGTGTGGCCCTGAGCATCAGCCCGGCCCTCTCTTTCGGCGCCATGGATGGTTCGGCCATGACGAAAGTGGTTGTGAAATCGCCTGCGAACGGGGATCGCCTGCCGCTGTCTTCGCAGCTGGCGCTGGAACGCACTGCCAGGGGCCCGGTGAAATCCTCCGTTATCGAAGACATGGCCTCCAGGCTATCCGGGTCGGTGATTTCCGTGTTCATTAGAGCCAGCGCAATCTCATCCGGGTCGCCGCCTGAAACCGCCCTCGCCACTGCCGGGCTTTCAATGTAGCTGGAAAAATGCCCCGATGCAAGCACCGCGGCCTGCGGTACGAACGGGACTATGTCATTTGCCGCGTTCCTGAACCTGCTTTCGGAGGCCATTTCCCTGAGGGTTTCGCTAAAGACGTCTTTTTTGGCAAGCGCGCCAAGTGCCTGCAGGCCCGCGCCCTTTCCCCCAATGCCGTTTCCGGACGGGTGGCGCAGGATGCGTATTCCCCCTGGCTCGGCGTCTTTGCTTCGGTGGATGCTGGGCTTCCCATCTGGCATGAATCATCATCCTTTGGCTACACAATAATGTGATTTTTTATGGTAGAGAGAGTTTATAAAGAGTGCGAGGGAGAGCGGGGCCGCGCGGGTGCCAGCCTAATTCCCGGCGCCGGCAGCCAGTTTCGCTTTCGGCATTATCAGGCCCTGCAGGCCGGCCGGTATCCTTCGCCTGACCATCGACCTGACTGCCAGCTTCTCGAATTCCCGCTCATCAACAGTGCGTTTCTTAACCGGGATCTTCCCTGTGAAATCCTCTTCTTTCCTGATGATCGGGATCCCCGGCTTCTTCGCTGAGCCCCATTCCAAATCCCCGAAGACCTCCCTCCGGACATCCGCAGAGACGAGGCTCGCAAGGTCGTCCAGGAAGTGCGATTCGAAAGCCGAGCGCAACGCGCTAAAAAAGGCCTCCAGCATCTCGACATCCCGCTGCGCCCCCAGGACCAGGAGCTCGCTGGAAAGGAAAGGCCTGAGCCTGGAGCCGCCTTCCTTATGCGAGATCAGGGGCATCACATCCGCTATCCCCACCACGCCAACGCTCATCACCCCGTTGCATGCCTCTTTCTGGGTCTCGCCAAGAATCCTGCGCTTCCCGGGTTCCTCCGTGACCACGATTGCCGTGAGCGGATCGTAGCCTTCTGAAATGACCTCGCCTCCGTGGAAGACGACGGCCAAAGCCACCTCGCGCATCGCAGAAAGCCATTTTCCGAACATTTCTCCGGAATAGCCGGCAAGCTGGACGAGTGCATCCATCTTCCAATCAAGCATGGAGACCATCGCGAATGTGTCCAGTTCTATGTGGTCGAATATCCCCGAGGGGCCGAGCTTTTGCGCCGGCCAGCTCCCTACGATTACGCCTGCCATGAAAACATTATATATCATAATATTTAAATATTTACAACCTATCTGCGCGAGCGGCGGTTTTTCAAGCCGCTGCCCCGGCCCCGCAAGCCATTTATTTATTGCACGGCATCGTCAATGCGTGTTATTATGAAAGTCACATTAACGCATATCGGAGCGGTTTCCCTGGGCAGGCTTCTCGCCATCTGGTCGTTTGTACTTGGCGCAATCGCGCTTGTGCTCTACACCCTTTTCACGCTCATCGTCGGCATCCTTGGTTTCCTTGCGGGGGCTGATCTGGTCCAGATGCTAATCGGCATAGGGATAATGCTTGTAATGGGCGTGGTGGGCCTCGTGGTGACCGCAATAGTGATGTTCATACTGGGCTTCCTGGCCGCAGTCGTCTACAACATCATCCTCGGCGTCGGCGGCGGAATCGACATGGATTTCCGCGAAAGGAACTGAAAGGCGCGGAAATCAATCCATCTCGCATATGTTGCCGCCGGTCGCGAACATTGACCGGTCGTATGCCCAGTCCCGGCAGGAAATAGACGATGCAGGCACCGTGCTGAAATCGAAGGACGACGCCGCTCCGGGCGTATCCCGGTCATATGAGCTCTTGAACCAGTCGCAGCCGATTATTATGTCCTTGTCGCTGCAGCCGACATACTGGCGCGTGTCCCGGATGACCGTTATCGTCCTGTCGCATTGCGCGACGCCCTCCGGCGATTCCACCCTGAATTCGGAATCCGTGCCGAAATGGACGGCAGCGCTGGTTTCCCTGTCGCCATACGTGTATCTGACGTCGCAGATAAGGGACAGGCCCATCGCATCAAGCTCGGCGAACGTGCCCGAATATGTTTTTGCTTCCGGCGCGCCGGCCTGGGTTCCGCTTCCATCGGATGCGCCGGCGGAATCATTTGCCACGCCTGAGGGCGCCGTTTCATTCCCGTTCCCCCCAGGCGGCACCGCAGCGCCGTCCGGGCTCCCGTCCTGTGCCGAAGTAGCCTGGCTTGATGGCGGGGCGGGCGCGTTCTGCGCGCAGCCTGCAAGCAGGAGGAATGCCAGCGCCAATATCGTGACGTATGCGTGAAACCGGTCCATGCACTTGATTTAAGGCAGTATGATTATGTTGCTTTCTCCCAATCCCGCCCGGCCATCCCGCATGGCCACTAATCCTGCGCAATCGCGCTACCATAATCCATAAATATAACCTCAGGGATATGCTTGCAGGAATCCGACTTCTCCAGGTGAAGCCATCGAAGACAAGATAACCATCCGGGGTGCCAGGGAGCACAATCTCAAGAACGTCGACGTAGCGATACCCCGGGGAAAAATCACGGTCGTCACGGGGCTTTCCGGCTCGGGCAAATCCACGCTCGCCTTCGACACGCTTTATGCAGAAGGCCAGAGGAGGTACGTGGAATCCCTATCCGCCTACGCGAGGCAGTTCCTGGGCCTCATGAACAAGCCGGACGTGGACAGCATAGAGGGCCTTTCACCGGCCATCTCCATAGACCAGAAGACTACCTCCCGCAACCCCCGCTCTACGGTGGGGACTGTCACGGAAATCTACGACTACCTCCGCCTCCTTTTCGCAAGGGTGGGGCGGCCGCACTGCCCGGTGTGCAAAAAGCCGATATCCAAGCAGGGCGCGGATGAAATCGCGGCAAGCCTCCTTTCCTCATCGGCCGGCGTGAAGGCGGAATTCCTGGCCCCGATAGCGCGGGGCGAGAAGGGGCGCTTCGAAAAGGAGTTCGAGCGCCTGCGCAAAGCAGGGCTTTACAAGGTCTATGTCGACGGCGAGGCCGCGGACATCAGCGGCGCATTCCCGAAACTCGACAAGAACAAAAAGCACAGCATATCCGCCTTGATAGACAAGGTCGCAATTGATGCAGGCGGCCGCGAGCGGCTGCATGAAGCGATCGAATCCGCGCTCAAGGAAGGGAACGGCACAATCATCGTGAAAACGGGAAACCGGGAAACCCGGTACTCGAAACTCAATGCCTGCCCCGAGCACGGCATCTCGCTGGGCGAGATTCAGCCTAGGGACTTCTCTTTCAATTCGCCCTTCGGCGCATGCCCCGAATGCCACGGCCTGGGCTTCAAGATGGAATTCGACCCGGACCTCATCATCCCGGACCGCTCGCGCTCAATAGCGGGCGGGGCGATTACATGCTACAAGAGCCTCATGGAAAGCAGCTGGCGCATGCACCAGATACTCGGCGTCGCCCTCAAGTATGGCATCGACATCGAAGCCCCCGTATCCAAGGTTCCGCAGGAAAAGCTCGGCATCCTCCTTTACGGAACGAAGGAGAAGCTGAAATTCACATACCAGAGCAAGCGCAGCTCTTCAAGCTACGAGTACGAAAGCGATTTCGAAGGCATCATACCGCAGCTGGAGCGCCTCTTCCACCAGACACAATCCGAAGGCCGCAAGGAGGAAATCGCGAAGTTCATGCTGGAAAAAACCTGCCCCAAATGCCATGGCAAGCGGCTCAAGGAGGAGATGCTGGCCGTGCTCGTCGGGAATAAGAACATCATCGACGTCTGCGAACTGCCCATCAGCGACGCGAAAGCATGCCTATCATCGCTCAGCCTGACAGGAAGCGAGAGGAAAATCTCCGCCCCCATCCTGAAAGAGATACATTCGCGCCTGGAATTCCTCGAGAACGTGGGCCTCAATTACCTGAATCTTGCGCGGGAAAGCGCTACGCTTTCAGGCGGGGAGTCCCAGCGCATCCGGCTCGCGACGCAAATCGGCTCCAACCTGACCGGCATCGTCTACGTGCTCGACGAGCCGTCCATCGGCCTCCACCAGCGGGACAACTCCAAGCTGCTCGCGACGCTCCGGCGCCTGCGCGATTTGGGCAACACGCTGGTCGTAGTGGAGCATGACGAGGAAACAATGCGCGAGGCGGACCATGTGATAGACATGGGTCCCGGCGCGGGCCGACTGGGCGGAGAAGTCGTCGCAAGCGGCTCGGTCGCAGACATCATTTCGGAAAAGCGCTCGATTACAGGAGATTATCTCGCAGGGCGCAAGTCCATCCAGGCTCCGCATGAGAGGCGCAAACCGCGCGGAAGCATAGAGCTTATCGGGGCGTGCGAAAACAACCTGAAAAGCATCTACGCCGGCTTCCCGGTCGGCGTGCTCACATGCATCACGGGCGTTTCCGGCTCTGGAAAATCCTCGCTCATCTACGAAACGCTGTATCCGGTCCTTTCGAACATACACAACGGCTCGAAGCTGCGCGTGGGAAAGCACGAATTGATCCGCGGTGCCAACCAAATCGACAAGGTCATCACCGTCGACCAGTCTCCGATAGGCCGCACGCCGCGCTCGAATCCGGCGACTTACGTGGGCGTGTTCACGCCGATACGCGACCTTTTCGCAAGAACCCCGGAGTCCCGCGCCCGGGGCTATGGCCCCGGCAGGTTCTCGTTCAACGTGGCGCAGGGCAGGTGCGAGAACTGCGAGGGCGACGGCCTAATCAAGATAGCCATGCACTTCCTTGCCGATGTCTATGTCCCGTGCGAGGTCTGCAAGGGCAAGCGTTACGATTCGCAGACATTGGAAATCCTCTACAAGGGGAAGAACATCGCCGACGTCCTTGACATGAGCGTCGACGAGGCGTATGATTTCTTCCAAAACATCCCGGCCATACGGAACAGGCTGGAGACCATACGCGACGTGGGCCTGGGCTACATCAAGCTGGGGCAGCCCGCGACAACGCTCTCAGGGGGCGAAGCGCAGAGGGTAAAGCTCGCGACGGAGCTCGCCAAGCGCTCGACCGGCAAGGCGATGTATCTGCTGGATGAGCCGACGACCGGCCTCCATTTCGACGATGTGAACCGGCTGCTCCAGGTCCTCCAGCGCCTTGTTGAGCGGGGGAACACGGTAATCGTTATAGAGCACAACCTCGATGTGATTAAGAGCGCGGACTGGATTGTAGACCTCGGTCCGGAGGGCGGGGAAGCCGGGGGCAGGATAGTGGCGCAGGGGACGCCTGAGAAAATAGCCTCCTCCGGCACCCACACCGGCATGTATTTGAAGAAGGCGCTGGATAGGAAACTGATTTGATGATTTTCGACAGGACCCGCTACCCGGACCTCCCCGGCGTCTATATCATGAAGGATGCAGGCGGCGCTGTCATATACGTAGGCAAGGCCATTTCCCTGCGCAGCCGCCTTTCCCAGTATTTCGGCAAGCCGGGAAACCAGAAAACCCGGCTTCTGGTTTCGCAAATCAGCTCAATCGACTTTCTCGTGACGAAGACCGGGACAGAAGCCCTAATCCTCGAATCCAACCTCATCAAGGGCTATGCCCCCAAATACAACATGGCACTGAAAGACTCGAAGCATTTCTCCTACCTGGCAATAACGGACGAGGCGTTTCCCCGCCTGCTCCTGGCGCGCAGGAATTCCGAAGGCAGGTTCAGGATGAAGAATGCCCGGTTCTACGGCCCTTTCGTCGAAGGCGCGAAAAGGGCGATATCCGCGCGCTACCTCCGGAAGCTTTTCAGGATACGGATTTGCGGGGCGAAACTGCCGAAAAAGGATTGCCTCCAGCACCATCTCGGCAACTGCGATGCGCCGTGCATCGGCGCGATAGGCAGGGCGGATTACGGGAAGAACGTCGATGCGGTGCGCTCCATTCTGGAAGGTAAGGCGCAGACCAAGGAGCTGATGGGCTCGCTTGCAGCGCGGATGAAGCAGGCATCGGATGCGCAGGATTACGAGAAGGCCGCATCGCTTCGAGACCAGGCCGGTTCGCTCAGGATATTCCTGGACAGGCAGAGGGTCGAATCGAGAAAGGGCGCGGACGAGGATTTCATATGGTTCCAGCGCGCCGGAGGGACGCTTTATGTCCAGCTGCTCCGCTCGAGGAACGGCGTGATAGGCAAGGCGGAAAGCCATTCAATGGCCATCAAGGAGCAGGAGGAGCCCGAAATCTCGTTCTGCCTCCAGTATTATGCGGAGCTTCCCGACCGCGTCTATTCGAACCTGCCTCCGGCCGATTTGGAGAAGCTCAATTCCGCGACAGGCGCGCAAGCGTTCATCCGTCCGGGGAGGGAAAAGGCGCGCGTGCTGGAAATCGCGTCCAAATCCCTCGTTCTGGGCAAGCTCGGCCCGGAAATCCTCCGTCTCAAGGAGGCGCTCGGCCTGGAGCATTTGCCGGTAATCATCGAGGCATTCGACATATCGACGCTCTTCGGGGAAGAATCCGTCGGCTCGATGGTGCGTTTCGTGAACGGCAAGTCGGACAAGGAGGGTTACCGGCGCTTCAAGATTAAGGGCGTGGCAGGGCAAGACGATTTCGCCATGATGAAGGAGGTGGTCTTCCGCAGGTATTCCCGGCTCCTGAGAATGGGCGGCCCCCTCCCGGACCTGGTCCTAATAGACGGCGGCGCGGGCCAGCTGCATGCGGCCATGGACGGCATGGACGAAGCGGGCGTCCGGCTGCCTGTTGCAGGGCTCGCCAAGAAGGAGGAGGAAATATACCTGCCGGGCAGGATGGATACGCTGCGCCTTCCAAGGACGGATGACGGGCTGAAGCTCCTCCAGCAGTGCAGGGACGAGGCGCACCGCTTCGCCATTGGCTTCCACCGCATCAGGCGCAGGAAAGGATATAAATCCTAGGCGCGGCTTTTTCACATGAAAATCCTTTATGCGTATTTTTCGAGGACCGGGAACAACGCTATTCTCGCAAAAGAGATATGCAAATCGCTCGATTGCACTCTGGAGCGGATAGAAGCCGACGCCGACCTCCTGTCAATGTTCACCATGATGCGCCTCGCAATCGGGGCCCTTTTAGGAATCATGCCAAGGATCAAAGAGCCGAAAGAGAATCCGTCGGAATACGACCTCCTGATAATCGGGACTCCTGCCTGGGCCGGCGAATTCCCGTCGCCAGCGAAGGCGTACCTCAGGAAGAAGAAGGGGAATGTCAAAAGATATGCTATCGCCTCATTGTCCGGAAGCGGGAACAACCCGAAGATGCTCGGCCAGATACGGCAGGTTATGGGGGCGGAGCCCGCGGCTGTCATGGAAATCGGAATGCCGAAAACCGAGAAGCCCTCCATGGACGCGGTTATTGGCGCGGATTACCTGCAAAATGAATGCGGCCGGGAAATAGAGGAATTCATAACGAAAATCCGCGGCGGAGAAAAACGGCCGGGCCAGGGAGCCCCCGCGGAGAGGCGCGCCGGTCCGAAATCAAATGCCCGCGACAAAGCCGTGCGAAAGGGCTAAACGGCCGGTTCGGAGCATTGCCAAAGCATATCCTTAATAACACCTCCGTACATAATTTAGTTATAAACTCTGAGAAATTCTGGTTTTTGTTATCCTCAGTCCCAAATCAGATTAGAAGATAATCGAAATCGATTTTTCAAAAAAAGGTGAAAGCATAATGAAATTCAGCGAAATGAGCATCAGCGCCAGGACGGCCTCAGCGCTTGTTGAAATGGGATATGTGGATGCCACGGAAGTGCAGGAGAAGGCAATTCCCCTGCTCCTCCAGGGCGAGGACATAATCGTCCGCAGCCAGACCGGAACCGGCAAGACCGCCGCTTTCGGAATAGGGCTTATCGAGATAATCTCAAAAGACCGGACGAAGAAGGGGCTGATACTTGCGCCCACGCGCGAATTGGCGCTCCAGATAACCAAGGAAATCCGTTCGATTGCACAGAACCACAATCTGCACATATTCGCGGTCTATGGAGGGGCCGGCATGGGCGGGCAGACTGCATCGCTCCGGCGGGGATTCGACATCCTCGTCGCGACGCCGGGACGCCTGCTGGACCATATCCAGCGCGGTTCCCTGAAGCTCTCCTACTCGAACATCATAGTCCTGGATGAAGCCGACCGCATGCTCGATATAGGCTTCAAGCGCGACATAGACAGGATAATGGGCATGACGAGCCGCGAGCGGCAGGTCCTTCTTTTCTCGGCAACGATAGATGCGAGAATCCGGGAAATCTCATCCGAGTATATGGCGACTCCCGCAATCATAGAAGTCGGGCCGGTCGGGAAAGTACAAAAAATCCAGGAAGCGTTCATCACCCTGAGCCGGGCTGAAAAACTCCAGAAGCTGAAGGACATCCTCCAGCAGGAGCCGACGTCAAGGACAATCGTTTTCGTCGCATCGAAGCGCGGTGTCGAATACGTTTGCCACCGCCTCAACGACCATAACATCGAGGCCCGTTACCTTCACGGAGGAAAGTCCCAAAGCCAGCGGGAGCGCGCCATCCGTGACTTCCAGGAGGGCAGGTTCAGGATACTTATCGCGACGGATGTCGCGGCAAGGGGTCTCCATATCGACAATGTCAACCATGTAATCAACTACGACAAGGCCGACAGCGAAGACACCCACACGCACAGGATAGGCAGGACCGCCAGGATGGGCTTAAGCGGCAAGGCGACGACCTTCGTTGAGACCGACCCGCTTCCGCCAAAAAAGCGCGGCCAATCCCGTGGCAGGGGCGGGTTTGGAGGCCGGCCTTCCCAGCATGGCGGCGGGAACCGCAGGCCCAGGAGATATTAGGCTGAAGCTTGTGGAGTCCGCGGCCACCGCAGGTTTTTTAATTTGTTATAATATAAATATACTTATGGACAATAATCCACGTGCCGGCCCGGTTTCGCATCCCGGCGTAGCTTATGGCGTTTTCAAGTGCAGCGACACCCGGCCGCGTCCTGCCATTTTGGCGCGATTCAAGGAAGCCCTGGAAAACATTAGGAAAGCCCATGGGGAGACCGGCATCCCCCCACAAACCGGGTTCATGGTATCCGACCTGGCCGGAGGAATGCAATTTGCGGTAACACTCGATGGCGCCTTGGGCCTGCCTCAGAAAGTTGAAGCGCTCGAACGCGCGGGAGCCAACTATTTTCTACGCTCCACCCTGCCCGACGCCCCCAATTCGGCCGCAGCGCGCGATCTGGGCGATGTAATGAACATGCTTTATGGGGGCACGGAGCTTTTCGATGCCGAGAACGAGGGTAGGGAAAAGCTCGTAATGGATGTCTTCTACCGCAATGAGAAAGGCGAGTTTGTCTCCCAGCTTTCGGTCTGCCTTGCGGAATTGGGGCGCAGCCAATAGCTTTCAAATCCGGGGCCGCGGGCAGTTCCCTTTACAGCTGCAACGTAGCCTATTTATTCCATCTTCAGGATATGCAAGTGGATTCTATGAAAGTACCGGCAAGTCACATCAGGCATATGAAGTCAAAAAGGCGCTTCAACGAAGTCAAAGCCCACCAGGAAACAAGGCGGCAGGTGGACCGGAAACGCAAGCCATGAAATATTTTTTTAAAAAAAATTGCAGGGAGCAGGAAATTCCGTTTCCGGTTCCGGGTTTCTTAGTTTCCGGTACCGAAAGCCTTCGAACCTGCGCAGGCACTAAGCCACAGCGTTTCTTCCGGCACGAGGCGGACCGCATGCCTTTTTCCGGGGTTTTTGGCGCTTGTAAAACATTCGCCAAAAAGCCCTCCTAAGCGCTGCACATTTGACCGGCTCTGTCATCCCTGCAGGAATAACCAATTGCCTTCGCCGGCTCCGCTTTTAATCCCCTCCCCCGCCAGCGCAAAATTTATATGGGCGGCCCGGCCTAGCCAATCATGGACTGGCTGAAGGAGATATATATCGACCATGGGGCGGTGGAGGGCATCAACGGGCTGCTGATGGCATGCTCAAAGGACCTTGCCAAAGGGGAGGAATCGGCCAGGCTGGACGACGTCCTGGAGCTGGCGCACGCGTTCACCGAGCTGTGCCATCACGCTAAAGAGGAGAAGGTCCTGTTTCCCGTGCTACGCAGTCAATCCGACATCCAAGTCTGCAGGCTTCTGAATGAGCACGACCTGGGGAAGAAACTCATAAGGAAAATCAAAGAAGGCGAAAAGGATGAGAAGATACGGAATATCGTCACGTACGACGCGCTCCTCAAAGCGCACATCGGCAAAGAGAACCGGTTCTTCAAGGAGTGCGGCCAGAAGCTTGCTTCTGCGGAACAACGGGCTCTATCTGAAGGATTCGCCAGGATTGATGCCGACACGCTGGGGCCCGGAGGCATGGATTCCATACTGGGGCGAATCACCGGGCTGAAGGCCGGAATGGGCCGGTAGGGGGCAGACCTGGTTTTTCATCCTTCGCTTTTTTTGTTGTGCTTTTCCAGGTATTCCAGCGTCTCTTCAGGGCCCGAAAGGAGCTTATCGAAGATGTCGGATGCGTCGAAAAGAGTCACCTTGCCCTCGGTCTTAGCCTTGAGTTCGCGCAGAGCCCCCTCCCGCATGGACAGGCTCGCCTCGCGGCCGCTCCGTATTTTCTCCAGTTTCGCCCCGAGGCTCTCAACGTTGAGCCTGTTGTCGATGAAAACGTCCGCGTGGCTCTCAATCCGGACGTCCGCGCCAATCAGGCCCCCCTTCAGGGTTCCGTCGAGCTTAATCGCGATTATCGCGCCGGGATTTTCCTGGCGCCTCATGGCAATCCGCTCCCTCACCCGCTCGCGGACGTCTGTTTCGCTGGCTTCCTTGAATTCCAGCTCCTCGTAGAAGAACCGGCGCGAAGGTATGCTGACGAACTCCGCCTTCCTGGCCAGCGTGTCGTATAGGAAATAGCCCCTCGGCGCCATCTCTTCCTTCTTGAGCTGGGTTATGACCGTGCTTCCGGGAATCAGGAATTTGCCGCCAAGCATCGTCGTTGTTTCGTGGATGTGCCCGTTGACTATCAGGTCGAAAGGCAGCGCCTCGAGCTCCTCAAGCGACAGCTCCTCCTTGCCTCCGGGTACCAGCTCGCGGATGGACTGGTGTATCATCAAAAGCGAAAACGCGCCATCCTCGCGGCGGAACCCCTCCATCACCTTCTTCACGGCCATGGACGCATATTCCTCAGGCACGCTGCCCATGCCCAGAACCTGGAGTTTCTCCCCGCCTTTTTCGAATACCGCGCTCTCCCCGTGGAGCAGGCGCAAGCCAGCGCTTGCCGAAAGCAGCTGGACCGGGTTTATCATGTCCCTGGCCCTCCTCTCATGGTTGCCGTGTATCGCGAAAACGGGAACGCTGGACTTCCTGAAGATGTCCACCGCCCACTTGAGGGTTTCCAGCCTGGGAATCTTGATATCGAAAATGTCGCCTGCGCATAGGAGGATGTCCGCCTTCGCAGACGCATCCGATACCGCGCTGGCCGCCTGGGAATAGGAATCCGCCTCGAACCTCGCGTATCCGAGATGCAGGTCCGAGAGGATGGCGATTTTCATAATAAGGAAAAGCTATGAAGAAAATAAATTACCATCCGTTGCTGGATGCGAGCGTGGCCGTGCAGGCCGAGTCGCCGGTTGATGGCGTGCAAGGATTGGCCGTCATCTCGCAGAGCTCCATCGTAACATTGCCCACGCCCGGGAAATTCTTCGTGAACGTGGGGTGGGTGTTGTTGAAGGATACGCCTTCCGAAGTGACCATGGACGCAGGATACAGGGTGAATGTGGCTACCCTGCCGGCGCCGGTCCCGGCGATGCCGGTGAATCGCATGAAGTACGTTCCGCCGGTCGGGCTGGCCTCGTCTTCCAGGGCGAATACCGTCCTGTGCGCATCGCCCGGCCCGTACTGGGTGCACGGGCTCGCGGGCCCGCCGTCTGGGCCTGAATCATGGTCCGTATCCGCATCGGTCGGGCCGCCGTCCTGGGTGCCGCCATCCCTTCCGGTGGTATCGTCGCTGCAGCTCACGGCAAACGTGACCGCGAACGCAGCAGCCGCGACCTTCGCCACCTTCATCTGCCTCTCAAATGCGTCTTTGAACCTGGAGAACCTGCCTTTTTTGCCGCTTTGCCCCCTCTCTTCATGAGTTTCCTGCCTGATTTTCATAAATGCACCGCTATACCCTATATCTGCTTGTGCTTTAAAATATTACTATCTACGACAACTTCTGCCCTTTAATCTCATGAACCCTGCCAGCTGGAAATAATGCGGAGGCGCCCTGGCCATTGGAAACGGTTTAAAAAAGAACTGTCGATATCCTTTTTCACTTTTCGGGCCCGTAGCTCAGCCAGACGCGGACAAGGTTTATGCAATCCATGGCACTGTCCGCTTCCTGAAGAGGTGGAGCGTTCGACTGATATCTTTTGGGAATAGCACCCCGGTTTTGGGGCGACTTTTCCTAAAAGGCGCAAATCGAAAGGTCCTGAGTTCAAATCTCAGCGGGCCCAAAATTCCATCTGTTGCCAGTTTCCGGTCTTCAGTTCTGCCAAACGGAATTTTGGGAACTAGGTGGCCGCAGGCACAACGGGCTGAATTTCGCCTTCGATTTCCTACGCCGATTCCTTTTTTTTCTCCTCCGTGTCTTCGTCGAAGCGTTTAGTTACCGTTTTTTTTTTGCAATTCCCACCGTTTAAGCCAATGTTTATATTCCGGCTCATATAAGGATTGCCAGGTGATATGGATGGTGAACCAGAACAGATTCGGAAAAAGGAACTCCTCTTGCGTTAACTGCGGCTCAGCACCTCAAATTGCGAGACCGAACACCGGACCCGCCCAGGCGGGCGCTGGATCCAGAGCATTGAACCCCATGAGAACGGCAAGCCGCCCTCAAGCCCCCCAGGTTCTTTCGAACTTGAGGGCACCTATGTCGCGAGGCAGTTTCCTTAGGACTGCAGGCATCGGCGCTGCGGGCGTGGCGGCAGCTGGGCTGGGGTTGGGCGGGGTGGCACGTGCTGCAGCGTTCCCAGCTGGAAATGATAACCCAGACCCGGCAAATATAATCGATCCTTCAACAGGGCAGGGAGCAATCGGCGGGGAATCGGAAATCTGGATCTATCCAACTGGCAACGATTCAATATTGGCAGAAAAAAATCCGATTGCGAATAATGCTGCAATGACGACGGATTCCCGGAATATCCAATGGGCAGTTAATAATATTCAGGAAAACGGAACGATTCTTCTGAAGAATTCGTCAACTCAATTTCACTTCCCAAAACTATTCCAGTATGGATTTGCACAAGTGATCGTATGGCGTTCGTGTACTGTTAGTGGAGAAACTGATCAATATAATACCGGCAATCGATTGCCAGATGGGACGCCTCAATTCCCAAATGGAATGCCGTTAACTATTATTCGAAACGGTGGAATGCTTTTAGATCTGAGAACGCTTCTATCGAATAATCCGCCCATCTCCGTAACCGTGAAAAATCTGCATTTTGATGGTGCGCAGACACACGTCCTAAGGACGCATTATAACGGGGATTTCGTAATAGACAACTGCAAGGTGACCAACCTGCTGCTGGATTATACCTCCGGATTGAATATTCCAAATCTGGTGAGCATTTTTTCCGTCCAATACACCAACCCTGCAAGTTCCTTTATTGGAAGCTTCACTGTAAAAAACTGCGACATCAACCAGCCAAATCCGGCAAAACCTGGCACTATTGATATGGGGATAATGTATAATTCCCAATCTCCGGGTAACAGGGCCGCAAACGTCGCAATATTAAATAATACGATAAATGTGAAGGGAGTTGCAATTATCAATGCGTATAATTATAAGACAAATACGAATGTTACGCCGCAAACAATAATCCGCAACAATCACATTATCATAGATGGGGCAAACTCCCAATCGACAAACAATAATGCGGCACCCATCGGAATCTTTATTGCGGATTCGAAATACAATACTGTTTCGGGCAACTTAATGGAAGGGGTTTCCAGATATGGCATTCTGGTATACTCTGATGCCCCAACGATAAACTCTTCTGACAATAATTTTTTCGGGAATGACCTTTCGAATTTGACTGCCAAAGTCGCTCAGGTTTATCTCGATAAATACTCAAAATCGAACTACTTTGGCGCATGGGATGACCAAGTCACTGGACAAAGCTATCCAAACAATGCGTATGGGCCTATTCTCCCCGGTCCTTCGGCTTTGGGTGCATTCATGATTTATGGAACTGGCAACACAATCAACCTGGACGACTTTACCCGATGCGCAGTCCCGGGGTGGTATGCCACACCCGCCGTAGGCTGCATCGCACTATACGGGTCTGGCAACCAGGTATATGAACACCCGCGCCTTGGAGTAAAGTACTTCCCGCCCGGAACTGACCTCTGCAACCAGGTCATGGAAAAAGATCTCGGAGCAAACATGATCTATCAATGGGATAAACTATGCATCGGTGGAGGATTGCCAAACGATAAATTCGCTGAGATTATCCAGAAGCTCGAGCAACATGCACAATTTATGGCTGAAAACGAACCACCGTATGGCCAAGCGGAAGGATGGCCGCCAGAACAGTGATGCTGGAATTTTGTGCATAGATTTTCTGGCTTTCTTCTTTCTTTCCTTTTATTCTACGAAGACAAGCTCATCTATTCCCTCACCTCTTTTCCATTTCCATCTTTTCGGGATTTTCAATCCTAAAGCCGCATGATAATTGAGCCTGAAAAGGGCCGCTTGCCAAGAGTTTAATTCGCTTCTGTGGAATCTGTTTATCATGAAGGTCGCGCTGGTCTACAACTCATACGACTCCGTTAGCGGCGAGACCGTATTCTTCTCCAACATGCTAAAGGGAATGCGCGGGCGGGGCATCGAAATAATCGACTGCCCCATCCCACAGGCAAAGCCCGGCACGCTGGCTGGGCATTTCGACCATTACCTGCGCATGCCGCTTCTCCTCCGCGCAAAGGCCGCGGTCAGCCGCATCCGGGGCGCGGATGCCGTGCACTTCCTCAACTCGGCCATCGCCCCGGCCGGCGCGCCGAGAGGAATCCCGTGCATCGCAACCGTCCATTTCACGCCCTCCATGTACCTGGAAGCATCGCCCCCGCGAAATCCCGCGGCGCTCGCGCTCGAAAAGGCTTACTGCGGCTGTGCTTCATATCTGGACGGGCGCGCGCTCAAAAAGCTGGAAAGGCTCGTGGCATGCTCGCCGCACCAGGCTGAATACCTCCGCTGCAGGAATCCGCAACACGCAGCGAGGATATCGTTTTGCCCGCCCGGGATAGATGCGGCTTTCTTCCGCGGACTGCCGAAAGAGGATTTGAAGGCGCGTTACGGATGCGAAGCCGTAGCCGTTTATGCCGGCCGCCTGCATGAGCGCTCGAAAGGCGTCAGTCATCTGATAGATGCGGTCTCCAAGCTGCGCAAATGCGATGTCAAGCTTCTCATCATCGGCGACGGGCCCGACCTGGGCCGCTACAGGGCGCAGATAAGGAATTCCGGCCTTGATTCGAAGGTGCATCTGCTCGGAAGGCTCGGATTCTATGAAAAATCCGTTCTGCAGCGCTCGGCCGACATGGTAATCATCCCGTCCCTCTACGAGGTATTCGGGACCGTGTTCGCCGAAACGCTTGCGTGCGGCGTGCCTGCAGTGGCGTTCGACCTTCCCTTCTGGAAAAGGCTCTATGACGGGGCCGGGATTTTCGTCAAGCCCCTTGACTCCGGCGCCCTGGCCCAGGGGATGGAAAGACTGCAAAACGATTCAAACCTGCGGAAACGCATCGTGGCCGCAGGGAAGCCTTTGGCGGAATCGTACGACCTCCAAAGGACGCTTGATTCGTATCTGGCAATGTACGAAGGGGCGGTGCAGCGGCCCTGAAAGCCGCCATGCTGAATGCTTAGTTATCCGCCCAGCCGCGCTTGCCAAAGCATAATAAATCGGATTGGGATGTAATACTATGAGGCCGCGCATCATTCCATTCCTCATCCAATTCGCCCAGCTCAAGCGGCAGCAATGGCTTGATGCGGACAAAATCGCGGCAATCCAGCGGGAGCGCATCAAGGAACTTTGGTCCGTGCTGGCCGCTATCCCGCATTACCGGGATTTGCCCAAAAGCTCCGCTTTCAGCCGTTTCAATGACGTTTCAGACTTATCTGAATTCCCAATCCTCCATAAAGAGGAGATTCAGCGGAACCCGGCGTCGTTCATCAATCCAAAGCTCGACGCCAGCGGCCTGATGAAGATGCCGACATCCGGGTCCACGGGAACGCCCCTTGAGTTTTTTTTGGACAATGATGCGCTGGACCACCGGATAGCCCTCAAATACCTTGCAGAGACCGAATTCGGTTTAAAGCCCCAGGACGTCTTTGCCGAACTATCCCACAAGAAGCACATGCCGCATCCCATCCTCGCCGCCACCGGATTGTTCCGGAGGGTCCCCCTCTCGGTATTCGACCCGGAATCAGAAAACCTCCGCAAGCTCCTGCGCATCAAGCCCGACGTAATCGGGTGGTACCCGTCCTGCCTTGCCGTTCTCGCCGGCCTGAACAATTCGGAAGGGAACCCGCTTCATGTGCGCCAGGCGTTCTGCGGCTCAGAAACGCTTTCAACGGGCGCGCGCAGGCACATAGAATCCTCTTTCTCCTGCCGCGTCATGAGCCAGTACGGGGCGACCGAATTCTCCACAATCGCCTGGGAATGCCCGGAAGAGAATTCCATGCATGTGAATTCCACATCCTGCATCATTGAGATTGTGGACGGCAAAGGGAAACCCGTGCAAAGCGGAACCGGGGACATCCTCATCACCTCGTTGCACAACCGGGCCATGCCCCTTCTTCGCTATTCAATCGGTGACCGGGGAAGCTGGGGCAAGAGCTGCCCCTGCGGCAGGGGATTGCCGGTGCTGAAAACAATCGAAGGGCGCGCCAATGACGTGATAACCCTGCCAAGCGGGAAGCGTAGGAATTCGGTCGCATTCGACATCTTTTATGATATCCCCGGCATCCTCGCCTACCAGCTCGTCCAGCAGGCTGAGGACCTGTTCGTTTTCAGATATTGCGGAAATGGGGATTTGGGCAGCGAACCGGCAAAGGAAGTCAAACGGAGGGTCGGGCGCGGGTGCCTCGGCGAACCGGTGCGCGTCGAATTCGAACGCGTATCCTCCCTCCGACACCCGACATCAGGAAAAATCAGCACTGTCGTATCCAACGTGCGGAAAGGGGCCGCAGCCTGCGGAAGGTGATGCCCTGCTTATCGACATATTGCGCCATTTTCTCGAATTCAAGCGGGTCCAGTGGTATCCGCGCCATAAGCTTGAGTCATACCAGAGACACAAGCTGAAGGGGGTTTTGGCCGCAGCATATCGGACAAACGCCTATCGCCGGCGCGATGGGCGGCGGGGCGGTGCGGGCACCCGCGACGTTTTCTCTTGCCTGCAATCCATCCCCATCCTTGAGCGGGATTTTGTCATAACAAACAATGCGGATATGCTGGACCCGGCTTATGGCGCGGCGAAACTGACTAACGCCGCAACGTCCGGCTCTAGCGGCAATACGGTAAAAATCTCCATGGACAGGAACAATCAGGCCTGGCGCATCGCCACGGGTTTTGCCGTGACCACGGAATTCGGGCGCTCGCCAAAAGACCTGCTGGTGGAGATAACCTCCCGCCCCCATGTCCAGAGCCCCCTCCTTGCCGCCGCAGGCGTCTTTCGGCACGAATCCCTCTCGCTTTTCGAGCGCGAGGAAAGCAACTATTCCCGGATACGGGAAATGAAGCCGGATATTTTGGGCAGGCATCCGTCCACCATGGCACTTATGGCGGAAATCAACGACAAAGCGGGGCGTCCGGTCGCTCTCAAGGCGGTTTACTGCACCGGCGAGCAGCTCTGTCCAGGAACGCGGAAGGCGGTCTCGTCTTCCTTCTCATGCCCGGTATTCAACCATTACGGGACAACAGAAACAGGCTCTGTGGCGTTCGAGTGCCCGGAAGAGCACAGTCTCCATGTTCACCCGTCATCAATAGTTGAGATAGTTTCGGACCAGGACAAGCCCCTGCAAAAGGGTGTGGGGGAAGTCATCGTCACTTCCCTTGAAAGCCTTGCGATGCCCTTTCTGCGCTACCGGGTCGGGGATAGGGCATGCTGGGGTGAAGACTGCCCGTGCGGGCGCGGGCTTCCGGTCCTTGGGCGCATCGAAGGCCGCAGCGGCGATTTCCTGCATCTTCCGAGCGGAAACAAGATCGCGGCGCGCTTCCTGGACCTGATCGCTTACATCGACGGCATCCCGCGCCACCAGGTCGAGCAGAAAAGCGAAAACCTCATCGTATTCCGTTATGCTTCCTCTGCAGGCTTGCACGCAAAGGCAAGGGAGCGTGTCATTGAGCTGTTCCGCAGGGGATGCCGCAACGAAAACGTATCCGTGGAGTTCGAGCAGGTCGATTGCATCAGGAAAGAGAGCAGCGGAAAAACTCGGCAGTTCATTCCGCTTTGCCGACCGAACCATCTAAAATGACTATCCAGCACTCGTGATGCTATGGGCATGGACATCCTTGCATTGCTGCGCCATCTCGCATCTGCCAAAGGCGAGCAGTGGATGCATCCAGACGGCCTTGAAAAACTCAGGGAGCGGCGGCTCGGGGCGCTTCTCAAGTCCAGCCGCAATGTCCCTGCTTACGCTGGCGAGGCTTATTGCGGCATGTCCGCCAGTGGGAGCCCGATGGAGGCGCTCGCGTCCGCGCCTATCCTGGGCAAAAGCGACGTGCGGCGCTCTCCCGCATCATTCCTCAATCCCGGAAAGCCGCTCGGAAGGCATACCGAGCTGACGACGTCCGGCTCGACGGGGGAGCCGCTCCGCATCTATCTGGACGGGCAGGCGCTGGCTTATCGGGTGGCCCAGACTTACGCAGTGACGACAGAATTCGGACGGACGCCGTTCGACGTAATGGCCACGCTCTATGAGCGCCCCTCAATCGTCCACCCGCTGCGGAGGGGGACCATCTTCAGGGAACTGCCCCTCTCCATATTCGATGACGAGGCCGAGGCGCTGGAGCGCATGGCCCGCTCGAATGCCAATATTGTCAGCTCTTTCCCATCGGTCATAGCTTCGCTTGCCCATGCCAACCTCAGCGAAGGCAGGGGGATGTCGCTGAAATCCGCTTACTGCACCGGCGAGATGCTGACGCCGCGTGATCGGAGGGCGATATCAAGCTCGTTCGGATGCAGCGTTTTCGACCAATACGGCCTTAACGAAGCCGGGCTTGTCGCCTGGGAGTGTCCCGAGGAGCATAAGCTCCACATCAACAGCAGCACCTGCATCGTTGAAATCATCGATGATGGGGGGAACCCGGTAACGAAAGGATCCGGAGATATCGTGGTTACGAGCCTCATAAACCATATGATGCCGCTCCTAAGGTATTCGACAGGGGACCGCGGAAGGGTTGGACGGGATTGCCCGTGCGGGCGTGGCTTTCCCACGCTGGATAAGATAGAAGGGCGCAAAGACGACCTGCTCGTCCTTCCGAGCGGTAAATTGCGCTCTGCATCGTTCATAGACTCGCTTTCGGAAAAGAGCGAGCTGCGGGCCTATCAGCTAATCCAGGAATCAGCGTCCCACCTCGTGCTTAAGTATGTCCCCAACGGCCGGGACATCAGCATGGCCGCACGGAAAGAAATCGAAGCCATCATCCTGCGCGGGTGCCTGGGTGAAAGCGTTTCAATAGATTTCGAGAAGGTTGATTCCATAAAAAGGGGGCGGACGGGAAAAATCGCTACGGTGATATCCCGCGAACGGGTGAAGCCATGACCATCGAGATAATCGTGCGCGAATGCCGGCCGGAGGACCGCATTCATCTTGCGGATGTTTTCCGTGATTCATACGATTCGCTCAGGAAAAGCCGCGGAGGGATGCACCCGGACGAACTGGTGGACCGGGTGATCAGCCGGGCGGACGAGGAGATACTCTCGGATTTGGAGTATGGCGGGGTGGTGCTGGTGGCTGAGGAGAAGCCCGGCGGAGAAATCGCCGGAGTGGCATCCATAACCGACCGGTGGATCAACTCGCTTGTCGGGAGCAGCTACAGCCGGAGCCTTTATGTCCGGAGCGCCTACCAGCGGGGCAGGTGCGGGGTCAATGTCGGCTCGATACTGAGGTCTGCGATTCTCGATAAAGCGAGGCGCCGCGGCTTCCGCAAGGTGTTCGGATATTCTACGCCGGAAGCCATCGGCTTCCATACCCGGTTCGGCGCGAGATTCCAGCCCTTCTTCAACCACCGCGACAAAGGCTCCTTCTCGTTCCATTTCTACGAGATTGAGCTGAAGCCGCACCCCCTGAATCTCATACCCATCGAGCCCTTCATCGTATCGTTCACGCGGTTCTATTCCGGCCTTATGCGCATCATGCGGGGCAGGGGGGCGGAAGCGGCCGCAGGCCCTGCCGGAAGCGGCAGGGCGGAACCCGGAGGCCGTCCATGAGGAGCTTCCTGCACAGCATTCCCGCAGCTTTATATAAGAAAATAATCCTGGGAAAGCCGGAACATGAGATACGGTCCCTTCAGGGGAGGATGCTGGCGCGCATCATACAGTACGCAAACTCGAAAGTCCCCCATTATCGGGCGAATCCGCTTCGGGACATCCGTCACATCGACGGCCTCGGCCAGCTGCCGATAACCCATAAAGAGGCGATGCGCGCAGAGCCGATGAGCTTTGTGAGCGCTGAATTCGGGCAGGGTGAGCTTGCCCGCATACTCACCTCCGGTTCGACAGGGGAGCCGATGGCGCTCTATTATTCGAAGGAAGAGGCGGTCTATTCCTACTCGCTCGGCCACTTCCATTTCTTGGAGAACGGCTTCGGCCCGCTGGATACGCTCATGCATATAAAAATTGCACCCGGGCACATCGGCCTTGCAAGGAAGTGGGGCCTTTACCGCTTCGCGCTGGGCTCTACGGAGATGCGGGAAGGCGAACTTCTCCAGCTTATCCGCAGCTGCGGAGCCACGATGGCCGACTCCTATCCGTCCAAACTCGCGCTTCTAGCCGTCCGGAATGCCTCCGAATCCCGCCCGCTCCGGCTCAGATGCGCATTCTCCCATTCCGAGACGCTAACTCCGGCAATGCGCCGCTGCATCGAAACCTCGTTCCAATGCCCGGTACGGAACCTCTACGGCCTGAACGAGATGGGGTGGGTTGGCTGGGAATGCCCGAACGGGAGCATGCACGTGCACCCTGATTCGGCCATAGTCGAAATCGTGGACGATGAAGGGAACGCGCTTCCACTGGGCAAAAAGGGCAACATAATCATCACGTCGCTTTGGCGCCATTCCATGCCATTCATAAGGTATTGGACCGGGGATACCGCATCCCTCGGCGAAAAATGCGGGTGCGGCCGGGGGGGCCAGGTCCTGGAAAACCTGGAAGGGCGATGCAACGACTACATCACGCTTCCCAGCGGCAGGCTGGTGCCCGGAATCACGCTGATACGGTGCCTCAAGGCGATTCCATCCGTATTGCAGTTCCAGATTATCCAGCAGAAAGACCTGCATGTCGATGTCGTAATCGTCCCTTCCGGTGCGATGGGGGATGCGGATTATGTCCAAATAGCCGACGGCATGAACGCCGTTCTCCAGGAGCAGCTGCAAATCTCCATTAAAACAGCAGACAGGATACGGCCCGGGGCCGGGGGAAAGCACAGGTACATCCTCTCGAAGTGTCCGGGCGGGCCGGCGCAAAGCGGTGGGGCCGGGTCCTGATATGTCTCGCGTCGCCAACATTGCCAAACGCATCCTGGACTTCCGCTCCAATTCGCGGAAGGATGCAGACGAACTTGAAAAAATCCAGTTGGAGCGCCTTAACGGGCTGCTCGCCTACGCATCGGAAAACGTGCCCGCCTACAAACGGCTATCCGGAGCGCGTATCCGGTCGATGGATGAACTGGGCGCAATCCCCACGCTGACAAAGGCGGCGGTCCAGGGCGCTACCGAGTCTTTCATAAGCCGCCGCTTTCGATGCGAAAACCTGATTCGGATATTCACCTCCGGCTCGACAGGCATGCCTCTCCGGCTATATTTCGATGCCGATGAGCGGGATTATTTCATCGCGTTGCGGTACTTCGGGTATCTGGAATCAGGGCTTCGCCCCTTCGATATCCAGGCCCATTTGACATACGCCGCATACCCCCCGCATCCGCTGGAGGCGCTCGGCATGTTCAGGTGCAGGTATGTCGATATGCGGTTAAAGCCCGCAGCGGCGCTCGAAGCGCTAAGGAAAAGCGGCGCTGCGGCGCTTTTTTCAAATCCCACGCTCTTCCACCCGCTTTCCCTGGAAAACGACAGGGAGGGCCGGGAAACGCGATTCCGGCTCCTCTTCTCATTCGCAGAGCCGCTTGATTCGGAGATTCGGGAATCCGCGATGCGGTCCTTCGGCTGCCGCGTTTTCGAACGGTACGGCGCGGCGGAGACCAGCGTTATCGCAATGGAATGCCCTGGGGGGAATCTGCACGTCCAATCGGACTCAATCATTGTCGAGATACTTGACCAGGACGGCAATCCGGTAAAACGCGGCGAACCTGGCTCTGTGTTCCTCACGCCCCTCTGGCGCCGGTGCATGCCTTTCATCAGATACCGCATCGGCGACGTAGCGGCGTTCGGCGGCCGCTGTCCCTGCGGGCGCGCATCGAAGACCCTGGCATATGTGAAAGGCCGTGAGAACGGTTATATCCGCCTTCCCAGCGGCAGGGCGTACTGGGGCACGAACTCCAACGTCCATTTGCGCCGCATTCGGGGCATATCGCAATTCCAGATCGTCCAGGAGCGCTCGGGGGAGATAACTGTCAGGCTCGTCCCAACCGACCGTTCTTCCCCTCCCCCGGAAAATGAAGTGGTAAGTGCCCTCCTATCCACTCTCCCGGAAAAGTTGCCCGTCAGCGTCGAGCTCACAGACCACATCCCAAGGAACAAGCACGGCAAGCTTGCGCACTTCGTCTCGAAAATGGTCCGGATGTAATCTGATGGGGCTCGGGGGCGGGCCGCCTGGCGCCGGGAACGGTTTAATACATGTCGCACGATAACATTATTTGCAATAGCAGGAGGAACCAATAATCATGGCGGACGTGATCCGGGCCGGGCTTCACATGCTCCGGATGAAACAGAGCGAGCGAAATAGCCCGGATGAGCTGGCCTTGCGGCAGGAGGAATCCCTAGCCCGGCTTTGCGCGTACGCTTCCGCCCACGTCCCGCATTACCGCAAGGCGGGCCTGCGATTCCGCTCCATGGACGACCTTGCGCTATTGCCATTTTCGACCAAGGAATCCCTGCGCTCCAATCCCGATTCATTCCTGTCAGACTCTTTCAGGGGGCGGCCGCTTGAAAAAATCTCGACATCCGGCTCGACGGGAATGCCGGTGTCGGTTTTCCAGGACGGCCGCGAATCAGACATGAAGCTCGCGCTGGAATACCACCAGCTGACCGAATGCGGGGTCAGGCCCCTTCAAAGGCAGGCGCACCACACATACTACCGGCTCGAGCCCAGGTTCGCACAGAAGCTCGGCCTCTTCCGGAGGGAATACCTCTCCTTCTACGATGACGATTCCGTGAATCTTAAAAAGCTCCGCAGGATGTCGCCTGACGTCCTGCATGGCTATCCATCCTACCTCGCCCCCATCGCCCTCACGAACATGCAGGGCAATTACGGGGTCCGGGTGGCCAAGGTGTTCTCATCCGCTGAACTGCTGTCGGACGCTTCGAGGAAAATAATCGCTTCGTCGTTCGGCTGCGACCTGCGCGATTTCTACGGCTCAACCGAGACCTCGTGGATAGCATGGCAGTGCGAGCGGGGTAGCATGCACATCCATTCGGACTCCATAATCGTAGAGATAATCGGCCCGGACGGCGAGCCTCTTCCGCATGGGAAATTCGGGGAGGTCGTCCTGACGCCGCTCTGGAAGCGCGTCATGCCTTTCATACGATACCGTATAGGCGACCGCGCCGCGCTGGGGGGCCAATGCAGGTGCGGCCGCAATACACAGACTCTTCTTCCAATCCAGGGAAGGAACGATGATTTTATCGTGCTGCCATCCGGAAAGGTGCGCTCGCCCCGCTTCGTGGACCTCTGCCTGAGGCCGGTTCCGGAAATCAGGCTTTACCAGGCATTCCAGCCAGAACCGGGGCGGCTCCAGCTCCGGATAGTCCCATCCGGCACGCTGGGCAGGGGCGCACAGCAGAAGATAATGCGCAACCTGAAAAAATCGCTTTCCGAGGATATGAAGATATCCATCGAAATCGTGGATGACCTGCCCCGCGGCCGCTCCGGCAAGATACAGTCTGTCGTATCCAAGGTCAAGCCTGATTTCGGAATGGGTGGCGCAGATGGATGACCGCAAGGAGAGTCCCGTTTCAGGGAAAAAGCCCCTCCGCAGCATCCTTATCACCGGATTCCACAGCACGAACATGGGCGACGCGGCGATTCTTCACTCGATGCTCCTGCAAATCCGGGAAGCGTTTCCGAAGGCTTCCATCACGGTCCATTGCTCGGACCCGGAAGCCGCAGCCCGGGCCGTCATCGCAGATGGCGTCGCTTTCCGGCACTCGCTCATCCCGACATACGACCATGACGCCTCCCCTCCGGGCGCGAGGCAATTCATCGGAGTGCCTGTCATGATTGCGCGCAATCTCATCCGGGCCATCGCCTATCGCATTTTCGGACGACGCCCATCCGCATGCATTGCAGGAAAGAGGGAGCCCATGGATGACTTCCTTTGCGCGGACATCGTCGTAAGCATGGGCGGCGGATACATATCTGACGATTACGGTTACGTGCGGCCCTATTCGGATTTTCTTACGGCGAAACTGGCCGGAAAGCGGCTTGCCCTTTATGCGCATTCGATTGGGCCGTTCGGCGGATGGATAAGCCGGGCGCTCTCGCGCCTAATCCTAAGCGGCGCAGACCTCATAATACTTCGGGAGCGGGGCTCCCTGCGGAACCTGGAATCCATAGGAGTGCATGGGGCGCATGTGACAGCTGACGCCGCATTCGCTCTGCCTTCCCCAAACCGGGCCAGGCGCAGCAGGAAAGCCCTGATTTGCGTCCGCGAATGGACATACCGGCACAGGGCTCAGAGGGAGCGCTACCTAAGCTTCATCGAAAAGCTTGTGGACGCCCTGGCCGGAAAAGGGTACGCGGCGGAATTCCTCCCCACGACTCCGGACGACGTGCGCTTCCACCGCAGGCATCTGGCCCATCTGAAAGGCAAGGCATCCTTCGTCAAGAGCGCAGAGCCGCCGATTGAAATCGCCCGGAGGCTCTCCACCGCCGCATTCCTCGTATCATCGCGCATGCATCCCATCGTCCTCGGCAGCCTCTCATCCACCCCCTTCTTCGCCATCGGCTGGGAATTCAAGCTCGAAGAAATCTCTGGCATGCTGGCCGGGGGGTCCTGCAATGCGCATGCGAGCGAGCTGGACGATTCGGTCATAAGCGCCATACTCTCCTGCGTGGAGCGGAGGGAAGAGCTGGCGCATGCGATATCCTCCCAGGTGCCAATCGTGCGGGCGAAGGCCGGAAAGAGCATCGGCCTCCTGGCCGGTTCGGCCGCATCCTGGGGCTATTCTGCGGATTGAACTTTTAACTCCGGAAGCCCGTACCCGTCGCTTGATTTGCCTGAAAATAATTTTTCGATAACCCCGCGAAAGAGGAGCAGGGCCGAAACGCCCATCGCAAACGGCGCGATGAGGGCGAACGCCGCGCACGATGCGGATATGGCAGCGAACCCCCGATTGCGCGTTATGGCGTGGCGCTTTCCTGCCCATTCAATGCACGCGCTTCTTGACAGGAAAATCAGAGGGAGGTCCAGGACAGGCCTGCCTCTCCCTTCCAGCGTTATGTCCCTGCCGAATGCCTTTGGGGCCCCGCTTATGAATCCTGCCGCCCACTCTGCCCTCAAGGCCGCCCATCCCCCCAACCCTTTCGTTTGGGCACGCTCGAAAAAATCCTCAGCGACCGGGATGCCTGCCTTATAATCAATAACCATCCGATTGCGGGGCTGGGAATCGCAGGCCGATGGTTCGGCGTCTTCATGCTCATGGATGCCGCTCCTGAACCCGAATTCCAGCCCGCTTGCGCCCCACATCGCCATGAAAAATGTGCCGGCGAGCCGTGCCTTTCCGAGGCAAAGGAACGCGGAGCCAAGGAGCATGTCTGATGCGATGGCACGGTAAGCGGCAAGAAACCTCCCCCTCAGGATTTTTCCCCCGGCAAGGCCGCGCTGGTAATGGTAGAGCGTCGATGCCGGGGTGATGGGGAGCGGCATCCTTTTCGGATGCGAAACCAGGGCGTCCACAATCCTGACGCCAAATCCCGCTTCCCTGATGCGGTCGAGAAGCTCCAGCTCCTCCCCGCCCATGATGATTGGCAGGAAAGCCAGGCCCGCCTTCTCGAACGCCGCTCTCGGGATGCAGCCGTAGTGGTTGATCAGCCCGCCTTTCTGGGGCTTCAGGGATGGCCGATAATCGACCATGGGCATGGCAACCGATCCGGATGACGCCGTTTCAATAAGCTTTTCAATCAGGTCTTCCGATTCCGGGCGCGCATCGCTGTCTGCAAGGATAACCAGCCCATACCCCTCTTCAAGTGCGGCTTTCTGCCCTATATAGAATGCACCTGCTGGCCCCACCCTCTTCCGCTCGCGCAGATGCACCGACTTCATCCATCCGGGCGCCGGCTCAAGCGCTTCATTGGCGCCATATACGAAAAAAACGTCGAAATCCCCCGACGTCTGCCTTCCGAGGGCTTCGATATGCTCCCTTAATGCGTCGCGGCCGCCCATGGAAGGGATGATTAATGCGGCCCGCCTTCTCTTTCCGCCCCGCCCGTCAAGCAGCATCTCCGCGATTTCTTCCTGCGCAGGCGCCCTCATGAACCCTGTCCCTCCCGGCAGGCCGTAGCCTGCCAATCCCCCGCAGCTCCATCGCCCCGAGAATCCATGCCATCCACCTCCACCAATCTTAATTAATCCTTGTCTGCCATTTCCGTACGCCCCGTAGCGGGCGGATCTTCCTATTTCAAAGAAGAATCGGCGCGATGCGCTCTTGGTTTTCCAGATGGGATATGTTGACGATGTGCCGGACGCCTCGAAAGAGGTCGCCAAAGGCAGTGTCTGGAACATCGCCGGCAATCTCCTTTTCAGCCTGATTTCCTTTCTCTACGTTCTCGTTGTTGCATGGGCGGTGTCCCCTGATGACCTTGGGCTGTATTATCTCGCCCTCAGCGCGGTCTCCCTATTCGCAGTCATCGGCGATTTGGGCCTTGGCAATTCGCTTGGCCGCTACATCCCGTTCTATGAAGGGCGCAATGAGCGCGGGAAAATCCCCCTGCTCCTCAAATCTGGCGCTGCCGCTGTCACGGCCAGCGCCGTCATCCTGATGATTGTGCTCTGGGTGTCGGCAGATCTCATAGGCTCGGCATATGACGACAGCCGGCTCGCCAATCTGATAAGGCTGCTGGCGGTCCATATCCTCCTGGCCAACTGGAACAAGATATCATCATCTTTCCTCCAGGCGCGGCGCGACATGAGGGGGCAGCAGATATCCCAGAATGCCGGGAACCTGGCGAAGCTGGTTTTCACATCCGCCCTCATCGGGATGCTCGGCCCCACGCCCGCCGCGCTGATAATCGGGTTCATCCTCTCCGTTCTGGTCAGCACCCTGGCGTCTTCGTTCCTGTCTCTGGGGAAGCTCAGGGATTACCCGCCAAGCCGGGGATGGTTCGCGCCCAGGGAGTTCTTGCGCGAAATCGTGGCTTTCGGCATCGCGCTTGGCATGCTCCAGTCCTTCAACCTCGCGATATCATCCGTCACCCGGCTCATGATAGGGTATCTGAGCGCGTCTGATGCCACACTGGCGGTCGCGACATTCTCCATCGCGGTCTCCCTGTCTTCAGTGACGCTGATTTTCTCCAGCGCCATAGGCTCGATATTCCTGCCCCTTATGGCGAAGCTATACGGGAACGATGACCGCGGGAAGATGCGCGATGTAACAGGCACGTCCCAGAGGTGGGCGTTCTTCCTCACAATCCCGCTCGCAATCGCCATCGCAGTCTATTCGGAAGAGGTGCTCGGCACGTTCTATGGTTCATCCTACGCGTGGGGGGGCGCTGCGCTTTCCATCATCTGCATCGCAATGGCCATCCGTTCGATTTCAGCGATGCTTTCGCTCTCCCTCGCATCCATGCGGGCAATCCGCCTTACATTCATGACCAGCCTGGTATCCGGCCTGATCAATCTCGCCCTCAACCTCCTGCTCATCCCGCATTACGGGATTATGGGCGCGGCAATCGCAATGGCCGCAAGCGCAATCGCCATCGTTGCCATGAACTCCCATTACGCTGGAAAGCTGATGGGCTATGCATACCCCCCGTCGTTCATCAGGCTTGTGCTCTGCGCCATTATGGCATTGGCGGTTATGGCATTGTCCAAATCCGTCTTCAATCCGTTCGCCCTGGCTTTCCCGGGCACAATCGCGGAATCGCAATACGCGGCGAAGGCCCTCTCGCTTGCGTTTCTGGCCCTGGGGGCGCTTGCATCCGGAGCAATATTCGCCCTTCTGGCCCTTGCGCTAAAGTGCTTTGGCAGGGAGGACGTTTCCCTACTTCAGAAAGGCATGAACAAGATGCGCCTGCCCGAGCCCCTGGTGGGGGCCGTAATTTCTATTGCCAGATGCGGAATCGGCTGATCAGCCTTCTTTCATCTTGAAGCGGGCGAGGCTGGCGGCCATGTGCCATGTGTCTTTTAGGAGGTCGAACTTGGAATCCTGGGACTCCTCCCATTTTATCGGCATCTCCTTCACTATGAGCCCCCTGCGCTGGGCCCGGATTAGCAGCTCGGTATCCCAGAACCAGCGGCCGTCCGTCACCTCGCCTGCAATGGGCATGACGCTGGATTTCCTGAATGCCTTGAATCCGCACTGGTGGTCCCTGAGGCGCGAGCCCAGCAGAATCCGCACAAGCCAGTTATAGCTCCTGCTTGCCACCCATCTCACCAGCTTCCTTTTCGACTCGGAACCTTTGACATAGCGGCTCCCGATGACCAATGACGCCCCCCCGTCAATCGAATCGAAGATCTGGGGGATGTTCTCAAGGTCGGAAGCAAGGTCGGCATCCATGAATATGACGATATCGCCGCGAGATTCGCTGACGGCCTTCATTATCGCGGAGCCTTTTCCAAGCCGCTTTGAATAATTCAGGACCCGTATCCTGCCGCCTTCGAGGGCCTTTGCGATTTCGACGGTTCCGTCCGTGCTTCCGTCTTCGCTGATTATTATCTCGAAATCACGGCCTAAGCGCTCCAACTCGCGCTCAATGCGCAGGATATTTGTCCGAAGCACCCTCGCCTCATTGTGCGCAGGGATTATCACGCTTATCTTCCCCAAGGCCATCGGATTAGTTGTCCATGTGCCACATTATATACTTTTTCATGCCTCGAACCTATGTGGACCTGAAGGAAAACGCCGGATGGCTCTATGAAGGGCGGCCCTGCGAAAATCTGGTTTCGAACATCCCTGTCGAAAGAATCCGGGGCGCATGCGCCATCCTGATGCCGGTCCTTGGTGAGAAGGAAGAGCTCCTGGAGCACCTGAGGCTCCTGGAAAAGCAAACGAGCAGGGATTTCACCGTAATTGTCATCAGCCCCGTCATAGCCATGGAGGATTTGCCCGGGGACTGCCCGTTCGGCCTGGTGCTCCTGCGTGAAAAAAGCCGCCTCGGCCAAGCCGCAGCCTCTTATGCGGGCCAGGGCTATGCATTGAAGAAAAAATTCCGCACGATAATACAGGCTGATGTGGGTTGCCGCCCGATAAGCGCCAATCTCATCGAAAGACTGGAACAATCCTGCCTTGCCAGTCCCGATGCCCTTTTCCTCCCCAGGGAGGATTGTTTCGCATCAGCCATGCAGGTCATGGACTGGTATGGCGCGGCCCACCGGTCGCTTTTCGAAAAATTCGGCCTGACCTACCTGCCCTTCTTCTTCGGTTTTCAGGAATACGAGCTCATGTCGAGGATGGTGAGGGGCGGGTCGAAGGTCGTTACCCTAAACGATGTGCAAGTCAGGCACAGGTTCGCCCCGGCAGGATGGAAAGGGCCCGGCCGCCTGCTTTACGGCCTGCGCAATTACGCATTCCTGCCAATCACGGAACCCGGCTTCCTCGGGCATGCGTTCTTCTCCATGTTTCCGCTGACACTGGCGGATGAGCCCGGCCGTTTCAGGCTCCGATTAAAATGCCTCTCGCTCCTCTTCCGAAGGCTCCTCTCCCTAAGCCTGTTCAGGGACAGGGACATGGAAAGCGCAAAGCTCCCGGAATACCCCCATATGCCGATGGTCCGGCTTTCGGAAGGGGAAAAACATGCCCGGCTCGTCCGAACCCCCTCCCTCCGGGACGGCAACATTGAAAGCCTCCTTCCTTCGCTAAGGGCATCATGCCGGAAAGAAGTGGAGGTTCAAGGCACGGGATTCCGGCTGCTGGCGGGCCTCATACTGGAATTATTGGGCTCGGCGGTGCATGGCTATCCTCTGGTGCTTGTGGTGCATTCAAAATTCTATTCAAACCCGTTCGCCCTGCTCCCTCCGGCATGCTATTTCATCGATTCCAACGGCGAGCTCCGCGTTCTCTCGGAAGGAAGGCCCGCCATTCTCCGTTTTTTCCTTTTCGCGGCATCCCTGCTGGCATTCCAGCTGGCCTTCCTTTCCTACATCGCCGTCTCCTTCCTGTCCTGGCTGCGGGTGGGGCGGCATCTGTACCGCTACGGTTTGAGCGGAGCGGGGGATGCACTTTGAAAATCGCGTTCTTCAACTGGCGCGACATCCGCCATCCGGCGGCGGGCGGGGCAGAGGTCTACATCCACATGCTCATGCGCTCCCTCGCAAAGATGGGGCACGAACCCGTCCTGTTCTGCTCATCCTACCCGGGGGCCTCCGCGCGCTCTAGAATAGATGGTATCGACCATGTGCGGTACGGCGGAAAATACATGATATATCCCAAATCGCTCTTCTGCTACCGGAAACATATACGCGGAAGGTTCGACCTCATCGTGGACACGGTGAACGGCATCCCCTTCTTCACCCCCCTATTCGCCAGGGAGCGGGTGGTCCCCCTGATATTCCAGCTTACGCGCGAAAACTGGTTTTCTGCGCTGCCATCTCCGGCGGCATTTGCCGGGTACCATCTTGAGGATGCGATGCTTTCGCCTTACCGCAACCTCACCGCATTCGTGCCATCCCCATCGACACGCGATGACCTTCTTAAGCTGGGGTTCCGGGACGTGAGAATAATCTATGGCGCTGCGGATGTCACGCCCGCCGATATCGGGAAGGATAACCCCCCCGCGGTCATCTATCTTGGCAGGCTGACAAAGTCCAAGCGGGTGGACCACGCGCTGGAAGCATTCCGTGCAGTCAATTCCCGCTTCCCGGCATCAAGGCTCTGGATAGCCGGCAGCGGGCCGCAGGAGGGCGCGCTAAGACGGCGCTCGCAAGCCCTCGGGCTGGGGGCATCCGTGGAGTTTTTCGGACGGGTTGGCCAGGCTGAGAAATCCCGGCTCCTTTCTCGGGCCAGCCTGATGCTGTTCCCTGCGGTTCGCGAGGGCTGGGGCCTCACTGTCCTGGAAGCGAACGCCTGCCGCACTCCGGTAATCGGTTATGACGTGCCCGGGCTCAGGGACAGCATAAGGGATGGCGTGAACGGGATGCTTGTGCAGAGCGGCGATTCGCAGGCGATGGGCGTTGCGGCGGCCGGGCTCCTGTCTGACAATGAGCGGCTCGAGCGCCTCTCGGATTCTGCCATGCGCTACGCATCAGGCTTCAGCTGGAAAAAGGCTGCTGAGGATTTCCTCTCCTCTCTTTGATTCGCCCCGGCATCTGATTTAAAACCTAGCCTCCATGTTTTTTTGGATGGGATTGGACAAGCGCAATGCCCTGATACTTCTCGTTTTCGCCCTGCTGTCCCTGCTCATGACCTGGGGTGGCGCATCCAGCGATGGCTATTTCCAATACCGCGATGAAAAGCCCGTCCTCGCCACAGCCGCATACCGCGAGTATTTCTTCAGCCTGATGAAGAACAGCGGCGTCCCTGACCTGGACATGCAGAAGCGCATCCCCATCCACATCATTAACCTCATCATCCCGGATGACATCTTCGAGACGCTTAAATTTCCCGTGCCAATCTTCCTCGCCTTCCTCGCCGCCTACCTGGCGGCCCGGAAAGTGCAGGAAGACGCGGGCGTCCCTGATGGCGCCCGCACCATAATCGCCGCAGCAGGCGCGCTGTTCTATGTCGTCAACCCCATCACGACACAGCTCATCCTCAGCTTCTACCCCATGCTTGTCTATGCCGCGTACCCCCTCTTCTTCCTCCTCTTATACATCGGTTTCACCAGCCATTCCCGCAAACATGTTTTCGCTTCCGCACTGGCAGCATCGTTCATGCTGCTCATGGTGGTGCACAGCGCGCTCTACATGGCTGTTGCGTTCGCGGCCCTGGCGCCCGCGCTCGTTTTGCGGCGCAAGGAGGCATTTCGCATGGCCGGAAGCCTGGCGCTGTTCGCCGCAGTCCTGCTTTCCTGCACCCTCTTCGTCCTGCTCCCGTATCTCAGCCTCTACGATGCCGGCGCGGCTCCCGGTGCCAGCTCCATTCCGACAAAAACAGACCTGGACATGTTCTCCGGCGTGGCAGAACTGCCCAAGCCGATGCTGCTGGATTTCTCTTCTTTCTGGTGGCCTTATCTGCCCTACTCATACCCTATGGGCGGCGCGTATTACCCGATGGCCGCCGTCCTTGCGGGGGCGCTCATATGCTTCGCTATATATGAGCGGAGCGAGTGGAGCGTCATGGCCCTCATCGCACTTACCGCGCTCATCTTCTTCGCGAAAGGCTCCCAGGCCCCGTTCCCGGGCATCTATGAGGCTTTCGAATTCCATCTTCCGCTGGGCTGGCTGATGCGCGTTCCGATGAAATTCCTGCACATCATCCCATTCTTCCTTTTCATCATAATGGTGCGGGCGTCGGCATACCTATACAAGGCCAATGCCGCGCTGGCCTTCGCATCCATCGCATTTGCGCTCATGTTTTTGGCGGCGTCCTCATGGCCGCTTTTCACAGGCGATGCCGCAGGCTTCCTGCAGAAATCCGTCCCCTCCCGCTATTCATCGGAAGTCGCAGAGATGGGCGCGCACATCCCCGGCGGCTTTCCGGCCATCCTCTCATCCGAACCGGTCAACTACCTGCTCCTGCCTGCGGACATTTCATACGGGCGGTCGTATGTCAATGCGGAGCTGGATGCCTACGCCTCTTTGATGGACTACGACGGGCTGGCGGCATTCTCAGATGCGGGATACCAGTACGCTATAGTCCCAAAACCCGCCCGGGGCGCTTCTCCCGGGCAATTTTCGGAAATCTATTCCGGGGAGTTCCTTTCCCTTTATCGCCTGAAAAACGATTCCGTGCCCTTCTCCGTATCCCCATCGGCATACATATGCTATTCCGGCCACATGGCGCTCCGCTCGCTCCAGCAGGACGCCCCGAATGGGCATTCTCCGGCCGTTGCGCTCTTCCCCTACCAGTCGCCCTCTTTTCCAAAATCGGCCATCGGCCTTGCGGACCATGTGCTAATCGACAGCAACTCGCCCCTGATAGCATCCACGGAAGACGGCACGGTATTCTCCTTCCCGCCGGCAAACGGTTGGGAGCGGCCCGGGGGTTCAACGCTAGACCGGGAATCGATATACGGGTATAACCTCAAGAGCCGTTACACCTCCTCGTCTTTCGATTATGAAATGCCCGACGAGCCTGAGGCCAGGGTGCTGGATGGCGATGACTTGTCGTTTTATTTCAAGGACAACATGACACGCAGGACGGGCGCGCTTTCTTTCTCCTCCGCGCCAGGCGCGCAAGGCAGGTCCCTGGCGCTGGCACGGCTGGATCTTCCGGTGTCCTACTACTACACCGTCAATATGTCCATTTCCGGGCACGCCGATAATGCAAGCGCCGCGATAGTCCTGATGGACGAGAGCGGCAAGGCCTTCTCGGTAGTGAAGCTGTTCGAGGCCTCAGGCGCATTCAATTCAAGCGCAAGCAGGGATTTCTTTGTCCCCGAAATCGCCGCGAAGGCGATTCTTTATGTTTCAGCATACGCCTCCGCGGACGGCTTCGATTACAATATCAGCCGGTTCGTGCTCGCTCCTGCCGTTCCCAAGGGCGCTCCGGCTGCCGCTGCGGAATTTTTCGTACCCGAATCCGGGAATTATTCGGTATTCCTCCGCATCTACAAGGGCAGGCACGCCGGCATGCTCTCATCTCGCCTTGATGATTACGTGCCCGTTTACACAGTCACCCGCGACAAGAGCGACCATATCTCCTGGGAAGAGGTGTACCGGGGCCCGCTTTCTCAAGGCGGGCATACCCTCACAATCCTGAATCTGGGCGGGTTCAATGCCCTGAATGTGGGGTACGTTGCGCGCGAATCCGCCGATGCGGATCCTTTTGCAGGAAAGACCGTCATATACCGGCTGGTCGCGAAGAACGATTTCGAGGGCCCGGATTCACTCATTTCCCTCAACGCCTCCTCATCCTCGTTCGCGTACATCAACGTCTCGGCTCCGATTTCCTCCATCATCTATGTGGTTTCCCCGGGCTTATACGAAATCAGCAGTTCCATCGAAGGACCGGCATCCTTTAAGGTAGATGGCCGGGAGGCGGAGCAAAGCGTTTATCTGGAGCGTGGCCCGCATATCCTGGAGGCGATTCCGAAGAAGGGCGCGGCCCTGCTCGACCATGTCACCCTGATGCGCGAAGGGGATGCTGGGGGCGCCTATGCCCGGATTACGTCTTATACGCGCATAGACCCGACAACATACGCGCTCGAGACCGAATCCAGCGGCCCCTTCTTCCTGTCCATGGCCAAAGATATCAACAAGGGCTGGATCGCAGAAGTGGACGGGAGGCAGTACCGTCCGGTACCGTCGTTCGGGTCGGCCAGCGCTTTCCTGATAAACGAGACCGGCAGTAAACGCATCAAGGTCTATTTCGAGCCGCAGGGGATGATGCTCCTTGGCGCAGGGCTCGGCATCCTGGGGCTTGCGGCATCGGCCGCATATGCGTTTTCAACGTCCACCGGGAGGGAATCCCATGCCTGCTGAAATCAGCGTCGTCATCCCGACGCGCGATTCAGAAGCCACCCTCGGGCCCTGCCTGCGTTCGCTTACAAGCCAGGCTTTTTTGGGGCTTGAGGTTATTGTCGTGGACGGGGGCAGTTCGGACCGGAGCGTCGAGGTCGCGCGGCAGAATGGCGCCTCCGTATATCTGTTCAAGGGCTCTGTGCCGGCTGCCCGGAATCTCGGGTTCTCAAAATCGTCCGGCCGCCTGCTACTGTCCATGGATTCGGACATGGTGGCGGAGCCCGGCCTGCTCTCGGACATCGCAGTTTCCATGGGGCCCCATGGCGCGCTCATCATCCCCGAGGCGGGCTCGGGCCGGGGGTTCCTCTCCAGATGCAAAAGCCTCGAGAAAAGCATTTACCTTGGCGACCCGGGCGTGGAAGCGGCAAGGGCGTTCACCCGCAAGGCGTTCGATGCTGTCGGCGGCTATGACCCCGGATTGAGGCTGGCCGAAGACCGCGACCTCCACTGGCGGATTTCCCGGATATCCACTATCGGAAGGACCGCGAGGCGCTTCATCCATTCCACCGAAGGGCTGACCCTGCTTCGGGACCTGCAGAAATCCTTCATCTACGGAAAATCATTGCCGGCATACCTTGCCCGCAAGGATTCTGATTCGAGCGCATGGCTTTCGTTCCATCGGACCGCGCTCCCCAAGTATCTCTCGCGGATGCGTGAAGATCCGCTGCTTACGCTTGGGCTGCTGGCACTTCGGGGGATGGAATATGCCGCGGGCTTGGCGGGGTATGCCTTTGGCAGGCTCGGCATGTGAGCGCTCGGCATGCGAGCCGGTAATCGCCATGCGAGCTGCTAATCGTTATGTGAGCCGGTAATCGCGATCTGAGCCAAAAATCGCCATGTATTTTATTCCTGCCATTCCAAAAGTGTGATTTGCCATGAAATCCGCCCGATCAGGCTTTCTTCCATTGATACCCGCCTCCCTTCTCCTTGCCATGCCTTTCATATACGCCGGCCCAGGCGATGAATATGCCCTGGCGCTGGCCCCGGTCCTCGCCCTGGCCCTTTCCTTCCTGAGGTTCCCCGGCAGGCATGCCCTCCTGGGAGCACTGGCCGGGCTGTTCCTCATCCTGTCCGCCCTGGCGCTTTCAATCGGGGATGCGCGGTCCGAACCATTCGGAATCCTGTCTTTCACATACCTTGCCAGCGCCGCATTCGTGGCGGCTTTTGAGCATGCGACGGGTGGCCGGGATGGATGACCGGCTGCAGATGCTGGTATACCTGGCGCTGGCAACGGCGCTGGTGGCGCCCCTTATGGAGCCGGGCTACTACCTGACACTCGACATGCAGTTCGGCCCAAACAGCTTCTCAAATTCGCAGTTTGGGGATTTCTATGGATTCGCTCCAAGTTCATACGGCGCATACTTCCCGCTGAAGATGGCCCTTTCTGCAATCTCAGAGCTGGTTTCGGTGGAACTGGCAGAGAAGCTCCTGATTTTCTCCATATTCCTGCTGTGCGGCCTCTCCATGCATCTCGCCCTGCCCCGCGAACTCGGCGCCTCCCGCCTTTACGGCGGAATGCTATACATGATAAACCCGTTCGTCTTCATCCGCTTCCTTGCAGGGCACTGGTCGCTTCTGCTTTCGTATTCCCTCTGGCCCATCGCCCTGGCATGGTTCATGGAGTTTTTGGACCGCCCCAATGATATGCGCATTCTTGCCAAGGTCGCGCTGGCCACGAGCGCGGCCGCGGTCAGCTCGCACGGGGTTATCATGCTCCTGGCTGCATATGCCGTTGTTTTCTCTTTCCGCGCATTCCGCCTGGGGAAGGCGGCGGAACTGCTAAAGCCCTCGCTAATCCTCGCCCTCACCGTGCTCGCGCTCAACTCCTACTGGATTATCCCCACGGCACTGCTTTTCGGGCAGACCTATAATCCTGCGCCAGCGGCCGCATATCTCCAGGATTTTAGCCCGACCGACCGGAGCCTCTCTGTGGAGGCCGCTGTTCTGTCTATGCACGGCTTCTGGAGGGGCGGTTTCTTCCAGACCAAGGATATCCTGCCCGAATGGCCCATCCTCTTCATCGCCATCGTATTGCTGTCCGCCGCAGGCGCCTTGTACCTTTTCCGCATCAAGCGCTACCTCGCCGTATCCCTGATAGTCATTTTCCTCGCGGCATTCCTGCTTGCCCTTGGGCGCTCGAGCCCGGTATCCTGGGTTTTCACCGCCATGGGGAACGCAGTGCCTGTGCATATGCTGTTCCGCGATTCCCAGAAATTCGTCGGTTTGCTGTGCCTGGCATACTCCTTTTTGGGCGCTTACGGGGTGCACTCCATCCGGTCGCTTTTCCCCCGCATCAGCCCCGTTTTCCTAATCGCCTCCCTGCTCATCGTCATTGCGTTCGATTATTCCATATTCGGCTTCCAGGGCCAGGTCGGCATCACGAATTACCCTGAAGACTGGTACCGGGCCGAACGCATCATCCAATCGGATCCGGTTAATTCCAGCATCCTTGCACTGCCGCCTTACCTGTACGGCACCTACCCCTGGCTCAATTCAGTCCAGAAGACGCTTGGCACCCCGGCGAGCCAGTTCTTTTCCAAGCCGGTCATCACGTCCTCAGCCGTTGTCACGGCGAATGTGTACGGGGATACCCGCGATTCCTGGGGCAACTACCTTTCGTACCTGTTCAAGAAGCGGCAGTACGTGAACGATACGGCAAGCATACTGGCGCCCCTGAACGTACGGTACATACTCATCTTCAAGCAATATGATATCTACGACAACTACCTTTGGCTTTTCCAGAGGCGGGGGGGCGTCCGCGACATCGAACTCGTATATGAGGGAGAAAGCGCCTACCTATTCCGCAACAACCTGGCCGGAGGCTCAATCTACGCCTCTGAGGACCCGGGCCTGGAGGGGTTTTGGAGCCTCGTGGATTCCGGGGCCGCCGGATTGATCTGGCAAGACGGCGCGTTCGAGAAAATGCATCCCTTCAAATACCTCATCGGCCCTTCCAATTCGACCTATATCGTCCTGCCGAATCCTGACGGCAGCTATTTCGAATACAACGGGCAATCCGCATCCGACTGGCACGGGATTGGGAGCGTGTTCATCAATACCGGCCCGGGATTCATAATCAACCGCCTATATTACGCCACGCTGGCGCTGTTTGCGTTGTCCTGGTCATTGGCCCTAATTCTTCTCTGCGGCCATTCCCTGCGGCATGCTGCCGCAGCAGCCCTGTTCGGAGCAGCCATCTTCTTCCTCGCCGGCGAAGGCATTCTCTACCCCGTCCATCTGGGCGCGCTTTTAATCATGACCGCTTCCGCCGGGCTCATCGTGTTCAATTTTGAGGATTTGCGGGGCACAATCAATAGGTTTAATAAGCTGAAATGAATGTTCGAATCATGTCAAAGACATTTATTTACGTTCTGGCATTGATGCTGATAATCCCTCTTTCGTTTTCTTATGTAGAGGTTATTTTCAGCCCACCCTACTGCTGTGGGACGCCCAACCCAATGGACACCACATGCTACCGGGACCGCTTCTCGTGCGACTTTTTCTGCCCCGCAACCTGCTTCCCGATTTATGATTATTCCGGCTTCCGCTATGACTGTGCCGGCAACTACGGCTATCAGTATTCGTGCGACCACGAGGATGACAGCAAGGAGCCGGCCGATGTCGGATTCGAGTCATCCTGCGACGGCAACGTGGTGACGGTTGATGGCGTCGGTGACGACGGCCACATCGTTGTCCGCTATCCG
>JAKEGJ010000004.1 GCA_022627495.1 Microcaldota archaeon
GGCTCCCGCTTCCAGATCCTAAGGCTATCGTCAAGTATCCGTTTCAATTTCTTCTTGAACGGATAGAATGAACTTCGGTGATGCTTTTTCTTAGCCGTGTCGCGAAGATTGCGCTTCAGATGAACGTGGCACTTCTGCTGGCTGTCGCTGGCAAAGTTGTATGCAGACCAGAAGTCGCTTCCGACAGTGCCACCGTAATCCTTACCAAGGATTTTCCTGGGAACGTTACGGCCCCTGCTGCGATGGATTATATAGACAGCAACCATCCTCCCGATGAAATCCCATAGCCAGGCGTTCTTCCCGTCTATCCGCCAGCCTGTTTCATCACAATTGGCATATGGGGAACTCCGAAGGTCATCAATCAACTGAGCATAATGTCCACCGAACTCAAGGGCGGTTCTTGCCAGCATCTGTGAGATGCCGCCCTTGGAGATTTTCAGCCCATATGACATTTGAAGAAGAGTCTGAATCTTTTCCATCGTCATCCCAAGTCGCATGCGGAGGAAAGTCGTAAGCAGATAGAGCCGCAGGCCGAATCTGCAGCCTGGAAAGGCTTCGGTGACTGGCGCCTCAACGATTTTCTTGCAACCGTTGCACCAATAGCGGCCAACCTCTACTTTCGTCACTTTGACCTCTGCCGGAATAACGTCCTCTATGATCCTGTCGCGGTTGTCAATGAACGTCACTTTTCCGCTGCACTCCGGGCAGCAGCAAATTGTAGCCTCCTTCGTCTCATCTATGTGCTCTGGCATGGGCCTTGAGGCACCTTCATGGCCCTCTTCCCTCCCCGGCCTCTTGTTTCTGTGAGGCGTATCCTCTTTGACGAATGACGGCAGCTTCTTTTCTGGTTCGACTATTGATTTGAGTAAACGACGGAGTTCTTGAACTTCTTGACGAAGTTCTTTGTTTTCCTGCCGTAGTCTTACGTTTTCTGCTTCAAGCAACACTATGCGTTGCTCAAGCCTTTCGAGGGAGGTCATTATTGGTCTGAATGGGACTACGACAGAAAAATTATTGTGCCTTTCTACTGTAATCGGCTAAACTGGTACTAAAAACCTATGTTCCCCTCTCAGCACATAAAAGAAAATCAAGGAGTAAGTTTTTTCGCTTTACTTACCTCATTACAGATTTCATCATTAGCATTTTTGATTATCCTGAGCCCCTTTTCTATAGAATCGGTTTTCTCATGAATCTGCGTAACAATCGAAAGCAGGTCTTGGACAATATGTTCGTATTCTTTCAAATCGCCTTTGTCCAAATCTGCATTATACTGCTGAGAAATTAAATACCCAATAAAAGCAGCATTAGAATAACCGGTTAGGACAACCCCCTCCGAGAGGGCATAAGAGCTTAATTCTGGTACTAGGTCATATATCGCATTTGGCACTGCCATCACACACAATCTGCAAGTTTTTGAAAGGCTCTGATATTTTTTCACTTCCTGGATGCTATTGCTGACTTTATTCTGGATTTTCTTCTTTACTTTCTTTTGAACTTCTAGATCCTGAGCTTCAAGCTCTTTAAGGAGGTCGAGAATGTCGTGGCATTTGGAATCTATCGGAAGATATTTTCCGTCATCTAGTTTCCATCCGAATTCAACCTTTAGGTTATGCCCAACAACAATGTCAGTTTCAATAATATTGGATTTGATTAAGTCGTGGAAGTAACCCTTCAAGATGTTCTCTCCTGCTCCGCCTCTAGATTGTGTTCCTGAAAGCAATTTTTGGATTTGGCCCATCTGAGATAACATCTGTTGTAACTGGATGAGTCGTTCCTGTTCTTTTTTATCTGTGGTCTCAATGATTTGCTTCCATCCCTTTTCACGTTCCTCTTGGACTTTCGAATTCCCCTCGACGTATTGTTTCCACTTCTGGTCCTTTTCGAATTGTAATCTCTCTTGAGCAGTTTCTCTTGCCAATCTGCTCTTTTCGATTTCCTCAAATTTGCCTTTAATCTCCGTTATCTGCTGATTAATATTAACAAGCGCAGCTCCAGACTCGCTACTTAACAGTTTTTTCTTTTCACTGTCTTTTCCAACGTAAAAACCAGCAATCCCACTCAAGACCGCAGTAATAACAAGAATAATCAAAACAATTATCAGTTCGACTACATCCATAGAGTATTCACTTGTTCGCTAAGTAATCGACTACCCCTTCGTAATCTGCAATCACTTTCTTGACTAGGGCCTTCGCATCGAAGGCATGTCTTTCTACCTCTTTCTTCTCCGGCTTTTTAGAGGTCAATATTAACACCATTTTCCACTTATTCTACAATATATTCTCTCAAAAACAATTTAATAAACTTCTTAACGTCCTGTTCGGCCGGTTCTCTGCCCGTTTTCCCAAGAATCCCCTTCTCGATAAGACGCTCTTTTAACGGTTTTGGGTTGCTTCCTTCGGCCCAACTGGCTATGATTTCCATAGTTTTACCCTGAGTTTCGGATTCCTTCTCGTCAGCCGGTTTCCATAACTTGTATTTCGTTTTGAGCTTGGGATTCACGTAAAGTTTGAGGTTAATCTCCAACAGAGTAATCGCCGTAGAGAATGCGGTGGTTTTGTTCCCTTCCAGGAAGGGATGGCGGCATGCAATATAAAAGAGGATTTCAGAGGAAACATGGACGGCATTATCCAGATAAGCATCCGTTTTGTACTTATGATTATTCAACTTGTACACAAGATAATCCAACTCGCCCTCATTCCTGAATCCGAACGGGTCATCTTTGCCGTGTGTTTTCCTATGCTCGATGATTGATTTGTTGATGAAGGCAATCAGTTCTTTCGTTGGTGTATAGATGCCGAATGGCTCTAAAACAAGCGCAGCTGCAATCCCTGGCCGTGGGGCCTTTTCCATATCCAAACTATCCCCGACCTAGCTTTATATTCTTCTCGTCTCAGATGCTCAGTCGGCGGTTTGGCTCGAACCTCTGCTCTCAGAACGGTTCTGGGGTATCTTCCCCTGCACTTTTTAATGCGCCAGGTCTGGTTACGAGAGTGCATTCCTAATACGCCAGCACCCCCAAAAACATATAAACCTAGCATGGGTGTTATCGAAAACGGGTGGATCTATGGCGAAAAACAACCTGCTCAAAACGCTCAATCCCAAGCAGATGGCTTATGTGAACCTCGAACTCAAGAATCCGCAGAACGGGGAATACCTTCTCAGCGTCTTCCGTCTCGTCCCTGGCGGAACCTTAAACATCCTGCAGGCAGCTGCGGAGGTGGCCGCCGAATCATCGACCGGAACCAATTTCAAGGTCAATACCGAGACGGCATTCTCGAAGCAGATGAACGCCCTCGTCTACCGGGTTGACCAGAAAAAGAGCCTGGTATGGATAGCCTACCCCTGGCGCCTTTTCGACAGGCAGGGCAACGTCCTTGGCATGAAGGAGGTCGAGGCCCTCAAGCTGCTTGACGTCTGGTTCCCCCCGGCCATGCTGGAGCAGTACGACGGACCGAGCTACACGCTTGACGATATGAGGAAATATCTCGGCGTCCAAGGCCGGCCGATACTCGGCACGATTGTCAAGCCGAAGATGGGGCTCACCTCCGCAGAATACGCCGAGGTGTGCTACGACTTCTGGGTCGGAGGCGGCGATTTCGTCAAGAACGACGAACCCCAGGCCGACCAGGACTTCTGCCCCTATGGCAAGATGGTAGAGCACGTTAAGCGGGCGATGGACCTCGCTGTAAAGAAAACAGGAAAAAAGAAAGTCCATTCCTTCAACGTCTCGGCGGCCGATTTCGACATCATGATAGAGCGGTGCGAGATGATAAGGGAAGCGGGTTTCGAGCCGGGCAGCTACGCGTTTTTGATTGACGGAATCACCGCAGGCTGGATGGCCGTGCAGACATTGAGGCGGAGATACCCCGATGTCTTCATTCATTTCCACCGCGCCGCCCACGGTGCCTTCACGAGGGATGAGAATCCCTTGGGATTCACGGTGCTCGTTCTGTCCAAATTCGCACGGCTTGCCGGGGCATCCGGCATACACACCGGGACGGCGGGGGTTGGCAAGATGGCCGGCAGCCCCGAAGAGGACATCATCGCCGCCCATGCCATCCTTCATCTCCACAGCAAAGGGCACTATTTCGAGCAATCGTGGGCGAAAATCCCCGAGACGGACAAGGATACAGCCGACCTCGAGCACGAGGACCAGGCGCACCGCGACATCCTGAGGGACGACGACTGGAGGGGGATGAAAAAGTGCTGCCCTGTAATCTCCGGCGGCCTCAACCCGACCCTCCTCAAGCCGTTCATCGACGTGATGGGCAACACCGATTTCATAACGACGATGGGCGCTGGCTGCCATGCCCATCCGAAAGGGACCCGCGCCGGAGCCATGGCGCTGGTCCAGGCTTGCGAGGCGTACAAGAAAAAGGCAGACATCCGGAAATACGCTAAATCGCACAAGGAGCTCGCGGAAGCGATAGCATTTTTCACGAAGAAGAAAAAGAAGCGCTAGCTTGGCAAAGCGATTGGCAGGCATGGGGGGCGAGAGGGATATGAATGGACACACTGGCGCAGACTGGCGTAAAATGAAGAAAGCCGCAGAGGCATGGCTGGGCCCCATGTCGAAGGCGGGTATCAACCGCAGGCTGCGGCAATGGAAGAGGAGCGTAAGCGATATCTCCTGGCGCCGTTCGGCATCCGCCCTAACCGAGCGCATGCGCGCTATGAAAAGGCTGCTCGAAGGAAGGGAATATCCGCATCCGGACTCGTTCTTCTTCGCCATCGAGGATTTGCCGTACATGGGCAAGGAATACTGGTTCCTCCATTTCGTGGTCCCCGGGAGCGACGAGCAGGTCGTCATCACCGCAGGGCGCTCACAGGAGCCTGTCAAGGTCAATAAAACCAAGGTGCGCGATGTCGCGCCCAAGGCTGCAGGCGATAAGGATGCCAAAGTCGTGGACTGCGCTGCGGTCTGCTGGATGTATTCCGGCAAGAAGGAGGTCTTCATAGATGCCGGCGGCCAGGTCGGGCTCTCCGGAAAAGGCGAGTCCCAGCGCATATTCTTCAGGAACGCCCAAAACGAGATGAGCATGTCCGGCGCATACCCCCAATTCGACATCGTCCTGAAAAAAGGCGGGCATGAGGTTTTTTACGCAAATGCACGGCCGAAAAAGCGCGGTCTTCCGTGGGAGATGCCCCCGCGCATGATTGCGAGCCCCATCTTCAAGGGATACGATGCGCTCCTCGTCAACTACTATTTCGATTTCAAAGGCCGGATGAGGGGAAAGCCGGTGAAGGGCAGGGCATACCTGCAGAAGGTCGTCGCCGCAATCCCCCTGGCCCCGTGGAACTGGGTGCGCCTGGAATTCGCGAAAGGCGCGACCCTCGACTATTTCGCCGGAAAGCCTTTGGGCGAGAACGCAGGCCCGAAGGTGCGCTTCCCGTGCAACGACTTCGTGGAAATCGATGGAAAGCGCATAAAGATGAGCGACCTCGAGATCCAGAGCTTCATGGACGGCGAGACAAGGCGGTGGGTGCTCAGCGGCAAGAACCTGTTTGTTTCAATGGAGTCCTACTCTCTCCAGCCGTTCTCCATGAAGCAGAACACGGTGTTCCAATATGATGAATACCTGGTCAGGGTCAAGGATTTCGTCTTGAGGGGCGGCAAAAAGACCTATACGCTGAAGGATTTGGGCCCGGCAAGCGGGATAATCGAGGATGCGTACGGATACCTGCTCTGAAGGCGCCGCTTATCCCTGAGCGGAACACTGCCCCGCTCTTATGGCAGAAGCAGCTTCAGGTAGAATGCGGGCGAGACGACCTTCTCCTTCTCCTTGTCGGAGCCGAGCATGTCCACAAGCATCTGCCTGACTTCCGGCTTGTCGGCCGCCTTCCCGATGAAAAGGTTGAGCAGGAACTTATGGCGCGAAAGCCTCTGGAGCCGGTATGAATTCGCCATGTCCTTGCGGAGGAACCTGGCGACCTTCTCCTCATAAGAGCCCAGTGCCGATGCGGGCAGCGCATCATCGCCCTTGTGGTTTTCGAGCGCAGAATCGATGGCGAGCGCGGCATATTTGCCGGATGAGAGCGCATTTCCCACCCCCTCGCCCGAAAACGGGTCCACGAGGGATGCGGCATCCCCGACAAGAAGCCAGCCGTCGCCGGTATTCGGCTTCCTGTATGAGCCGTTCGGGATTGCCCATCCGCCGACTTTGCCCTCCAATTTCGCATTTGCGAACCTCGGCGCTATAGAGGGATGATTGCTGATAGCTTCCTGAAGTATCGTAGTGGGGTGCTTGCCCTTCAAATCGGATGACAATATGCCAAGGCCGACATTCGCCTTGCCCTCCGCCATTGGGAATATCCACAGGTATCCGGGCAGGACGCCGTCAATGAAATAAAGCTCGATGCTGCCGCTTAATCCGCTTATGCCGCTCCAGTACCCCCTTACGGCCGAATATATGTGCTCTTTCGGCTGGGATTCCGGCACAACCTGCCGGCCGACGATGGATGCTGCGCCATCGGCTCCGACAACCACCTTGGAAAAGAACCTCATCCCCTTCCTGTTCCCGCCAATTGACAAGGCCCCGCTCACCCCGCAGACCGCGCCTGAGGGGGATCTTTCGAGGCTGGTGACTGAAAAACCCTGCAGGATTGTTATGTTCTTTTGGCCCTGGGCAAGCTGGAAAAATAGGTTGTCGACCTTCTGCCTTTCTACCGTGTATCCGGCGAATTCCATTCCGCTGGCGTTCGGGAAGGGCACATCTACCTTCTTCCCGCTCGGGGCGACCATCATAAGCCCCCTCACGATTCCGTGCGGGAGGCGGGGGATATCGCCGAGCACCCCCAGTTCGCGGGCTATCCCGATTGATTTTCCGGAAAACGCGTCACCGCAAACCTTCTCCCTGGGAAAAGTCGCCTTATCCAGCAGGAGCACCTTCCTTCCGGACCTGGCCAGAAACAGCGCGCACGAGCACCCCGACGGCCCTGCGCCTACCACTATGGCATCGAATCTCTTATCCGCCGGGGGAATTCCAGAAGTGAGCTTGGTCATGCTATCCCACCTTACATTGTCGCGGAGTCATTAATAAAACGCTTTCTGATGAAACCAGAGTCATGCCGCAAACGAGGGAAGAGCTGATTCGGGGCATCTGGACCCCCCCAGCATACTGGAAAATAGGCGGCTCCTGGTTCTGGTGGTTCTGGCTGTTTTTCATCCATGACGAAAATACCGTCAAAACCGGCAAATGCCGCCAGCTTATGATACTCTGGTCCATCAAGAAGGACAGGCGCATCCATTGCAATTCCCTGGACATAAGCATCCCGAAGCAGATCGAGAGGGAAGGGGATTCGAAATGGCGCCTGAACGGAGCCGCGGCGGCATGGTATTTCGACGGAGAAAAAATGCACGACGATTTCGTCCTGGAAAAATCGTCAATGTCCCTGGATCCGGAGAAGCTCGCCCTCATAGCCCCGGGCGCAACGCCTTCGTCGTTCACTATGGACGGCGATAAGTATGTGACCAAAATCTCCTCAAAAACCGAATCCGGCCCGGTCGAATTCGAATTCCGCGCCCGCCAGGAGGACCTGAACGAGGCCGTGGGCCCGGTGCAGGGAAAGACCTCGCTTCCCCTGGGCATGGTCGTGGAGGGGACGATGATAGAGCGGCTGGCGCTTCGGGGCACGGAGACCCGCGGCGGCAAGACGTCCGCCATCGCGGGGACCGCATATTTCCAGAAGATTCTTGTTGCCGCCCCCCCGCCCCAGTGGTACTGGGGCGTATACCACTTCGACGAGGGCAGTTTCCTAACTTTCATGGTATCCTATGCGGGCAGGGCGACGCTCGCGGACAATGCATGGCGCGGGGCGAAACTGAAAAAGCCGACACTGCCGGTCCAGGAGAATATCATGTTCTATCACGCGCCTACCGGGCGGGTATTCAAGGGCAACCGCGTTTCCGTCACCCCGAAAAAGGAAGGCGGCGAGCTTTGGTCGCACAAGGTCCATGGAAAGGGGGATGGCTTTGAGATAGACGCGTTCGCGAAGGCGTACGCCCACTCGTGCTGGAAATTCGTCAAGAATGTCGGCGCGCTCCCGGCCAAATCGACCTTCAAGTACAACGAGTATCCTGCCGTCTTGGAACGCCTCGAGCTCCGCCTGCATGGAGGGGAGAAAATCGCGCTCAAAAACGGCTGGGGCAACATGGAGAACTCCTGGGGGTTCCTAATCTAAGCCCGCGCCGGCTACGCATGGCACGCATATATTCATATTTTTAAATATTTACAATCATAAATATCATATGGCTTCTGGCCGAACGCGCCTTTTCAAGGCATTGTCCGACGGCACGCGCCTGAAAATCGTGGAAATCCTCCTAAAGGGCGAGCGGTGCGCATGCGAACTGCCAAAAATGGTCGGGAAAGCCCAGCCCACCGTCTCGCTTCAATTGAAGAAGCTCGTGAAGGCGGGCGTACTCAAATGCCGCAAAGACGGCGCAAAATCGATTTATCGCGTTAGTGAGCCGAATGTGAAGAAAATGCTGGAGCTGGTTGGATGATTATCGAAGTGGTAGGCAGCGGATGCCGCAAATGCATGGAGCTTGAAAAAAGGGCGAAGGAAGCGGCCATTAAATCCGGCATCAAGGCCGATGTCGTCCATGTTTTCGACGTCTCGCGCATCATCGAGATGGGCATCGTTTCAACCCCGGCAATCCTGATAAACGGGAAGGTGGCGCTCAGCGGCTCCCTCCCCAACGTCGATGAATTAATCGTCCTATTCAGGGAAAAGGCGAACTGATGGACGTCATCGTTCTAATCCTGGCAGGCCTTGCGGCAATACAGGACTACGTACTCGCGCACACGCTCTTCTGCCTCATACCCGCGTTCTTCATCGCCGGTGCCATGGCCGCCCTGATACCCAAGCGGATGCTGCTGCCCTATCTCGGGAAGGATTCGCCAAAGCATGTCGCCTACCCGATTGCAGTCGCTAGCGGCCTGCTCCTTGCCGTGTGCTCATGCACGGTCCTGCCGCTTTTTGCAGGCATCAGGAAGGGCGGTGCCGGAATAGGCCCGGCCATCGTCTTCCTTTACACCGCCCCTGCGACCAACATAATGGCCATCCTGTACACCGGCAGCCTGATTGGGTGGGACATCGCCCTGGCCAGGATAATCCTCTCAATAGCGTTTGCGGTCATAATCGGCCTAATCATCTCAAAAATATCCGACCATGGTGCGGAAAAGGAAGGAGCTGACGCATTCGAAAAACATGCAGGCGGGCCGGATACCAAGCGCCTTTTCCTCCTCTTTGGCGCTCTCCTTGGCATACTGCTTGTCGGAACGAGAATCAGCGAGGACTTCATCAAATACCCGGCTGTCGCAGGGTTGATAATCCTCACGTTATGGATTTCGTCCAGGTATTTCACCAGGGAAGAGGTAAGCGGCTGGATGGATGAGACCTGGGGCTTTGCTAAGACTATAGCTCCGCTTCTTCTCATAGGCGTTTTCGCATCCGGAATAATACGCGAGGTCATGCCCCCAGACCTGATTCCCACGTACATGGGCCAGAACACACTCATTGCCATGGTAATCCCGGTCCTCTTCGGCATCTTCGTATACTTCCCCACGCTTGTGGAAGTCCCGATGGCGAGGATGTTTTTGGATTTGGGTATGGCCAAGGGCCCGCTTCTTGCATATATGCTCGCCGACCCGGTCATCTCGCTTCCAAGCATCCTAGTCGTCCGCAAGATAATGGGCAACCGCGACACCGGCATATATGTATTGCTGATATTCGTCCTTAGCGTACTCGCCGGCCTTGGCGCGGGGCAAGTGCTTTTTTCCTGAGCGAATGGCATAAAAACGCCATGCGGAATATAATCCCGTGAACATATTCGAATCAATACTCCTCGGCCTGATACAGGGCATCACCGAATGGCTCCCGGTCTCCAGCTCCGGCCATCTCGCCCTCGCGCAGCATTTTTTCAGCATCGAGGCCTCGATAGCGTTCGACATCATACTCCACCTGGGGACCCTGCTTGCAGTCGTAGCATATTACCGCAAGGATATCCTGTCCCTGGCAAGGGGAATACTGGCACGGGACGCGAAATCAATCCGGCTTGCATTCCTGATTCTGCTGACAGCCATTCCGACCGCGATAATCGGCCTTTCCCTCAGGGACTTCTTCGAATCCATGTTCGCAAGCCCGCTCTCTGTTGCGCTCGCCTTGGCAATCACGGGCATATTCCTCGTCATCGCGTCGCGGCACAAATCGGGAAACGCGAAACCCGGAACCCGCTCCGCCCTGCTTATAGGCATCGCCCAGGGAATTGCCGTGGCGCCCGGAATATCGCGGAGCGGCTCAACAATCGGCACGGCTCTGCTTCTGGGGATAGAAAAGGAGGAGGCCGCACGCTTCTCGTTCCTAGCAGGCGTAATCCCGATACTTGGCGCCGCCATGCTCGAAGGCCGCCATGCCATCGGTGCGGATGTGGAACTGCTGCCCGTTATCGCAGGATTTCTCAGCGCGGCAGTCGCAGGATACCTTTCAATCGGCCTGCTGATACGTCTGCTGAAAGAGAGCCGCCTCCAGTGGTTTGGCTACTACTGCCTGGCCCTTTCCGCCCTGATTTTCGGCGCCACGGCGATGATTTGAGCTTCCGTATGGACGATTGCTTTTAACCCTTGCCGCCGTATTCCGGACATGGTGTATTCGTTCCCGCCTCCGGTGACGGACCTGCTTTCCCTTTTGTCGCTCATCATCGAATCGTCCGCGCTTATCCTGCTTATCGCGGCGGTTGTGCACTCGCTTTACCGTATTCTGAGGATAGAGGTCTTCCACAACAAAAGGTTCCACGAATACGAGCACACCAAGCGGACACTCATCCAGAAGGTGATATTCGCGCTCGATTTCCTGGTCGTCGCCGACATCATCCGCCTGGCCATCCTCTTCGAGTTCATGGACATACTCAAGGTTGCCCTGATTGTGGTGATGAGGACGATGCTGAGCTGGTCGCTCAGCAAGGAAATCCACCTTCACAAGGAATAGCGCTATCGCAGGCCCATAACCCTCCTACAGCGCCATGTGGGTGCGCAGGATGTTCAGGCCGATAAGTATGAGTACGACGCCCCCGAAAATCCCGGCCTTTCCTTCGAGCCTGCACCCGAAGCGGCTCCCTATGAACACCGATGAGAACGAAATCAGGGCCGTCGCCGCCCCGACGATTATCGCGGTTTCAAGAAGCGAATGGTCGGCGAACGCCACCCCGACGCCCACAGCGAGGGAATCTATGCTTGTGGCAACGGCTAGGATGAGGAGGATGCGCGCATCCAGGAGATTCACCTTCTTATCCTCGCCGCTATGGCAGGATTCAAGCAGCATCTTCCCCCCGACAACTGCGAGCAGGATGAAGGCGACCCAATGGTCGAATTCCGAAACCATCCCCCTGAGCCCCTCGCCCCCCAGGCCGCCAAGAAAAAGCATGATGCCCTGGAACCCGCCGAAAATGAGCGCCGCAAGCAGTGCGGCCGCAGCCAGTTTCCCTTGTTTCGCATTCGCCCCGCCGGTCATGGAGACGGCTGCGGAATCCATCGCAAGGCCCACACCGATAAGCAGCGCTGTCAAAAAATCAGTCAGAGATATCCCCACATGGTGAGCCTGTCGCTGTCCTCAATCCATCTCGCTCCGATATCTGTCCGGTAGAACATGTTCGGGATGATGATGTTCTTTATCCTGTTGTATACCGTCTTCCGCGTTTCCTCCATAGTCGTGCCAGAGGCGGTAACAACCAGCGCATACCCGCTGTTCCCGGCCAGGCGCCAGTCGTTCTCCACCAGTTTCACATCGCCCAGGTGGATGCCTTCGAAAACATGCTTCTTGAATATGATGGACGCATCCTCCGAGTACCTCCTGAATGAATCCGGGTCATGGAACGGAAACGGCGGCACGGCGACCACCACTCCCACCTCGAATGCGCGCTTCGTCCTGAATTCCGGCTTCTCCTTCTTCGCTATGCCGTAAAGGAACTGGCCCCATTCAGAGAGGACGCCTTCCATGGCGATGCTGATGTGCGGGTAGCCGAACCTGCTAGTGAATTCGAGGGGGTATATCCCGCGCGAATTGGCTATGCAGTTGATGTCGATGTAGCCGACATACCCCGAGGCCGCGAGCTTCTCCTTCATCTTGAGGAGCGTGGAATCGAAAATCGGGCTCCGGTTCGTGAAGAACATGGTCGTCCCCATTTCGCCGGTGCTGGGCCCCAAATCGCCCGGAAACATCTTCTTGTGCTCGAAATTGACGTTGATGGGGTAGATGAAATCCTCCCCGTTGAAGAAGGCGCCGACCGCCACCTCCACGCCTGAGATGAACTTCTGCAGCTGGAACGCCTTGATTTTCTTGCCCCAGTTCTTCTTGTAGCGCTCGAGCATCTCCACGATGTCCCGGCCGTCCTCTTCCTGGCCCACGAACAGGAGCTCCTTCTCGTTCTGGGCAAGGCCGCTCGGCTTTATGACGTACCGGTCCGGATTCTTTATGATGAATTCGACCGCCTCGTCGAAATTCGTGAAATTCCAGCGGGGTATGATGTTTATCCCGACGGATTTCATCTCGCTTTGCCCGAACTCGCGGTCCATCTCCAGCTTGTCAGTATAGGCGCTTCCGCCCACCACGGCCTTTCCAGCTTTCCGCAATGCGTCCGCATCATCGCCGAACCCGAAATCGTCGAAAATGATGCAGTCCGCCCAATCCGCGTGCTCCTTCCAGCCATCCGCCTTGTCAAGGAAGCCGTCGCATACGTCTTTCTGCTCTTTTTCGGAAATGAAATACCTCACTTCGTGGCCCTCTTTCCTTGCCTCCCAGGCGAGGTCGCCTATAAGGGCGTCGATGGACACGAAAAGGAGCTTGAGCCTGGGTTTTGCGTGCGTTGGCGTATTATTCCCATTCATGGCCTTAAATCGTCGTAAAGGTTTATTTGTTTTTTTGCGTGAGGCGCGCTGTTTTGTCGATAATGTGTCAGTTAATGACAAATACCCGTTAAAAATCAGTTTTTTAAAGCGCTCGCCCCCATATTAGCTCCTTGCTTCGGTGGAACCATGGTGGGTGGCATCAAAGGCATCGCGCGCAGACCTTATAACGGCGATACTCGCCGCGGCCCCAGGCATTCCTATCTCGTATGCGAGCTTCGCCGCAGGGGCTGCAGCCCTTCCGTCGACCGCTATGGCAACATCTGGGTGGAAAAAGGCGAGGGGAAGCCGACCGTCCTTTTCTCGTCGCATCTGGATGTCGACCCCCGCATCAGGCGCGTCGATTTCAGGGCGCGCAAATCCGGCAGCCGCACCGTGCTCACGGGCATCCTCGACAATGCGGTCGGCTGCTACATCAACCTTCTCCTTGCCCAGAAAGGCCCGAGGAAAGGGAAGGCCATTTACGTTTTCACCGCGTCCGAGGAAATCGACCGGGCAAATCCGCGCCGCTACGCGCGCAGCGCAAGGGAAGTCGTCAAGGAGCTCCGGAGGCGCGATATCCGGCCCGACGTCTGCATCGCTATCGACGTTACTTACCCGAGGCTTCTCCATCCCCAGCACAAGCTTGACTGGTCCAGGGCGTACGAGGAGCTTTTCGACATCGGCGACCGGACGCACTGCTACCTGGACGGATTTTCGAGGCCGTCGGTCAGGAAGACCGCAGAGGGCCTGAAGAAGCGCTTCGGAGGGCGCCTTGTCGGGGTGAGGAAATTCCACGGCCATGACGAGGCGTTCGTCTACGACCGCATATCGCCATCGTTCGCGTTCGGCCCGGTTGTTTTCGGCCATTTCGACCAGACGGACCAGTCCATGCCGCTTTCGCACATGCGGACGGCGCTGAAGTTCCTGCGGACCGTCTAGTCCCTTATAACGCGTTTCCGGCAGATTCACCGAGCCCCAGAATTTCCTCTATCGATGCGGCCCTGCTCACCTGCAGTCTCAAAACTGACGCCCCCGGGATGCCGGAAAGAAAATTCATCGCTTTGATTTTGATGTCCCTGAGCCTGGGGCCGCCTGTGGCGTCCCGGTATCTGTCGCAAAGGGACGCGTATTCCGCAAGGAGCGCGAACCTCTCCCCTGCTCCGGCCGGAATCCGGCCGGCAAACAGCATCGGATTGCGCATCGCCGCCCGCCCGACCATGTAAGAATCGCAATACCCCTCTTTCACGCGCTTTTCTCCCCCTTCAATGGAAGTCACGTCGCCGTTTCCAACTACAGGTACGGACAGCTCCTCCTTAAGCGCCCGGACGGCCTCCCAGTCCGGCTTCCCGGAATAGCCCTGATTCGTTGTCCTGCCATGGATTATTATGAAATCCGCGCCCGCGTCCTCGATTTTCCGACAAAGCGCGAGCGTGCCCCCGGCTCCCCGGACAATCCTGATTTTTGCCGAAACCGGCAGGTCTGCGGAAGATTTCATCTGTGAAATCGCGCCGGCTATCAAGTCCGGCTTCCTGAGCATGGCGCTGCCCGAGCCGTCATTCATGGTCCGGGTCGAAGGGCATCCGCAATTCAGGTTTAGCCATGAGACTGAGGGCAGGCGCCTGGCAATTATGCCCGCGGCCCTGCCTATCGTTTTCGCATCGTTCCCGAAAATCTGGACGCCCAGGTTGCGCTCGTCAGCGTGCGCATCAATGAGGCTGATGCGCGATTCGTCCATGGCGATGGCCGCCGAGCTTACCAGCGGGACGCATGCGGCCTTGGCCCCGTATCCCTGGCACATGCGCCTGAAGGGCAGGTCCGAGAAATCGTGGAGGGGCGCGAGATAGTTGCTGAAAACCACAAAGCATCATATGCCCGAAAGGGGTTAAATCAGTGCCCATCCTGCCCTTGCGCCCGGTTGCGGATGCTGTCGCACGGATTCTAACCGGCAACCCGGCCCGGCCCATTGCCGGCCTCTTGCGCCTCAGGAATGTCGAAAAAAAGCTGAAAAGGAATGTCTAAGGCGGCATGGGGCGCCTCAAAGCCGCTGAATTATCGCCAGGAGGGGGACGGGGTCAGGCCGGAGAGGCTAAGAGGGGCGCCTGCCTCTGGAAAGGCGGATTTTTAATCTCCTTTTCCAGCCACCGGTAATCCACTTCCCGGAAATAAGGCCCCACCGATAATATTTCCAGGCACACCGGAATCCTTCCGTTTCCTTCCGCCATTCGTCCCACCCCTTTCCCTAACGCCCCGCATCGCGGAGCCAAACCCCCGGATCCCCCGTTCCATCCCCTGCTGATATATGCTGGTGGTGATATTTATATGTTTTCTCGATTTTTATGTATGAAATTACTTTAATTAATCAATTATGATGTATAATTAAAATTATTATTGTGCCAATTTTGGTTAAAATTAGCATTTATACCATCCATACGACGTAAAATCTGCGCCACCCAAATAAGTAAAAACCCGATGCCGCCCATTTCTCCCATGGATGAGAGGCTGACCTTCCGGAACGTCGCCGGCGACGCGCTCGCCGCGATTCTTAGCGTCCCGCCAAAGCCGAACGGGAAAGGCGTTGTGCTTCTGCATTGCTTCACATGCACAAAGCACCACCGTGTCATGCGCAGCCTCGCCGAATCCCTCTCCGAGGCCGGATTCTCGGTGCTCAGGTTCGATTTCGGAGGCAACGGCGAGAGCGGCGGGAAGCTTGAGGACGCCACATACTCGAAAATGCTGGATGAAGTCCGTTCAGCGGTCACGCTCCTGCGCAGCAGGGGGATTGATAAGGTCGGGGTGGCCGGCCATAGCATGGGCGCCATGCTTTCCCTCCTTGCGGCGAGCGAGGACGAACGCATCAGCGCCGTCGGCTTCATCTCCGGCAGCTCGCAGGCCGCCCGCGTGCGGGAGGTATTCCCCCAGGATGCCATACGGAAGGCGGAAAAAGAGGGCTCGGCCGAGGCGTTCGTCTATGGCAGGCATATCACGATAAAGCGCGAGTTCCTCCTTGATGTGGAAAAGTTCAACGTCGGCCATGCCGCCGCGACACTTGGCAGGCCCATCCTGATAGTCCATGGCACCGAAGACGAGGTCATCCCCCCGTTCCATGCGCGGCAGATTTTCGCCTGGGCGTCAGGGAAAAAGACGCTCGATATGATGGAAGGCGTCGACCATCTTTTCAGGAAGGACGCAGACCTGGCAAAACTCCGCGATACGGTGTGCGCCTGGTTCTGCAGCAACCTGTAGCGTGCGGAACGCAATGCGCCAGCGGGAGCGTGGGAAGCTTTATATTTTTTGTCCGGCTGTTTCCCTTGACAAAACCAGTGACATACGAGAGGTGGAAACCATGGATGAACAGGCAGGGCCAACGGATGAACAGGCGAGGACTTCGGATGAGCAGATGAAGACGCCGGAAGAAGGTCCGGACGAGATGGATGCGGAGGCGCTCCCGATGCACGGGCAGCAGGATCAGCAAGCGCCGCTTAGGGAACGAAGAAGGGATGACAACACGGTCTACGTCGGCAAGAAGGGAACGATGGGCTATGTGCTTGCAGTCGTGACGCAGTTCAACAACGGCGCGAACGCAGTTACGGTCAAGGCGAGGGGGAAGCTGATTTCCCGCGCAGTAGACGTTGTCGAGATTGTCCGCCACAGGTTCATGCCGAATTCGAAAGTGGACAACATCGCAATCTCCACCGAAGAGCTCACATCGGAGGACGGCTCGAAGACCAAGGTCTCTTCGATTGAGATAAAGATCCAGAAGTAGCCTGGTCCGTATGAAAGGCGTCCTGGACACCAAGGGGATCTTCCTAGCCATTTTATTCGGGGCAGTCCTGCAATTTTCCGGCGGAACAGGCTACCTGGCCCTTATGCTCGTCTTTTTTTTCCTGGCCATCATCGTCACGAAGTACGAGTATGAGATAAAGAAGGAAATGGGCCTCTACGAGCACGAGCGGGGCTGGGAGAACGTTTTGTCGAACGGCCTCCTGCCATCTGCCCTTGCGGCGCTGAGTCCGGCAATCGGCCCCATGCCATTCATCGCCTCGCTGGCCGCAGTGTCGGCGGACAAATTCGGCTCGGAAATCGGCGTCCTCGACCCCCGCGACCCCCTTTCGATATTCAGCCTGAAGCCGGTCAAGCCCGGCACAAGCGGCGGCATGAGCATTCTTGGCACTATCGGCTCCCTGGCCGGCGCAACCGCCATCGGCGTGTCGGCGATTTTCCTTTTCGGCCTATCGCCCACCCAGGCTTTAATCGTAGGGTTGGTCGGGCTTGCCGGCTCGATAGTGGATACGGCTTTCGGGGTGTTCGAAGAGGGCGGCCTGGGCACCAAGGGGACCACGAACTTCATATGCTCCCTTGCCGGGGCGGTATTGGGGTATTATTTAATATCCTGAACCCATCAAGGGATTCGATTATAACGTTTCAGACCAAGGTGATTTCATATGCGTGTTTTCGTACTTGCCGGCGGGGAAGGCACCCGCCTGAGGCCATACACCTACTCGGCGCCTAAGCCGATGCTGATGCTCGGAGGCAAGCCCATCCTCCAATACGTCCTTGAAAACCTGAAGAGGGCGGGCTTGAAGGACATCGTGCTCACCGTGGGCTATAAGCATGAGGCGATAACATCCCATTTCGGCGACGGCTCCAGGTTCGGAATGAAGATTGAGTACTCTGTCGAAAAAGAGAAGCTCAACACCGCCGGCTCCATCGCCCGCTACAGGGGCAAAGTGAAAGAGACTTTCGCCGTGGTAATGGGCGACCACCTGACCGACATCGACATGGCGGACATGCACAAAAGCCACAAGAAGAGCGGCGCAATCGCTACCATCGCGCTGTACCATGCGAAGACCCCGCTGGAATACGGCGTGGCGAAGGTGGAGGGCGGCAAGGTCGTCGGTTTCGCGGAAAAGCCCCTCCTCGAGCACGACTACAACACCGCGATATACTTCTTCGAGCCCGAAATCTTCGATTATATCCGAGAGAAGGAAGACTTCTCCAAGGACGTCTTCCCCCGCCTCCTTGCCGCCAACAAGGCGATAAATGCGTATCTTTTCGATGGGGTATGGTTCGACATCGGGCGCGTCAGCGACTACGAGCGGTTCGTGGAGCTCTTCAGCCTGATGCGTTTCATGCGCGAACTCGAAGGGTAGCGCATGCGGCGGCAATCCTCAATTCGCCCGACTTAAATCTTTATGTACAGCGCAAGCACCGCGAGAGCGAACACCATCTCAATCGCGAGGAAGGCGAATACCAGGTTCCGTTCGGTGATGCCCCCGAAAGCCTTCATCACCACGTGGACAAGCCCCCTTACCCGCCCGTCTTTCGGGTGCAGCCTGCCATCCGCCCGGATTTCCTGGTGCGTGTGGGGGAACCTGTTGATTGCCTTGATGAAGAATTCCACGATGTACGGCGCCATGAGGATGACGCCCGCGCTCTCAAGGTTGCCGATTATCACGGTGCTGGCAAGGACGACGCCAATCGTCAGGGTTCCCACATCCCCGGGGAAGACCCTGGCGGGATGCATGTTGAAAGCGAGGAATCCGAGAAGGGCGCCGAGCATGGAGAGGGAAAGGATGGACATTTCGGATGAGCCCAGGCTCAGCGCAACCAAGCCCAGGGCCGCAAACATCACCGCGCCCATTCCAGCCTCGAGGCCGTTGAACCCGGCAAGCATGTTGGTCAAATTCGAGCATACCGCGATGGCGAGCGGCACCAGCACGATTATGTAAATGACGCCGAAATCCACCATCCCGATTACGGGGAGCGCGATTGCGGTGCTTCCGGCCGCCTTGACTGCGACAAGCGGGACGGCCGCAAACAGGGGCAGGATGGCCTTGAGCCACTGCGGGATGCTCAGGAGGTCGTCCACGATGCCGATGAATGCTATCGTGTGTATCGTGATGACCGCGGCAAGCACGTAAACGAGGTTGAATTCCATGCCCAGGAATGAATTGAAGAATATCGCAAGCAGCAGGCCGGCGCTGAATCCGGCGACTATGGCGAGCCCGCCCATCTCCGCGACTTCGGGGTTGCCCTGCTTGTTCTCGTCCTTGCCTGTCATCCCGGCCCGCTCCAGGCGGGGAATCAGGAGCTTTGTGAGGGCGAATGCCACGACCAATGCGATGATAGCGCATGCGATGAAATACATCATCAGACCATCCCGAACCTAATGCCTTTCCATGCCCGCTTTCAGGGCTTCCGTACTTTCTGGAGCACCTGCTTTGCATGCTCGATGTCGAAATTTTTCCCCCTGGCGAGCTCTTCCGCGACCGCTTCGGTCTCCTCCGGCGTCAGTGCCCCGGCGTACATCGCGATGTTCCTGGCATGGAGCTTCATATGCCCCTTCTGTATGCCTTCGGTCGCGAGGGCGGACAACGCCGCAAAGTTGTTCGCAAGGCCGGCGCACGCCATTCCCATGGCCAGCTCCTTCGAGCCGCTAACGCCCATGATTTTGAGCGCAATTCTCGCCGTGGGGCTGCTGTTTACGGCCGGGCCGACAGTGGCAAGAGCCAGCGGAAGCTCGATTGAGCCCATGAGGTCCCCCTTCTCGTTCTTGTGGTACTGCGTGAGCGGCTTGTAATGCCCGAGCGAAGCGTAAGCATGCGCGCCCGCTTCCACTGAACGCCAGTCGTTGCCGGTCGCGACGGCAACGGCGTCGATTCCGTTCATTATTCCCTTGTTGTGGGTGGCGCAGCGGTAGATGTCGTGCTTCGCGAATTCATAAGCGTCAAGGACGCCTGCGATGGCTTCCTCCCCCACAATCTCCTTCTTCCATACCGCAGAAGCCCTCGCCTTCCGCTTCACGGCGAGGTTGCTGACAATGCGCAGGCGGATTTTCCCGCCCGTAAGCTGGGCGAGCGAGGGGGCCGTGTTCTCGAGCACCGTATTCACCATGTTCGCGCCCTGGGCATCGCCGACTGCGATGTGGAATGATACGATGATCATCGGGCCGCGTTCCGTATCGAGCACCCTGGTCTCGAAATCGCGCACGCCGCACCCGTACTTTTCATGCTGTTTCATGTGGCCTGCCGCGACGCCCAGTATCTCCTTCCTGTTGAGCTCCAAATTCTTCGATGCCTCCGCGACGTCCCGGATTCCCGCCAGCTGGACCTGCCCGATCATTACGGGCATGTCGGCATCCGCCTTGAAGCCTTCGGGTAGCGTCTGCTTGGCGGCCCTGGAGGCGGCTGCTATCACGGACGGCTCCTCCACGGCCATAGGTATCACAATGGCCCTGCCGTTGATTGTGAAATTCGTGGCGAGCCCCAGGGGCAGGTGTACTGCGCCTATTACGTTCTCCACAATCTTGTCCGCGCGCTCCAGCGATAGTGCACCGCTATCGCAGAGGGCCTTCGCCTCCTCGTCGGTCAGGCCGGCGTACTTCTTCACTTTCGCCAGCCGTTCGCTGACGGCCAGCTTGTAGAATCCAGAGAAGTCTTCCATTGAAATTTCCTCCCAAGTCACTCCTGATGACCTTTCATCAACGGCAGGGAACTTTGTTCCCTGCGCCCCATTGTTCGGTGTCGTGAACGGCGTACCGTTCACGCGCATGCTCATGGACGAATCGTCGTCCATGACATCGCCGAACAATAGGGACTTCAGCCGGGCGGCCCCGGTTTTTTAATTTACCGATACCCATGCTCGAGCTTCTCGAGGGCCCTGTCGATGTTGGCGAACGCCCCATCGGCCTTCCTCATGTAGAACCCGCGGAATATGCCCTTGAGGCCCCGTTCCTCGCCGTTACCCAGGCAATACCGTCCCTTCTTCCGCGTCAATACGCCGAAATCCTTGAGCCTCTGCAGGTGGTAATACACCGCCTTGGGGTTCTGCTCCTCCTTCGAGAGCTCCGAGAGCCTTGAAATGATGTCCTTCGTGGTGGGCGCCTCGTCCTTCATGTGGAACTCGAAGAGCACCTCCAGGATGTCCAGGAGCAGCCTCCTGCTCTCATTCGGAAGAATCATCCCCAACGAGAGCGCAACCCACCGAATCAGCGACTTCCGGGCGAGAAGAACCTCGTCGGGCAGGGCGAGTTCGCGTATGGTCAGTTCTGAGCGGATGAGCCTCGACTCCGGAATCATGGAAACCCTTTAGCGGGACAAAGGTTATAATATTACTCGTGCAAGAGTGCTTCGGGCAAATAATCGCTCCGATGATTGAATGGTGAAGCTCAGCCTCAGGTGCCACCCGGACGTCCTTTTCGGCTTTTCGAGCCATCATGTCGAATTGATTCTCCGGGCCGAAAACCCCGGGGCCCGCCCGGTTTGGGCGGAAGCGGACGTGTCCGTGCCCGAGAGGCTGTCCCTGAGCCCGAACAATCAATTGCGCAAGGGCCGCCTTAGGATAGGCATCGTGGGGAAGGGGGAATACCTTGAGAAGTCGGTCCGCATATACAGCAACAGCTTCACCAACCCCCAGATGTATAAGTCAGACGTCACGCTCTTCGCCTTCAACCGGGACGGAGTAATAGAAGAGAGGCTGGAGAAATCCATCAACGTCCGGTGCGAGCTGAAGAAGGAAGCGTCGATGTGAATCCCGGCAATTCCCCGCTCATGATTGGTCGGCCTGGAGATGCCTCGGGATGGCGCGCCAGGACAAAAATCCGATCCGGTTGCCGGAAAGAAAGCCAATGCGAATGCTAAATTCGCAGAATGCCGTTAAGGTGAAACTTATGCCTTTGAAGATGATAAAGCATCTGGTAGTTCCGCAGGACCACCTTTTTTTCGATCTGCTTCAAAATCAGGCGGAGACCGCCTACGAGGCGTCCAAGGAGCTGTCCGGCCTGATGGGGGATTACCGGGATATCGGCGCAAAAGTGAAAAAAATCAAGGACCTGGAGCACCAGGGCGACGAGCTCATGCGCACCATCTACACGGCCCTGAACAAGACGTTCATCGTACCTATAGACCACTCGGACATCTCCACCCTGGCAAATGCTCTTGACGACGTACTCGATATGATGGACCACGCTTCCGCATTGCTTGTCTCATATGACATCCCCAATCCTTCGCCCCCCATGGCAGAGCTTTCGCAGATACTGGTGGAACAGACCAAGGAGCTCCGGAATGCCGTAGTCGCAATAAACCATTCCCGGACTTATGGCAAGGTCTCAGCCCACTGCAACCGGATAAAGCACCTCGAAATGAAGGCCGACGAAGTGCACTCCCGGGCCATCACAGCGCTGTTCAAGACTGCCGATGCAATCGTGATTCTCAAGCACAAGGAGATACTGGACTGCCTGGAGGCGGCGACCGACAAGGCCGACAAGGCGTCCCAGAACATATCGGACATTGTAATGAAGCACGCCTAAGGTCGTAACTATGATGGAACTGCTCATCTTCACCATAATAATGGCGCTGGCCTTTGATTTTTTGAACGGCTTCCACGACAGCGCCAACTCGATTTCCACCGTCGTTGCCACGCGCGTCCTGACGCCCATGCAGGCGGTTTCCATGGCAGCAATCGGGAACCTCATCGGCCCCCTGTTCTTCACCACCGCGATAGCGGCGACGATAGGAAAGGGAATCATCGACACGGATGCCATCAGCTCGCTTCTCCCCCAGGAAACATTCATCCTCATGATACTGGCCTCGCTAACCGGCGCAATCGTCTGGAACATCATCACCTGGTATTTCGGAATACCTGTCTCCAGCAGCCATGCGCTGGTCGGGGGGCTTATCGGCGCCGCGATTGCCGCGGTCGGTTCCGGCGTCCTTGTTTACGAGGGCATCGCCAAGGTCCTGATTTTCATCGTCGTCTCCCCGCTGCTGGGCTTCATCATATCAATCGCGTTCGCGCTGATAATAATGCGCATCTTCAGGAAGGCATCTCCGGCAAAGATGAACGGGTGGTTCAAGAAACTCCAGCTGTTCTCGGCATTCTTCTACTCGGTCACGCACGGTACGAACGACGCCCAGAAAACCATGGGCATAATCACGATACTGCTCGTTGCCGCCGGCTTCCTCCCGGACTTCACCGTCCCCCTCTGGGTTGTCCTTGTATGCCACACGTCCATATGCCTCGGAACCTGGCTTGGCGGCTGGCGCATAGTCAAGACCATGGCCCATAAAATCACGAAATTGCGGCCTTACCAGGGTTTTTGCGCCGAGACTGCGGGCGGGGGGGTCCTGGTGTTGATGGCCAACTTCGGCATCCCCGTCAGCACAACGCACGCGATAGCCGGCTCGATAATGGGCGTCGGCTCCATGGAGAACCCGAAAAGCGTCCGCTGGGGCGTGAGCCGCAACATCGTACTGGCATGGGTCATCACAATCCCGTTCAGCGCCATCGTCGCCTGGGGGACCTTCGCCGTCTTCAACATGTTCATCTAGGCGCGGATGCCGATGTGCCTCGGGCGGGCAACGGCAGCATGCTATGGGGCCGGTCAGATTAATTTCAGCTCATTGTCGGCAATCAGGTGCGACGCGTAGCCCACCAGCCCTGCAAGCGCGAGCATGCTCCCGGCCAGCAGATACAGCAAAACACCGAACCCGAAACACGCGACCAGGGTATGCGTGATGCCCCTGTGCCTCGGTTTCAGGAACCTGAAGAACAGGAAATACGCGCCGGCCATGGCAAGGAACGTCACGGCCATGCTGCCGGCAGAGCCCAATCCCGGGACGCAGACATCCGCCCCGCAGGCAGAGCCGTAAACGGCCATGAAAGCGATGCCGACGAATGCGACATCAAGCCACTGCCGCCCCTTGCTCGAATCGTGGTCAAGGTCCGGGGCGAGCGCGCAGAGGCCGGAAAATGCCGTGATGATTATTATCGGAAAAAGCTCTTCGCCCAGGAGCAGCGCTGCCGCCAGTCCGAGGATTGCGCCGATTAAAATATGGGAGCGCCAGTTCATAAAGAAATAAAAGGGAAAAAAGAAAATAAAGCTGAGCCTTCAGCCGCTGACTTCGAAGCTTGCGCTTACGGTAGTGGTCACATCCACCTGGCCGGCAGACAGCTCGGTCTTGGGGGCGGGCGCGCCAGCCGCCATGTCGTATGCCATCGTCCGGTAGTATGCCGGGTAGTAGCTGGCTGATTCGCTTGCTGAGAGGACCTTGCCGAGCGACACTCCGACGCCCTGGGCTATGCTCTCAGCCTTCGATTTGGCTTCGCCGGATGCCTCTTTCAGGAGCGCCTTCTGGACGGCCCTTCTCGTCTCGTCCTTCAGCGTGAACTGGACCGAGTCGATGAACGTCTGGTTCGTGCCTGCTGTCGAGGCTGCGTCTATCACGTCCCCTCCCTTGTCCAGCATGGTCAGCTCAACATTCAGCGATTGTGTCGTGCGGTAGCCGATGAGGACCGAGTCGTAATGGCAGTCGTTCAGTGGCTTTTCGCACGAATACACGCTGTCATAGACCGGGTTCACGCTGTATGCGACCGTCTGGATGGACGACTCGTTGAGGCCGAGCGCCTTGAGCTTGGATCTGAGGTCCGCGCTGACTGCCGCATTGTCCTCCTGCGATGTCCTGGCGTTCGCGGATTCAGTCTGCACCCGTATCTGGATGTTCAGCAGGTCCGGGGCCACTTTTTTCGAGGCCGTCCCCGAAACGCTGATTACGTGGTCCGGCGGCGTGCTGGAGACATACACATTCGGATACGTGGGCCCGCTGGAAACGTTCACATCCGGCGAATAGTCGCCCTGGGCGAGCAGGTATCCGCCGCCCATCATGCCTATGGCGATGAGAAGCGCGGCGACAACCGCATACTTCCCGCAATCGCCTGAAAAACACATTCCTTCATCTTCTTTTGCCATTCAAATCACCCAAAATCCAATTTCTTGCCTATACCTGTTCTACTTCCCGCTTTCGGAAATTTTCTTGCAGATGCCCATGGCATCAGGAGTATCCTCGCTTGGCAGGTAATCCGTGCATTCATAGCCCGCAGGGCAGCCGAACCCCGCAATCCCGCCGCATTCGCAATACTGGACGCACATCAGGATGCATGCCGTGCCTTCGGGGGCTCCCCTGCATGCCGAGCCGCATTCGTTCCAGTGGCCGTTTGCAGCGTCGCACATGGCCTGCGTCAGGGTGGCATTGCCGCCGGTATTGTTGCCGCCTGGCGGCGGCTGCTGTCCCTGCCCGGTGCATCCATGGCCGACAATCAGCGCTATCACCAAAATGGCGAGCAGTCCTTTCATGTCAATGACTCTGAGAGGACAAATTTAAACGATTCCTTTTTTTATGCGGCCAGGGCCGCAGGATAGCCTGGGGCAATCCTAAACCTTATCGCCGCCGCCTGCGCCATGGGTGCAGGCGGCTCCTGCGCCATCCCTGACTTCACTGTCCCGGTGCGCCAGCAGCCCCCCGAGAGCCGCGACATCGCCCTTTTTCATATGGATAAGTGCCAATGCGCCAGCCGCGTTCCTCTTGGCGTATCTGTCGTTTAACGCTTCCGCAAGGGCATTTTCAGCCGCCGACACGTCCACTCCGGCAATCATGGCCTCTTTGAGGACATCCGCCGCAATGGCCCCTACGCCTACGTGCCCGTCTTTCAGGAGCTGGCAGACGATTTCGACCGCTTCCCCATGCTCCCTCATGATTCCGATTAAATCACTGACCTGGTCCCTGAGCATCATGAGCCTCATGGATTCGGGCGTTTGCGCCAGCCGGTTTTTTTCAACAAACAGCCTGTGCTCCCTGAAAACCACTACCGTGTGCCTCGCTTTCCTCCGGCGGGCTTTCAAAGCTTGCATCATAACGCCATCTGATTTCCCGATTTATTGCGCAGTGTTTATATAATTATACATTTTCATAATCTATTTATAACTATTGTAGGCATAATCCCATCATGGCCCGCTCATCATTCATACAGAACACGTCGCGCCCCGCTGCGCTTAGGGCCCAGTTTCGGAAGCTGAAAGACGATTTGCGCGGTTCCGGCTTGATGCTTGAGGAGCCTTTCCAGGACCAGTCCGGCGCTGTGGAGCTGCTATGCGGCGATGTCGAATCGCGTATGAAATACGGCGGATTCAGCAATGCCGCCCATGCGGCGATAGTAACACTTGCCCCCCAGAACCTTTCCCCGGCCGAGCGCTCGTGGCTCGATGTCCCATTCATAATCCCCCCCGAGCGGTCCGGCGGGGCTTTCGATTGCGCGGGGGCGGTCGCCTGCGCCGAAACAAGCGACGCCGGTTCCGGGCCCGTCCGCGAAGTCGACATGGAGGGCATCACGCTCCTGGGGGTTTCGGTGCTCCGCAGGCTCGGAATCCCGGCGTTCTTTTCTTACCTGCATTTCGACAATGGCAATCCCAGGATGCAGGAGATGCATTCGCTTTCAATATACGTGGGCAGCGTTCCTTTCGGCGACCCGGTCCCGGCCGTCCTCACGCTGAACCCCGAGCCGGAATTGTTCGCGTTCGTTCCTCCGTATGCCATCCCATTCCCGGCGCACGTTTCCGTAAGCGGATTCGAAGTCCTTGACGATTCGGCGGTTCATTCCCTGATTCAGGTGAAGATGGCATTTGAGCAGGCTATCCGGCTCATGCGGGACGTGTCTGACCAGCGGCTCGAAAGCGAAGCGGAAGGCGAATTCCGGGCGATGTGCATAGCCCATGCCCTGCATGAGGGGATGCGCCTTTGGAGCGTGGAGGATGCCTGGCGCGACATGGATGCCGCGGCGGCGCTGAACAATCCCGCCCGCGGGGCGCCGGGGGTAGAGAGCGTCCGGCTCCACGCGGAAGCGAAATACGTCCACGAGCTGCTCTGCCCGGAGCACCACAGCATGCTTGCCACGAGCGTCATTCTCAGCGAAGAGACGAAGATGCATCTGGCGGATGCCGCAATCCGCCTTATGGGCAATGAAGGGCTAATCGATGGCGGGCATGCCATGCCCCCCATGCAGGACCAATACCTGGCCCGGCTGATGGAGTACATGCGCCTCTCCGAAATCCTGCAGGCGCACATCCATGCGCAAGACGAGTGCCCGGATAAAATAAGAATAAACTGACAGCCTGCCCCGGGCGGCCGGCCAATCCATATCAACCGGCCTTCTTCTGCCCTTGCGGCCCTGCCTATGCCGCTGCCGCCCGGGCGGCTTCCTTGTCCTTTTTCTCCTTCTCCAGTTTGCGCTTGATTGATTTTAAGGACACGAACGAGTCCCGCTCCATCTCCTCAAGGCGGAAGGTTATCATCTTCGTCTCTTCCTCGAGGCGGGGAATCAGGACGAACTCCAGCGCATTCACGCGCCTCTTCGTCTTCTCGATTTCGATAATCAGCCTTTTCATCGCGGTTTCCGTCTCTGCGAGCTTTATGACCATGGCAAGGATTTCGTTGAAATCATCCACAGCCTGGTCTATTTTCGCGCTTGTCGCCGCCACCGAATATGTCGGGAGAGTCAGGAAGTGCCTCTCCTCCATCTTGGTCGTGATGTTCGGTATTTTCACGCCCATGACGTTGCGGACTTCGATGTCGATGTCAATCTCCTTGCGCAAATCAAGGGATACCTTCGTCAGCTCCTGCATGTTGTGGTACGTCTCGGCAAGCGCCAGGGAGCGGTAGCCCCCGGCCATCTTGATTGCCAGCTGGCCGCGCAAATCCTGCGCCTTCTTCAGTATCTTGAAGAACTCGAGGATGAGGGCGTCGCGCTTCTGCTTGAGGAGCTTGTGCCCCTTGGATGCGAGCTTGATGCGCTCCTTGGTCTTGATAAGCTCCATCCTCGTCGGATTAACGTCTGTGGCTGCGGCCATTACAGTTTCACCCCGGTGGTTTCCGGTTCCCAGTTTCCAGTTCCGCCCATACGCATCACAGCGTGTACTTCTTCTTCATGTACTTCGGTATGTGCTCGCGCTTCACCCTCTTCAGTTCCTCTTCAGGAAGCAACGAGAGCAGTTCCCATCCCAAATCGAGCGTGACCTCGATATCGCGGTTCTCGTACGGGCCCTGCTGGACGAACCTCTTCTCGAACTCGTCAGCCAGGCGCAGGTAGCGCCTGTCTGTTGCGGACAATGCCTCCTCACCGACGACCGCGCTCAGGCTGCGGAGGTCGCGTCCGTTAGCGTAGCCTGCGTAAAGCTGGTCCGAGACGCCCTTGTGGTCCTCCCGGGTCTTCTTGTCTCCGATGCCGGAGTTCATGAGCCGAGACAGGGAAGGCAGCGGGTCCACGGGCGGGTAGATGTTCTTCCGGTGCAAGTCGCGCGAAAGAAGTATCTGCCCTTCGGTGATGTAGCCTGTCAGGTCCGGAATGGGGTGCGTCTTGTCGTCGCCGGGCATGGTGAGCACCGGAATCTGCGTAACCGAGCCCTTGCTTCCCTTCACCTTTCCAGCCCTCTCGTATATCGTGGAGAGGTCCGTGTACATGTAGCCCGGATAGCCGCGGCGGCCCGGCACTTCCTGCCTCGCCGATGAAATCTCACGGAGAGCCTCGCAGTAGTTGGTCATGTCCGTAATCAGCGTAAGGACGTGCATGCCCTGCTCGTATGCCAGGTATTCTGCAGTCGTCAGCGCCAGCCTGGGCGTGATGATGCGCTCGACCGAGGGGTCGTCTGCCAGGTTCAAAAACAGGACTGCATTTTCCAGCGCGCCCGTCTTCTCAAAGTCGCGCATGAAATACGATGCCTCTTCATGCGTGATGCCGATGGCTGCGAACACGACGGCGAATTTCTCGCCAGTGCCCCTGACTTTCGCCTGCCGTGCAATCTGCACCGTCAGCTGGTTGTGCGGAAGCCCTGCGCCTGAGAATATGGGCAGTTTCTGGCCGCGGACCAGCGTGTTCATCGCATCTACGGTCGATATGCCTGTCTGGATGAATTCGTTGGGCATTTCGCGCGAGAACGGGTTGATTGGAAGCCCTGTGATGTCCACCCTCTCCTTCGGTATTACCCTGGGGCCCTTGTCGCGGGGCTCGCCCAGGCCCGTGAACACGCGCCCGAGCATCTCCGTGCTCAAGCCAAGCCTCATCGTCTCCCCGAGGAACCTTACAGTGGTCTGTGTCGTGCTGATTCCGGCTGTGGGGCCGAACACCTGGACGACCGCCATGTTCTTCGAGACGTCCAGCACCTGCCCCTTCCTGCGCTCGCCGTTAGGGAGCATGATTTCCACAATCTCGTTGTACCCAACGCCGCTCACGTCCGAAACGACGACAAGCGGACCCGCGATTTCGGTGATGGTCTTGTATTCCTTCATCAGAATCACCTCTTGAGAAGGTCGTCGAAGCTCGCATCGATGTCCTTGGCCAGCTTCTCGAATTCCTTCTCTTCCTTGATTTCCTTCATGCGGCCGATTGTGGCCTTGACTTTCAGCTCGGAAATCCTCTTGAGCTGGACACCCAGATCGAGCGAGGCGTTCGTCCTCTCCCCGAAGCGGGTTATCGTCTTGAGCATGTTGTACTGCTTCTTAAGTTCGCAGCGCGCGTCCACGTCGCTGTAGGCGTTCTGCTGGAGGTAGTCCTCGCGGAGCATCTTCGTCACCATCAGGACCGCCTGCTCCTTTTCGGGGAGCGCGTCCGGCCCCACCAGCTGGACGACCTCCTGCAATTCGGCTTCCTTCTGGAGGAGCGCCATGGCGTTCTTTATCATCTTGGTGAAGTCCGTGGAAACCTTCTCGCTGTAATACTCCTCGAGGCCGTCCGCATAGAGGGTGTAGCTTTTCAGCCAGTTGATGGCCGGGAAGTGCCTGCGGTATGCGAGCGAGGCGTCGAGGGCCAGGAACACCTTCGTGACGCGGAGCGTGTTCTGGGACACCGGCTCGGATATGTCCCCGCCGGGAGGCGAAACCGCGCCGATAATCGAGACCGAGCCGTACCTCTCCTCTCCTGCGAGGCAGCGCACGCGGCCGGCCCGCTCATAGAACTCGGCGAGCCTTCTTGCAAGGTACGCGGGATACCCTTCCTCGCCGGGCATCTCTTCCAGCCTGCCGCCGATTTCGCGCATGGCCTCGGCCCACCTGGATGTGGAGTCTGCCATCAGGGCGACGTCGTAGCCCATGTCCCTGAAATACTCCGCAATCGTGACTCCGGTGTAGATGCTCGCCTCGCGGGCGGCTACGGGCATGTTGGAAGTGTTCGCAATCAGGACCGTCCTCATCATGAGCGGCTTGCCTGATTTCGGGTCGATAAGGTGCGGGAATTCCTTGAGCACGTCCGTCATCTCGTTTCCGCGCTCGCCGCAGCCGATGTAAACGACAATCTGGGTGTCCGAGTATTTGGCCAGGCTCTGCTGGGTGACTGTCTTTCCGGAGCCGAAGGGGCCCGGGATGCACGCCGTGCCTCCCTTTGCTATCGGGAAGAACGTGTCGATTATCCTCTGCCCGGTAATCAGCGGAATAGTGGGCGGGAATTTCTCAATGACCGGCCTTGATTTCCGGACGAACCACCTCTGGACCATCGTGAGGGGGTATTTCTTGCCTTCATGGGACAGGGTGCCTATCACGTCCTGGATGGTGAACGAGCCGGAGGAAATATCGTCTATCTTGCCCTCATGCGGGGACATTATCCTGTGCTCAATCAGGTCAGTCTCCTGCACCGTGCCGAGCACGTCGCCGACTTTGACCTTCGCGCCTTTTTTGACGGTTGCCTTGAATTCCCAAATCTTCTTGCGGTCCAGGGGGGGCGCGTTAATCCCCCTTGTGATGAACACGCCGCCGGCCATCTCCTCGATTACTGCAAGCGGCCTCTGGATGCCGTCGTAAATGCTTGTGAGGATGCCCGGGCCCAGCTCGACGGAGAGGGGCTGGTTCGTGGATTCGACCGGCTCGTTCGGCCGCAGGCCCGAGGTGTCCTCGTAGACCTGGATGACCGACGTGTTGCCCACTATCTTGATGATTTCGCCAAGGAGCTTTGCCTCGCCGACCCTGACCACGTCGTAAAGCCTGGCTCCCGGCAGGTAGGCGTTCACGACCGGGCCGCTAATCCTTTCAATATGACCTTCATCTTTTGCTGCCATATTAGAATCTCCTCCAATCAATCATGATTTTTCCTGCTTCTTGGCGCCCAGGTCGAAGCCCAGCGCCCTCTTGATGAGGTTCCGTATCTCGTCGCCCTCGGTGCTCTTTCCGGTATAATCCGGCATCGGGATGACGACCGGGTACGCGATGGAATCCAGCTTCTTCCGGAGCCTCCAGTCTATCCGATTCAGCATGTACTCGTTCGTGACGATGATTCCGTAGTCCTTGTTGGCGAGGACCTTCTCCAGTTCGGCCTGAATTGTGGACTCGCCCGCCTGCACGGTGTCGTCTATGCCTGCAAGCTTGAACCCCATCACAAGGGGCGCATCGCCGACCACAACGATTTTGGATTTCATGCAACATCAACCCTACACGACGACCAGCATTGCGCGGACCTCGGATTCGGGCAGGTTGAACTCCTTGCCCTTGGCTATCTTCCGGAGGTTGTTCAGCTCCTCCTCTTTGAGCAGGAGGAACCCTATCACCACGCCGACCGAGAGTATCGCCCGGTGGAACGCGTGCACCTTCTGCTCGGTCACGGATTTCTCGAATGCGATTTCAAGGTCCGAAAGCGCGATTTTCTCGGCCTTCACCTCGAGCCCGTGGAAGCGGGGCTTCGCGAGCGCTATTACGCCGTGCATGTCCTTCGCATCTATGAACTTCGCGACAAGCGCGTCGCTCATCGTGCCGCCGCGAATCAGGCTGCCCAGGATTTTATCCTTCTGGGTGCCGTGCTTCTTCAGCCTCTCTATTATCAGGATGTTCTTCGCGTCAATCTCCTTCCGCAGTATCTGGCGCACGTCCGAGACGTCCTTGCCGCCCACCTCGGAGAGCACCTGGTCCATGAAGAGGTAGATGTATGCGTCTATGATGGTCTCCATCTGCAGGAACGTGTCCAGGCTGCGGAGCGCGTTCGTGAATTTCTCCTTCATCTGGCGGTTGAGCTGCCCGGTGCCAATGGAAAGCATCTTCTGGCCGATGTCCGTCCGGCGCAATTCCTTCATGAGGTTGCCTTCGTCGGCCTTCATTATCCTCTTGAAGTCGTCCTCCCCGAGGCCTCCGACGTCGAACAGGTACGGCCGGACGTCCTCGTAGGTCTTCCGTATCCTCTTCGCATGCATCAATGTCTTGAGGTTGAGCAGGTCCCAGCGGATGAGCAGGGCTTCCAGCGCCTTCCGGTCGCTTTTCGGGGTTATCTTGATGAGCTTCTTGACGGTCCGCGAGAAGTTCCTCGATGCCGCGGTCTCTATCAGGGCGGAGCCGCCGTATGTGACCGACGCCCCCGCCAGGTCGGCCTTGTACCCTGTCCGTTGCAGGAGCTCGACCATGCCCTCGATGCTTCCCACGCGTATCATCTCGTCAAGGAAGCTTCCCCTCAGCAGGAGGCCTTTCATGGCCTTGACCCTGGCATTGGAGTAGCCGTACTTGAGCGCGCGGCTCTCTATTCTGGGCAGTTTCCCGGCCATGCCGCCTAGCAAATCCCGCATCATTTACCCCCGAACAGCTTGTCGTAAATCCTCTTCCTCGTCTCGTCTCTCCGCGCCTCGAAAAGCGTTTCCAGCGTCAGGTCTATCCTGATCTTGCCATCCGTGGTCTCGACGATGGCCCCGCCAAGGGCTTCCAAACCCTCGCTAACTTTGGCGCCTTTGATGGCCGGAAGCAGCGGCTTGTCGCCTTTGACTATGTGCACCGAAACATTTCCGCCCAGTTCGGCCGCAGCCTCGGCCACGGCCTTGCCCAGGAACTTTTTGTATTCCGGCGTTTTCCGCACGTTGCTTAGGGAGTCGAAGAAGTCCTCGACGACGCCCTTTATCGCGTCCTCCCTGGCTTCCGCGAGTATCCTCTTGGATTCCAGCCTGGCCCAGGCTATGCGCTCGTTGCGCTGCTCTTCAAGCAGCTTCTCAACTTCGCGGTCGGCTTCCTTCTTCCGGGCCGCCATGCCGGAGCGCTCATCCTCGACCATGCGCGCCACGTGCGTCTCGGCCGCCTCTACTATCTTCCTGGCGTCCTCGCTGGCTTCGGACAGGAGAGAGCCCTTCAGCTTCTCGATTCCCATGTGTCAGCACCTCACAGATACAGTTTCCGGCATCCGGTTTCCAGCGCCCGTCGGTTACGGGTTGCGGGGAACCGGGAACTGGAAACCCTATGCGGCGCCGCCGATTTTAAGCCACAGAAGCACTGCGACCAGGAATCCGAACACTGCGAGGACTTCGGGGAGAACGATGTATATCAGGATGTTCTTCTCCAATTCCGGCCTTTCGGCAACCGCACCGAGCGCCGAGGCGCCCAGGGTTCCCTGAGACCATGCCGCAGCGAGCGCGCTAAGGCCCATCGCAATCCCGGCTCCCAATGCTATGCCGGCTTCCGCCGATAACGGTCCACTTGCATCTGCCATTTCATAACACCTCAATTTACTCATAATTTCTTCGAATACAGGGCGAACGGGATGAATACGTCCCCGCCGCCATGCATGAACTTTGACCTGAACTCCACTATGTTGAGCCTGCCTCCCTGTATCAGCGATTCGAACATCGCCACGAAGCAGTTGGCAATGTGGAGCACCACGAAAACCGGCAGGAGCACAATGGCCAGAAGGCCCTGCTCCGGCATCGGCACGATGAATTCGTTGAGCAGCTCTGCTATCACGACGCCGACAATCCCAATGGCCGCGATACGCGAGTATGACAGGATGTTGCCGACAAGCCCGGGAATCTCGATGATTCCGAGAACGCCCTCGGTTATCGCGAGCGTGACCGCCGACACCGCGAGGACGACTATGCCTGCCGTCGAAAGCGCAGGGTCGATGTAGCCCAGCGCCGGAAGCATGCTTGGAAGATACGGGAGCAGGGCGAATGTCAGGCCCACTTCGACTCCGAGCCATGCGATTTTCGCTAGCGCGTGCTTCTTGCTGTGGTTCCACTCGTTAAGCGCGCCCAGGATGAACCCGAGCCCGAGGTGGATAAGCCCCACGAGCGCGCTCAGCGCCACCAGGGCGAGCACGTTGTCTATTCTCGCGAACCCGTGGTAGAGGGGCGCGTGCAGGAGCTCGATGCCAATCCATTTGCCGATTATCTCGCTCAGGTGGTGGTGCGTCAGCCCGCCCCATTCGTCGAAGAAGAGCCCGAATGCGATCGCCGGGATTCCGGAATACATCCAGATCTTGGAGACGTTGCTCATGATGTAGCTCTTCTCGAACCTCTTGAGGAGCGCGAAGCCCAGCGCTATCGACAGGATGCCGTAGATGACATCGCCCACTATCATGCCGTATATCACTGGCAGGGCAATCAAATACATCATCGTCGGGTCGATTTCGAAATAGTTGGGGAGCGAATAGCTTTTGGTGATGAATTCCATGGGGCCTGCGGCCCTGGGGTTGTCGAGCACGGTCGGGGGCATGTCATGGTGCGTGTATTTCACGTCTTCCAATACCGCATCGGGATATCTGCCCAAAATGGATTTCAGGACGTCCATGTCCTCCTCCAGCAGCCATCCTTCGACCACATACGCGCATTTCGATGAAGAGAACTTTGAGGCTACGCCGGCGCGCTCGGCTTCAACTTCAAGCGAGCGTATGAGGCTCCGGATGTGGGCGATATTGTCCCTGGACAACCCGGCCATCATGCCGCGGACCTCCTTGAGGCGGGATTTTGCGGCTTCGTTATCGGAATTTATCCTGTTGATGGCTTCCATCGGGCTTGTCATCCCTTCGGGAAGGTCGATGTCGGAAAAGCCCAGTTCGCCCAGGAGCGAATCCACGTTGTGCTGGCCTTTGCGGTCGTATATCACGAGCGCTATATTATATCCGGCTTCGGAAACGACCGTGTTGTGGCCGCCCATCTGCTCCATGCTTTCGGTGAGGCGCGCCATCCTGCTGGCCGCGATTTCGCCCACGCGGAAATCGAGCGTCCTCGTACGGAGCTTGCTGAAATCGACGCCCTTGAAATGCAGGACCTTCTCCACCGCGAGCGCTTCATTCTCGAGCGCCTTGATTCTTTCATTCAGCGCGGCCATCTCCGAATTCAGTTTGCGCAGCTGCTCCTCGGCAGCCAGGCCTTTCGCCTCGGCAAGCGCCTTGGCGCCCTCCATGACTTTAGGCTCGGAATCGTATTTCTTCCCGAGCGCGGCCTCCATCATGGAAACCAGCGCGCGGAGTTTCAGGAGCTCGGCCGAAAGCGCGTCGAACGAGGCCAGCGGCCTGCCTTCATCGAGGCCCTCGTACCTGGATTTCCGTATGTCCACGAGGCCCGCCTCATGCAGGTCCCGGACAAGGTTCGCGACGTGGGTTTTAAGCACTATCAATCTGACCTTTGACATCTTCTTGGGCCTAAACATCTGCATTCCCCTAGAGGCTGCTCAAAAATTCCTTTATGAGCTTCGGGACCGCCGCGGATTCGGGCTTCTTCCCGCCAATCTTCATCCCTTCTTCCTTGGCCTTCTCCACTATCTTCTCGACTTCCGATTCTATGTCTTTGCTGCCCTTGCGCAAGCGGTCGTTCTTGTAGGCTACCAGCTCCTCTTCGCTTTTGAGGCGCTCTTCCATCGTGCGCTCCCGGGCTTCCCGGAGGATTTTGTCCGCCTTCTCTTTTGCGGTGTTGATGAGACGGTCGTACTCCTCCTCGGCATCCCTTATCTCCTTTATCGTCTTCATGAATTCTGGATGTTCGGAATTTTGATGCATGTAGCCACCAAAACAAGATGACTACCATATGAAAAAGAAATCTTTTTAAAGTAGTGCCAACGAATTTCCTCTGCCGTTTTCTATAAGGAGAAAAAAGGTCAAAGAAGATGATGCTTAGAGGATGATACCTATGGGTGCTTACAAATACATAACCCAGACTTTGCAGAAGCAGTACAAGGAGAGGGACGCCCTTTACCGGGACAAGGTGATGAAGTGGAGGGCGGGGCCGGCAATCGAGCGCGTCGAATACCCGTCCAACCTGTCAAGGGCCCGCACGCTCGGCTACCAGGCCAAGCAGGGCTACATCGTCGTCCGCGTCCGCATCGACAAGGGAAGGCGCACGAGGCGCAAGACCATGGGCGGCCGCAAGCACAAGAACAACTACCGCTTCGTACAGCCCCAGATGTCGCACCAGGCGATTGGCGAGCAGCGCGTTAACCGGCTGTTCCGCAACATGGAAGTGCTCAACTCATACTGGGTCGGGGAAGACGGCAACTACAAGTTCTTCGAAGTGATACTCGCAGACCCTGCGAAACCGAGCGTCAACATATCGTCCGCGATAAGGGGCGGCAAGGCGTTCCGCGGCTTGACCTCCGCAGGCAACTCGCGGGGCCCGAGCAAGAAGTTTGCCATGAACAAGAAGCTCCGGAGGAAGAAGCTCCAGGCGACTCCGTACCACTTCAAGCCGTATCTGAAGAGCGCGAAGGCGGCGGCTGCCCCGAAGCCCGCCCCCAAGAGGGCGGAGAAAAAGGCGGCACCTGCGAAGCCTGCGGCGCATGAGCATGCGGCGCACGCGCCTGCCCAGCATGCAGCCCATTCCGGCGGGGTCCGCGCCGCGCACCCGCAGCACGGAGCGCAGGCGCACGAGGCCAAGCATGAGGCTGCGCACCCGGCCCACGCCGAGCACCAGCCGCACCCATCCAAGCCCCACGAGCACAAGAAATAATCTTTCTTTTCCAAGTCATTTTTATGTTCGACATCATCTGCTGCCAGGCCGATGCCAAAACGCACGGCTTTGAGCGCTTTTTCTCAGCCAGCGGCTGCAAGGGCAAGGTGCTGGAACTCGACAACCTGGAGGCCGCGGTGGCGCACAAGAACCGGAAAACGCTCATCATGCTGAAAGACTGGGCCTTCGATGAAGGCGCAATACGCGTGATTGCGGAAAAGAAAAGCGCATGCTTCCTGATAGACCTCGGCCGCCTCATGAAAACGAAGGGCGTGCCCAGGGCAATCGCCCTCTCGAAACTCCGGAACTTCCTCTCCGTCTGCGTGAAATTCGGGGCATTCTACTCGTTCGCCACGTTCGCCGAAAGCGAGCGGCAAATCCGCTCGCCGGAAGAACTCGAAAGCATCATCATGCTCCTTGACCTGAACCGGGGCCAGGCGAAATTCGCCCTGAAGATGCTCAATCATTATCTCTGATTTCCCGCGTCTGGCCCCCCTTCCGCGCCCATTGCGTTTTTCATTCGCCGATTGTGAGGCTGAATGTCACTTTCTCGTTGGAAACAAGGCAGGAGCCCGATATCGTGCCGCCTGCGTCGCTTCCGCCCGAGCCACCGTCCCCGTCATAGAGGCCGTTCTGCACCGGTTCGACATCCATGCTCACTTCAGCATCGTTTATCGCCACGCATCTCTCAATCACTGAAAAGCACATGGACGGAGATACGTCCACTTCCTGCACAAGCGGCGGGTCGGATTCGATTGTGAGCCTGATTTTCGCGCTCCCGCCATAGGTCCTGCAGATGCCCGTCGGCTCAAACTTCACGGTTTCCGATATGCTGAGGCATTCGACAGTGACCGGCAGGCCGTTCGAGACCGTGGTCTTCTTCTCGCCTTCGGCGAGGGTGACTTCGTAATCATTAGCGTTGCAGTCGTCGGCGACCGGGCATCTGTTGCATCCTTCGGCCAGCACTGCGCAAAGAGCGGCTGCCGAAAGGAGCGTCGCCATGGGGCGCCTGCCCTGCGGCTTCTCCCCCGGCCTGCCATCAGGTTTCTGCAATTCCTTCTCTGCCCGGAGTTTCATATACTATGATTAGGGCGGTGCTGTTTAAAAAACATTATGAAACACAAAATAAAACTTATTTCCGGTTGCACTGCCGGGGCCAAGGCCGCTTTCCTGCAGGAATTCCACCTCGCGCCATGCTCCAACCGGATCCAGGCGTCCTGCCCACAATTGTTTATAAACCCCGAATGTGTTTTGTTTGCAAGGGGCGAAAGCCTCGATGGTGTTATCATGACTGTGTCTGACAGAAGAACCGGCAGGCGGGTTTCAGGGGCGATGTCGCGCGGGGATTTCATCCGCACGGCGGGCGTGGGCGCAGCGGCTTTGGGCGCGGCGTCGATGGGCTTCAGCGGGCTCGGAAGGGCACAGCAAGCTGTCGTTCCAGGCACTTCATGCAGATTCACTCCCAACGCATTCGACTATGTCGTTCCGGATGGATTGACTCCCATAGGTGTGATGCCTTCGCCTTACCCGCCATACCCTATATTCATCGAACACCCGAATTACAGTTACGTCGTACAGGAGGCCGGAGAAATATTCGAGTGCCCGGCGGTCTCGGATTGCATTCCACAGGGGCACGGTCTGATGTGGCCCCTCTCCCCCACCGGCCCCTTCGTCGGCAATAATCCATTGACGGACTATACTGTAGGATACCTGAACCCGGCGGACATGAAGGTCGCCGCATATTTCGGCTCGATGGATTATGGCGTTGCGTTCAACGCCTTTTTCCGGATACCTCCATCGCCTGCGAAATACCCAATCCCCACGCCGTCAGCACCCGGCGGCTTGAACTGGGGCCAGGCGTTCGCGTTCCAAGGAGCGCAGGTAGGATTCTTCACAGCCGAATATCCGAACGACACGAATTTTAACTACAGCAATGGCAGATTCGACTCGACCGGCTGGGTCGGCCCGCTCTCGGACGTTGCGCAGGTCAAGAGGCCTGTAGCCGTGGACCCATCCCTCGCATCGATAGAACCCTGGACCACTGCAGTGCAGTTCAATGTCACCTGTCCCTATACCGCAGCCAATACGACCTTGTCGAGAACCCCCAAGAACCTGAAGATGTTCGGATGGTTCATCAGCATGAGGGGTGCTGGCTACAACCTCAGCAACAGGCCCCTGGTCATCCATATCGGTGGAATAACCAACTACATAACACAGCCGACCTACAAGGGACCGCTCGCTTATGTGAGCGGACTCGCGCAACTTGGCTACGATGTGCTCTACCTCGACAAGCCCGGCCATGGATGGTCTGAAGGGAAGATGACTGAATTTTATCCAGGCATGCTGTTTGAAATTCTCAACCAGCTCCACCAGGGAGTATACGCGCTTGGCAGCGGGGAATCCGTCCCGTCAACCAAGACTCTGGTGGCCGGCCAACTGCAGTATGGCGTGAACAACGCGAAAAAGACCAACGTAATCCTTTCCGGCCATTCGTTGGGCGCATTCATCTGCCAAAGGTGCGCGGTGGCGAACATCGAACCGAGGTACGCCGACCTCCCCTGGTACCAGTTGCCCTTCACAAGCGACAACCGGTACAAGATTGTCGGAGTCATCGACTTTGAAGGGCTTCCGGGGGGGATGAAGTTCACTTCTCCCGGCCTGTTCCGGGCAGTCGTAGGTGGTGCCGCCTACGCAATGACAAAGGGAGCTGACGGAATGGCTATCATCGGCAGGATTGCTACGGCGCCAATATCATCGGAAATCGTGTCCTTCCTTCCGAATCCGAAAATGCCTCCGATGATGTTTGTGACGACCACCCAGAACTACCAGTCGCCTGCAAATGCTGTTCTCGCATACAACCTGCACAAGGGCCTGAAAAGAATCTACATGTACAGCGGCCTGCACGGTTCCGCGATGAAGCTGCCTCCCTACGGGTATGTATACAACGTAATTCCCGAGGCGGACCGGTTCATCAAGGACTGCATCGCCAATATCGGAAATCCGGTCATCGACACCAGCCAGGCCGACCTTAAGACGCTGGTTTGCCAGGCCCTGGCCATACCTCCCGCCCAGCCAGACCCTTCTGACATGGAGAATGGACATGGCAGGAAGCACTGGAAGGACGCGATGAACGAAGCGGCCAAGAACATGCAGGCCGATGCCCAGCAGTAGGCTTCAATCTTTTTTCTTTATCTTTTCCTAATTTTTCCAATCCGCCATTCCCAGAATTCAAAGCTTCTTCCCCGTCAGCATCGCATACGCCTGGAGGTATCTCTCGGTGGTTTTCTGCACCACTTCGGGCGGAAGGGGCGGGGGCGGCGGGCTCTTGTTCCATCCCGTTCCCTCAAGGTAGTTCCGCACATACTGCTTGTCAAGGCTTTCAAGGATGCCGACGTCGTATTTCTCTTCCAGCCAGTATCTTGATGAATCGGGCGTCAGCGCCTCGTCAATCAGGATGACCTTCCTGTCCTTATCCAGGCCGAACTCGAATTTGGTGTCGGCAAGCACGAGGCCACGCTTGCGGGCGTAAGCGTCGGCGAAGTCATAGAGCTCGATGCTTTTCTGGCGCACGGTCTCGAACGTCTCATCGCCGACAAGCTGCCTCGCCCGCTTCTCGTCTATGTTCTCATCGTGCCCCTTTTCGGCCTTCGTCGAGGGAGTGAATATCGGGTTCGGCAATTCGCTCCCGTCATGGAGGCCTGCCGGCAATTGGATGCCGCAGACCGAGCCCTTCTTCTGGTACTCCTTCCATGCGCTTCCCGTGATGTGCCCGCGCACCACGCATTCGAGCGGGAGCGGGGTGCATTTCTCCACCACCATGCTCCTTCCTTTCAGGTAACCGGGCAGATTATTTACCTTCGGGAGTTCAAGCGTGACGAAATGGTTCCGGATTATCTTTTTCGTCTTTTCGAACCAGAACGCCGAGAGCCGGTTCAGCACCTCGCCTTTCCGCGGGATTCCTTCCCTGAAAACGACGTCGAACGCGCTCAGGCGGTCGGTCGCCACCATCAGGAGGCTTCCTTCGAGCACATAAGTGTCGCGCACCTTGCCTTTGCGGAGAAGCGGCAATTCAAGACTGGTGGAAGTGATGGTTTCCATGCCATGCATTTCCAGCTTATCATTAAAAATCTGATTAAACGCCTTTCTTTTTGCCGCCTTCCCTTGCCCCGTCAATGATTTCAAGGAGCTCCTGCAATAAATCAAGGTTGAGCATGGGCTTCCCGAATTCTTCCGTATCGTCTGACATCCTTGGGCATGCTGTGTTGATTAGGCATTCGAAGGTCATGAAGTTCTTCAGCGCCATCGGCTCGATCTCGTTCGCGGCAACGATCATAGCCTCGAACCCACGTTTATCGAGCTCCTTCTTCGCCCACTGCGCGCCTGCCATGTTGAACTGGCCCGGCTTCGTGCTTAGAAGGATGGCAAACCGTTTGCACATGTACGCCCTCGTGATTGCCCCCTTCCTGCGCTTGCGGAGCGCTGCTATCTCCGTATCGAGCCTTTTCACAGTGCGTGCCGAAGGGTTGTACGCGAAAACCGGCTTTTCCGTTGCCAGTGCAAGGGGGTGGAACATCCCGTCGCCGACGAATACGATTGCATCCGCGTCCTTTTCCACGGATTTCACTGCGCCCCCGTCGCATCCGAGAATCTGGCCCGGCACCTGCGCCCGCTCTCCCTTCCCAATCAGGACCCGCTTGCCATGGTTTTCGAGGAATTGCTTCATCCCCTCAAGCTGGTGGACGTGCTGGACTGTAGTGGCGAGCGCTATGGTTTTGCCGCCGCCCAAGTGAGGCAGCACCGCTGATAGGCCCTCCACGTCCATATCCAGCTTGTATTCGACATATTCGACAGGAATGGGCAAATCCCCCTTCATGAAGCGGTTATGCCCGAAATGGATGATTTTGTCCGCTTTGAGCCATCCCGCTTCGTCAAGCGCCAGGTCGCACGCCCCGTAGCATGCGGACGCTGATAGGAACACCTCGTGCCCCTCCTTCTCGTATTGCCTTGCATACTGGGCGGCTTTCTGCTTGAGCCCTTCCGGGAACTGGAGAAGAATCCTCATCTGCTTACACTTCCAAACATACAATGACAATAACATTAATTAACATTATCGCCGTGGCTCGTGTGCCGTGCCGTCATCCGTCCTGATTCCATCATCCGGCACGCTCTCCATCCTTGCGAAATACATGTCGGTGCTGCTTTCAATCATGTCCTCGGAATACCGGATAATCTTGAGGGATTTGTCCAGGACCGCCTTCAGCGCCAGCATCCTGGTCTTGTCGCTCTCCTTCTTGAGGCCGGATTCCGCCTTCTGCAGGTACGCCATATACTCGTTTTTCGCTTCGGTGAACTGCCCCCGGTCCAATTCGTTCGTGGACAGGGCCCGATACGCCGAAGCGTACACCTTCGCCGAGCGCTCAAGGAGTCCGGCGACCAGCGGGTACGGTCCCGCTTCCTTCGCATCCAGGCAGATGTCCAGAAGATGGTCGCCCACCTTCTCTATGCTCTTTGCGGCTATCGCCTTGAACACCGCCTCCCTGCTTGAAAAGCCCTCCACGCACATCGTCCTTAGGAGGAGGAGGTATAGCCTGTCCACATCATCCTCTTTCCTGGATATTTCTGTGAAGACATCTGCGCCCTTCTCGCTGTACGCTGCCGCAGACAGCTCGAACATGGAATTCGTCACATTGAACGCCCGCTTGATGATGCCGTCTATGTTGATGTCCTCGAATGAGAGCACCCTCAAGGTGAGCGCATCGCCCGTCTCGTCCGTGATTTCCACCCCGGCAAGCACGCGCCTTGCCTCTTCTGCGATTGTGCTCATCCCCTGGCCCCTGAGGACGATGGTCCCGGCCCCGCCGACGTATGCCGATACGATGTTCCTCATGGCGGCTTCGGCGGCGTTCTTGGAGACCTCGATAGTGCAGCTTTTCACCCCCTTCTTGGCCTGCTTGAGTGACAGCGTGAGCGTTCCGTCGCCGTTCTCATTCAGGTAAATCGCATCCCCCTTGTTCACGCTCCGCTTGGTTATCCATTCGTGCGGCAGCGATACGATGAACGTATTCCTTCCCGTAATCTGGATTTTCCTCGGTGCATCCATACAATCTCCTCTTGGTATATACCAATAATACCTGAATATATACATTTTGGGAAAGATATATAAAGAAACCCTTCCGCATGCTATCAGTGAGAAAATGGCAAGTCCGGCAGACTACAAACTTTTCAGGGAAATCGGGAGCGATTCCTTTTCCTCGGTAATCCAGGCACGGAACTACCGGATGAGGAAGTGCGCCCCGCTCGTAGAGCCGCCCCATAACTGAACGGGATGGCGCGGGTTTCCCAAATCGCATTATTTCCGTATCTACTGTTTTGGTATATACCACAAATACTAAACAATATACTGTTTTGGAAAGGTATATAAAGAACTTGTGGGATTAGTTAGCAGAGCGAGTGAGACAAATGTCTCTAACGCTAACCACCGGATTTAGAGGAGAGGCCCCCACCCCTCCTCATTTTTTGAAAACTCCGGCGGGAGCGCTGTCTTCTTCGGGGTATCGGGTTTCCGGTTTCCGGTTTTGGGTTTAGGGCCGGGGCTCTGCTGCAGCTATTTGTCTTGAAAATCGATAAAATCAGGGAAAAGTGGAAAAAAGAAGAATTTTTTGGCTTCAGTCGTCGTTGAACATGCCCGAATCCTCGTCCTTTTCAGGCTTCATCAGTTTGGCGAGGCGGTGCAGCATGATTTTCTGCTCCGCGCTGGCAACGATTTTCCGGGTCCGCTCGACGGCGTCGGGATTGACCGACATGCTCGTAATGCCGAATTCCACGAGCCTTTCCGCGAACTCGGGGTAGACCGAAGGCGCCTGGCCGCAGAGCGAGCTTGTGACGCCGAACCTGTTGCAGGTCGTAATCACGCGCTTCAACGAGCGTAGCACGGCCTCGTTCCTCTCATCAAAGCCCTTGGCCATAGTGGCGTTGTCCCTGTCTATGCCCAGAGTGAGCTGGGTGAGGTCGTTCGTGCCTATGGATATGCCGTCTATGCCTTCCTTGCAGAACTGGTCTATCAGGATGACCGTGCTCGGCACCTCGACCATTATCCAGAGCTTGAAGTCCCTGGTCCGGAACAGCTGGACCTCGTCCATGATATCCTTGATTGCGCGGAGTTCGCCGATTCTCCTGATGAAAGGTATCATCAGGTGGAGGTTCCTGAGGTTGTATTCCTCCCTGACCTTCTTTATCGCGGCAAGCTCGAGCTTGAACAGTTCCGGCTCGCGGATATACCTGGCCGCCCCGCGGTATCCCATCATGGGGTTCTCCTCGTGCGGCTCGTACTTCTCCCCGCCTTCGAGGTTGCGGTATTCGTTGGTCTTGAAGTCTGACGCGCGGTAGACGACCGGCCTCGGGTAGAACGCCGCCGCGAACCTGCGCATGTCGTCCGCGAGCTTGTCCACGTATTCCTGGCCGCGCCCCTCTTCGAGCATCTTCCTCGGGTGCTGGCCGATTCCGGCCATCATGAACTCCGCCCGCAGAAGCCCTATCCCGTCGCACTGCAGTGCGGCCACCTTCTCGGCCTGGTCCACATCTGCAAGGTTCACGTAAATCTTCGTGCCTGTTATCGGCGCGGCTGCCGCGACCACTGCCGCATTCATCGCTCCTGGCTTTGCCGCAGCCTCGGGAGCTGAAACAAGGCCTTCATAGATGATGCCATGGCTGCCGTCCACCGAAACATCCATGCCGTCTTTCAGGACGGTCGTCGCATTGCCGGTGCCGACAACGCACGGGACGCCGAGCTCCCTGCTGACTATGGCCGCGTGGCTTGTCATGCCCCCCGTGTCCGTCACTATTGCCGATGCCTTCTTCATGCCCGGCACGAAATCCGGCGTTGTCATCTCCGTGACCATCACGTCGCCGCGCTCCATGTTCTTGATTTCCTTCGAGTTGCGGATTATCTTGACCTTGCCCATTCCCATTCCAGGCGATGCGCTCAGGCCCTTGACGATGATTTTCGCGCTTCCGACACCCTGCCCTGAAGCCGCCTTCGGCGCCTCCTTCTGCCCCTGCGATTTCGTATCAGCGTTCACAAGCTCGCCTCCGGTCCCCTTCTCCAATCCCTTCTTGTCCGTCAATGTAGTAATCGGCCTGGCCTGGACGATGTACAGGTTGTCTTTCTCGAATCCGTATTCTATGTCCTGCGGATATCCGTAGTGCTCTTCGATTTTCCTGCAGATTTTGGCAAGGTCCTTGATTTCCATGTCAGACAGCTTCTGCCTGCCCTGGGCCTCGTCCTTTATTTCGACGCGCTTGTTCTTGCCCTCCATCTTGATGAGCATCCACGGCTGCTTGACCACGCTTTTATCGATGATTCCGAACTCCTTCTTGTCCACGCGGTACGTGTCCGGGGTGACCTGGCCGCTGACCACGACTTCGCCGAGGCCGTAAGCCGTCTCGATTGAGAGGATGTCCGGGTCCTGGTATAACGGGTCCACGGTGAAAACGACGCCCGCCTTCTCGCTCTGGACCATCATCTGGACGACTGCGGCCAGCCCGACCTTCATGTGCTCGAACTTGTTCTCGACACGGTAGAAAATGGCCCTCGGTTCGAAGAGCGACGCCCAGCATTCCTTGACCGACTTGACGACCTCTTCGGCTCCGTAGACGTTGAGGTAAGTGGACTGCTGGCCGGCGAAGCTCGCGGTGGGGAGGTCCTCGGCTGTCGCGCTGCTTCGGACAGCGACATACACCTGGCGGCCCACCATCTCGTTAAGCTGCTTGTATGAGTTGATGATGTCATTCTGGACGTCGACCGGCATAGTGCCCTTCACTATCATCTCCTTGATGTCCTCGGACGCCTTCATGAGGGCGTCATTGTCGTTGACGTCGAGCTTGCCAAGAATCCTGGTTATCGGTTCCCGGAGGTTGTTAGCTTCCAGATGCTTGTAATAGGAGCCTGCGGTCACGACGAACCCGTTCGGTATGGGGAAACCGTTCTGGAGCATCTCGCCCAGATTTGCGCCCTTTCCGCCCGCTTCAGCCAGATTCTTCTTGCTAAGCTCCTTGAACCACATCACGTTTTTCATTGAAAACCCTCTCCTGCATCTCCAAGTGGGGTTTTCTATCCCCATCTTGGGCCATTCTCATTACAACCCCTTTAGGCCTCTCCAATAAGACTGAGCATCAATCTCATATATCGTTTATAAAACTTTGGCGGGTGTTCTACGCATGGCTGCCCCCATACCCATGGAAATGAAGCTGATTGGCGCGATGCCCTGCTGTTTCGGATTCTTCTTCCTCTTCGGCAGCGCCATGCTCCTCAACGACGCGCTCCAGCAGTACCTTCTGGGGCAGAAAATCAGGAACACCCCGACATCCAAGGCGCGCGCTGCCGCCATAGGCCTTGTCGAGCTTGCAGGGAAGGCCAAATGCCTTGAAAAGCTGACTGCGCCGATAACCAAGACGCCCTGCGCCTATTACGAGGTGTGCGCACAGTACTACTACCAGCACAAGAAATCCAGCGGCTGGCGCACGTTCTACCGCGACGAGTCGGGCAAAAGGTTCTTCCTCGAGGACGATTCTGGCAAGGTGCTGGTGGACCCGGGAAGCGCGAAGATGAACCTCTCGGCCGACTTCACATTCAAGGGCACGCTGAACGATACGCAGTTCTTCGGGCTCCTGCCATCCAACCAGGTGGACAAGAAGGTTCTTGATTACCTGGAGGCCAACCCGAAGGCCAAGGAGGCCGCGAAGGGCATGAGCGGGAAGCAATTGCGCTTCATGGAATACTATGTCGCGGAAGGCGACCCCCTCTTCGTTTTGGGGAGTGCAGAGCCCCTCGAAGGCGCGACGAGCGCCGTCGCCTCGGAGAACCTCGTCGTCCGCAAGAACTCCCGTGACAAAATCATGCTGATCAGCGAGAAGTCCGAGAAGGCCACGCTCGGCGTCCTCGGCCTGAAGTTCTACATCGAGATATTCTTCGGGCTGTTCATGGTGTTCATATCGATAATGGCTGTTGCTGTATCTATAGGCTTATTTCTGGTGTGATTATGGCTGATGGCGACAATCCATGCTGCGGCGGACTTATAGCGTTCCTGATAGGCATAACCCTGATTTACGGCGGGACCCAGCGTTTCCTGCTTGCGCAGAAAATCAAGAACACGCCAACGTCAAAAGTCCGCTCGGCGGCAGTTGGCCTCGTCGAGCTTTTCGGCAAGGCAAAATGCAAGGATGCCATCGACAGCCCGATATCCAAGGTGCGCTCAGCCTACTGGCGCGTCAAGGGCGAATACTACAAGCCCGGAAAGCACGGAGGCTGGCGCGACATATACAATGCCTCCTCATCCACACCGTTCTATCTTGAAGACGACACTGGCAAGATGCTGGTTGAGCCTAAAGAGGCGGAAATAGACATCCCCCAGGATTTCTTCAACAACGGCCACCTGTCCGAAGGCGGCGTGTTCGGGCTCTTCAAGAGCAAGGTGCTCGACAAGAAGGTCCTGGACTTCCTCGCCGCGACGCCCGCGGCCAATTCTGCGTTCAAGGCGCATTCGGGCTTCGATTTGCGCGTCACCGAGTGGTTCATAGCGGAAAACGACCCGCTCTACGTCATGGGGACTGCCGAGCCGGTGAAGGGCGCCGTAAGCGCGATTGCCCATGAGAACCTAATTGTGAAAAAGGGCAAGGGCGTCGACATCCTATATATCTCGGACTCCGGGGAGAAGAAGGTCGTTGACAAGGTCTCGGGCTCCATCTGGTGGATGCTCGGCCCGGGTTTCATCCTCTCAGCGATAGGTTTATTTGTGCTATTATCATCGTTTATCCAGTGATTTTAATGGCTGGGGAAGTCGTCATACTCTGCTGTGGATTCTTCGTGTTCGTGCTGGCACTGCTGGCGGCGTTCTATGTCTTCTCGATATACAACGGCCTGATATCGCTCCGGAACAACATCGAAAAAGCGTGGGCGAATATCGACGTATTGCTGAAGCAGAGGACGGATTTGATTCCGAACCTGGTCGAGACCGTCAAGGGATACATGAAATATGAGAAGGGGACGCTCGAGGAGATAACCCGCCTCAGGACAAGCATGATGAGCGCAACTACCCCTGGCGAGAAGGCGCTTGCGAGCGAAGGCATAAGCGCGGCGCTGAAGACAATATTCGCTGTAGCCGAGAACTACCCGAAGCTTGAGGCCAGCCAGAACTTCCTCAAACTGCAGGAGCAGCTCTCGGCCATAGAGAACCAGATTGCTGACAGGCGCGAATTCTACAACGACTCAGTCATGCTGTTCAACACGAGGATACACTCTGTTCCGGATACGATTTTCGCCTCCATGATGGGCCTGAAAGACAAGGAATACTTCAAGGTCGCCGAAGAGGACAAGAAGATTGTGCAGGTGAAGATGGACGAGGATACTCCGAAAGCCTCAGAGTTTGAGGCTAAGGCGCCAGAACCCGCTGCGAAGGCCGAGACCAAAGCGAAGCCGGAGCCGAAGGCGAAAAGCGGCGAAGCGAAGAAATGAGCCGCCTTCATGCGGATGCGGCTCGCCTGTCTTTTTAATTCTCCTTCCGAAATATCATTATGGGCGGTCCCGCGCAGCGATACTTTGAATCCCTTCCCCCGGCTCAGGCCGAAATCGTGAATGGAATCCTCGACCGGCTTCCGCAGGCGCAGAGGCCTGATGCCTTGCGCGTCTGCCGGGCCATCATCGAGCGATGCGGCGAAAACGCCCCGGAAGCATTGCGGCGGTTTGCTAACATCGCATCAAGCGAGCATTTCGCGCCATCCATGCTGGGCACCGTGTCGCTTATTGCTACCCGCGCCGGGTCGAATGTCGTTTCCACCCTCAACGCATTCGAGCGGCTTCTTTCATCCGACAAATTCAATCGCCATGTCCATGAGGCCGCCCGTCTGTCCGTGATACGAGCAGGCGCGGATTCGAACGAGGCGCTCCACGCGCTCTATTTCCTGATTGACAATCCGTCATTTACCTCCCGCGATATCGATATCTCGCTTCCGGACCGCTTCAGTGGCTTCCTCGATTCCGCTATACTCGCAGGGGGAGACCAGCCTTACATGGCCATTCGCGTAATGGGCCGCCTTTTCTGCAACCGGAACTTCGTCCCTGCAGACCTCTCATTGCCTTTCGCAGAATCGTTCGCGAGGCAAATAGGAATCATCCGGGCGGATGCCGGAGCAAACCGGCTCGAAGCTCTAGAAGCGTTCTCCGCCCTCATTTGTAACGGCTCGATAAGACCGCGTGAAATCACCGAAGCGGCAGCGCATTCAGTCGCAGCCCTGACGAACCTGGTAATTGAACGTACTGCCTCGTCCGTCAATGATGGCTCTAATGTATCTGAAGGCCCGATGCGGAACTTCTGCCTGATACTCGGCAGCAGTGTGTTCTCCCTGCCTATGATATCTGAATATGGCCTGCTTTCTGCGTTCCTCCAATTTGAACTATTGTCCATGCCATCCGCCCTTGACATGTTCCACGAATTCATGAGGGCTGCGCGCAGGGCTCCTGGCGTGCTTGAGTTGGCCACGCAAAGGGCAGAAAAATCCTCCGGCTCAGTTGTTCACCCCGGAATACTCCATCTGCTCACTTCGATAGCCTCCAATGCGTCCCTTTCGCCCATGTTCGAAGACACAGCAAACGCTGGCAGGTTTCTTTCCAAAGTCTTATCATTCAAAGTTCATCTATTCGGCGCCTTAAGTGATGAACACCCCTCCATTATCCATGAAATGCCAGTGGTCTTTGTCCTGTCAGAACTGGCGCGCATTGAAAGTATCACGCCAAGGGAATGGAATAGGGCGCTTTCCTTTGCGGATTCGCTCGGGGACAATGCGGACGTCGGACTCTACCTGCTCCAGCGCTACATGTCGGGCTCCCCGGGAAGGGAGTTTCCGAATGAGTCTTCATTATCCGGCTTGTCCGCCCTGGTCAGGCAGATTTCGGCTTTTGGCCCTGTAGAAGGAAGCCCAGCTTCATCATCGGATGTTGATTCAATCGGCAGGCTTAGCGCAATTGCCGGAACGGTTCTGGCATCAGTGAATTTTGATATGGGCATGCTAGAGCAAAGCGGGCTGATTCCTAACATCCGCAGGTTCGGAGAATGGGCGCGGTCCTATATCCAGAGCGTTCCCCAGGGCGAGCGGCAGTGGGCTATCAACGACCTTTCCAGGACGTTCCGTTCGATGCTCGCCAGCAGTGATTTGTCCGCGATGCTCCTCAACAACCCGGAGCGTTTCCAGGACGGGCAGAGGCTTGCCCGGCAATTGATTGGCGGATACGTCCCTCCTGAAATCTGCTTCAATTTCGCTTATGCCATTTCGACAATCGGTGTGGAGCGGACGACCGCCCTTTATCGCCGCTTCGGAATCCGGCATTTCGCAAGATACTCTCCCGAAATACTCGGGCGGCTTTACGAACGCGCATCCGGGCGCTCGGCAAGGCCTGCAGTGCTTGCCATATACCCTGAAAACGACTACAATGGGGCCTTCTATTTCGAAGGGAGACGGCTCGATAGTCTGCTTTCAGATTTTGACGTCGTCATCTACGAGCGGGATACGGAAGCTGGCTTCTTCTCCGCCGCAACGGATTTCTCCCGCTCATTCGGAAGGACAAGCACACTAATTGTGGCGGGCCATGGATCGCCCAACGGGATTCGGTTCGGAAAAGAAACAGATGCTGGCATGCTTGATTTGACCGATGCGCGCGAAATCACGGCTTTGAGATCGGTCCTCCTGCCGCATCCGACAATCGTGCTCCAGGCGTGCTCGACCGGCAAGGACAGGCGGTCCATAAGCGGCCTGCTTTCACGGACGCTCGGAGGCGTTCTCTATGCCCCGAGGACCCCTGGCAACACATCCCACTTCCACATCTCAAGAGGTCGCGTAAGTGCCACATACAATGTCGATGTCGGCATATTCATTTTCGGCAGGGAAGCCGGGGAATGATGCCGCATTCATGTCAGGATGCGTTTTAAATTGGAAATTGTTCCATTTGGAACATTTCTACTCTTTATTGTTACATTTTTTACATAATATTTAAATACGATTTTTGTACATAAATATCACAATGATTCAATTGTCTTCAGCTAAATTGCTGTCGGCGTCCCCTCCTAGTGCGGACGCCAATACCCGGGGCTGGGAAAGCGTCGCCCGCAAATGGACCAACGTCCAGTGGCCGCGCCGCCCGAAATGGGCGCGCGAGTTCGCGAGGGCCAAGCCGCTTTTCTCGAAAATGGAGGGCGAAGAGGCCCTGATACTAGGGGCCACGCCTGAGTTCCGCGCCTGGCTTCACAAATCCGGGGCGAAAGTGAGCGTCTATGAGAAATCTGAGGTTTCTTTTTCAGCAATGACCGACATCATGACCCGGCAGCTTAAGGTTAAGCCGCCGGAAAGCGAAATCGTCATCAAGAGGGACTGGGAAAGCGACGGCTGTGAGAAAGGGAAATATCGCATTATTATGGGAGATATAGTTTCGGGCTACATGGAGACGCCCGAGCGCTACATGGCATTTTTGCTGAAAGTGCGCTCAATGCTTGCGGAAAACGGCGTTTTCCTTTTGAGAGAATTCCCATTCGAGCCTTTTTCAGGCGACCCCACCAGGATAAAGAATGTTGACCACCGCCGCTGGGCGTACATCCTGAAACCTGGTTTCGCGGTCGAAGGGCACACGTTCTACGAGGCGAAGCTGGCGCACAACCTTGCGAAACTGGGCGATTTGCAGGCCTTCGCGACCTGCGCGAATCCGCCAAGAACGCGCCTCATGCTCACCTACAACGAATACGAAAAAATGTTCTTCGAGGCAGGATATGATTCGCAGGTGCTCTCGGCGCCCGGGGTTTCCCCTCCGGGCCCGAGCCCTGCGCTCTGGGCATTGTGGAAATAAGCCTATTGCTCGCGGTGCCAGGTCCTTCCTGCTGCTCGGTTTCTCCGTTCTGAGCCCATCGGGAACAGCTCCTTTATGGGAAACGGGGTTATTTCGGGCGTGACAGCCCACTTCAGGCGCCATTTGTTGTCTTTTTCACCTTTCTCGTCTTTCGAGAGGCATACTGCGCCTCCCATATGGAACTGGATGGTTTCCTGTTCTGGGTTTCCGGTTATGAGCAACGATGCGAGCTTGCTCAGATGCGGCATATGCCCTACTAGCGCCACCGGCTCGCGTGCGCTTTCCAGGAATGTCTTAGCAACAAGCGGGTTGTCGTTCGGCTTCAGGCCGAGCATCTCCCGCACTTCCGAGGGCCCGAAGTGCTTTGCGAATATCTCCGCGGTCTGCTGCGCCCTAAGTTTGCCCGAGTGCATGATGTGCTTTGCCCGGATTCCGACCTTTCCAAGGGCTTCGGCCACCCTTTCCGCCTCTTCTTTGCCCTTGTCGGAGAGCGGCCGCTCCGGGTCTTCCTCCTCTGGTTTAGCGTCTGCGTGTTGAATCAGGTAAAACTCCATATGAGACCAATAGACGGCAAGATTAATCTGGCTTGCGCTGTGCCTGATATGAAAAAACCCAAATGCCGCGGCATTTCCGCGGCATCGGGCGCCTTCAGTAGAACGCTATCTTCAGGCGGTTCAGCAGGATTACCAGCACCAGGCCGAGCAGTCCGCCGATAACCACTATCAATACGGTTATCAGGTTTATCGGTATGCCCAGCTTGAGAATCATGTTCAGCAGGAACAGCAGGAGTATAGCTATGATTGCGTTGATTAGCAGCGCCATCGGATTTCCGACGACCATGTACAGCAAGACCAGCAGAATCAACGCCAGCAATACTGTTCCCAGTTCAATAGTTTTAGCCATGGGCAAAACCCCCGGGCAAACTATAAAAGGCTGCCTTAAACCTGGCTAACGCTGATCCGTTTCAAGAAGAAGGAAAAGATATGCGCCAGAATGTGAGGATAGTGACGGCAAGAATAAGAGATAAACCTCTGGAATGTCATATGTTCCCCCCATGATTTTTAAGGTCATGAGGATTAGACCGTTAGTAACCGCAGGCTGAACAGCTCGGTTTCCCTAGCTGCGTACACCTCGGTCCTATCAAGCGGATCTGCTATCCGCGGTATATGCCCCCTCGTTTTAAGAGCTACTTCGACCTTAGATGCTTTCAGGTCTTATTAGCCTGGCGCGTGGCTGCCCGGCGGTGCAATTCACAACCGGTCCACTAGAGGCGCCGAATCCCCGTTCCTCTCGTACTCAAGGATCCTTGCTCTCAAGGGGCAACACTCCCAGGAGATACTACCGTACTGTCTCGCGACGTACTGAACCCAGCTCATGTGGGATTTTAATGGATGAACAACCCAACCCTTGGCCGCTCCTACACGGCCAGGATATCCCAAGCCGACAGCGATGTACCAAACCGCGGGGTCGATATGTACGCGAGTAGTTCGCGTTATTTGTGAAACGACAGAACTACATCGCAGTGTACTCTCACCCGCGACGAGCCTGTTACCTCCAGGGTAGCTTGTCTGACAGCTTGAATCCTCATCAAAGGGATTTCAAGGTTCGTTATACCCGACTTTCGTCTCTGCATTCTACGCTTTTAAGAATACAGTCAGCCCAGCATTTGTTATTAACCCTCTACTTCCGATTTCTGACCGGAATGAGCTGAGCATTGGGCGCCCTTGTTTCCTTATCGAGGGCGTACCGCCCCAGCCAAACTATCCACCTGACGCTGTTCTCTTGCGAGTAAGCAATACAAAATCTACATAGTGGTGTAACACTTTCGCCTATACGTACCCCGGGAGGCACGTCATAACGGCTCCCACTTACGCTTGGAAGCAAACTTCGTATCACAACATCAGGCTATAGTAAAGCTCCATGGAGTCTTCGTTTCCCTCTGGGAGATGCCGGCGTCTTCACCGGCAGGTGATTTCACTAGGTCCTAAGTAGGGACAGTGGAAGTGTCGTTACGTCATTCATGCAAGCCGCCAATTAAGCGGCGAGGTATTACGCTACCTTAAGAGGGTCAGAGTTACCCCCGCTCTTTACCAGCCCTTCCCCCGGTTGAACCCGGTTTTCAGGTACTAGCAGTGAGCAGACGTCAACCAGCATACTCACCGTTTCCGGTCTGCGCTGATCTGTGTTTTTGGTAAACAGTCGCACTTCCCTTGTTACTGAGACCACAGCATTACTCATGCTATGGCACCCCTTCTTCCTAAGTTACAGGGCTAACTTGCCGAGTTCCCTTACCTAGGTTGTCCTACCACACCTTAGCCTTTTCAGCTATGGCACCTGTACTAGTTCTGGGTACGATTATAGAGGGTCGTTCCACTCTCCTTTTCATGGGCCCCTGGACTCAATCGAGTTGCCCCTACGGGTTTTATCCGCTTCTCCTCACAATGAGACTCCGCAGATTTACTCCCTTCAGACGTCCGCAGACGTTCGACTTATCCAAACGCGTCAGAGAAATGGCTCGCCTTTCGGCAGCCTACCTCTATAGGACCGGAATATTAACCGGTTTCCCTAATTTCGGATTTCAGGATTTACCATCATCCTTAGGATCGCCTAACCCTCAGCTGAAGAACGTGGCTGAGGAATCCTTGCCATTTAAGGTGTCCGGAATTCTCGTCCGGATACGCTGCTACTTACATCAGGATATTCATAACAGGCCGCTCCATAAGACGTCACCGCCTTACTTCCAGGCAACCCGTTCGCCCCCTTACTCACGTGCTTTTGGCACTGGTGAGGTATCGGAAGCTGGCTTAGCCCCGTGAATTTTAAGAGTCTGCACTCATAGACCGGTCCGCTATTACGCGTTGTTTGAAGGATGGCTGCTTCTAAGCCTACCTCCCGGTTGTTTTCGAATAGAGACTCCTTTCAGATTAACACTTAGCCAGCATTTAGGGCCCTTAACCTCACGTACGGTCGTTCCCGTAAGGGACGTCAGACTTACTCCGGCGCCCCGACTGCCTCCTTCTACACGGACGTAGCATTCGGAGTTTGAGAGGATGGCGACACCTTTCGATGCCAATCCACCCAATCGGTGCTCTACCGCTACGTCTCGCTCCAGAGACGCTGTCCTGAGGGACATTTCAGAGGGAACCCGCTATCGCCGAGTTCGACAGGACTATCACCCCTACACCCAGGTCACCTAAGGGGAATATACCACCAATAGTTGCGGGCCTCCATCATTCGTCAGAATGACTTCACCCTGCCCAGGCGTAGATCACTTCGGCTTCGGGTCTACCCAGAGTGACTGATCGCGAATTACCACGACATCCCTCGCACCTTGCGGTGTTGCGGATTCTCGCTTTCGCTTCGACTCTCGTCTCGCCACGCCAAATAACTCCCTGACTCTTGCTTCGAGAAGAAAGACTAGACACTGCTAATACATGTCGGTTCCCAAGTTGCCCAGGGAACCTTCCACATACTTAAGCTTCCATGCCATAGTCATTCTGTAACCACATAGTTTCAGGTTCTTTTCACACTGCTCCCGCAGTGCTTTTCAGCATTCGCTCGCGCTACTGATTCGCTATCGGTCTTGCGCCTCATATTTAGATTTGGAGGTTGATACCCCCATGTTCATGTCCGCTATCCGGCGGGCACTACTCTTCACGGATCGTTCCTTTTTCCTTTGCCTACGAGACTGTTACTCGCTATGGTACCGCATTCCATCGGACTTCGGCTCGGTTAAAGGATACTCCCCACCACATCTGCCGCCCTGTTACCAGGACGGAATTCGGTTTGATCTGACCGGCTTTCTCTCGCTGATACTAACCGGATCTCGTTGATTTCTTTTCCACCCTCTACTAAGATGCTTCATTTCGAGGGGTTGCTGCGCATTACTGCGCACACTCAAACCTCCGGATCAAAGACTGCGTGCGTCTACCCGGAGCGTTTCGCCGCTTGCCGCGTGAGTTTGCGGGCACAAGCCAAGCCATCCACTAAGTGGCGTGTAGCAACATATGACTTTATTGAAATCATGCTTAGTCGGCCTTCCCTTGCGGAAAGGCGTATAAACAACGATCTCTCAGAGATTTTATCTCCTTTCTTGCCGTCACTTCACACTCATTTGTTTTTTCCCGTTTGCCAGGCCCTTGCGGGCTCGGCGCGTGAAAAGAACTGCGATAGACGTGGTCCGGGCCTTCCCAAGAGTTAGGGATGGTATATGCTAGGCATTTCTGCTTGCATATTACGGGCGCATGTCAGTCAATTTCCCCGCAGTTGCGGGGAGACGCATGCCATATTTTTTAACACGCTCGACCGCCTTTCGGCGATCTCGCACGTTGTCGTTTTGGAGCCCACAAGGAGCTACCTGACAAATAGGCTTCTATATTGGAGATAGCAACTGTTTATAAAGCTATTCCCGTTCCGACGTAGGACTACCGTACGCTTCATCAATTGGGATACGATTGAACACCTTTTCAATAAATGAGTCGCTCATCTTCACAAATCTCGTCTTTAAAAATGTTTTATACTTCTCTATTCGGAATGAAGTTCTAAATACGCTAATAGCTTAGGACAAAATTAAATATACTTTTAAGAATCCATCGCCTCAAATAGAATTGAGGTGAACACATGGGTTGGAACCTGCCAAAAGGAGAAGACTTTCTCCCAACTATCTCTTTGAGGGCGTTGAGAAGCTTGTATGACGAGGAAAAGTCATACAAGGCGAAAAGCCGCCTACTTGTCGCTCTCAAAAGAAAAGAGGGGGAATCCATGGATTCCATTGCAAGTCAGCTTGAAATGAAGCGGATAACCGTGAATATTACCCTCCATCGTTTTCAGGAAAGGGGCATTCCTGCAAAAGACGATGAGAAACGAAGCGGCAGACCAAAAGAATTGACCGGAGATCAGCTCAAAATCCTAAGAAAAGAATTGCTGAAGGGACCAAGAAAGAGGCAGAATCCCCTTTGGACAACAAAGATGGTCATGAACCATGTGGAAAAGAGATACGGCAAGAAATATACGGCCAGGCACATGCGCAGGCTTCTTCACCTGCTTGGATTTTCTGTCCAGAAGCCAAGGCCCAGACATTACAAGACGGACATTGCCAAGCAGGAGCATTTTAAAAAAACGTCAGGAAAACCCTCGGGAAATATCGAAAACGGGGCTTCTCAATATTTTGTCTGGACGAGAGCCTCATCACCATAAGGCCATTCCTGGCACGCGGCTGGGCTTTGAGAGGAAGCAAGCCGGTTGCGATAATCAGGCATACTCGTGACTACTTTTACGTGATGCTGGCAAGATCAAGAAGGAAAATTTATGCAGCGTTCTACAACACCGTGAATCAGAACAAAATAATCCGCTTTCTCAAAGGCTTGCTGAAGCATCACCCAAGACTGGCGGTGCTTTTGGATAGTGGACCTGGGCACAAAGGCCCGCTCCTCAGGGCATTCTTGAGAAGGAATGGAAAATGCCTCAGGCTCATCTATTCCCCAACGCACAGCCCAGAGTTGAATCCCGTTGAGCAGTGCAACAAGGAAATCAAGAAGCCATTACACAACAGGTATTTCAGAACCGTGCCTGCCATGCGACAGGCAGTTCATACGTTCATAAAGCGTGACCTTCTGATGCCCAAAATGTTTACATACTTATGTCCCTAGCTATTACTCCGAGGCATTGCTTACAAACAGTCAGGTTCAATCTTTCATATTTCGTAAAAGTGGCGTGATTGTCTATGAACGTGTACCTGATTGTGTCTGTTAAAACCCGATCCGGCCATTTAGAGGTAGTGAATGTGACCGTCGTATAATCCCTCTTGGGGACATAAACAACATCATCGTAATCGAAAGGGTAATCCCCGCCATAGTTCTTTACGATGTACTTGAAATAAACCCTGACGGTAAGCGGGTAGTTATAATTATTGAAAACTTTGTAGCTTATAGTCAAGGCTCCCTTATCGACATTGAAATCCCTAATGTCAATTTGACTTGTAATGAATTTTCCTGTTTCGTTTGAATATACGTTTTGAACCTCATCATCAGACAAGATTTGTTCCGTATACTGGCATGTTAGGTTTTCCGCATAAACCGTTGTGAAAATCAGTGCAAAAAGGAGAAAATGAAACTTTATTGTTTTCAACTTCGCCATTGAATCGTAAATGCATGGGCGGTTAATCATATAAATATGGCGTGCCCCTCGGATAACCTCGGATTATCATTTCCATCCAAGACTAGTCCCGGCCATCACTTCCTCTCAAGGATGAAAAAGTAATGGGACTCATCCCCGACAAGCATTTCTCCCTAATTTTCCTGAATTTTTTCTCCATCAACGCCCTGACCATTTTCAATGAAAAAACGCCCCGTCCAATCCCCCAGAAATGTTAGCCCCAAAGGATGGTCTATTCTGATGCTAGACTAGTAATCCAGCAGCGTCCCCTTCGTCGTTTTCTTCTCTAAAAGGTCCTTGGAGTCGTTCCTGGCCGAGTTGACCTTGGGCGAAACCTCGTACATGTCCATCTCATCAGCCGGATACGGGCTGAGGAACGCTTTAACTTCGCCAGGGTCGGCTTTGAGATAGTCCTTCTCCGTGCCCCTATCCAGTATCACCGGCATGCGGTTGTGGATGCGGGCAATCTGGTTGTTCGCTTCAGTCGTAATCATGCAGCAGGTGCGGGCCGGAGCCTCCTCCGGGTCTTTCATCTCATCCCCTTCCTTGGGCACTGCGTAAATGCCTGCGAATGCGAACACGCCGCTGTTTTTCAGGAAAATCCGGTATGGCGTCTTCTTCGGATGCGCCCACTCATAGAACGAGTCGGCAAGCATCAGACAGCGTCGTAATTCGAAATCCTTCCGGAATGACGATTTCTTATCAACGGATTCCGCCCGCGCGTTGAAAAGAGGATGCCGCGCACCGCTCCAGTTGGCCGGCATGCCCCATTTAGCGAAGGAAAGCGTATCCGGGGCGTCGTTGAACACCACCGGCACCTCCTGCGTGGGCGCGATGTTGTAGCGCGGCTTCAGCTTCGGCACCTCTTTTAGGCCGAAGCGTGCGGCTATCGCTTTCGAATCAGTCATGGCAAGCGCATATCTTAGGCACATAGAATCTAACTCGGTAGTTTGTCCGTCCCCCGAAGGTGGAAGGCGATGTTGAAACCTACGAATTCATTGGAGAACCTGTCCTCATAGACCGGGAACCGCTTCAAAAAATCCTGCAAATCAATGTATTCCTTAATCAGAACGTCCGCCTTATCAGTGCGAGTGAATTCGAAGCCTGTGACCGAGGCTCCGATGTCCGCGGAATTGATAACCGCATTGGCGAACCCATCCACGATGCGGGGGTCCTTGACATCATATCTCTTGTCGAAGCCGGTTCCGTCGAACCGCTCAAGCCTGAACCTCACGTTCATGTCCTTTTTGATTTTCACCTTCTCCGCAGGGTCAGTGACGAGTTTGCCGTTCACTATGACCTCCCCGTCGGTTTTCTCCACCTCGTCCATCAATTTCCGCATGTCTTCGAAATCTGCGCCGCTCCTTGATTGGGAGCCCATCCGTGTCTCCACCCTGATTCCAATTGCGCTAAGTATGCTGGAGAGGAATCCTTTCTTCTGGGGGCCCACGTAGGTCGTCGTGCTTTGGGTGCTCCGATAAACCGAATTGTCCGTGACCTCGAGCTCCGAGGACGCGTTGGCGCTTCCGAATGGGGAATTCATGGACAGGCTGGACCGTTTGTCCGCGATGCCCTGCTCAATCAGCTCATCCAGCATGAGCATCGAGAACCTGAAGAGGTCCGCTCCCCCAAGCCGCTGTGCCACTGCCTTCTCATCCGCCGGCTTATCGTCCGGAAGGGCCGTATCAAGCACGAACCGCTCGAACCGGAGGAGTGCGGGCTTTCCCACACGGACGAACTTCCGATGCGGGACAAGCTGGACATGGCCGGCAACCACAAGCTGCACGAAAGTAGCGAATATTTCCTTATAATCGACCTTATTATCGACAATCAGGCCTGCGATGGCTGGTTTTAGCACTTTGCTTTTTTCCGCCATCTTCTTCCTGATTCTGGCGATATCCCCCTCAATCATGGCTAATACCTCTCGTTTCTAGGATATATTGCTTGCTATTTCCCATCTGGCCCGCTCAAGGAGGCGAAGATACTCCTGCGCGTCGATTTCCTCCAATCTGGCAAGCTCGACCCGGCGAGGGCCGTAAACCGTATGCACGAAATCAACCGACTTCCTGCCGTCTGGCTTCTCCCGGTAGGCGATGACGTGCGCCTGCTCGGTCTTGTACTCGCGCTGGCGCATGCGCTTGTGGATGGAAAGGTCATCAAGCGCCAGCTTCTTCGACAGGAGAAGCTCCTTGTGCCTGGCGTAGACCTGCCGAAATGAGGCGAAATCGCCGGAAAAGTATGCGGGAATGGCCTCCTCCTGGTATCTCTTGAGGAATTCCGGGGCGTCGGAGTGGCGGAGCGCAATTCCCCGCGCCTCAATCTTCCCGTCCGCAGTGATTCCAAAATACCGATTAGCCGCCCCTGAGCCGTCATAGGAAGGCAAAAACTTGATTTTCGAGAATACACAGTCCAAAACCAGCTCGATTCCGGTCTCGTCCGAAACCCGGGATGCAAAACCATCGAATTTTTGGTTTGGTTCGCTCGAACTCGCACTCGGGTCCGAAACAAATACAGAATCGACAATCCCGTACAGGACATCCAGGCCCTCTTCCTCGGCAATCGCCTTCGTCCTTTCCAGTATCACCCGCCCCATCAGCATAACGCATTCCTTGCACTCGACATTCGAGAAAACGAAATTGTTGTAGCCGAGATATCCGAAACAGCAGACCAGAATCCCCTTCAAGGCCTTCTGCCGGGCGTCCAGGTCTGCGCTGAACCCTTCCTCGCGAATCCTATGCTTCAGTTCCAGCCGCCGAAGCAGCACGGCTTCGATGCCATCTGGAATTATGCCTCTTTTTTTACAGACGCGCCATCCGCAGACTGGGAGGATTTCGTCGTTTCCGCACTCGCAGTGCATGGTTTCCGGGCTGATGTTGTGCCTGACAATCACGTGCGGATACATGCTGGAGAAATCGCACTTCCCGACGTTAGAATAGACGCCGGGCCTGGGATAGAATATCGTCCCACCTCTATCCATCCTCCGGAGCATCTCCAGGGTTTTGGGTTTTTCCATTTCTTTCTTTTTGTCCGGAATCAGATAGCCCCGTGCTTTGGCGGCCCTCATATGCAGGAACGTATTCAGCTTTCCTGGCGTGACCCTGCACACCACGTCCGGCTTCACACCGGTAAGCCGCGACAGTTCCATCACCCGCGCAAGGCGCGTGTCCCCTCCGTCATCCCCGTAGACGTCATAGTGTCCGCTCTCATCCAAATCAATGTGCACGGCATGCCGAAGAAAGCAGCCCATCTTCGAAACAAGCACGCCAGGGTATTTTTTTAGATAACTGTCCCCGCCATGGGTGAATACTACGTCAGCATCCGGAATCCCATCCCCCTCCCGCATCCGGGCAATTCGCAACCCGCCTTCCGGTTCGAAGAACCGCAAGCCCTTCTCAAGGGCAAACCGATAGTGGTGTGGAATCGTCACTTCAGTCGTCTCCCCAAGACGGGAGACATCCAAAGCAACCCGCCTGAACCCGGAACACGGAACAAACACCCTCACCACCCGCTCCCGCTCGCATGCATGGATTTGGGGGTATTTTTCCTCAAGCGAACAGCGCGAAACCAAAGGATGTTTTTCCACGACATCGAGCGCGTAGTCAGGTTCGGGAGTGATGAGATAGAACGATGGGACGTATTCCGAGACGGTTTCGTTGGGTTGGTTGTTTTGCGAGCGGGGATAAACGAGGCGCATCTTGTCGCCCTCATGGATGATATTCACTAGCGCCCGCGCCTCCATCTAGAGCCACCCGGAAAGGCGATACTGCCGGTCGCGGGGATACCTGAATACCGGGTCAGGAAGGCACGGATGCTTCAGCACCTGCACGACGACATCCCGCGAAACGCCCACATCGATTATCACGGACGAGACCTGAGAAAGGTATTCGTGCAGATGCCCCACCCGCCGCTCCAGAATCACGCCTGTGGCCCGCTTCCGTATGCAGAGCTGGACGAACTTGCCGATTGCGTGCGTAATGCCTTGGGTGTTGTCAACATAGAGGTCCGAAAGCGAATCCAGCACAATCAGCTTGTACTCGCCCGGAACGTCCCAGTTCGCGGCCACATCGTTGTTGTCTCTAGTGAACGCCCGAAGCACATGCACGTTTTGCATCGCCATCCGCGCATCAGCCCCGCAAACGCGCACAAACCGCTCGTAATCGAAGCTCCAGTACCTCTCATGGTAGTCGGACCACTGCAAATACAGCACGCCATCAGTCGCGTTCCTGGCCAGGAGGCGCCAAACGAGTTCAGAGAGCCAAACCGAATCGGCGCACCGGAGCGTGATAATCGCGTCAGTGCACAGAAGGGAGTCAAAGACGCGATTGCCCGTCCTTATCATTTTTCCCCTCCAGATGAACGAGCATCGCGAGCAGCATGGCTATGGCTATGTCGTCTTCGTCCGCGGCGTCTATGGCGGTCCTTCTTTCCCTTACGATTGCCAGAAGCCGGAGGAGCGCCTCCTTCTCCCGCCGGTCCAGGTGCGCCGAGAAATTCTTCCACCGCGACAGCCTCTCTTCGAGCCGGAAGCTCACCGAGGGGATTGTCCGTCCCATGAATACAGCCCCAGCGCCCATACGAATAGCTCATTCCCAAGTGGGCGTGATGCCTTTTTGCGTGCACCCGCCACTTGGGAATTGATGACCGAATGAGAACGGGCTCTTCGGTCGGCTACATTGTTCATATCATCGCCTCTCGGGGCGGAACGCGCAATCCGGCAAATAAAGCGTTGCGGGGCTCACCGCGTTTCCGCGGGCATGCCTTACAGCTAATATCGCATCCGCATCCTCGCATGGCTGTGCAAAGCCACAGCCCCGCCCGGTAAATCCTTATTAATCGAATATTTTCCGCATCCTCGTGGTGCATCCGAACTGAAAAATATCGAAAAGGCGGTGTGGAATGGAACAAATCACGGATCCGCGTTCGTTTCAGGGCCTGCTTAGGCAGAAAGAGCGCATAATCGTTTTCCGGAAGCACGCGCTCCAGCAAGCCAGGCTCCGGAATCTTGCCGTGGAAGGCGACACCGAGCTGGCGGTATTCCGCGAGGACCTCCTTGGGAAGGAGCCATACCTGGTGGTAGAACAAGCCTCGGAGATTCCAAAGGAAAGGAAATTCAAGCTGTATTACCGCTGGCCGGAAGGCGGTTTCATAACCTACGTTGCATCAATCGACGGCCAAATCAGCCTGATAACCGTTTACCGCACAAGCAAGGCGCTTCAAAAGAAGATATATAAATGGCGGAAGAGAGGTTAATCATATGAAGGTGCGATATGCTTATGACCCCGATGCCGATGCGATAAGCATAGCTGTCGGCAGCCGGAAATCCGATGCCACCATCGAGATGTCCGAGCGCATCCTAATCGATATAACCAACGACTGGAAGCTGGTGGGCATAGAAATCATCGATGCCAGCGCGGAAATCTCGCGGCTGTTCAACCGGGCGCTAAGCAAGGACGAGATAACGCATCTGCTGTGCGAAGTGCGGGAAGCGCCTGCAGACGAATACCTTGTGCAATTCAAGACACATCGGAGCGGCGAATCCGCAAACCTGCTAATCCCTCTTTATCGCAGCCCGATTACATGCGTCTAAGGGTGTGGCGATGCCCAAGAAGCCCGAAGCCGGACGCGTGATTGGCGAGGTTGATACGAAAGCGCTAGTCCGGAAACTGATTGTTGATTACGAAGGCATCATCGATTGCCTTGCGGACAAGTAATGTCCTGACCCGTCCGTTTCCGCAGGGAAAAAAATCCGCGGAAATCCTACCTCCTCGCGAATATTGCCTATCCTGAGTCTGCGCAGGCCGTGGATAAGGTGAAAAAAACGCGGTTTTAGGCCCAGTCGGATGACGCCAGGAGCGGCTGCGTGATAATGCCGGCCCTGACTGTCGGGTCTTCCGGCCCGATATCCCCGAGGCCGAAGCGCAGGGCCGGGATTTTCAAAAACAGCGCGGCTCCGGACTGCAGCTCCCTGCGCATCTCATCCATGCTCTGGAAGCGCCGCTCCGGCTCCTTCTCCAGCGCACGCATGGCAATCTCATCCGCTCTCTGGGGAAGCGATGGGTTCCTGGCGCTTGGCGGGGCGGGATTTTCGAATAATATCTTCCCCATGATCTGGGCCACCTCGTCACAGTCGATGGGAAGCGCCCCGCAGAGCATCCTGTACATGATTACTCCAACGGCGTATATGTCCGCCCTGTGGTCCGGCCTTATTCCCTTGAAGGCCTCCGGGGGTAGGTAATGGGGCGTGCCGATGATGTAGCCGTGCCTGGATTCGTGCAATTCCGCCTGCTCCTGGCCCGAGAAGCGGGAAAGGTCGAAATCGAATATCTTGACCGTTCCGTCCCGAAGTAGGAAAACGTTGTGGGGCTTGACATCCCGATGAATGATGCCCTTATCGTGGAGCGCCCCGAGCCCCGAGCAAATCTGTGCTAAAATCGGTATCGCATCCGCATACGGGACGGTGCCTTCCTGCGCGATATACCTGTCCAGGTCCATGCCTTCCAGGTATTCCATGACGATAAAAGAATCCGCCCCGCAGGTGCCGGCGTCTTTCATGCTGACGACGTTCCGGTGCCTGACCTGGCTAAGGGCCTGTATCTCGCTCGTTATCCTCTTCGGGCTGACGGACCGGATTGTGTTGCCGTCCCTGATTTTCACCGCGACCGCTTCATTCCTCTTCGTGTCGGTGGCGAGGTAGACTGTGCCCATGCCCCCCCTGCCCACGATTTTTTCGAGCCGATACTGGCCGTTTACGAGCATGCCTGAGCGGTCGTCATAGTACGTCCGGTCGTGATGGTGCTTCTGGAATTCCCGCACTGTTCCGGATTTCCCCGGCAGGGCTGGGCCTATGCCTCTCTGCGTCAATTGCATGTAATAAAATATGTTTAAAAGTGTTAATAAATGTTGTGTATTAAGATGATTTTATATGTAAATAGACCGGAGAGCCGCGGAAATCCGCTGTCTTCCTGAATAAATACCCCAACCCCAGGAGCATACGTGCCGGAAGGTTAACGTAATAATATGTTTATAAACGTATTGCACGTAATAAACATCTATGGTAAGCATAACCCTGGCCGTTCCGGCGGAGCTGAAAAAAGAGATGGATGAATACCCGGAAATCAACTGGTCAGCCGTGGCTAGGGAAGCTATCAAGGGCAAGCTCGTGATACTTAGGAAGTTCCGCGAGTTCTCGCGCGAGAGCGAACTCACCGAAGAGGATGCAATCCGCCTTGGAAAGGCCGTCAACAGGGCGGCCGCGAGGCATTACCGGAAATGAATGGTCACATGCCACGTCTCGAAAAGCGTATAAACTGCGTATGAGATGAAAACACGATGTTCAAGGCAATCCTTTTCGACCTGGATAACACGCTGATCAACTTCCTGGAATTCAAAATCGAGACCGCGAAAGCCGCGGCAAAAGCCATGGTCGGAAACGGCCTCCCGGCGACGGAAGTCGAGGCCTACGGCAAGATATTCAGCGTATACGACGAGAAGGGCATAGAGTACCAGAAGACCTTCTACGAAGTCGTCAAGCCATATGGCCTCGAAATCAACCTCGCCGAGCGCATCCAGCAGGCTGCGATTCTGGCATACCTGCAGAAGAAGTTCGAGGTGCTCCGTACCTATCCCATCGTGAAGCCCACGCTCTCCACCCTCAAAGAAGACTACAAGCTCGGCGTGGTCACGGACGCTCCGAGGAACAAGGCGTGGCAGAGACTTATCCTCACGGGCCTTAGCGACTACTTCGACGTGGTAATTACCCTTGACGACACCAAGGCGTTCAAGCCGAGCCCGGGGGGCTTCAACCTCGCCTTGAAGAAGCTGAACCTGGCAGCGCCAGAATGTTTATTCGTCGGAGACAATCCCGAGCGCGACATCAAGGGCGCGCAGGAATTAGGGATGAAGACCTGCCTTGCAAAATACGGCTGGAACAAAAGGAAGACGGACATCAAGGCGGACTATGAAATCAGCCGCTTCGAGGACCTGCTGAAGGTGCTCTGATCGGGTGCTGATGGCAATAATCTATAAAAAGGAAAAGCCGCCCCGCTTGGGGCGGAGGGCCAATCATTCGGGCGGCTCTTCGGATACTTCTACCGCGACATCCGCCATGGCGGAGACTGTGCAGACGCCTCCGCTCCAGATGCCGCCGTTCGCCTCGCAGTATCTCGCCTTGAAGCCATCGAGGACGCCCGCCGGGACCGCGCCGCATTTGCTGGCTCCGGGCACTGTGTTTGCCCCCGCCGGATTCATATCCAGCAGCTGGAAGCACAGGTCGAAACCCTGAAGCGACTGGTTGTTCTTCAGCGCGGTTATCATGTTTCCGGTCGCGCCCACTGGCAGGAGGATGCAGGGCACCTGGGGGGAGCCATACACGCCCGGGTACTGGCCGAAGAAATTCTCATTGGTCAGGGCGTTCCCGATTCCGTCCACTAAGGCTCCGGCCAATCCCGGTGTGGGCGAGAGGACGACCGGGCCGTATGCATCGTTCGTGAACGTGTTCGCCGTCGATTCATAGTCGGCATTCATAAACCGGAACGGCTGCATCCACAACTGCGCCTTCTGGGCAGTCATGCCTGTCAGGTCGTTCGCGTGGAACTGGTTGTTCGTTCCATATAGCCTGATGCCGTAGTCGACCCATGCGCCCGGAGCCATGCGGATTGTATTGCCGCTGACAGTGGCGTTGTTGTAGAAATACCCCGTTATGTCGTTTCCCACTGCAATCGGCACCATCCCCCCGTTCCCGAGAGCCAGGGCAGTATTGCCGCCGACCGGTGTCGGGACCTTGGTTAAGTCGAGGTACACCGTATTTTTTGAAACTATGGTAGATGCCGGACCAGGCTGGGGATTCACGTCTTTGGAATGCCCCGACGTCAGGAATATCCCGCCGCCGAAGGCCATCGAACCTGAAATGAACAGGCCCACGCATGAGATGTCATTTCCGCTGACATCGACCGAATTCCCGCTGTTGACATTGGCCATGAGGATGCCAGGGCTCGAGTTCTGAATCCTGTTGTTTTGCACCTTGACGGTCGTGTCCGGGCCGTTCCATCCGCCGAAATACCACGTCGTCATGCTTGCGACCTGCGTTCCGGTGCAGTGGATGCCGTTCGTCGATATTGTAGGCAGCGAAGGGCTGTAAGGCCTGCCTGGAAGCGCCATGTCGCACCCTATGACGGAAAAATCCCGCATCGGGAACCTGCCCTGCGTTGATGCGTTGAGGCCAGTCGGAGATAATGTGATGCCGTGGGGGTTGCTGGGCACGAAATTCGCAGGGAATGTGGGCGGGGCCGGGAATCCCGGCATGTCCGCAGGTGTCTTGCCCGTGGCGATTTTCACGTTTATAACTTTCAGGCTGTCCCCATTTGTCCCGACCATGGCATTCCGCTGGATTGCGCATCTGGTGGAGTTAATCTCACAGCTGTGCACACCGACCGAAGTGCCGATGTTGCTAAAGCTCCTGATTGTGATGGCCGTGGTGCTTGGGGTGAGGTGGTTTATCCGCAGGAGCTTCGGATACATGGCCTGGTACTGCTCCAGCGTCAAATCCTCCGGAAGCGGGTCGTTGAAATGCACGCTGCCGCCGCTGCATCCGGTCACCCTGAAGACTTCGTTGGCTGACGAGTTGATTGTAGTGACTGAAGCGCCGAACGCCTCGCCCCTGATAACGACGCTCCTTGCGATGATGTCAATCCTCATTGTCCCGAAATTGAACGCTGCTGGCGTAACGTTGTCCTTCTTTGTCGCTTTAAGGAGAATCGAAGCGCCGGGCGCCGCATCCATGACCGCATTTTTCACATTGAAATAATCATCAGCCTGAACCTCGGTTGGATATACGATGAATCCTCCGGCTCCGTTCTGGATGACGTTGCCTGAGGTGTCGGGCCAGTCCGCCCTCGCGACTCCGCTAAGTCCGAGCCCTGCAGCAGCGACCGCGCCGGCCCCGACGCCTGCGGTCCTCAAGAACTGCCCGCGTGAAATCGTCCCATTGTTGAAATTCCTTCCGAACCTGCTGTTGTTTGCCATAGCATCGCCGTATTTTCCCTGAATCGGTTTTATATGCTAAAATCGAAGAGAAAAAAAGAAGAAGCGAAAAGAAATTTGTGCGCCTTCCGGCTTATATGTCCATGCCCGAGGTGTCAAATCCGGCCTGTGCCCCTGTGCTGTTGGCCGCAATCCTTCCCAGTATAATCTGGCCGATGCCGGGATTGCCGGTCATCTCATTGGCCCTCAAGCCAACAACGCGGTTGTTCACGCCATGGTCCCAGCATTGATGGGCTGCGCCGCCTGTCCCTGTTGGGAAATTGCCTGATTCGAAGACATAGTTGTCCTGGCTCTCGACACCGAGATAGATGCATCCGGTGTAATACGGATCGACAAGCCAGCCCGGTATTTCGCTCGCCCGGAAATCGTTGTCCAGGAATTGGTTGGTTTTCCCCTTGCACCATATGCCTGCCACCGGATTGACCGGGAACGGGTATGTCTCCGGTGCGCTTAAGGCAACTGGTTTTAGTTTTCCGATATTATTGTTCCAGACTTTCGAGCCTGAAACATGCCAGCCGAAATACATCTGGCAGGCGGTTGCGGTCGTCGCGGTCAAATCATTCCCGAACACCTGGAGGTTGTTTGCGTACCAGTTCTGCTCTTCCATTGTGTAGAGCATCATCGCTCCGTTTCCGGCGACGACGTTGTTGGAAACTATGGCGCCCGTTAGGTTTCCGTGCAGGGTGGCCATCACTCCGGCAGCGCAGTTGCTTGCGGAAATCTTATTCCCATCGAACAGGAATGAGAACAAGGGCGTGTTGAAGAAATTCCCGCAGCCAAGCGCCCCATAGCTGTTCGAGGGATAGAATTCATTGTCTTTTATGATTATCGGGCCTGTCGCCGGGCCGTAGCTGTAGTCGCTCCTGAATATGAACCATACCCCGAACGACCGTATCGAGGACTGTGGCGTCGAAATGATGCAGTTGGTTATCTCAGTGCCTGAAGAATTGGCAACGAAGACCGCTGCGGTCGAATTCCTTGATTCGAGCTCGAGATTGTACAGCCTCATCTTCACAGGGCGGCCTCCCAGGGCTTTTGGCGGGCATCTTATCAAAGCGCCCATCCTAGTGGCCGGTCCGCTGACAATTTTTGGTTTCTCGTCTCCGTAGTCGCTGACCCCGACCAGTTCCGCATCATTGCCAAGCAGGCCGACGGAAACCAGTCCGTTCGTGAAATCGTAATCCATCTTTACGCCGTTCGCGGTCCTGGAATGGAAATATATGGTCCCTCCTGAGTTGACATAGCCCTGAATCACCGATATCGGCGTATCAGGATAAACATGCACGTCACCCGACGCCCTCGCGACTCCGCTCAAACCGAGCCCCACAGCCGCAATCGCACCCGCGCCAATCCCCGCCGTCCTGAGGAACTGCCCGCGAGTAATCGTCCCATTGTTGAAATTCCTTCCGAACCTGCTTTCGTTTGCCATAATATCACCGATGAAAGGGTTGGCATCGCCATTTCCCCCCTTTCTAGCTCTGATTTATCATTTATAAATCCATCTCCTGTCGTAGGGCGTTGTAGTTCCTGCTAATTCTGACACCTCGATAGAATTCAAAACTGGAAAATCCGCTGAAAAGGACATGATTTCGCTTAGGAAAGTACGTTTAATCCTAAGA
>JAKEGJ010000005.1 GCA_022627495.1 Microcaldota archaeon
GCTCCACCACAATGCCAAGGTTGTGATGGAATGCTCCGAGGTGGGCTGATATGAAATCTGATGCGAACCTTCGAGGTGTCACATTTATAAGGAATCACACCTGTCGTAGGGCGTAAAAAAACGAATTTCCCGCGAGCGCCCCGCTTCATGGTTTTGCTGCGGAAAAGCGGTGGTGAAACCTAGTTAAACCTTCATCCCGAGGAAAACCCATGGTCGCGCTCACCTGCTATGGCGGAATCGAGGAAATCGGGGGGAACAAGTTCCTTATAGAAGACGGCAAAACGCGCGTCTTCTTCGATTTCGGCCAGGCGTTCGGCCACCTGGACGACTATTTCGTGGACTGGCTCCAGCCCAGGGACCGATTCGGCTTGCGTGACTATTTCGCCCTCGACCTCATGCCGAAAGTGGAGGGCCTCTACAACGACAACGCGCTGAAGCCGACCGCCATCAAGCCCTCCGAACCCAGATTCGACGCGGTATTCATCTCCCACGCGCACTACGACCATGTCGCGCACCTCCGGTACCTCCACGAAAAAATCCCCATCTACATGGGCGAGACGTGCAAAACCATCCTCGAATCCCACATGCAGACATCCGGTTCTTTTTTCTTCACAGAACGCGGGTTCGAGCGCCCGTACGCGAAGACGTTCGTCCCTCCGAACAAGGTGGTGACGTTCCGAACCGGGGATAAAATCAAGCTCGATTCAATGGAAATCATCCCAATCCATGTGGACCATTCGGTTCCCGGCGCCTACGGCTTCATAATCCACGGAAGCGAGGGCACGGCGGTCTACACTGGCGACCTCCGCAGCCATGGGGCCAAGCCCGAGCTGAGCATGGAATTTTTGGAAAAAGCGAAGGAAGCCAAACCGGACGCCCTGATTATCGAAGGCACGCGCGTCGCTCCGACCGAAACAAGGAAAAACCACACGGAGCAGTCCGTCTATACGCAGAGCCTTGAGGTGGCGAAGACCGAAAAGCTCATCCTTGCCATGCGCTACCCCAAGGACCTCGACCGCTTCAGGACGTTCCACGACATCGCGAAGGCGACGGGAAAGACGCTTGTCATAACCATAAAGACCGCGCACCTTCTCATGAGCCTGCAGGGGGACATCCATCTCGACGCCCCGCACCCATTCGAAGACGAGCACATCAAGGTCTACGCGAGGGAGATGCTGAAGCCCCGGCCGTACGAGGCGGAAATCAAGGAGACGTTCCAGTGCGTTGATTTCGACTGGGTGAAAAATAACCAAAAAAAGATCATCTGGGAACTCGACTTTTCCCAGCTCCAGGAATTAATCGATGTCAATCCCGAGCCGGGAGGCGCGTGCATCCATTCCATGAGCGAGCCCTTCGAGGAAGACCCGCTGTCCCAGCTCCAGGACGAGGTCCTGCACAACTGGCTGAACCGCTTTTCCATGAACCACTACCAGTTCCATGCGTCAGGGCATGCATCGGGCCAGGAAATCTTCGGCATCTGCAACGCAATCGGTGCTAAGGCCACGATTCCGGTCCATACCGCGTACCCCGAGCTTTTCGAAAGCGCAGTCGCATCGGCGAGGCTTGTGAAGAAAGGGGAGCGCACCAGTTTCTGATGCTTAATCATCTGAGAACCGAAATTATCCTTTCCACCAGTTTCGAATGGAATTCCGGTCTCACGCGGCCGATGCCGCGGGCAATCTGCTTTTTGTGCAGTTTCACAATCCCGTCGAACCGGGCGCCACTGCCTTGCTCAAGCGGGCAACTCACATCCTTGTCCGATATCATCAGGCAATAATCGTCTTTTGCGGTGGTTATTGCGGATGCGAGCACATATCCGCTCTCATTGTAAGCATCATCCGACAATACGATCGCGGGCCTGATCTTGCTCTCGTTGTAATCGGAGAAGAAAACCCGCGCGACAATCACATCCCTTCTTCTCATTTCAGGTACCTCTTCCTATAGAACCCTGCGGCCTTCTCATCCGAGGGATTGTTCCAGGCCGCATCTATGGTCGAGCCATCCAGGGGCTCTGCATTCACTTTCCTTGCGCGTTGGTGTTCCTCGTAATATCTTGTGATGGCGAGCCGGATTGCTTCGGTCTTGTTTGCCGCAAGCCCCCGCCGAACAAGGTCATTTACAAAAGATTCCAGCTCCCCGCATAAATGAAGGTTTACGTTCATTTTAATCTCCTTAGTGCATTATAATAACATTATAAATGCACTAAACATATATATTCATATGTTTTTTCACAGGCAAACAAACTCCGCCTTGATAATAATGTTTGCATGACGGGACGGTGGATTGGCACATCCTCGCGCGGCCGCCCGACTTCCATAATATAAATTTTACCAGATAACCCTCTGCCATGAAAAAGGTCCTTCTTTTCATCGGGCTTCTGGCTATCGTATCGGGCGTCTCGTTCGCCTACAACCAGACTGAAGTATGCGAGTCCCAGTGCCAGGCGTGGAAGTTCGTCTGGCAGGACGATTTCGCATTCGATTACGTAAAGACCATGTGCGCCAAGGACCCGACGGACGTAGGGCTCGAAATGGTCGGCTTCTGGGCGGATATCGTTGAGAAAGGCCTTCCGCTCCAGAATTTCATGGAGGCATATCTGTGCTACGATGTGGTCACGACCTACCTCCACCCCCAAATCGACGCGTGCAAGGCTACATGCAGGGCGGACAACCTGAGCTACGCACCGAACCTGTACCTGGACGATTATTCCGTATACTACGATGACGACGAGGGCGAAATCCTAATCCGCATCCGCAACAACGGCAGGGCGTACATGCCCGGCGCTTTCGTTGCCGTCTACGCAGGCGACAGCGCCAACACGTCCAAGCCGACGAATTTCAAGATGATAAAGAACGCGACGGTCGGAGGCACCCGGCCCTCCAGCGTGCGCTACCTTCCGGAAGGCTACGAAACGGCCGAGCGCACGCTTACAGTGCCTTACACCCCCAAGCCTGACCGGTACAACGTGGTGCAGGTCGTCGTGACGCCGGAGGACATCCGCTACCTGGAGATGGGCATGCGGGACAATGTTTACGAACTGACAATCAACGACCTCCCCCAGCCGGCGCGCCTTTGGATTGAATCCGCGAATTTCACCCGCTTCGAGGATACGACCGACACGTTCATTGTGAGCGCGCTTGTGACGAACGAAGGGGAGCTTCCTGCTGATGCTGAAGTCCGCTATTACCTGGGCTCCCCGCATAAGAACGACCTTGCCGCTTCTGAAAACGTCCGTGTCCTTGCAGGAGGCGAGGTGGAATCCGAGCAGCCAGTCATTTTCCAGCCAGGCAGCAGCACTTATATCACCGTCCAGCTTGTCAGCAACGGCACGGTCATAATGGACCGCACGCTCTATCCCAACCCGATATTCTATTATGTCGAAGGCAAGGTCATGGACGAGGAGGGCCGGGCGATACCTGGTGCGGCAGTCAAGGTAGGCTCGTTCACCCAAAGCGACTTCCCCCTGACCTCCGGGCAGGATATCATCACCATGGCGGATGAGACCGGCCACTACGATTTCTACGCGCCTTTTACCAAGGAGCAGGCGATCCGCATCCATGCGCGGAAGAACGGGTATTTCACGAACAGCACGCCTATCAACCTCGAGTATGTGGATGATGACGAAACATTCTCCGTCTGGCAGGTCAAGCGGACCATCCGGGCCGACATAATCCTCACCCAGCATCCGCTCGAAGTTGGAGTGGACTACCCTGCCCCGGGAAGGTATATCATCGAGACCGACAAGGGGCGCTATACCGGAAACTACACCCCCGGCGTCCCGGTTCCGGTCCGCGGTGAAAACGGCACGATATTCATCGCATCGAAGAACTGCTCGTTTTTCAGCGGAAAGTTCAACTCAACCTACCAGGACGGCTATCTTGAATACCGGCCCAATGTGACGTGCCTCGCCCCGGATGCGAACGACGATTACATCCTTCTTTCCAAGGAGGCGCTCCTCTGGGACAAGCAATATTCCGGGGAGGAGCCCCGCCTCGCGGTCTTCGACAAGCGGGGGGACCACGTTTATGTTCTCACAAGCGATACGGAGACGAATTTCTGCAATGTCTATGGCTACGACCTTGTCAGCGGAAGCGAGCAATTCAGATTCGAGACGAATTCCAACTGCATCCAGCGCTCGAAAATCTCGCCTGCATATGACGGCTCGCAGGTCTACATCGGAATGAACGCGGTAAGGTACGCAAGCAGCGGTGACAAGCGCGCCAGGGGACATATCCTCGCAGAAGACGGCGATGAGCTTTATTCATGGGATTTCCCCGAGCATGCCGAAACGCTTCTGTATTCTTCGGCAGGAACCATGGCCGAGCTGGTTTATGGTGTTGGGAAGTTCTACGCTCCGGGCAACCTCACGCTCAAGGACTGCAACCTGGTGCATGATAGGCCCTGCGATTCGGGCGGCAAGGCAGCCACAATTGATGCCCTCGGCCTTTCCGGCAACCGCGTCATCGGAAGCTGCAACTCCACGGCGTGCATCTTCACCCCGGCCTATGACGGTGCGGTCATGCTCGACCGGCATTACACGAACCCAACCGGGTCCGGCAATTACGCCAATGACGACCTCTTCATCGCAGACTACAAAGGGGGCGCGTATTTCCATGAGGCTGATGAGGTTTGGGGCACCGGGCGTAAAACCGACTACGTTTCCATGTCTCCCGGCGGAAGCTATGTAGTCCTCGCATACGACCCGTACGCGATTGAAGTCTTTTCCCCAACCGGGGAAAGCCTCATGAATTCGACCTCCTCATGCTCGGGCATCGAGGCGACGGAGAGGGGCATCTTCTTCGCATCGCACAAGGGCGCGAAGCTCAGCATCTTTCGCATGTCTACCATGGTGGAGCCTGGCTCCTCCACGACAACCGGAGGGGGTACATTGCACACGGATTTCGTGTCCTGGGTCTGGGATGCGATTGTCAGTTTCTACAATGCGCTCGCCCAGGCAATCTCCTCCATGTTCGGATGACGTACCGGCACTGACGTACCGGCAGGGGCAGTATATCCAGCTTCAGGTCGGTATGGGCAATCTGTTTAAATACTCGATTATACATTATATACAACATGAACGCGCTCCAAAGAGTTCCTGCCGATGTTAAGCCTTGTGCGCCTCAAAAAGCTCCATCAAAGGCCTGGAAAACCGCCAAAAGATATTTAGTGAAGCCCATCCTCTACGCATCGCTTCTGGCGACGACTGCCATCGGCGGGGCAGCCCTCAACACCCATCTCAAAAGGCAGTATCATACCCATGATTATATCGCAGAAGGCGTCCCCCGGCCCAGGATGGCAGATAATGAACGGGAACACCTCCGGGAAAGAATCCGCGCCCTGGGTTTAGGCCCTGTGTCTGAGGGCATCCTGCGCGAGGTGGAGCGCCCCAGGGTATACCTGTACGGGGCTGCAACGCCCAGCGAAGTCCGGCTCGAAATCAAAAGGGACGGGGAAAATTTGAGGATGACATACTGGGGCGTCTGGGGCAACAGCCATCTCATTCCGAAGCAGGACTGGGAGCCCATAACGCTCACATACTCGATTACTGCCGACAGGCTGAACCTGGAAAGCATAACTGTGAGGCCCCACTATGCGCTTGGCGTCTATTCGCGCGAATCATGCGCTAGGTTAAGCCAGGAGACGATTCCTGTGGTGATAACCAATCCTGCGCACACGCCCGGGGTTCCAGGATGCCAATACCGAATATCTGATTGGGGCGCAGCACAGGCGTTCACGCAGTTCTCCATGGAGGACTGGGCGGGGTTTTCGGTTTGGGCCGGGTTCCCCCAGAGCATGGCGCCGATGCAAATCACGCTGACTATCGGCGAGCCGCCTGCGCAAAGCAGGGCTAAAAGCACCCCGTATTACTGATTGGTGTGATATGATGAAGAGGCTGACGTTCGAAGATGCGGGCAAGCACGAGCGCCAGACCGGACAATTCCAGTCCGTAAAACGCGCGATGGCGGCGGCCCCTCTTATCGCGGGCCTAATCACCGCAATCGGATGCTCGGATGCGGAACTGCCGAACGACTGCAGGGCCTATAATGGTACCACGGTCACCCTCAACCAGGCAGTCGACGGACAGAGCGTGGACCTTAGGAGCCTTGAAAACATCCCGGCCGGCTCGTTCCTCACCCCAATCCACATCGATTTCATCAACGAGGCGTACGCAATCGCGAGCGAAGGGCTGCCGCAGGATACGAAGGCGACGCAGTCGCCTTCATACTGCCTCATGAGCGGCCCAAACGGAAGACAGAGGTCGGCGTATGCCCAGCAAAACGATGCGGACGGCGCCCAGCGCGGGCTTTACGTTCCGGAAAACCAGTCGCTCGATTCAGTCACGCTCATCAACCTCACAAACCATGAAATCGGCCATTTACAGCCCGGGAACCCGGAACATGGCTCTGAAGTCCTTTCACAACTCAATGAATTCGAGCAGAAGCTGGCGGGATTTGTCGTGCTTCAAAACCAGGGCGCCGATTCCGGCCAGCTCGTCCGCTGGGCATTCCACGAAGCGCATTCCGGGCTCTACCAGAAGCTCGCAAGGACCCTGGAATCCGGGCGGGGGCGGGTTGGGGGCGAGCCACTTGACGCATACGACCAGGCGAACATGTTCCTCTTCATCCGGCTCGGCGAAACCCGGGGCGATATCCCGGCAATCCGGTCTGAATTCCGCGAGCGCGTTGCGGACGGCACGCTCGAGGCGGCACTGGACGAAGCATCCGCCGCGTTCATGGCTGGGCATGGCACGGAAAACCTCCCGGACCTGTTCATCGATGTGAGGATGCGCCTCATCATGGCCATGGAGAGGCAATACGGCCAGGGGGCGGCATATTCCGAAGCGCACGCCGGTTTCCTTGCAATTGGTCCAGCAATCGGCCTTGAAGGCATGAACTGCGCCCTGACTGCCCCGCTTGCCCCTGGCCGACTATTCGCCATGCAGCGGGGACATATGCGATGAGGTAGGCGCGGACATCAGCCGCCCGGTCGCTGTCTCTTTGTGCTGCGTCAGCGCGGAAGTCACGGCGGGCGTGGTCGAATTTTCGAAATGGAGTGTTGAGGCGAGCGGCACGAGGTATGAGAAGGATGGCGGCACTGTCAATTCAGGCGGCTTCTCCTATGGTTCTGTTACCTCTCTTTCAGCGGTGAAAACAGCCATGGGCCCAGATGACCCGTGCATCTGAATCACGGCGCATCCATTAAATTTTTCGCATTCCAATCCCCTGCCATGGGCACTGCCGACTCGGAATGGAAAAAGAAGCTCACACCAGAGCAGTACGAAATCCTGCGGAAGAAGGGGACCGAACCGCCTTTTTCAGGAAAGCTCCTCCACAACAAGGAGAGCGGCGTTTACGCCTGCGCGGCCTGTGGCGCGAAGCTCTTCCTATCTGATGCAAAATTCGACTCGAAAACCGGCTGGCCAAGTTTTACGTCGGCCACGGAAAATGTCGGGATGCGGGAGGACAAATCCCTCTGGGCTGTCCGAACCGAGGTCTACTGCATGAAATGCAACAGCCACCTCGGCCATGTTTTCGACGACGGACCCCTGCCATCAGGCAAACGTTATTGCATAAACTCCGTTGCGCTCGCTTTCAAAACGGGAAAGAGGAAAACCGATGCCGCCATCTTTTCAGCCGGGTGCTTCTGGCATGTGCAGGAGGAATTCGACAAGCTTGACGGCGTGGTTAAAACTACGGCGGGCTACGCGGGCGGCGCGACAAAGAACCCGACCTATGAACAGGTCTGCGGGGGCAAGACCGGCCATGCCGAATCGGTCCTTGTGGAATTCGACCCGGAAAAAATCTCATATGGGAAACTGCTCGAAGCGTTCTGGAAGATGCACGACCCGACGCAATTGAACCGCCAGGGCCCGGATTTCGGCGAGCAATACCGTTCCATCATCTTCTACAATGGCAAGAAGCAGAAACAGATGGCCGAGAAATCCCTCAAAGGGGAGCAGAAAAAGCACATGTCCAGAATCGTAACTGAGATTCTGGAGGAAAAAGAATTCTACCCTGCAGAAGACCACCATCAGAAGTATTATGCGAAGAAGGGCTCCTGCAGGTTTTAAGCCGGATTTAAAAAAAATTACTTCCTGGATTTCTTCGGTGTCGGCGGAAGCGCTTTCGTCAATGAGCCCGCGCAGTCGTTGCTGCAGAAATACAGCTTGATATGGGTCCTGGCCCTCTGCATGCTTACCTCACCGATAACCTTATCCTTTCCGCATTTAGCGCATTTGAATGTCAATTTATCACCAATTATAACTACACAGCCCATATTCATATACCCCTCGGTTTGGGGAAATGTGCTGTTTTTCGACGAAAAAATCTCAAAAATCCTAATTCAGCGACAAAAACCGGACTTAAATATGGCCAATTATACGAAAGGGGCTGGGGATGTTTTTCTAATAAAAAATATCTGCTGAAAGCCTATTCGCTCTTGAGGGCGTCCCGGCATTCGCCTATCGCTTTCTGGATGTTTTTTGCGGCCCCTTCCAGGGTGCCGCCCAAGAACCGCTCTGCCATCAAGCCGAGGGTTGCCGCGACTGTGGCGCCGCCTGCCATCAGCAGTGCGATGTCCATGTAGCTTCCCGTCCGCTTGAGCATGTCTGTTACCGAAAGGATTACCGAAATGTGCACAACTGTCTTGACCGCCTTTGAAATCCCGCGCATCTGCTCGATATGCCAGCGGTCCTCCTCGCCAATCTGCCCCATCTCGCGCTGAAAAGTCCTTTCCGTGTCTTCGAGTTTGGCAAGGGCCCACCTGCGCTTGATTTCCCTCTTATCCTGCGGTGCATCGTGGAATCGCTCCAGCTCCTTGCGCAAAATGTCGAGCCGGTCGGCTGTGCCCGGAAGCCTCATCCTCTGCGCGTCATATTGCGCAGAAGCTATTTTCGAAAGCGTCCGGTAATCTGTCATATCCCCGCACCCGATGCCGCAGATGCGGCTGCCTGCAATCCTGCCTCCTTCGACATGTGCTCCTCCTCAATCAGCCTCAGGGCGATTTCCCGGATTGCTTCGTTTCTTGGGACGAGCAAGTCCCTCCAGAATCCGCGCTCCCTGCTGAACTGGATGGAGGCCCCCGGCTTCTCATCGTTATACGCCGGCCTGATGACGCAGAAATACGGCTTGCGGCCGTAGAGCTCCCCAAGCAGCTCCCCTTTCCGCCTGCTCTTGAAATTCTTGCGGCAGCCGTTCATCAGCGTGATTTCGAATATGGCCGGGGCCGTGTCCCCGCTATCGTGGATTTCTCCGACAAGGTCAATCTCGGCTATCATCCGCGTGGTCCGTCCGCTGCCCGTGGGCTTATAGAAAACAGCCGAGCCTCGGGAATCCGTCATGAAGCGCCTGCCGCCATCCAGCTCGCCGGAGGTGTTCCTGAGCACCGACAAAAGCTCCGGATTCTCCTGGGAAAACCTCAAAATTGACATCTGGACTGCTGTCTCGAATAGGAAGCCGAGGTAGTAGCTGAGGTGGCTTTTTTCGCCGCCGCTGCGCATGCGCTCGAAATTGCGGAATTTGGTGGCCCGGAAGTTCTTCTCTATCTCCTCCACCCTGCACCCGTCCCTGGCTATCGCTTCTGCAAGCGGCGCAAAAACCATCCTGTCGGCCGGTTCCGTGCGGAAGGCCGGCTTATAGTCATCGTGCCTGTGCTTCTTCATCGTGCGGGCAAGCTCGTCAAGCTGCTTGCCGCTTAGCCTCGAGATATCGATTAGCCTGGCCGCCATAATCTTTTTATGGTTAAAAGTATATAAAAATGTATTTATTTGCGGCTACCCTCGCGGCCGCCCGCTCGCACTGCATATGCTGAAACCGGTTGCAACAGCCTCAAGATTAGCCTTAATAAATCCGGGCCGGGAAAATGCGCAGAATGGACGCGTTCATCGATCTTGCCGCGCGGGGCAAGGGGGGATTCTTGCGCTACGCCCTGTCGCTTGCGCTCGTCCTTTTCATGTGGCTTGCCGTGGGCTCGGTCCCGCTTGCGCTCGTTGTGCTGATAAACCGCGGAATGCCCTTCGAGTGGCAGGGCGAGCCGGCAGTGCCCGGGCCCCTAAGCGGCATTGACCCGGTGCTCACATTCTATGTCCCGGTCGCATTCTCGTTCATCGCGCTCGCCGCCGGCCTTTTCGCATCGGTCCGCTACATCCATGGCAGGCCGCTCCTTTCCCTGATTACTCCCGCCGCCGGCATCAATTACGGGCGCGTTTTGACTGGCTTCTTGATTTTCCTCGCATTCAACGTCGTGGGAAACGTTGTATCATACCTCATCGAACCATCGTCGTTCGCGCTTTCGCTGGAACCCTGGCGGCTACTTGTCTTCGCCCCCATTTACCTTCTGCTGACCGCAATCCAGACTACGACTGAAGAGATGCTTTTCCGAGGCTACCTGCTCCAGGGGCTGGGGCGGGCGGTCGGGAGGCCGGCGTTCGCGGCATTCCTCTCCTCCATCCTGTTCATGCTCGTGCACCTGGGCAATCCGGAGATGTCGAACGGATTTTTGCTGGCAGCCGCCTACTACTTCTGCGTCGGCTTGTGGCTCTCGCTCGTGACAGTTAGGGATGGGACGAGCGAGCTTGCAATCGGCGCGCACGCCGCGAACAACATGTTCATCCTCATTGTCAATTACAAGTCATCCGCGCTGGAACTTGTGCCCTCGGTTTTCAAGATGACGCAAGCCGGCCCGGCTGATATGGCGCTGTCGCTGGGGCTTTTCATCGTCATGTCTGCGGCAGCCTACATCCTGCTCTTTAGCGGCAATAAGAAACGAATTCGTCAAGGCGCACCCGCAGCGTCGTCTGGGCAGGCGCCAGCCGCGAGCCGGCCTCCGGGTCGTAAGTGATGCGGAAATACGCCCCGGCTTCATTTTGATGCCCGCCGAGCGACATCAGCTGGTGCGCAATATTCGTCCGTACGAATTCGGATATGTCGCATTCCGCGGTTTTTGCGCACAGGCCCACGAGTTTCCCTTTGGCGGTTTGGTAGCCGCCCTTGCTGTAGTAAAAATCGGCCTTCGGGTCCAGAATCACCCGCTCAAGCGTATCGTCAGGCCGGATGACGCTAAGGCGCGCTTCGATTACGCATCCGGGATAGATGCCTGCGTTGAGCACGGTGTCAGCCTGCTTGGCCGGAGGCGGCATTTTCCCGCGTTCCCATGGCGGTGCTTCCCCGGCATTCGCACTGCCGGTTGCGGCCGGGACTTCGACAACTACGGGAACTGGGGAGGGATGGGCGTCGTTCTTCGGCATGCCCCCGCATTCGACGAGGACCATCGGCGCGGCAATTGCGGCCGCTTTCGCAATCTTCCCTGCTTTATCCGATATCAGGCTTCTGGCGGCAAGAGTCTTCATGAATAGCACCTTCGCATGAATATATCTGGCGTGAAGCCATTTTAAATGTTGTTATTTTTTGTAATTTATGATAATTAGCGCGGATGCGGCCCCTTATCAGCCCGGGCGCAAATCAGCCGCCGTAATATGCGCGGAGCTCGTCGAAACCTACGCTTGCCGTCCCGTAGTTGGTTTCAACGGAGCACGAGCGGGCCGCTAGCGAGCAGTCGATATTGGCGAAATATTTCGTTATGGGATCTGCAGTGCGTATGTCGCATTCGTAGCTTTTTTTCGTGGCTGTAGCGCTTTCATCGCACGTGCAGCTGTAAACCATGGCCGCGCTGGAGCCGGCCTCCTCCTTCGCCCTGGCCAGGCATGCCGTCTGGACATTTGCCGTATCTATGCTGTTCCATAGCGACATGTCCTCCGCGCTGATATTGCCCGTGGTGGTATTGTGATATATTGGTCCGCCTTCCCCTCCGTTTGGGGTGCTTCCGCTGGAGGCGCCGCCGGTCCCGTTCTGGGGACCTCCGGCGCCGAGAATGGGGGGCGACGAGCCGAAAAAGAGTATCGCAACCAATCCGCAGGAAAAAACAAACAGGAGAAGGATTGCCGCCGCACCGAGCAGGTAGAACATGCGCGCAGAACCCTTCTTCGCTTTGCTCACTTCATCCATCCCCGGTTGCGCATGGCGTCGGCCACGCGTTCCCTGGCGATTTCCATGGCCGCCTTGCGAGTGTCGTGGTCCTTCGTCCGTTCAAGCATCACTTTGGTGTTGTGCTTCAGCTTGCCCTCTACGACCTTGAACATGGTTTCGCTGTCCCAGCCCATGGTCTCGCAGTAGCTTGAAATCACGCCCCCGGCATTCGCCACGAAGTCCGGGAGCACCACGACGCCCTTCTTCATTAGCACCTGCTCTATTTCGTATTTGGCCGGCAAATTCGCGGCTTCCGCGACCATCTTCGCCTTGACGTTGGCGACGTTGTTCTTGTTGATGACATCCGGCCTAGCACCCGGCACCAGTATGTCGACAGGCATCTCGAACAGCTTGGCGGCGTCGAGCTTCTCGCCGTGCGCAGCTGTTACCGTTCCTTTTTCGGCCTTTATTTTCATCAGGTCCGCGTACTTGAGCCCGTTTTTGTCGTAAATGGTTCCCTTGGAATCCGATACCGCCACCACCTTCGCCCCCCATTCGGTCAGGAATTTCATGGTGAAAGTGCCGACGTTGCCGAAGCCTTCTATGGCAACGGTCATGCCATGCAGGTCCTTGCCCGCGAACTCAGTCGCTGTCCTTGCGGAAACCGCGACGCCGAATCCCGTGGAGCCTAATTCGTGCGGAAGGCCGCCGACACTGTGCGGCTTGCCGGTGCAGGCCATCGGGGTGCCGATTTCGTCTGCGAACTGCGCCATCTCCCTCTCGGTCGTGTTCATGTCCGGCCCGGCGATGTACGAGTCCGGTATGACTTCCCTGATTTTCCTGGCAAAGGCGCGCATGTGCGCCTCCTTCTGCTCCGGAGTGAGCTTCCTGGGGTCGGCACGGATGCCGCTTTTTGCCCCGCCGAACGGCAGGTCGGCCATCGCGTTCTTCCACGTCATGGCGCGTGCGAGCCCCATCACTTCCTCGGTCGTGACGTCAGGAACCATCCTGATGCCGCCCTTCCCCGGGCCGCGCGCCGTGTTATGGATGGCGCAAACGCCTTGCATCCCGGTCTTCTGGTCGTACACCTCAATGATCTTCTCAAACCCGAATTCGTCTTCCCTTCGCATAGCAATTGACCTCGTGGTAATTTTTGTTCTCTATCCATAGCAGGTTTTAAAAATATATACCGGGGGGCATCGTCATTCGACGCACCGCCCGAAACGGTCATAGCGGCACGCATCTCCTTCCCGCGGCGTCGCACCCTGCCGGGCAGGGGTAATCCTCGTATCCGACCGTGTTCCCGTCGCAGTGCCATTCGCGCAGGACCGTACTGTTCCGGCACATGTCCTCCTCGAAACGCAATCCCTTGGTCACATTGCCGGCCGTGATGTGGTCCAGTCCGCCGTCCGAATCCGAGCACGCCGAATCGACGCATTTGCTCATGAAGCAGTACTGCTCGTCGCTGCATGCGATTTTGTCTGCGGCAAGCCAGTTGCTGTCGCAGTAATACTCGACCACCGTCCGGTTGTTTTGGCAGTAGTCCGAGACGTCGCTGGCGTACCCGGTTGCGCTCGTCATGGAGGCTGAACCCGATTCGTTCTCGTCCCTTCCGCCATCGCTGTCGGCGCAGTAGGCCTGGGCGCACCTGCCCATCCAGCACACGGCCCGCACGCTTCCTCCGTAATATGAATAGCAGTCGACGTTTATTGATGCGTAGTCGCCGGAATCGCAGTAATACTCCTTCAGGTTGGTCAGGTTGGTGCATTCGTCGTTCCGGATTAGCGAGCCGATTGTGACAGAGCCCGAAGTGACAGGCACTTCGCCCAGGTCGCTGTCGAAGCATCCGGCCGGGACGCACCTGCCGGATAAGCACGTCTCGTCGCTTCCGCATTCCATGGCCGCGCCCGCGGGAGTCCCTTCCTCGCAATAATACTCCATCACGCTGGCGTTTCCCGTGCATGTGTCATTATACGTATCCGGTCCCTTCCTGACTGTGCCCGCCTCTCCCTTCACCCTGCCGCCGTCGCTGTCCAAGCATAGGACTGGCTCGCAGGCGCCATTGTTGCATTCGAAACCCGAGCCGCAGAGGACGTCCGCCGCCGCCATCTCTTCCCCGATGCACCGGTATTCCCTGAGGATGGCCGCGTTCGTGCAGTAGTCTGCATACGCTCCATGCTCGGTGGCAAGAGTGCCTTTCTCGTAAATGTCGTTTTCCCCATCGCTTTCATTGCAGCGCGGCTGCGCTGCGCAGGCGCCTCCGGAGCAGTATTCGCCCGCCGGGCATTCCAATGACGCGCTCATGATGGCGTTTCCCGGACCGCAGTAATATTCCGTCACCGATACGGTCCCATTGCAAATGTCCGCATATGCGCCGCCCTCTTTCCGGACCGTGCCCTTTGTATGGATGTCAGTTCCATCGTCGCTGTCGCTGCAGAGGTCGCCGATGCAGGCGCCGTTTTCGCACAGCGTCCCTGCCGGGCATGCCGCCGTCTCGACTTTAAGCTCCCCGCTTTCGCAGTAGTTCTCCTGCACGCTTCCATTGCCGATGCAGAAATCCTCCATTGCAGGCTGGCCGCGCTTCTGGGATGTTCCGCGGATAAGCAGGTTCTTCCCCCCGTCCGAATCCGAGCAGAGCGTCTCTGGCTTTGTGGCATTGCTCTGGCACATTCCACGATAATCCATTTTCACCCCGGACTGCGCCGCCAGGCATGGGTTCTGGTATGTTACCGCGTCCTCGCCGCATACATAATCGACTTCGGTTCCGCACTGCTGCTGCGATGCGCACCCTGCCAGGAAAATCACTGCCGCCAGAAGCTGGGCTACCCAGATAATGCTCCCTCTCATGAGCGGAATACGGAGAATAGGATTAAGATGATATCGAATGGCGGTTTTGGGGGGGAGCGTTGCCCTTCGCCATCATGGCCGCGCCAGCGCTTTCCTCGCCCGCTCCATCAGCGCGCCGCGCCATTCCCCATCTCCGATTTTCCCTATCGCCGAATCGAGGAAGCCCCCGACAATCAGGCCTGATGCGTCCTCCCGCCCCACGCCCCTCGACATCAGATAAAACAGCTTGGCCTCGTCAATCTGGGAGACCGATGCCGCATGCCGGGACGATACGTCGTTGTTCTCTATCTCCAGCTCCGGGTTCGCGCTGGCTCTGGCTTCCGGCCCAAGGAGCATCACATGCTCTGCCAGGAAAGATTCCGCTCCGGCTCCCCCTTTGCCGACCTTTATCCTGCCCCCCAGCCTTGCTGAGGCCGACTCCCCCACGACGCCCTTCACGAGCACATCGCCTTTCGTGCCCTTCGCCTCATGGCAGAGGAGGGTGTCCAGGCCAAGCTCGCACTCATCCCTGCTGATGAACGCGTGGATGTCGTACGCTTCCGCCCCCGTCCCCTCCAGTATGCTGCTGACCGAGGCCTTCGCTCCGGAGAGCCAGAGGAACGAGCTATGGACGATAGCGCCCGGCCCTACGTGGTTCGTCAGCGCGAACGTTGCACCGGTATCGCTGACCATGCAGCAATGGACGCGGCTTTTTTCACCGGCATAAAGCTCGATTTTGGCGTCCCCTGCGGGTTTGAAGACTATCCTCGCCTCCGCCCCCGCCTCGACCCTGACTTCGGAGCCGCCAATGACTATCGCCGACTGCCCGTTCCCCACTTCCAGTTTCCTCATCAGACCTTTTTTAGCCGGCCATCTTTATAATCCGCCCCCCGCGTCCCCCGCCCGCATACGGGCCGGAGGGCTGCGGCTTATGGAAAATGTGTTTGAAAAAGTAAAGAAAAGGATTATAAAACAATTCGGGCATGAGTGTATCATGGCGGGAAACAGGATGGAAGGCGCGCCCGGGGCGCAATCAGATGCGAAGGCGCAGCACGACTCTTCATCCACCTTGGCATTCGATGCCGTCAGGCTCCGTGTCGAAGGGCCTTCAGGGCCGATGCCCGCGACGCCCGCGCGCATCCTTGAGGCGCTCCGGGAAAAAATCGCAAAATGCCGCGTCATGGTGAACGAATCGGGCATAGCATCCGAGATGAACCCTGACGGGACCATGTCGGTGTACCGGAACCTGCACAAGAACCTTAAGGGGGCGTGGGTGCTGAACATCCAGAATTCCGGAAAAGACGGCGGGGACCTGCGTTTCATTGTCGGGCGCACCCGCTCCACCTGGGTTCTTCTTTACGACCAGTCCCCCGAGTCTATTTACGAGAACCCGAAATTCATGAGCATCGACCTTAAGAAGCGGGACGTTGTCGTGCTGGAAAACGGGAAGACGATGTACCTTTCGCGCATCTCGCGGCACGAGTTAGACGCGCTGAACGGAGTCGCGGCGGTGTGCTGCGGGAAGAAGCCGGCTTTGAAAAAAGACACGCTCGCGCCCGGCCATGAGGATGTCCCGTCGTATTCCGATCTGGCCGCGAAGCTGCGCGCCTCCGGCGAAGTGCACAGCGAGGACCTCTTATTCGACATGAAGGAATTCGCCGACGGCATCCGGTTCATAACCGCGCTGCAGGATGCAAGCGGCAATGCGCACTACTACATCGTGTCCGGGGAAGAGGAGCATGCGTTCTGGCTCTATGTGAATGCGGATGGGGGGGCGCCCGAAGGCGCTATTTTCAAGACGACATTCCGGTACATGGACGACTCGTGCGTCCTCTATCGGGAAGGATGAATTGCGCCTGCCCGCATGAGCGCTGTCAGCCGACCGCTTTAACGAGCTGCATCTCGACTAGCCGGTTCAATTCTACTGCATACTCCATCGGAAGCTCCTTCGTGAACGAATCTATGAATCCCAGGACGACCATCGCGAGGGCGTCTTTCTCCGGAATCCCCCTGCTCATGAGGTAATGCAGCTTCTCCTGGGATATCCTCCCCACCTTGGCCTCATGGCCGACAGTCGCGGTCTTCTCGTCTATCTTCATGAGGGGGTATGTGTCCGACCGGGATTTGCGGTCAAGAATGTAAGCGTCGCACTGGACGAACGACTTGGCGCCTTTCGCGCCCTTCTCCACGCGCACAAGCCCCCTGTACGATGTCCGCCCGCCGTCCTGGGAGATGCTCTTGGAGACGATCCGTGAGGTCGTGCCTGGCGCGGAATGGATCATCTTCGCGCCCGCGTCCTGCGTCTGGCCCTTTCCCGCGAATGCCACGGATATCACCTCCCCCCTCGCCCCTTCGCCCTTGAGCATGATGCACGGGTATTTCATTGTTACCTTCGAGCCGATATTCCCGTCCAGCCATTCGACGACCGAGTTCTCGTATGCGGCCGCCCGCTTGGTCACGAGGTTGTAGACGTTGTCCGACCAGTTCTGGATGGTCGTGTAGCGGATGTAGGATTCCCTGTGCGCGGTGACCTCCACGACTGCGGCGTGGAGCGAGGCCGCGGAATAAATCGGCGCGCTGCACCCTTCGACATAATGGACCGATGCGCCCTCTTCGGCGATAATCATCGTCCGTTCGAACTGGCCGGCGTTTTTCGTGTTTATCCTGAAATACGCCTGGAGGGGAATCCTGACCTTCACCCCCTTTGGCACGTAGACGAAGCTCCCGCCGCTCCAGACCGCCGTGTTCAGCGCGGCAAACTTGTTGTCCCCGGCCGGGACAATCGACCCGAAATGCCTCTTCACGATTTCCGGGTATTCCCGCAGGCCGCTGTCCATGTCCAGGAAAACCACCCCCTGGCTCTCCCACTCCTTCTTCAGGTTATGGTATACCACTTCGGAATCGTACTGCGCGGTGGCGCCGCCGAGGAACTTCCTTTCCGCCTCCGGGATGCCGATCCTGTCGAACGTTTTTTTGATTTTCTCCGGCACCTTGTCCCAGGCGTCCGCCGCCCCGCCTTCTTCGATGGGGCTCGCGTAATAGCGTATCCTGCCGAAATCTATCGCCGAGAGGTCCGGGCCAAAGCGGGGCATCGCCTTTTTCCTGAATACCGAAAACGCCTTCAGCCGGATATCCGTCATCCACTCCGGCTCGTTTTTCAGTTCGGAGATGCCCCGGACCACCTTCTCGCTTAAGCCCATCGCGGACAGGTGCCTGTAGCGTATCACGTCGCGAAAGCCGTACCTGCCGTATCCCACATCCACGCCCCTGCCGGTCATCCCATCACAATTAGCGTTAACGCTTCGCCTAAGAAATATTTAAATATTCGTAATGGCCCAGATGGGATTGTTACTTGATTGCCATTTTTATCGGGTGCAGCATGTTCACAATATCCGGACTCCATGTCTCTGTCAAGGGCAAAGAGCTGGTCCGCGGCCTGGACCTCACCCTCAGGCCTGGGGAGATGCATGCGATAATGGGCCCCAACGGCGCAGGGAAGAGCAGCCTCGCAGGCGCCCTGATGGGGAATCCCGCATTCAAGGCCAGCGGCAGCGTCAGGCTGGGGGGCACGGAGCTTTTGGGGCTGCCGGCGGACGTGCGCGCAAGGGCCGGCCTGTTCCTGGCTTTCCAGAACCCCGAGGAAGTAGAAGGCGTGAAGGTGAGCGGCCTGGTGCGCAAGGCGCTGGCGGCGCGCCATGGCGGCGTGCAGGATCTGGACGGGATGGTTGCGATGCACGAGAAACTGCTGGGCATCGCGCAGATGCTGGGGATGGATAAGGAAGCCGTCAGCCGCGATCTCAACGTGGGCTTCTCCGGCGGCGAGAAGAAGCGTCTGGAGGCGCTGCAGATGGTGGCCCTGAAACCGAGCGTCATAATCCTCGACGAAATCGATTCGGGCCTGGACGTGGACGGCCTCAGGCTGATTTCAAAGGCGGTATCCGGCATGAAAGACGGCAAGCGCTGTTTCCTGATCATCACCCATTACCCGAGGCTCCTCAAATTCCTGAAGCCGGACCGCGTCCACATCCTGCTTGGGGGGAGAATCGTGAAATCCGGCGATGCGGGCCTCGCGCACGAAATCGAGGAAAGCGGATATTCCCAGTATGTCGGGGGCGCGGCGGATAAAACCGGGGATAAGAAATGATTGACTTCAGCCGGATACGGGCGGAATTCCCCATTTTCGCGGCGAATCCGCGCATGGTCTACCTGGACTCAGCCGCGACGTCCCAGAGGCCGGAAGAAGTGATTGGCGCGGTCGCAGGGTTCTACCGCAGATACAACGCCAATGTGGCGCGCGGCCTCTATGAAATCGCGGAGGAAGCCACGCTCGCATACGAGGCGGTGCGGAAGAAGGCCGGCCGCTTCATCAGCTCAAAAGACGAGGGCGAAATCGTGTTCACGAAGAACACCACCGAAAGCGCGAACGTCCTGATGCGCGGCTTCGGGGAGAAATTCATCAAGAAAGGGGACCGGATTGTCGCGACATTGATGGACCACCACAGCAATTTCGTCCCCTGGCAGCAGCTGGCCCTGATGAAGGGCGCGCGGTTCGAAGTCGCAGGCCTCAATCCGGACGGGACCCTGGACCTGGAGGACCTCGGGCGGAAGCTGAAGGGCGCAAAGCTCTTCGCTTTCCCGGCCGCATCCAATGTCCTTGGCACTCTGAACGATTCCCGGGGCCTCTGCGCCATGGCGCGGGATTCGGGGGCGGTCAGCATCGTGGATGGCGCACAGAGCGTCCCTTCGATGCCGACCGACGTTAAAAAAATGGGGTGCGACTTCCTGATGTTCTCGGGGCACAAGATGCTCGCCCCTTTCGGCTCCGGCGTGCTGTACGGGCGGAGGGAATTGCTCGAGAAAATGGACCCCTTCCTCTACGGCAGCGCCATGATACGGAGCGTCGGGATGAAGGAATCCGAATGGAACGACGTGCCGCACCGCTTCGAAGCAGGGACGCCCCTGGTGGATGCGGTGATAGGCCTCGGCGCGGCCATCGATTACCTGAACCGCATCGGCATGGGCGCGGTGCGGGACCACGAGGAAGCGCTCGTTGCCCGCATGCTCAAGCGCCTGGGCGAAGTGCGGGGCCTCCGCGTCCTCGGCCCGTGCAATGAGCGCAAGCGCGCCGGGCTGGTGTCATTCAGCATGGACGGCATCCATCCGCACGACGTATCGGCCATGCTCGCCGAGGACGGCGTGTGCGTCCGGAGCGGGCACCACTGCGCCATGCCCCTGCATGCGCACCTGGACATCCCTGCAAGCACGCGCGCGAGCGTTTATATCTACAACGGCATGGACGATATTGACGCGCTCGCCGCATCGCTCGAGAAAGTCAGGAAGGTGTTCGGATGATTGGATTGAAAAAAACAGTGTTCGCGGGAATGGCTCTCCCGGCCGCATACGCGCAGAGCCCGAACCTTCAGGGTGCCATCAGCAGCCTCGAGGACACGAGCCGGACGGTCCTGCTCGTCTTAAGCTCGCTGTTCCTTCTCGCAGGAATCGCGCTGTCTGCCGCAGGCGGCTTCATATACTTCAAAAAAATCAAGGGAGCATACAAGCCAGCGACCGTCATGAAGGCGGCGGCGTTCGGGCTGGGCGGACTTGGCCTGATCGCTTTGCTGGCCGGAATCCTGGGTTTCGCGATGTTCCTGCTCGCCCAGGCCTTAATCCGCGGGCTGATAAGCGGCGGTTGACTGGCGATGGCATCTGAAGACGTGTACAGGGACTTCATCATCGAACTGTACAAGAACCCTCAGAACTTCGGCAAAATCGAAGGCGCGGATTTCCATGCCAAGATGCACAACACCGCCTGCGGGGATGTCATCGAGCTTTTCCTGAAAGTCGCAGGTGGGACTATCGAGGACGCGAAGTTCTTGGGAAAAGGCTGCGCCATAAGCCAGGCGAGCGCATCGCTCTTCACCGGCTATCTCAAAGGCCGAAAAGCGGATGCGCTGGAAAAAATCCGGAAGGAGGACGTCCTCGCACTGCTGAAGATCGACCTTTCGAGAAACCCGACACGGATGAAATGCGCCCTGCTGCCCCTCGATGCTCTGCGGAAGGCGATAAAGAAATAGTTCCGGGCCCCTTAGCCTGCGGGGCGGGGCATCATGCTTTTGGCGTATTGCCGAGTGTCATCGTATTCGGAACTCCTGGCGATGACATTCAGCGCGTTCGCTTTTCCGGCAAGCCGATTGACGGCCGCGGACCTGTCTACCTTGTGCTTAGAGCAAAGGGCTATGTGGACCAGTATGAACGCGGTCTTCATGTCGTCCGCCATGCCCCCCAAAATCGTTATGGCTTCCTGCCGCGCTGTCCGGTCGTCGCTGTTTAGTGCTATCGCTTCAAGGACGGCGGGATTTTTTATCTGCGGCATCCTGGCCGAGAGCTTGTTCATGGCCGTCATCCTCTGCCCGTCGTTCATGCAATACAGGGCAATGCCGCCGAGGGCGTCGATGTCGTCTATGCGGTCCACCCTCCTGCCCAGCTCCTCGGCCGCTATCAATGCCCCCTGCCAGTCCGCATTCCGATAAAGCAGTTTCTTCAGCGCGTCCGTGCTTATCTGCGTCGCGTCGGTCCTGAGGCCCTCGAGCGCAGGGGCGGGCGATTCGCGCCTGGGGAATGCCTCGCCTATCCCGGAGCTGAGGCTGGACCCGATGTACTGCTTTCCGTATTCGAACCCCGCGCCACGCTTATGCCCGCGCAGTGAATCGCCTCGTGATGGCTGGCATGATGGTATGATATATAAATGAACATATTTTTAATTGTTTTATAACACATAAATCGCTTGGCATGGCCACTTTCGGCCATATCGCAGCCCGACTGCCGGAATGTCCGGCGGCTTCAAAGGGCATGAGTTCCGAGGATTCCGAGATGCGTCCCCTTCTTGCGGCGCCGAAACCGCCTTCCCGCAAGCGTCGCTTTTATATTTTTTCGCTGGCCTTCCAAAAACATGTCAGGAAAAATCGACTGGTACCTGGAATTCGTGGACCTCGGATACAAGCCTGCGAAAGACGACCTTGTATGCCTGTTCTATTTCGAGCCAGAAAAAGGGATAAGCGCCAAGGAGGCTGCCGGGCGCATCGCTTCCGAAAGCTCCACTGGGACCTGGACGACCCTGTTCAAGCTTCCCCCCCGCATGAAGAAGCTTCAGGCGACGGCATTCGAAATCAATGGGAACCATGTGAAGATTGCTTACCCGAAGGGCCTTTGGGAGGAAGGCAATGCGGTCCAGCTCCTCTCCGGCATCGCGGGGAACATTTTCGGAATGAAGGCGCTCAAGAACCTGAGGCTGATTGACGCGGCGCTTCCGCACGATTATATCCGGCACTTCAAAGGGCCGCACCACGGCATCGACGGCGTGCGCAGGATGATGAAGGTGGCCAAGCGCCCCCTCACCGGAGCGGTCCCGAAGCCGAAAATCGGATTCAGCGCGGCAGAGCATGCCCAAATCGGGTTCGAGACCTGGATGGGCGGGTTCGATTTCGTGAAAGACGACGAGAACCTGACCTCCCTTGCTTTCAACCGGTTCGATGAGCGGGTGAGGCTGATGTCCCGGCTTAGGGACAAGGCCGAGGGGCTTACGGGCGAGCGCAAGGGCGCTTTCCTGAATATTACCGCCGATACTGAGACGATGAAAAAGCGGGCGGACCTGCTTCATGACAACGGGTGGAACTACTGCATGATAGATGTCGTGGTGGCCGGCACCGCATCGGTGATGACCATGCGCGACTACTGTTCGGACCTCGGCCTTGCGATACATGCCCACCGTGCGATGCATGCGGCTTTCGGAAGGAACCCGAAGCACGGCATAACGATGCAATTTTTGGCCAAGATTATGCGCCTTATCGGCGTAACCAGCCTTCATTCGGGCACCGCTGTCGGCAAGCTGGTCGGTAGCAGGCGTGACGTGACTGCAGTGGCAGACGTCCTTCGGGAGGCGAAGACAAACGAGCTTCAGGGCACCCTCCTCGGCCAGGACTGGGGCAGGATAAAGCCCGCGTTTCCGGTATCTTCCGGAGGGCTCCATCCCGGACTTGTGCCGGACGTAGTCGACATCTACGGGGACGAGATGATCCTCCTTGTCAGCGGCGGAATCCACGGCCATCCGAAAGGGACGCGGGCCGGGGCGAAAGCGACCATGCAGGCGCTTGAGGCCGCGATGGAAGGCGAAGCTCTTGCCGACAAGGCGAGGCGCCATCCCGAGCTGCACGAAGCGCTTGAAAAATGGGGCTATATGAAAACGAAGTAGATGCCATGACGCAGGTCAAATTCTGCCCCAGATGCAAGAAACCGGTCGAGGCAAAGGACTTCATGGACCCTTTCTATCTGGGGGCGCTGGACTCCATGCTGCCGCAGATGCATTGCAGCTGCGGCTATGTCGGCCTGCCCCTTTCACTGCCCAGGAAAGACTACGTAGAATGGGCTAAGGGTTCAGCAAGGCGACCGCGAGAGTGAGCAATGCCGCGAAGCTGACCCACATGATATACGGGATTAGCAGGTAAGCCGCAGTCCTGGAGACGCCCCAGAATGACCTTATGGTCGCCGCTATGGCCAGCCAGAGCAGGATGATTACCGCCACGCCTGCCCAGGGGAAGCGGAAGCCGAAGAATGCAATCGACCAGATGGTGTTGAGGGCGAGCTGGATGCCGAAGATGGCTAGGGGAGCGCGGATTTTCCCAATCTCGGGCTTCTTTTCCCAGACCAGGTATGCGGCTACGCCCATCATCAGGTATAGCGTTGTCCACACCGGGCCGAATACCCAAGATGGAGGGGTGAAAAAAGGCTTTTCGAGGCCCGCATACCACTCAGGTATCGCCTGGAAAGTGAACGCCGAGCCGATTATCCCTGCAAGTTGCGCAAGCACGACAAAAGAGAGCAGGACCGCCCAGTTAATGCCTTTACTAACATTCTTCGCCATGGCTGGATAACCATGCGAACGCTTAAATCACGATGGTTTTATTAATGTAATACATGTAATACGCATAAGCGATAAAAATGACCTATACCATCCGCAATGTCGATGCCCGGACGAAAGAGGCGCTGGGCCGCTACGCCAGTGCCAATGGCATTACTGCCGGCGAAGCCATGCGGCAACTGGTCGAATTCGGGCTCGAGTATTGCAGGCGGCAGGGGAAGATCCGGAAGAAGTATTCCGGGGCTCGGGATGCCCTTGAAGCGCTTCCGAAGTGGTGATGCGTCAGGATGATGGCAACGACCGTAGGTTTCTGGAAGGCGTTCTTCGACCCTGAAAACCGGGACCACGAGAGGGCGAGGACAGACCTCCTCGTATTCGACCGTGACAAAATCCTGATAAGCCAGCTGGTCCTTTCGGAAGTCGTCTCATGGCTCGTGTCTTGCGGGAAATCCGCGCAGAGGGACTGGCTCCTTGACTATGCCGCGAACACCGATAATGTCCGCGTCTTCAGCTTCGGGGAAGAGGAACTGCCCGTTCTTGCGGAGCTGTCCGTCTACGAGAATTCGGATTTGGCGGGCGCCAGCTTGAAATACCTCAAGCGATACCTTAATTGCGCCGTGACCGAGTATTAGCGGGCCCGGATTGCGCTGGCTGCCGGCCTGCGGTCAAGTCCTTATCGAATTGATTATCTTCCTGCGCCTTTTTTCCGGAATAAGGTTCCGTACCTTCTTCTCGGCCTCGTCATAATGCCCCAGTCCGATGGTGAAACCGGCGTACCTGGCTATGACCGGCCGCCCCTTTCCGCCCAGATCCATCCCGCCCAGGCCGCGCCCGACTGCGAATTCCTTCGCCTTCCTCTCGTCCAGTTCGACGACGTTCTTCGTTGCGAGGTGGCCGAAGTTCTGGATAAACGAATTCGTCGGGTTGAACCCCGCATCGCACGCGGCGTATCCCTTCTCGCCCCGTATGTCGCTTTTCGTTATGGCGGCATTTCCCGCGCGGACGCCCTCGGAATAGAAAAGCACCGTGCTTTGCGGCAGGACTATCCCGAAGTGGTTCTCTATGAATTTTTTGAAATTCCTCTCCTTGTTAGCGATGAATGCCATCATTCTCCCTTCCTGATTTTCGATATGAAGAAACCTTCGCTTCCGAGGTGCTGGGGGTAAATCCTCAGGCATTTCCCGAACTCTTTGCCGTAATCGGCAATGCCCGGCTCGTGCGGGACGTCCAGCCCGGTGTCCGCCAGGCTCGCGGCGGGAACGTTGTCGAGCAGGTTCTTCACGACCTCCTCGTTCTCTTCCTTCGCATACGTGCATGTCGAATATACGAGCGTCCCCCCGGGCCGTAGCGCATCGAAGGCGGCAAAAAGCATGCGCTTCTGCAAACCCGATATGCGGACGGAATGCTCCGGCTCCCAGCGGCCGTACGCGGCCATGCCGCTCCCAAGCGCGGTGCATGGGGCGTCCAGGAGGATGCGGTCGAAGCGGGATTTCCAGGGCAGCCTGCTGCCGTCCAGCGTGGTGATGATGCAGTTACGCACGTCGAGCCTGTTGATTGTGGAGTAGAGCGCGGAGATTTTCTCGCCCTTGAGGTCGTTTCCGACAAGCACGCCTTCGTTTTGCATGAGCGCTGCCATGTGCGAGAATTTTGAGCCCGGCGCCGATGCCACGTCCAGCACCGTTTCGCCTGGCTTCGGGCCCAGGGCCAGGGATGCGAGGATGGATGGCATGCTCTGCGGATGGATAAGGCCGAGGAAGTACTCCCATGTCTTTCCGATCTGGAACGATTCGCGCTCCCCCAGCTCGAACGCGTCCCCGTAATATGGCGTCGGGGCGCATTTCAGCCGCGTCTTCTTCATGAACTCCGGCACGCTGATTTTGATGGTGTTGACGCGGAAGAACTGCTTCTGGGAGCGGAAGGCGGACAGGCAGCGCTCGCAGTCGGTGTAGTTTGAGAGCCAGCCGCAAAATGCCTTCTCTTCCATAAGCGATCCCCCTGTCAGCGCGCCTCGCTCATCCCCTCAATTGGCGGTAGAAATTGAGCGCATTCAGGGCGAACATCAGCACGGCGAGCATCGAGCCTAGCAGGAGCCCGAGCCGGACGGTGCCATGGATGCCGTCTATCTGCCTTTTCGTTTCATCCAGCGACGCTATGCTTTCCGCGATATCCTCTTCCATCGCGGCAACCCCGCTCGCCGTGGCAAGCGCGCTGTCTGTGACATTCGACATGGATGCCGCGGTATCCTTCATATCCATTGCGGTCCCTGAAAGCCCCTCCGCGGCCGAAGCAAGCGTACCTGTCGCCTCCTCGGGCATGTACGGCACCTGGCTTAGCGAGACGGCCAGGAAAGCTACGGCCGAACCCATCGAAGATAGGGAGTCGGCGGACTGGTTCAGGGTGCCGGAAGAATTCTTCGCGAACGCCGTGAGGGAATCCATCGAACCGGCAGTTGCGGCGACTATCCCGTGCGCGTCCTGCATGATGCCGATTACCGAATCGACCTGGCTTATGGAGGATGCGCGGATTGCGTCCACCGCATCGCCGAGAACCAGGAACATGTAAATCGTAAAAGCAATCCCGAAAACCCCTGCGAGGATGCCCGTATAAGCGATAATCCGATCCAGCATTCCGGGTTTGGCCATGGCATTTTTTCGCAGGGAGAAATATTTAAGGCCTTGCTGCATATTCAACCCACCGTAAAAGGGGGCATCGGAATGAAATTTCTTGAAAAGAACGTCGGAAAAACAGACAGGATTGTGCGCGTGGTGCTTGGCGTCGTAGTCGCGGCCCTGGGTTTCACCTATCTCGCAGCGCCGCTCAGCTACGTCGCGTATCTCATCGCGCTCATACTGCTTTTCACAGGGGCATATGGGACCTGCGGCCTGTATACCCTGGTGGGCATCAACACATCGGAAAAGCCCGCCGAGAAGCCGGCAGAGAAGAAATAAGCCCATTTTAAAGCTGTTATCCGGCAAAGAATGCTGATGGGCGGATGCGCACGATGCGGCAGGTGCTGCACGAATTTCGGAGTCTGTGTAACGCCGGCAGATATCCTCAGGCTCAGCCGCGCCACCGGCCTCAAGCCATCCGAAATCTGTATGGCCATCGATGAGCCGCCGGAGCGAGAGAGGGGCGAGCCGGCAATACTGATTGACGGAAAACCGTCCCTACTCGTCCTTCGCTGGAAGGGCAATGCCGGGCGCCGCTGTTTCTTCTATTCTGAAAACGGCTGCATGGCGTACGAATCCCGCCCGATGCTCTGCCGCACATACCCTTTCAGGCTTAAGGCCGGCAGTCTGAAGGACATGGCCTCGCGCGCTTGTCCGCGGCTTTGGTTGCCTGCGGATAAGGGCCGGTACCTTTCCGATTTGGCACAGTACGAAGAAGATGTAAGAGGATACCGGGCTATTGCAAAGGATTGGAACCGGGCCCGGGGCGGAAGCTTGGAAAAGTTCCTTTCCTTCGCGTTGGGGCGGGATGCGAAATCGCAGGGCGGGCAGAAGCAAGAGGGTAAACGCCCGCCAGATGCGCGTAAAAAACTTCCCTGATGTGCAAATAAACAGGTATTTATTCTTTTACTGTTATATCTTATCGCAACTAAGGGGACATGCTTATGAAAACCACAAGACAAGAACAATTGGCGAGGGTCGTGATGGGCCTTGGCGTCATGTTCGTCGGCAGTTTCTCGTTCGTGCAGATTGCCATTGCCGGCTACCTGTTCGGCCTGCTGCTCATCGGCATCGGTTTGTATCCGAAATCCACCGAATACCCTGAGAATTTCGAGAAGAAAAGGGACGCCGCTCCAGCTGCAGCATCATCCGCAAAAACGCAAAAGAAATCCCCTGCGCGCCGCAGGAAGGCTTCCGCAAAGTGATGGGGCCGGCACTTTTCCCGCATTTTTCCTGCGCTTTTCGCTAATCCGCTGGTCGCCCTCTCCTCCAGCCCGTGCGGCTGGATGCGCCTGATGCTCCGGATTATTTCAGTTCAAACCGCATGTTTTCTCAAACTTTATTAATTGCGCCGTTGTTCTCATCTGAGGTGATGCAATGAGATTGTTATTCACGGCCATATTGGCCCTATTGGTTATCTCAGCCGGATGCGCGCAGCAGGCTCCGGCCGGCAATAATACGACAGCCTGCACGGAGGAGGCGAAAATATGCCCGGACGGGAGCGCGGTCGGAAGGATTGGGCCGGACTGCGAGTTCGCCCCGTGTCCACAGATTGTCGGTAATGATTCCGATGCGCACGGATGCAAGCCTTCGGCCGGATATTCATGGTGCGAGGCGAAGCAGAAGTGCCTAAGGCCCTTCGAGGAGGCGTGCGAAGGGGGCTTGACTGAAAGCGATGTCAGGCAGATAGCCCAGGCCGCATGCGGCGCCACCGGCAACCTGTCAGATGAAATGACGTATAATCCGAACTCGAAAACGTACTGGATAGGCCTCGACGCGGTGAAGCCCGGCTGCAGCCCTGCATGCGTGGTTTCAGAACTGGACCGCACGGCAGAAATAAACTGGAGATGCACCGGTGCGATACCGCCATATACCGTCAAGACCGCGAATTCAAGCCTTGGCGAGATACTGGTGAACGGCGATGGGTTCACACTGTACACGTTCAGCGATGATTCCGCGAACAAGACGACGTGCTACGGAGCATGCGCAGTGAACTGGCCGCCGCTCCTGATTTCCGACACGATTGCAGTGCCGAAAGGCCTTCCGGGGACGTTCGGGGCAATACTCCGGAACGACAGCTCCCTGCAGGTGACATACAACGGCATGCCGCTCTATGCCTACGCCTCGGATATGGCGGCAGGCGATACTAACGGCCAGGGCGCCGGCGGCAAGTGGTACGTCGTAGAACCCACGGACTGACCAGGTTTTTTTCTTTGCTTTTTCCTTTTTGGATGGGCCGATTGGGGATTCTTCCCCGCACACACCCATTTAATAGGCAATGTGAAAATATAAAATCAGGATAAAATCGTGAAATCGAAATTAATGGTGTAATTATGGGATTCGGAGACAACAGCGACAGGGAAATGTTTGATGCAGTTTGCGCGAAATGCGGGCAGCCATGCCAGGTACCATTCAAGCCGACTGAAGGCAGGCCGGTTTACTGCAGGAACTGCTACAAGCCGAAATCCAGGTTCTAAGCCGAGCCGGGATTTATGCGTTAATTCTTTTTTTTGTATAGTCTTATCCTTGTGCCCTCGTGATTTGGGCCCGTTTGGCATCTGGAAACCGGTTTTTTTGGCAAACCATGGAAAAGTGCACATCTAAATACAAGGTCTGTCACAATCTTATTATGAAGAAACTCAATCCGACCTATGCCGAGTCATCCAATTACCGTGGAATCACCCAGAATACCCGCAAACTGGCCGGCAAGGATATGGATGCGCTTCGGACATCCGTTCTGGAACGCGACAAGTACAAATGCTCCTACTGCGATTTCCATGCCGAGGAATATCAGACCATCTGGTTCATCGACGGCGATTCAGACAATAATAAAATGAGCAACCTGACCACGGTCTGCCCGATGTGCAATCTCATCCTCAATACGCGAGTAGGGTGCCAGATTGAAGGCATCGTGGAGCTTTATGAGGAGTCGGACTACAGCCAGAACCAGATTGTCCAGATGACGCGGAAGCTGAGGCGCGAGGGAAAAAGCGACAACGAAATCCGGACCAGGCTGGGCCTGAAATCCAAAGTCCCGTTCAAGCTGAACCGGGAGTATCTCAGCGTCCTTTTCGCGTTCGTTACGTCCTGGAAAGGCTCATATGGCGAATGCGAAGAGGCCCTTGCGTACGGCTACCGGGAATGACCTGTATTTTTTCTTTGATTTTATGAATATGCCGTTGATTGCGAGGCGGGCTCCGATTCTTATTATGCTATAGCCAACTGGCATATCCTGGCCAAAAACAATTCAGGCGATAAAAAAAATGAAAATCCCGCCAGCCCGGATAACTGTTTTCCCGTCTGTTTCGATGAACGAAAAATGCGTGAATGGGGGGTGGCGGCCAGAATGTCTAGGGCCGGCAAAACGTAAACCTGCGGGGCGTCCATTATTTTCACTAATCCATGGGGCATATATATGCATGCCGGAAAAAGAATAATTGGCAGGGGATTACAATGCTTATAGACAAGTCCATTGCTTCTAAATTGAGGGCATTGAAGCCTGGGGATGCTATTGAGATAAACGGCGAGATGTTCGAGGTGGAAAACTCGCGGGAATGGCGGGACACGCGCGTATTGTCGGGCATCCGGGAAACAAGGTGCGAAGGGATGGAATTCGACCTGCTCGGCAAGGAGTCGTCTCGCCGTACCCTGACGCTTGAGGATGGCGAAGCCGAATATGAGCGCGTCGCAGAATTCGACGGGCCGGCGCCCCTTAACCCTTTCCCTGACATCTTATTCGTGCAGGATGGGGGCAGGACTTACAAATACCGAATCATAAGGCGCGGGAAAGGGATGGTCAGCGTCAGATTCCATAATGGGGATGCGGAGATTGAACTGAAATCCGTCGCCCTCCCAAATAGCATTTAATAATCAAGGATGGGATAAGATACGTTGTCATTGACACAATTTGAAAGGCGATGATTATGGGAATGGTCATGTCGGTTTTGGAAGGGGAACTGCCTCCGGATAAGGCGGCTAAGCTCGAGGCGAATTTCGCGGATGGCGCCAAGGCGCTTGAATCCGGGATTGTCCAGACGTTCTTCATAAAGAACGCGAACAAATGCCGCATAATCACCCTGTGGGAGAGCAAGGAGGCATACGCTGCGATGAAAAGCAAGGGCACGCCGAAACAGGTCCTGATGTTCAGGTATGCCGGAGTGGAAGCGTCGGCATTGGTTTATGACGTCGTCAATTCGTCTTCAAGAAAGTGACCCGCCATGGAAACCGAAAAAATCGCCTCCATCAGCCTGATAATCATCTCATTTGCCCTTGGTTTGTACGCCTATCCGATGCTGCCTGAGAGCGTGGCGTCGCATTGGGGACTGGAAGGGGAAGTGAACGGCTACCTGCCGGCGTTCTGGGGAGCGTTCCTAATCCCGCTGCTTTCGGCCGGGCTTTTCACCCTGTTCCTCGTGATTCCCATCATCGACCCCCTTCGGGCCAATATCGAGGGCTTCAGGGCGGATTACCACAGGTTCATCCTCGTGATGGCCTTGTTCCTGTCCCTCGTGCACATCCAGATGCTTCTCTGGAATCTGGGGACCCAGATAAGCTTCAACCTTACAATGCCCATTCTGATGGGCGGGCTGTTCCTTTTGCTAGGCGACATGCTGGGGAGGGTGAAGCGCAACTGGTTCATCGGCATAAGGACACCGTGGACCATGAGCAATGACATCGTCTGGGAGAAGACGCATAAATTCGGAGGGAAGGCATTCAAGGCCGCGGGAATCTTGGCTGTCGTTTCGGTGATCCTCCCCGCATACGCGTTCATCATCGTAATCGGGCTTGTTATTGTTGCGGCCCTGGGAGCGTCTGCGTATTCCTATTTCGCGTATGCAGAACTGATGAAATCCGGTAAGAAACCGCTCCGGATACAAAAAGAAAAATCGATGGCGGAATAATTTAAAAAAAACCGTCTAACATCGGTTTAATAAGCAGGTATTTGCATGGATAAGCCAGGTGAAATCTATATGGGCGACGACGAAGACGAAGAAAATGACGAGGATGATGGAGACGAGGAAGAATCAGAAGAGGAAGACTGAACCCTCCAGCATTCATCAATACGGCTAATTCTAATCGTTTCTTTTTCACGAATGCGGAAGAGGCGCAGATATCGGCAAATCAAAGGGAAATGGAGGCTGGAAAGATTATTCGGGCTATTCCCGCCCTCTTCCCCGTGATGCTTCCTGCGTCGTACCTTTCAGGGAATCTGAGAAGCTGAAAAACTCCCGGACCGCGGTCACGGCATTGCTTATTCTTTGCCCCAATGTGACCTCTGCCGGCTGCTGGGGGCGCTGGAACGCGGGAATCTCCCTGGGGCGATGCTCATGCTCCTGGGGCTGCAGCTGCCTTCTGTCCAACGGCGTCACGGGGCTGGCCTGGTCTCTTTGGGCTTGCGACATCAGAAATCACCTTTTGAGGAATCGGCTATTGTGATGAGGTCATTCAGGCTCTTTTTCTTGGATTCGGTCGGGGCCCTTGAGTTTTTTAGCGAATTTTTCTCCCATGCCTCCAGCCTGGAGAGGAGCTTTTTCATGCTGGCGATTGTGTCCGCGTACTGTTCGGGCTTGTTCTGCATGCCGTCATAAGTGGCTATGGCAGATTCGAGCGCGGTTATCGTCGAGCTTACCTTGGATTGGGCGCTGATTATCAGCGCTTCCGTGTCCTCCATAATTCCATATCCCGGTTATGATTTAAAGCCGTTCCGCTGCGATGGGGACGGCCTCCTCCATTTATTGAGTCATTCTTCAAAGGCGTGGGGGGTGTGTTTTAATAATTCGCATCCGATAGCCGCAATCCGGGTGATTTGAGTGGGAAACATAGCGTATTTCGAAATACCGGCCGAGGATATCGAGAGGGCGAAGAAGTTCTACATGAAAGTCTTCGGATGGGATATCCAAAACTATCCTGTAGAAGGCGTGGCTCCAGGCTACCAGGCGGTCATGACCGGCAAACCTGAGAATGTGAAGGGCCCGAATTATGAGATGAGCCAGCTCAATGCCGGCGGGATGACGAAGAGGATGTTTCCCGGCCAGCCCATCACGAGCTATGTCCAGGTCGAGGATGTCGACAAGTCGCTCGCGCTCGTTAAGATGAGCGGCGGGAAGCAGCACGGCGAGAAGATCAAGATTCCGAATATCGGGACGATTGCGTTCATCACGGACACCGAGGGCAATATTTTGGGCCTCTGGCAGCCGTTCCGGATGGCTCAAAAGTAAGTTTGAAAGATAGTAATAGAAAATCCAAAAGAGATTGAGAAAAAAGGTAAGTGGATAATTATTTATTCTGGTATTTACATCTAGATATGGTCAAACGAAAGGATTAAATATGTATAATTATACGTGTATAATCAAGGTGATCGCCTGGAAACCGTCTCGATAACTGCAAAGGCCAAGCAGGTGGGCAATTCAATCGCGCTATTCATACCGGCAGAGATATGCAATTCCCTTGGAATCACAATCAACACCGATGTCGTTGCCCATATACACAAGAAAAAGAAGAAAGAGGTGAAGAAACTGATTTCACTTTTCGGCTCGTTGAAAGGCAAGAACCTGGGCTGGACCTGCAAGGAGGATAGGTTGGATGTCTGGGGAGTCTAGCGTAGTCTATGACACATCCGCGCTCATTGAGTTTTTCCAGGGGACAAAGTCGGGCGCTGAAGTGCGGAAACTGTTCGAAAACGACGATTTAGAGAATAACGTGCCTTCCGTCGTCATCTGCGAGCTTGTAAGCAAGCTGAAACGGGCGAGGATAGAACCCTCGGAATTCGTTTCTGTAATTGAGAAAAATGCGATTATGCTTGAGCTTGACCTGGCGATAGCAAAACAGGCAGGAGCGCTGCACGCAGAACTGAAAGCGAAGGAGCCCGGCATCTCGATGGTCGATTGCATAATCATGGCCCATGCCGAAACCGTTGGCGGGATGATTGTGAGCAAGGATTTGCATTTCAGGCATTACGGCAATACTAAGATTTTAGAATAATCTATAAGTTATTAAGAAATACTAAAAGAGATTGAGAAAATATTATTAATCGATAATAATAAGTTATAATTAAAAACCCATTATAATACATTATAATGTGGTGATAGCTCATGGGTGAAGTGTTCGAATCGACAATACGGCCATTGGGGTCTTCTGCATGCGTACTCATACCAAAAGAGCAGCTCGAAGAAAAGGGGTTGAAGATAGGAGATAAAATCGAAGTAGCGCTCATACGGCACCGGGATCCTGCTGAGATAGAACAGGCATTCGGTATGGCGAAAGATTTCACCGAGCCCTTCGCCCGTGACAAGAAAACAAGGGAGTTCTGATGCTTTTTGACACATCAGTATGGGTCGAATACCTGGCCGGGACTGAGGCAGGAAAAAAGGCCAGGGATATACTCAAACAGGACGGCCTGGTATGCACCTGCCCGCTCACTCTCGCTGAGATATCAGTGTGGTGTCATAAGAACAACAAAAATCCGCAACTATACATCCGGGAAGTCAAGGCATTATCGAAAATGCTCGATTTGAGTGAGGACATACTAATAGCCAGCGGAAGGATATATTCTGAAGAGCGAAAGAAGAACGGGAAAATCAGCCTTGCAGACTCGATAATATATGCCTGCGCCAGATTCCACGATATGGAGCTGATGACATCGGATAACGATTTCCGTGGTCTGGTCGGTGTGAAGATGCTATAAACAAACAGATTGATAGAAAATCCTAAAGAGATTGAGAAAATGAAAATATTTACACGAATGCGTAACGTAGGATTGGTTTTGGCAATTATATTAATCGCAGGGTGTAGTTCAACAAACGAACAAGCGTATACAACTGAAGTCCCAGCGACATTAGATGGCCCACCACTACTCTGTAAAATTATCCTTGCCCATTCCGGCAATTTTTCGTATGATCTAAGTTCATCATCACCATTTGAATATTTATTAATTGACCTCGAACGGCTTGAAGAAAAAGGAAAAGACCAAGAATGGGTTGATGAATTAAACCAAAGTGCTCTCAACCCGGAAAATGAACTTGAAGGGCAATACCTGGGCACAGTTATAACTGGAATCATAATCGAAAAAGGCCAGGCACATTACAATGATACCATTAACATAAATTACATAGGTAAGAACGGTGTGTTAGGAATTTCAAACAGCAATTCAACCGTTATAATTAAATCCAATAGAAAAATTGAATGCACATGATAACATCCTTTTGGTAAACCAACATTATCTACATACTACTATGGTATACTATAAATGGCTCAAAAGAATCACTTTCCATTCTTTTGGCCTGTTTAAGAGCTGGAAGCCTTGTTCCACCATCCATGTTCTCCAATCAATATTGATACGGTGAACCATGGGGTAGAAATAGTCAAAACATATGAAATGGTGGTTTACTGATATTGTTAAAAACAGAAAAATGGTTTACTTAGATGGGGTAGAAACCAGTTAGAAAAATTTATTGCTTAGGTAATCTTAAAGATTCCAAAAATTCCATATAACCATCCTCACATGCTTCTTGAAGTATCTCCGTCCATATGTTTTTCCGGCTTTCATACATAAAACGCCGGCCCTCAATTAAACTAAAACAAAATCGGAGAAGTTTTTCTACTTTTTCTTGTGAGGTGCAATTGATCTCAATAGGGATAACATCATCCAGCCTTTGAACGCCCGTGGTTGTCAGAGACGTGAATCTAAAACACTTGCATATGGATTCCAAACCTTTATTTGATAATGACTCGGGAATTCTGAACCTAATTAATTTTCCAGTTTTAAGGTTTATCGCTTCGCCATGGAAAATATGTCTGGTCATAGATATACTAGATACGAAATTCTCATAATACTATTTTTTCCGTATTATAACACAAAATTAATTCCTCTCAATTATTTGTTTAGGTTAGCCTCTTTGGACGAAAAAGCCCTGAAAAATGGATTTAACGTCGATGGTTATGCCTGGAAAATTAATTTAGTAAAAGACTATTAGAATTTCTAAATAAATAAGGGAATGTTAAAATTATATGGAATTCGTTGTGTTGGCTTCAGGTTTAATATCATCAGCGGTTTTCATGAATTTCATGCCAGCCAGGATGGCAACAGTAACCCCAATCGCAGCTGCTCCGAAATCAACCGCAGCCATTTGCCATACTTTTAGGTTGATATTGAAAAGGCCATGGTAACCCCCGCTGCTCAAACCGACAGTAGCCGCTAGAATGCCGGACATGACCGCTGCCCCACAGGATAACAATTGAATCTTCTGTTTCACAGTGGCTGTAGCATGGTTGATAATCTCTTTCACCGGTTTATAGAGTACGGAGGCCAGTATCGAAGCAGAACCGAGCACTGCCCCTGCCATCGAGTGTTTTGTTTGCATAATGACAGCCGATGCTATAAAACCCACATTAGCTACAACGCTCGTTGCTATCCGATCCGCTTTTGTAAATGATTTTTTCAGGAATTCTTCCCGGATAAACGCGAATGTTCCGGCCATCATGCTGAATAGGCTGACACCAGCCGCTCCCGTGGGAATGGATGTCGGGAAGTTGCTAAACGTGACTGCGGTTGATGCAATGAATGTCGCCGCATAGGCAGTAGTTTCGGGGTGCTTTTTGACAGCATCTTTAAATTTGGACCATCTTGTCTTCTGGGTTGAAGGCTCCCTCTGGCTGATGCTACCGTGTTTGAGCTCCATAACAGGTATTATGTTCAGTAGCTTATTTAAATATTGCTTTTAATTCCATTTATTATAACATAATATAACGGAGAATATGCCTGTATTATATTAGACTTTCTTAATTACTATTAGAATTCACAAAGAACAGCCCTTGCCTTTTCTTTTATGGATTCGTGCGGGCTGAAGCTGGCCACATGCGCGAGAACGCTCGCCACTTCGCCATCCTTGTCGTATTTGAGGACCTCGATTGCCTGCGCAAGCTCTGTTTCTGGTATTCCGGCTCGCTTGCCCTCCACATGAGACCGCAGCAAGTCTAGAGCCTTTATCCGTGGAGGCAGTTCGCTGAACCCCGGGAAGTTCGCCCGAAGCGGAAATGCCTGCGCAAAGCCCTCCTTCCTGGTCCCGGCTACTGAAGTGCCGGATTGAATTACGATGATCTCGGTTTCCAGAATGCGGCACGCGGCACGCCGAACCGGATCGTGAATCGACTTGCATGCAAGGTGCTCGATGCGCCAGCGGATAGAGTAATCCCTGCCAGGCACCTGGGCATTCACATGCTCGGGAAGGATGGCGGAAAGCAGGCGGAGGAACCGTTTTTCGGAGTTCGGATTCTCGCCAATCCGGCATGCGATGTCCAAATCAAGTATCGCTCCCTCTTTGCCCAGGGCCGGGGAATCGTCTTTTTTCCAGCCCGTTCTGGGGGGCCGGTCCAGAACCTGCCGAACCGTAGCCAGCGCTCGTGGTTCTGGGAGTTTGGGAGCCATGTGATAAATGATAGTGAGAAATATTTAAATCAATGCGTCAATGGACTGCCCGTGCCCTGGGTGGCGGCGCGGCCTGCAGCGGAATGTCCACGCCACGGTAAAGCTGGCTCGTATCAACGCGGCAATTGCTCACAAGCCGGTAGAGCTGGGGATCGTTGAGGATGTCCGAATAGCGCCGCGTTTCAGTATGCACGGAGCCGTTCGCCTCGGTAATCCTCAGGGTGACGTCCTGGTCGACTAAGCGTATGCCGTGGCTGTAATCGAGGTAGCCGACGTTATGCCAGTTGCTGAGGCCCTGGATGCCGCGGTGGTATATCACTACTGGCTGGCCGCCTTCTTTGGCCTCGAAGAAATTAAGCTGGTCGTATACCACGTCTTTCTTATGGCCCGAGCGTATGCCCTGGGGGTTTCCGGCACGCCCGCGGGCTTCGGTTATGCGCCGGTTCTGCTCACCTATGAATTCACCCGAGAGCATCCACCTGCCCTCATAGTGGCCGTATTTCTGGAAGTTCCACCTGTGGCCTGCCTCGCCATCTATGACCGGCCGGTTCGTATGCGGGTTCGTAATCTGCTCTGCAAGCTGCGGAGCGGCTACGAATGGGAGGTACCCGCCCGTGCGTTTCGCCTCGTCATCGAGCACGTCGACTAGCATCTGCGTCGGGAGCGCCAGGCCGTAGCGGCTCGCTATCCGCTGGGCCATGCCGGCGCTGACCGGCATCAGCACGTAGTCGTCATTGCTCCCTATCGCGATGTAATCCGGGCATACGCGCACAGTCGCCTGAATCCTCCTTCCGCCTATGGTCCGTTCGACAGTAACCGGCACGAAGTTCTCAGGCCGCATGAAATCCGGGACATTGCCGCTCCGAAACTGGGCATAAACCATCTCCTCGACTTGCGCGCTCCTGCGCGCAAGCTCTTCGCGTGAAACAGTCAGCGTATCGCCGAGGGTGTTCCGGACTTCCGCAAGGAAACGGCTTCCGCCCATCATTCCGATTTGACGATCAGGTATTATGAGGGTGGTTGTCCCCATCCTAACATGTTCCGGTCCTGCCATGATAACCTAAGGAGCCCGAGGTTTATATTATTTTATGAAATTCACTTCCGTTCCGGCAGGAAGCGCCCTGCCGGGGCGAATTCCAATTCGACAAGGCCGGCTGCCGAGGCGGCCTCGAAAAGGGCGCGCAGCTTCGGGCCGTCTGCAATGGGGTCTGCGCGGGGCAATGGCCCCCCGTTGAGGTATGCCTGGCAGAATAGAAGGAGCTTGTCGGCGCTTACGCCTTCCAGCAAGCGAACGTAATGCCTGTCACGGCTGACGTTGCCATAGTTCTCCGCCACGCCGAAGCCGTTAGCCAGGATGACGCTGAGCCGTGCCGCGTCGTTTCTTTCGGGCGGCAATATGTCAGCGTTCTTGTGGCGCGGCATCTCCCGCCGGTTATTGTCCTTTCTCTGCCTCTGCATGAGAATCAGTTAAGCATGGAAAATCTTATATTTGTGTATTTTTGTTAAAAATTGTCGAATATCCGGCCTGGGGATTCGCTAAAGCGAAAAAGCCGGCCATTGCGGCTACTTCCTCCCCTTCGCCTTGGCTTTCGGTTTCGCCTTCGCAGTCTTTTTTACGGCTGCCTTGGGCTTCGCTTTAGCCCTGGGAGGCTTGCGGGACGCTTCGACTTGGGCTGATGCCGCCGCTTCCATCCGGCTTTTCTGGACCCCCATGTGGAATTTACGGTCCAGCTCTGTGACGACCGTCTCGTAATTCTCGGCCGTCACATGCATCGTAGTGCGGTTCCCGCACCTCGTGCAGGTGAACATTCCGCCGATGCTGTCGATTGCGCGGGGCATCTTCCCACAACCGGAGCATATCTCGATTGTGTCATCCATGCGCCCATAATCGGCGCGATGGTATAAATATCTTTCTGACGCCCGCCAGATTCGGCGTGGGCTACTCCTTCGCCAGGCCGCTTTTCACCATCTGCCTGAACATGGCGATGGGGATGACTACCGAAACGTTCGAGCCGCATTCGGGGCACAGGAAGTCCTCCGTGTGCTCCTTTGAAATCTTGCCGCAATTCGCGCAAATCTCGACAGCGTTCTTCAGGGATTCACCTTGTCGCCTAATCTTGCCCTAATCATGCTATATGCCTTCCGCAGCGGATGAATTCGCATACCGCCCCGCTGTGGCGGAAACCCCCGGCCGAGCACCGCATCAGGGCGCGCTCGAGAATGTCGAAAGCGCGGTCCGCATCGTCCTCCTGCGTCACGTACGGGGGAATCAGACGGATGCTCCTCTGCCCGCACCCCAGGACCAGGAGGCCGTTTCGCGCGCATTCCATGACCAAATCATCCCTCATTGAAACGTCTTTGACATCAAATGCAAGCATCAGTCCGAGACCCCGCTGGCCGCTGACGCCTTTCATGTCTTTGAGGCGTCCGAGCATGTAATCGCCAAGAAGCCTATTCTTCCTCAGCATGCCATGTTTTTTCATGATTTCGATGGTTTTGATGCCGATTGCCAGATCCAGCATATGGCCCCCGCCCCAGGTGCTCGATATCGCTCCCGGTTCGCCCGGGAACATGGACTTCCGTGCAACCACCGCCCCGACCTGGAGGGCTTTTGCGCTGCAGTACACGTCGGGCTCGATGCCATAGTGCTCGAAGGCCCACCAGCGCCCGGTCCGCCCCATCCCCGCCTGGACTTCATCCGAGATGTAGGGGATTCCGTTCTTTTTCGTGATGCGCCGGATGTCCTCGACCATCCGTTTAGGCGCGATGTTATACCCGCCTTCCCCCTGCACATGCTCAATCATCACAAACCCTATCTCGTCAGCAGAGGCCTCGGAGCGCAGAATCCGCTCCAGCTCCTCACCCGCGTTGTCATTGAAGGGAAGGCGCATCATGGGGAAGCGCAGGTAGTTCATCTTATGGGCCTTGTTTGAATTTGTGAGCGACAGCGCACCGAGGGTGCGGCCGTGCCAGCCGCCCGTCATGGAGATGCCGAATTTGGTTCCGGGCCTTTTCCTCATGCATATTTTTATCGCGTTCTCTACCGCCTCAGCGCCGGAATTGATTAGGAAAGCGGAGTCCATGGAAAATGGCGAGATTGAAAGCAGCTCCTCTATCATGCCGAGGTGCTCTGGGCATATGAAATCCTGGCCTGCCAGCTTGATGGGAAAGCGGCGGGAAAAAGCGCCAACCACCTTCAGCAGCTCCGGATGGTTGTATCCAAGCGGGTTCGATGCTATCTGGCTTGCGAAATCAAGGAACCGGTTGCCGTCGATATCCTCGCAGTACGGGCCATCGCCCTTTCCGGAAAACACGAGCGGATACGCAATCGACCAGCCGCCGTTCTTCTGCTTGAGGCCGCGCAGGATTCGAAGCGATTTTGGTCCCGGAATCTGTGTTTTCTGCCTTATCATGCAGTGAGAAACCCGTGCA
>JAKEGJ010000006.1 GCA_022627495.1 Microcaldota archaeon
AGCGAGGGCCTCGCTTCCAGCCGGGATGGATTCGGGGGTTGGATGGATAGAATACAGGGACCAAAGCGGCGCAGTCACCAAAGTCGTCGGCGTGGTGGCTGGCGACGACCCGGCGGCACCGGCACTTAAGGAAGGCGGGGCGATGCTGGTCCGGGCGAGAAGGGACATCCCGAGCGGTAATTTCAAGGGCGAAAGGGGCGACCTGCCGCCGGAGACGTTCACGCACGGCATCCTGCGCGCAGACGAGGGATTCAGCGGCCTCACCGGGATTGGCGCGACGCGCGCGGGCCCGGTGCCGATTTTCCAGGCTTTGATGGGGGCAGGGCCGGATTACATGGCCCAGCAGTTCGCCAATATCGGCGGCTGGGTGCTGTCCAAGGAAATGGAAGTGCGCCCGCCATCGGCCGCACCGGCGGAAAAGCCGCCCTCGGCAAAAGGGGGCAAAACGCCGCCGCCAGGGCCCGCTCAGCCGGCCGAGGCGGAAATGGCCGCGAAGCCGACTTCCGAATTCATAAGGGAGCAGGGCATAGCCCCCCAGATTCGGCCTGGCGCGGAAGGCAGAGTATCAGAGCCAACGCAAAAGCGCGCACCGCCCCCATTCCCTGGCGGCATTGAGGCTCCGTCGCCAGCCACGCAGGTGAGGAGGCAGGCGCCACAGGAGCAGGCCACTCCGGGATTGGGGACAATGCATCCGGAAGAGATTCCAACCGCAGTGAGGGGGCCGGCAGGAGCGGCGGTGCGCAATGCCAACCTCCCGCCGGAGCGCGTGGCCGGAGTCGTAGCCGAGCCCGGCCATGCGCAGAGGAAGGCAGCGGTCTCGGAATTCATAAAAATGAACCCGGAAGAGCAGGGAAGGACTGTTGCGGCGTTGAGGACGGCCGCAGAGCAGGACCGGGAGCAGGGCAAGGCGTTGCTAGCCGCAGGAAGGATTGACGAAGGGAATGCGGTCCTCGACCGCGCCGATAGCACGTATAACCAGGCGATTTTCCTGCAGGAGCTGGGCGCCCTTGGCTCGGCGGGATGGCATGCAATCGAGCAGCAGAGCGGCCTGCAGCCGGGGACGTTGTCGGGCCTGTATTCCGCAGCGGGCAGCAAGGCGGAAGCGAGGGCGGCAGTGGCTGGGAAGCTGGGCATAAGCGCAGCGGATTTCAATGACGACCACATCTTCGGCATGCTGATATCAGGAGACCTCGCCGGCGTCCTAAAGGAGATGTATCCCGGAGCGACGCTGATAGAGATGAAGGATATCGGCGGCGGCGCGACAGGCGCGTACATGGTGAAGGTGCATGATTCCCGCGGAGAGCATGCCGAATTCGTGAAGCGCGTGGACATGCGCTCGGATGAGCTCGGCGCGGTGAATCTGCGCAGGTCCGGCATAGTGGCTCCGGAGGTCATAATTCGGGACGGGAACGGCGTGCTCATGTCTTATACGAAGCCGGACGGGGCCCGCTCCGCATATGGAATAACAAGGAGCATCGCCGGATTCGAATCCGATGTGCGGGTGGGGGGCCGGGATGTCAGGCTGCGGGCAAGGCACGCGGCATCATTGGATAGGATAGCCGAATCCCCGGAATTGATGGAAATTTTCGTCAACAACCCGCAACTCTTCTGGGAACAGCTGGGCTACACCAACGCGGCATCCTTCGCCGTCGGAGCGATAGACGGCCATGAGGCCAACAGCTTCGCCATGATAATGGAGGTCAGCGACCCGAGCCCTGAGAATCTCGAAGCGCTTCGGAAGGCTGGCCATAGGGTGGAGACCGGGGCGGACGGAAAGTCAACCGTATTCATGATTGGGAGAATCGATACGGACGATTCCGGCGGCTCGTATTGGGCGATTGGGCAGAGGGGCAGCTTCGATTTCCGCACATTCCGGAGCTGGATAGGCAAGGACCACGTATTCCCCCGCCTTTTCACCACGCTGGCGATGGTGCGGAACCAGCACGAGATAGAGGGCTGCGGGGCGTACAGGTTCGAGGTCCCGCCGGCAATGGTCAAGGCATATCGGGACCTGAATTGGAATGTCGCTGAGGAATCAGGAGGATTTTTCATAAACACTTACCGGCCGGACCAGGCGCGGGCCCTCCAGGGTGCCGGCCTTCCTGCACTCGCAAGGCCTTCCAGGGCGCCGAAAATAATGAGCCCTGCGGACATGGTTCGGGAAGCATTCGGCAGCGGCACATCGGGCCCGTTCTACGATGGAATCAAAAGATGGGTGCGGGAGCACGCGGCTGACCCCCAGTACAGCACGCTGATGACCGACGGATTCAGGGCCGCTGAAGGCGAGCCGGTAGGCATCAGCAGCTTCCATGTCGGGGAAAGGGGCGATAGGAGGGACCAGCTGAATAACGACGGAGTGACCTACCATCCGAACGTCCCGTTCAACGGAGAGGAGCATATGCCCGTCTACCACGGCGACGGGAGGGGAGCGATGGCCGCGGACTTCGAAAGGGTGCCCAACATTTACGGGCCTGATGTCACCAACCCGTGGCCTTTGCAGGTTGTCGACCTGTTTCCGCACGGGCAGCAGGTGCTGGTAGTGCCGGCCGAACCAGGGATGACTGGCATGGTTGGAAAGTTCACAATCGGAGGCAAGGAATTCGCGGTCTTCACCCCCCAAACGCTTCCGGCTGCGCTCAAGGCCGACGCAAAAGGCGTCGTGAGGACTCACAGCAACTTAAGGGCTGCGCCAGGATTCGGAGACATGACCGGATTGCCTGTGCAGAGGCAGGGGGCAGTCCAGGTCTTCGAACACATAATTGGGATGGGCGAGGACGGGTTCGTATCGGAATTCTCGCAGATAGGCGACATCGCAGTGCTGAACCTTGAAGACAAGTACCCGGGGGGATTCGGCCCGCCCGGCTTCATAGGCGAAACACAGGTCGTGATGCCGCCGGGCGGAGCGGGCACTGCGCGCGGCTTAGGCCAGCCTGCGGCGGGGGCGCCAGGCATGGGGGGAGGAACGCAACGGATGGCGCAGCCGCCGCCGGAGGTGTTTGCACCCGGAGCCATAACGAAAAAAGGTTTCCCCCAGCCTGCCAAGGGCCAACCTGCGCCACGGGAAGAGGTTAAGGCTCCAGGCACCGGAGACGGGACGCAGCCGATAGCGCAGCCGCCCCAGGAAGCGCTCGCACCGCGGGGCGGGGGGACGAAAAAGGGTTTCCCGCCGCATGCGCCTGCTGCGCCTGTCCGCGGAGAAACAGCCGCCCCCCGCCCTGCCGAAGCGCGCACCGTTTTGGAACCCGGTCGTCCCAAGCCGGCATTGGCAGACGGCAATGCCCCGGCATTCTCGCCGGAGAGGTTCTTCTCCAGGCAGGAATTCGCAGGCCTCCACCCGCCAGTAGCCGACAGGCCCATATACCACAACGCGAAGCATACGGAGCATGCGGCAAGGATGGCCCATGACGTGGTAATGGGGAGGGACATGACCGCTGCGGATTCGGCGCTCTTCGGCTCCAAGGAGGACAAGGCCGCGTTCGTCGCACAGGTCGCGATGCTCCACGACATCGACCCGGATGCGGGCAGGATGGCCGCCGGCAGGCCTGCGAACGTGGAGCGCACTCTCGCATGGATGGATGGAAACAAGGATATGCTCATGCAGAAGTTCGGCTGGGACGAAACCGGATTCGTCATGGCCAAGGCTATGATTGCACGTACTGATTTCCCCTTCAACCCCGTGGCCCGGGCAAGGTACGAGGGCCTGCTCGGCTCGCTTCGGGATTCGGGAAAAGGCGATGCCGTCGCATTTGTGGTGAAGGAGGCGCCTATCCTCTCGGAATACGCGGACAAGGCGAGCTGGTATTTCCAGAGCCCTGCAGAAGCGCTCGAGGCGGTCCGCGGCCTGAACAATGAGATTGCCAGTGTGACTCCGGCTGGCAAGACGGCGCCGGACATGCTGCCCGGAACATCTAAATTCATCGCAATAATCGGCACCGAGGGAGCCTTCAAGGATGATGTGGAAATTGCAGTGAAATTCGGCGTAGACATAGGCGGCGGATTCCCGCTGCGGGAAGCGGTGGCCGGCACGCTGGGCCCGCAGGAGCGCGCCAACTGGGATGCGAACCTGGATATGTTCAGGAGGATAACGGCCGGCGAGGGGCCTGAGGCGGCGAGGGCCGCAGCAGAAGGCAGGGCGACATCTGGCGTAGAAACGGGTGCACGCAAGTCCGCAGACGCGCTGGTGGCCGCACTCAAGCTCGAAGAGCCGGCAGGCTTGACCGGGTTCCTGAAACGCCTCAACAGCAACGATGGGCAGGTCAAGGCTGAGGCGGATAGGCAGCTCGCCGCGCTGCGGCTGGGCAATCCTGCGGTGGCTCATGTAATCGATGGCATAGGCGAGAGACGCGCGCACAAGAGGTCCTTCCAGATGGGGGATGCCCTTGGAATAAAACGGTTCGAGGAACATGACGCGCTCAATTTTGCCAGGAAGATAGCCGAAGCCGGGGCGGATGCCCGGGTACGGCCGGAGACTGGCGAAGCGCAAACGCCATTGCCAGGACGCGTATCCATTCTTCTGGACGATATGATGCGGCCGTTCATGGTCGATGATTTTGCGATAGTCCCGACACAGGCGGAGCGGGAGGGGATGGCAACGATAATCCGGGGAAGCGGCGCCGAAAAAATCGACAGCGTTCTCGGGGTGATAGAAAGGCTGCCAAAAGACCAGGCCGAATCCGCCCGCGGGAATCTCGCAGTGCTCTTACAGATGGGAGAGAAAGATGGCTCTGCCGCGGCGTTCCTGGCCAGCGCCAGCGAAGGCGAGATTCTGCTCATAGCGCGGGCGGGCAATGGATTCCCGGCGCTGATACGCGAATGCGGCGGTTTCGGGCCCCTCATATCGGATTCGCCGGCCAGCGGACTCGGAAGCGTTGGAAAAATCAGGAACGTAAGGGTGCGGAACGTGCTGACGGGCGTGTTGGCCATGCGAGAATTCGCGAGGCAGAAAAAACTGCATGCCGACTTACCCAGGGAGGAAGCCGTCAGACCGCTTGAAGAATTCGTGAATAACAAGGACGAAGGCCTCGCCTTCCTCTGGATGTTCGGCGTGGACCCGAGATTGCATGATAATTTCATGTGGAACCGCGAAGACACCATGCGCAGGGTGGAGATGTATTACGAGGTGCAGGCTTTCCGCAAGGAGTGGACCGACCAGCTGAACGCCACATTCCCCGGCAGGCAAAAGGAAGCCGATGCTCTAGTCTCGCTTGCCTGGGCGGCAGTCACACGCCAGGATGTCAGCGACACCAACCTCCCGTTCACGCCGCACGGCTGGGCGCATTCCTACGAAATCCTGAAGATATCAAAGATAATGTTCGAGCAATCGCCTGCGCTTAAAAAAACCCTGGTGAACCAGTACGGCTCGGAAGACAGGGCCCGGGCGGCATTGTATATCACCGCCCTGCTTCATGATATCGGCTATGGGGACCTTTTGCCGAGTGAGAAGAAAGGCCTCCACGGGGCAAAGGGGGCGAGGATGTTCGATGAGGGCTTCAGGGAGAATAGCGCACGCCTCTTCGGATTGGACCCGCAATCCATCGACTTGTCTGAAATCGGGATTGCGATAGACCGCCATGGCGAGGACAAGCCGCCCGGCCCGGGCGAGGACGCGTCCAAATCCAAGTATATGAAGGCAAGCGAAACGGACCACCCCCTGCTTATGATTGTCAGGCTCGCAGACAACCTGGATTTGACTTCTGAGCGGATGAGGGCCATCCAGACGGATAAGACAATGCTCGGGGCCCTCAAGGAGATGAATGAGGCCGGCCTTAGGGTGAAGGGGGATAATCCGCAATTGACAGGTGAAAGGCCCGATGCTTATGAGAATAGGTTGAAGCCGCTCATTCTTGCGGAGCTGGATGCGATAAGGCGCAGGTACATAGGCACGCCTGAGGAGCCGGGCCCGCTTATGAAAGGCAAATCAGCGGAGGATGGCGCACTTGCCGCCGAGCTGCTCAACAGCCTGAATGATACGACATGGCCCCACTTCGCCGGATGCGAAAGGGTCCTTAATTACTCGTTCGTGGAAAACGCCGATGGCAGGCTGGTCGTCAGTATAAATATCGAGGGCAAAGCCGAGGCCGGCCGTGTATATGAGAAGGATGCGGTAGTGGATGGCGCGCTCTACCAGGTTTACCGCGCGGACAAGGCAGCCGAGTCGCTCTCATACAACGGAAAGGAGGTCGTGTTCTATTACACGGAAAGGAACGAGGTCATGATAGGCGGCCACATGTTCAACGCCGAAGTCATAGCCGGCGGAAAGGTGGTGCCGATAAGATTCATGAGGGCGGGGGAAGCGGCTGTCGGCGAGGAGCTGATGGCCACAGGAACAGACGGCCCTTCAGTGTCAGTCCGTTCGTCCCGGGGACCGCTATTGCGGGAAGTGCCACCGGTTGCATCTAGGCCGCACAAGACATCGGCGCCTTCAGAGGAATCCGGCGCAGCGCCGGCGCGCGCGCGGGGGGCTCTGGAAGTTGTTGCGGGCGTAAGGGGCGCTGACGCAAATGGGTTGGAGAAGGCGAAGGCGGATTTGGATTCGGTTCCGTCATGGAAGTCGGCCCCTCCGGATGCGAGAAATGGGTTCCTGGAGCGCTTCAAGCATGCAAGCACGGAAGAGCGCCTGGCGCTGGCGCAGATTATCATTGAGGGCGGCAGCCCGGGGGATGCCTTCCGCGTCTTTGCCGAAAAGTCGATTCCGAAGGACGGCGCTTCGCTCGCCGCGCTTTCTGACCGCATCGCGCAGATGAAGGCGGAGGGCGCTGATGCCGCCAAAGAGGCGGATGCCAGGCTGAGGGACATGCATGCGGCGCTCCCTGGAATCGGCAAGGTGCTGGAGGATTTGCAGTATCCCCAGGTCAGGGAGCGGACCGTCGCGAAGTGGGAGCGGCTTGTCGAGGCGCGCAGGGAGGATGATGCGATTGTCAATGCAATGTTGCACCGCTCAATCGAGGCACAGGACGAGTCCAATGCGAACGCGCTCGGCTCCGAAGGCTTTGCACGGCTTGCTTTCCGCAGGGAATCTTCAGCCCCCAGCCTGGAGGATGTCAGTAACGCTTACAGCAACGCCGCAAGAGCGCGGGCCGCGCTCGACCCGCTTTCCGAACCGAGGAAGAGCGCCCTGAGGGAAGTCGGCATTGAGGCGGAGAAGCCGACGCAGGCTGTCTTCGACCTCGTCTTCCGCGCGGACATCGAGGGGCGGATACGGGAACTGGCCGGACCGGACGGGCGGCCGCTGTATGAGGATGCAATCGTCACCAGGATAGACGACCTGGGCGGAGGGACCGGGGCCTACAGGGTAAAGGTCCTCACCAAAAGCGGCGAGAAAACAATAATCGTGAAACAGGTTGACGGAAGGGGCGACGCATTCGGGGCCGGCGCCGCGAGGGAAGCCGGACTCGCCCCCCAGCGGGTGCATGCGAAAGGAAGCGACGGCCAGGTTTTCTCCTACGACACCGGAATCGGATACGAATACCCGCCCGGAGCGCGCAAGACGGTATGGAATGATTTCGTCTTAATAGAGGACATACATGATTACCGCGGCAGGCGCGAAACCATTGTCATCGATGGGAAGGAAGAGAATGCCCTGGTCGCGGATGTGGCGCTCGGAAATACCGAGCTGCTGCGGGGCCTCCAGCTCGGCCCGGTGCAGGGGGAGCGCCCGGCAATCAAAGCCTTCAGGGCGCTGCTAACAACGCCGGAAGGAAGGGCCCTCATCATGCGCAGGTGGATGGAATACCAGGAGATGAGCCGGCTTGCCCTGCTGGGCGACCGGTATCTTAGGAATACCGTGGTAATGCTCATGGACCTGGGGGAGGGGCATCCTCCGTCCGAGCGGTACCAGATAACGTTCCAGCCGATAGACACGGACCCGGTCGGGTTCAGGCTCACCGCAACCAGGAACGAAGCCAACAGGACCGTTGAAACGGAGTTCATGGCTTTCGACGCTGACGCGGTGGCCGGCACGATGAAATTCATCGAAGGGCTCGTAAAAGCCGCATCGGCCAGCAGTTCCAAAATAAGGGGCGTGAACGAGCAGGCCATGCTCCGCGCCATGGCTGACGCGCTGGATTCAAGAAGGAATCCTGACGGCTCTTTCGCACCCCTTTCGCAAGAACTGGTGGAAAGGGCGGAGAGAGTCAAGGCGTTCATGCAGGACCCGGCAAACGAAGGAGTCCCTGTAGGCATGTCAATCCCCCGGGACAAATCCCTGGGAAGGCACATCGGGGACATGGTCGACAACCGGCTCGGAACAGTCGAGCCGATGGACACATACGACGGAAGAAGCATCCTCGATGCTCAGTCGGCGCAGAGGCTGGCGGACCTCGTTGGTGAAGTGGCAGGGCTGGAAAACAACTCGAGGTTCCTTGGCGCGATGGATTCGGCCATAGCGGCCCGTAACTCCTCCCTCAATTCAGTCGGAGGCCCCAAGCCTGCGGAAACGCGGACGCTGGAGGCGTGGGAAGTCGAGGGGATGGTGGCCGAGGCAAAGGCGCAGAGTCCGGCACAGGCTGCGGAGCTTGAGAGGCATTTCCCGGTCGCAGCCGGAGCGAATCCGCCGACCGAGGCGGCATTCGACAACGCCATGATGATTCTGGGAATCGCCCGCCCTGCAGGCAGTGCGCAGGTCGCCGGAACCTTCCAAGAGGCATTTGAAAGCGCCCCCAAGGGGCCGACCCTGGCCGGATCGGATTACATCAAGATTATCGATGCATATTACGATGTCAGGACCGGCCGCATCGCGGGCTTCGGCATCTCGAGGGACCCGAACCACCGCATCTTCAGGATACGGGCGGATGTGGTGGGAGACCGTGCGGCGCTGACTTTCGTCGATACCAACGCCGTGAAGAACAAGGAACTGCCTTCGCTTACGGGTTTGCAGGTCAAGATAGGTACGGACCAGAGGAGCCGCTGAGGCTCATTCTATTATTTCAGAGCGGTCGCCTTCGAGAACGAACCGGAACCGGGCGCCCTGGGATTTTAGCGCCTCGGAGTTGCCAAGCGCCCGCTTAAGGGCGGATTCGAACATGTCCCAGCTCCCCGCCTCATCATGCATGCCCCTTACGGATTCGGCGACTATGAGGCCCCTCTTGCTGTCCACGAGGACCGCGAAGACCGTGCCCCCGAGTGAGGTCATTGCAATCCCGAAATCCGGGAGGCGGCCCGTAAGTTCCGTGGAGGCGGATTGGAGAAGGCTGTTGGCGAATGCATCGATGCCCAGGTCAGGTTCAGTGGAGAAAGACACGTCTTCTGCTCCCCCATGGCGGAAGAGCTTGGATGGCAAGCAGAGCATCGTGCGGAGATTGGGGCTTATGGTGCCGAAGCGGGAGAGGGCATCCAGGCATTCGTCCCTGCAGGCGGTCCGGTTCTCCGGCTTTGCAGCTTCCTTGCGCTTCTTGAAGGCGGCAAAATCCTTCAGGTTTGCCACCTTATCCCTGGAGCGCGCCTTTCCTACTGCCTTTGCCATGGCATTAACTTGTTCAAAAAGTATTATAATCCGGGCCGGAACCCGATGGGGGCTTGTGGGCAAGGGAAAACGCGAGGCATGGGCCTATCCAAGCCGCATCGCCGAAAGCATCCCGTCATAGACTGCGGCCGCGCCTTGCTTGCGCGCATCCGCAGAAAGGGTGAGCGCGGAGCGTATCGCCTCCTTCACGACCCCCCAGTCCTTTTCCGGATTCTGGTCGTGGATTGAAAACAGGCGCGCATGGACCACGAAATTGCGTACGCCATCTACCAAGGCGAAATGAACTGCGCCACCGCTGCTGTAGAGGCAGAAACCGTATTCCGGAAGTTCCCTGGGCAGCTTTCCGAAAGAGAGGCCGTCAAGAACTTCACCCAGGCCGAAGCTTTCGTTTTTCGAGTAGTAAGTTGCCGAATCCCCCTGGAGCTTATAAAGGCGTTCCGGCATCGCGAACAGGCCCTCGAGCTCCCGGTCCCATCCAGCCGCCGTCCCTTTCAGCTGCGCAAGCGCATCCGCCCTGGAAACTGACTGGATTTCGGGCGGGCGGCTTGTAGGCGTGCCGGCCTTGGCATTCCGAAACGCGGACGACGACGCCGGCATCGAGATTTGCGGGACGTTTTTTGCTGATGAATCCGATTTCCTCATAATGGTGGATTGGCACGGCAATTCTTAAAAATTGGGCCTTCGGAAGGCGCTTTGCGCGCATTCACGCCTAAAAGGGCTCGATGTCCGCCCGGAATCTCGCGTCATCCATGGTGATGCGGGCGATTGCCGATCCGTTGGAATAATAAAGCGAGGCCCGAAAGCCTTCGGCTATCCCCATAATGCGGATAGCTTGATGACCGGGCATGGGCGCGCCAGAGGCATCGGAAAAAAGCGCCCCGAACCCGGCCCAGAAGTCCCCCTCGCCTTTTTCCGATATGAGCCTGATAATGGATTTTGTGATATCTGCGCTGTAACAGGGTGCGTCCGGCTCATGAATGAAAACGCCGTTTTCCGGGAGGTCAAGGGGGATGATATCCCCGACCACGATAGCCCTCTTCCGGAAATCGCCTTCCCCCATCCCGAAGGCTTCGGCAACCACAGAGTAATCCTTTCGATTCCCGCGCAGAATTTTGGATTCGTGGAAAATCCGGAGGAACGAACCGAGAAGGCCGGCCTGCGAGAGGGCGGCGGTGGCCTCATCTTCCTGCGCAGCGGTGGTCACCACGTGGGAGAAGCCGAGCGCTGAAAGCTCCGCCAATGCCTCTCGGATTCCGGGTTTCAGGCCGTCAGCCCGTTTACAGTCAAAGCCATGCATCCGCGCGTAGATGCCGTAGAACCGGCCGAGGGTTTCATCGAGGTCCCAGCATATTAGCTTGTCGACTAGGGGTTCGGCATTTTTTGGTTTAGGTGCAATAAGTGCGGGCTGTGCCAATTTCTGCATGGAAGGTTATTATGTGGTAAATGTTATAATAATACCGATTTGTATTCCAAGGCGGATATCGCGGTATTCATAAGAGGGATATCGCGCCGTCATGGAAGGCGAACTTCCCGGGATTCGCTTTCGCCGCCGCCTCTGCCATGCGGATGGCGTCCACAACGCTGCCCCAGCTTTTCACCTTGGCCGCATCGTAGATATTGGCCAGCGGAACCCTCACGGCAACCCGCCGTGCCGCATCAATCACGACCAAGTAGACGGTGCTCGCCGTTTCATAGACTGCGATTCCGTAGCGTGTCTGGGGGGGTGCCGGCTTCGTGCGCAGGGAATTCAGGAAATCCGCAATCGGGAATTGCGGCTCGGCGGAATAGAACGTGGCGCCGGAGGAGCCGTTCCGCATCGTATAGAGTTCGGGGGGCATGGAGAGCGCCTTCTCCGCATCAGCATTCCATCCGGATGCAAGGTTCGAAAGGCTCGCCGCCACCTTTGCATAGGGGATTTTCTCGGGCTGGCGTTCCGCTTCGAGCGTGCCCTTCGGGGCGGCAGGCCGGATTGGCTTTGCTGGAGGAACTGCGGTCATCGTCAGCTTGCCTGCCTTCTTGTCGACCATGATAATAGAATCCCGCATAAGGATTAAAACGATGCATATCCCCCATGATTGCGGAACGAGACAGCCGCGCGCGGAAGATGCCGGTAACTGTTTATATTTTCTTATGTGCCATGGACTTCCGATGATTGAGATAGACGGTTCTTATGGCGAAGGAGGTCTTCTTGGACGACGGCTCGTCCAAGTCCCACCCTCGGCCTGTGGTGTTCCTTATGATTGGGATTGACGGTTCCTACGGCGAGGGCGGTTGGTTTGAACGACGTTTCGTTCAAAGCCCACCCTCGCCCTGCGGTGTTCCTTATGATTGAGATTGACGGTTCC
>JAKEGJ010000007.1 GCA_022627495.1 Microcaldota archaeon
CCCGCGCCGGCGGCTGTAGTCCAGTACCCCGTGGCGGTCGAGTGTTCGCCCGAGGCGGTTGATTCGTAGCCCATCGCAGTAGAATAATTGCCGGTTGCATCCGTCCCGTAGCCCATCGCTATCGAATAATTGCCCGAGGCGTAGCACATCGCCCCGATTATTGCAGACGGGCCGGAGCTCACGTTGACGTGGAGCTTGGCCGCAGGGCTCGCGCTGCCCACGCCGAGTGCCCCTGGGAAAGAGTAGTTCGCGTTCTGGAACGTGCGGTCGGCGATGACTGTTCCCCCGATTTCCGCAGCACCGTGGCCGGGATTCGTCTCAACCGCAAAACCTACCCCTACGAGGATAAAAATCGCTACAATCGCCAGAATATTTTTCATTCCAATCCCTCGACTCTCAAGTAATTGGCAAGAATCCTGCGGACGCCGTCCGCTTCGTCCTTCCCAACCGTTATTGTGAATCTCAATCTAATGTTTATAAGTCTAGCTCCTTTTGCATCATGAGATTCCGGCTTGGGATGGACCCGGTGGCGGTGCCTAATAATAATTAAAATAATAAGAAATTCGCCGCTTCTGTGTCAGGTTGTGCATTGTCTGTGGGCCTAACGGCCGGGATTCCTGCAGCAGCGGGTTCCCATGGAGTAATCGTAGTAATTCGCTGCATGTGCGTCGGTCTTACGCCCGCAGCCCTGCGCTCCTGCGCCGCTGAACGCATCGCCTGCGAAAGTCCCGTGCAGGCCGTCAGGCTTCTGGACCGAATCATCCACCCACTCAGACAGGTTGCCGTCGAGGTCGAAAATGCCCTCCGGCGTTACGCACCCCGGCCTCTGCCCTGTCCGCTCAAGGTAATCCGGGTCCTGGAGCAATGCCTGGTCGTTGAAGTGCTTCCCAGCCCTTTTCATATGCGGGACACCCGGGAAATGCTTGTCGAGTATGTGCGGGTTGCGCTTGTCCACGTTGCATGTGCCTGGTGCGGGTTCGTTTCCATGCGGGAATTTCCTGCTTCCGCCCCCGCTGCATGCCGCTTGCCACTCAGCAAGCGTGCAGAGTCGTTTACCCGCGTTGCCGCACGCTTTCATCGCGGTCTCCTGGCTGAGGTGGCCCTGGGGGAAGACGTTGGGTGCCGAACGCGCCGAAAGATTGTCCATGCGGCTTGGCGGCGCCTTGAAATGCGGGTATTGCGTGCCGTCCTTTGAAACAAGGTGTATCTCGTAGCGGTCTATGCAGAAACTGCCCGACCTTGCCATCTCCTCCGGGCATCCGCGGCCGGGTGGAAACGGTGCAGGCGAAACCGTCCCGGTTCCGGGTTTTGGGTTCAGGGTTTTGCCGGACGCTGCGTCGCGGGCTCCTCCGGCATCCCTTGCGCTTCCTTTGTCTTTTAGCGGGATGAGGTGGGGGACGCCCTTCTGCTCATCCGGCGCGGATTCGGAATATCCCTCGTCTTTGCGGTTGCATGAGAGCGCGAGTGAGGATGCCAGGGCGGCAAATGCGCAGACGCGTGCCGCATTCCCGGCGGTTTGGCGCTGCCTGATTTGGAGAAACGTCATGTGTAGAATGGTATGGATTAGTGTTTATAATACTGAACTCGGAACCAGGAACTGAAAACTGGGTAAGAGAACTTTCGGGCCTGTCGTGAAATCTGACGATTTCACTTCTTGCCCGTTTTCCATAAGGCAAGACACAAGACTCGAAACTGTAAACAACGTGAAAACGGGCCTGGGGCTTCCATGTGCTTATCGCACATGTGCCCCACGCCCTAGGTACAACTAAGGTTTTACACGGGCCTGGGGCCTCCAAGAACTGCGGTTCTTGTGCCCCAGCCCCTAGATACGACTGAGGTAATACACGGGCCAGTTGCGGCGTTCCGCCGCGTCCTGCCCGATTTTCATGCGGCAAAACAGGAAACGGAAAACTGGGAACAGAAGAAAATCGGGCCTGGGGAGATTTGAACTCCCGACACATGGATCTCCACCTTTTAGGAAAAGGCGGGGCCAAAACTGGCTTGCTATCCTTTTCCTTTGTTAAGAGTCCATCGCTCTACCAAGCTGAGCTACAGGCCCACAAAAAGCATAGGGATTGATATCAGAAACCAATTTAAACTATTGCGGCATCGGAAACCGGAAACGGAAAACCGGAAACCCTACTGGCCCGCGCCCATCGCGCCGATGGTATACGCCTGCCCGTCGCCGCTTATCCGGATCGTGCCGTTCTTGTAGTTCTCGTACCACCGGATGCCGTACTGCTCCATCAGCCGCTTGTACGGGTCCCTCGAGCCGCCGTTTGCCGCGGATTCGTCGCTGCTGCCGCTTAGTATCATGACATCGGGCTTTGCGGTTATCAGGAATATGCCTATGCTGCTCGTTCCGGAGCCGACGCCGTAATATGGCGCCTGAATTATCGGCGCCTTTATGAGGCCGGTTTTCTGGTTTATCAGCCGCCCCTGCGCGCCCGTCTGGATGCCGGACGTGAGAAGCATCGAGAAGTTCCTGTCCGTCACCCTCGTGACTATCGCGTCGTTGTTCACGTCGTCGAACTTGTTCGAGACCGGCGGGTTGATTATTGTGAGATTGAACCCGTTCAGGTCCGCGCTGAACCCGTCCTCTATCACCCGGACGGTTTTCGCGCTGGCGTTCATGCGGTCCACTATGGTCCTGTATTCGAGGTCCCCGAAATCCAGGCCGCTCCACCAGAACTCCTCGACCTTGAAATTGTCCGCGACCGCGGTTATTCCGCCGTAATGCCTCGGGTCGGCGTTCGTGGAAACCAGCACCTCTATGTCGTCGACGTTCCTCGATTTGAGGAAGTTCACGACCTTGCCGCCCTTCTCTGCTGACCCCGCATCGAACAGGATGTCGCAGTCGCCTTTCTTGATGAGAATCGCATCGCCCTGCAGGAGCGGGCCGCCGACCTCGATGAAGTAGACGCCGAAAAGCTGGTCCGGGTCGTACGTGTATTCAAGGTCCTTGACCACCGTAACCGGCGGGGGCTCCTCCTCCTCGGTCTCGTTCTTCTCGGTTGTCTGGTTCTTCTGCTCCTCGATGATGATGTTTATCGGCGGCTTCACCGTTTCATTGGTGGTGTTGTTCTGCTGCACCGGAGGCTGCTCGCCGCCTATGCAACCATAAGCCAATGCCAGGGCCAGCGCCGCGAAAAGGATGAAGAGCCTCATAATGCCACTTTCCCGAGTTTCATGCATTCCTTGATTTTATCAGCGCAATCCGATATTTTAATCCTTTCCTGCTTCCCGTCGTTCCGGTACCGTATCGTGACCGTACCGTCTTTGAGCGTGTCGTAGTCTATCGTCAGGGCGTAAGGCACGCCGATTTCGTCGGCCCGCGCATACCTCCGGCCTATGCTCCCGCTGTCCCGGTAGGTCGCGTCGAGGCCGGACGAGCGGAGCATGGCGGCCACCTCCTCGGCTTTCGCGTCCAGCCCGTCCCTGCACATCAGCGGGAAAATCGCCACATGGTACGGGGCGATTGCAGGCGGGAAGTCAAACCACTCCCATTCCTTTGCGGTTCCCAGTTTCCAGTTTCCGGTTTCGTCTTTCTCGTCCTTGTCGCGGAAGCAGTGCTCGAGGATGCAGTAGATGAGCCTGTCCACGCCCATCGACAGCTCGAAGACGTGCGGCATGATTTTCTTCTTCTCAGATTCGACGAATACGGAGAGGTCGGTGCCGCTGTGCTTCGAGTGCTGCGTCAGGTCGAAATCCGTCCGATAAGCATTGCCTATCGTCTCGATGTGGCCGTACGAGGTCTCCACCTCCATATCTATGTTGCCTTTCGAATAATGCGGAATCTCACCCTGCCCGAGCACCCGGAAGACCATCCGTTTAGTGTCGATGCCAACCCGCCGGTAGAACTCCCATTCGCGGACCAAAAAGTAGGCCATTATCTGGTTCGCCGCCACGCCCTCTGCGACAAGCGCGGCCGCGTCCATCTCCCGGGGCTTGTCATCTATTTTCATCAGCATTTTTTCCCCGGCTACGCCTTCAAACCCGCCGTACGACTGCTCGGCGGGGCTGAAAAAGTATTCCAGCTCCATCTGCGTGAACTCGCGCATGCGGACCAGGCCCTTCCTGGGCGAAATCTCGTTGCGGAAGCTTTTTCCCACCTGGCCGACTGCCAGGGGCAGCTTGGTGCCGTGGTTCCGGAAAATCCTCGGGAATGACGTGAATATGCCCTGCGCGGTCTCCGGCCTAGCATATGCGGCCGCCCTCTCCCCGCCGATTCCGGTCTGGAACATAAGGTTGAACATGTGCGCCTTCCCGAAGTCGCCGCCGCAGCGGGGGCACTTGATGCCCTTTGTTTCGATGACGCCATCGAGGGTTTCGAGTTTCCCGTCCCACCTCTCTCCGTGCAGGCTGTAGTGCTTCTCCTCCACCATCGTGTCCGCGCGCATCCTCGTCTTGCATTTTTGGCATTCGACTATCGGGTCCGCGAAACTGCCCACGTGGCCGGAAGCCACAAGCACAGCCTCAGGAGTCACGATGCTCGTCTCGATTTCGTGGAAGCCCTCCGCCTTGATGAACGCCTCGCGCCAGAGGTTCTCAATCTTGTGCTTGATTAAGACGCCCACCGGGCCGTATTCGTAAAACCCGGCCGTGCCGCCGTACGGCTCGTTGCTTGGGAAGAAGAATGACCTTTTCAGCGCTAGCTCGAAAATTCTTTCATGCAATTGCATGCTACCGCCTATGCATCGGCGGTTTTAAATCATTTTCCGAAGATAGGGGCGGGTATGGAGGATGCGCCAACCTTCGGCGAAGCGGCAATCGTCTCGCCAGACCGAATCAGCGCCATGAACGCGCTGGCACTCGCCTCGGACCTGCTCGCCTCAGCGCAGGAGCGCTATGCCCGGAACGACTTCTCCGGGGCGTTCGAGGATTCCCTCAACTCGGTCAGGGCGGCCTCGGCCGCGCTCCTCATGCAGGACGGATACGTCGGCGACAGCCTGGATGCGACAACCGCATTCCTCCAAAAGCGCTACCCCGGCATATTCCCGGTCGAGGAATGGCTGAGGCTTGAGAACACGCCGATCGAAAACGGCCCCGGCTTGTATAATATGATATTCTCGGCCATGGGAAAGTTTAAGAAAAGCCGGGAGCAAGTAGCTAGGCAGGCGATTCGGGTGGCAGGCGTGTTCATTTCGGCCGCCCAATCGGAGATGGGATTATGAAGTTCCTCGCATTCATCGCCGCGTTTGTGCCATTGCTTGTTCTTATCGGATGCATCAGTTTCGGTGAGCGGATGGGAAACGGCACGGGCAATGAGAGCGCCAATACGACCGTTCCGCCGGCAGGCAACGTGACGGAGAATCAGACCGGCAACGCGACCCAGAACGACACGAACCAGACCCCTCCGATTCCTCCGCCCAAGCTCTATGAGAGATACATGGCGAAGGGCTTCAGCTTCGAATATCCAATCAACATGTCGGTGCAGGAATCCCGCGGCTCGTACGGCGGCATATTCACCGGCACGCACCAATTCGACGGCCAGACCGGCGAGATGCTTGTCGTTTCGTTTGTGAACACCACCTCCGTATTCGGCCCGAACCGGGAAGCGATTCTCCGGAACAACCCCACGAAGGCAGCATCGGACTTCCTTCAGGAAGACGAGGTTTCAGACCCGGCCGGTTCCTTCCTGAGCAGCGCATACGATGTCGGCGAACTCTCCAATTTCGGAGTCGCCAGGGACGGGTTCGTGGCCGAGGCGCCCTTCAAAATCCGCTTCAGCGAAGGCGGCAAGAGCTATACCGGCTACGCGATGGACATCTACGTTCCCGAGCGCTCGCTCCTTGCCAAGGTGCGGATAATCGCGCTGGATTCGGGCAAAGCCGAGGATATCCGCGACAACTTCCTCTTATCCTTGCGGATAGAGTCGCCGTGAGGGTTCCGCGCCCCGAAAGAGGTTAAAAGCCTCTCCACGTATTCATCATCCACCACCAACCAAGGTCATTCTTATGGATGTAGACAAAAACGCACTCAGGAAGCAGTTCGCAGCCGAATGGGAAAAGCATTACAAAATCAAGGTCCTTGCCGAGCGCGGCTTCATCCGCCAGAAATGCGGCAAGTGCTCGCGCATGTTCTGGGCCAAGGAGCAGCGCGGGCTCTGCGGCGACCCCTCCTGCATAGGCTACCAGTTCATCGGCGCCACGCCTGTTAAGAAGAAGCTGGGCTACATCGACACGTGGAAGGCAATCGAGAAATACTTCATCCAGAGCGGACACGGATACGTGAAGCCTTACCCGACGGTTGCAAGGTGGCGTGACGACCTGTATTTCACCATCGCATCCATCAACGACTTCCAGCCCTACGTCGTGAACGGCGAGCTGGAGCCGCCCTTCAACCCGCTAATCGTCCCCCAGCCGTGCATCCGCTTCTCCGACATAAGCAATGTGGGCGTTAGCGGAAGGCATTACACGAATTTCGTGATGATTGGCCAGCACGCCTTCAACACCGACAAGACCGGCCTGTTCTACTGGAAGGAGGAAGCGCTCACCCACGACCTCAACTACCTTAAGGCGCTCGGGATACCGGAGGAGGAAATCATATTCCAGGAGGACGTCTGGGCCGGGGGAGGCAACTTCGGCCCGTGCATAGAGTATTTCTGCCGCGGCCTTGAGCTTGGCAACTGCGTGTTCATGCAGTACGAGGTCACGCCGCAGGGCCCCAAGGAGCTGCGCACAAAGGTCATAGACATGGGCGCCGGCCTTTCGCGGCTGGCATGGATAACATCCGGCGAGCCGACAAGCTACGAGACGGTCTTCGGCCCGGTCATTGAGGAGATGAAGCACGAGGCGGGCGTCAAGGTGGACAAGGACCTCTTCCTGCGCTTTGCGAAAATCTCGGGCAGCCTGAACGAGGACGAGGTGCCTGACCTTGAGAAGGAGAAGGAGCGCATCGCGGAAATGCTTGGTGTGAGCAAGAAGGAGCTTTTCAATTCGCTTGAGCCCCTGCAGGCCCTGTATGCATCGGCGGACCACATGTGCACCGTGCTTTTTACAGTGACAGACGGCATGCTGCCGAGCAACGCCGGAGGCGGCTACAACCTCCGCATGCTGTTGCGCCGCGTCTTCGGGTTCGAGGAGCGTTTCGGCTACTCGCTCGATTACGGCAAAATCGTCGAGGCGCACGCGGATTTCCTCGAGTACATATTCCCGCATCTGCATATGGGCGTGGACACGACCATCGATGTGATTGGCGAGGAGAAGAAGCGCTACAAGGCCACGAAGGAGAAGGCCGGGGCGATGGTCCAGAACCTTGTCCGAAAAGCCCGGGGCGGGAAAGAGGGCACTACGAACAAGGAGCGCTTCGGCGGCGGGAGAATCGGGAAGGAAGAGCTGATAACGCTTTATAAGAGCCACGGCATCCCGCCCGAAGCGGTCATCGAGGTCGCATCAGAAAACGACGTCGAAGTCGAGATGCCGGGAAATTTCTATTCGCTTGTGCGCGCAGGGGAAGGCGAGGAATCGTCGCCGGAAAACGCCCCGTCGGTGAAAGTCCTGTTTTCGGATATCGCGACGCTTCCCAAGACTCAGGCGCTCTACTACGGCACGGAAAGCGCGTTCAAGGCGAAGGTTCTGGGGCTCGTGCACGGGAAATACCTGGTCCTGGACCAGACCGCGTTCTACCCCGAAGGCGGAGGCCAGACGTTCGACACGGGCACGCTTGACGGCGTGGAAGTTCGGCAGGTGACCAAGCAGGGCGGCGTCGTCCTCCACGAAGTGGGGGACGTTTCATGCTTCAAAACCGGGCAGCACGTCGAAGGCGTGGTGGACCTCGAGAGGAGAAAGACAATCGCTCGCCACCATACGGCCGCCCACATACTGAACGCTGCCTGCCGCTCGGTGCTGGGGCCGCACATATGGCAGGGCGGCTCGGGGAAAGACGAGGAGAAGGCCCATCTGGATTTGACGCATTACCGGAAAATCAGCAACGACGAAATTGCTGCAATCGAGCACAAGGTCAACGAATACATAATGTCGAACCTGCCCATCCAGACGCACGTACTTCCCCGCAACGAGGCCGAGGCCAAATACGGCTTCACGATTTACCAGGGCGGCGCGGTGCCGGGAAAAGAGCTGCGCATCGTGAGCGTAGGGGACATAGACAGCGAGGCCTGCGGCGGCACGCACGCCATGAACAAGGCTACGGGCGAGATAGGCCCTTTCAAGATAGTGAAGCGCGAGAGCATCCAGGACGGCATCGAGCGCATAACCTACAAGTGCGGCCATGTGGCGGTTGATTATGTCCAGGAGCGCGAGAAGCTCCTGCACGAAGCAGCTTCGGTCGTGAGCGTTTCCGAAGGCGAGCTGGTCCGGACAATTGAGCGCTTCTTTTCCGAATGGAAGGCCCAGCGTAAGAAAATCGAGTCTTTGGGCGAGCTCCTGGTCAGGGAGGAGGCCCGGGAGATTATCGAATCCTACCCCGGCCATCCTGTCATGAAAGTGCTCGATTTGGACGATGCCGCGTTGCGCAAGCTGGCCCTAAAGGTCGCGGAGAGCGACAAGGCGGCGGCGGTCCTGCTCGGCAAATCAGGCACGATTGTCTGCGCTGCTGGCAAGAATTCGGGCATGAGTGCGAAATCGCTCCTGGATAAGGCGCTTAAAGAGCTTGGCGGCTCTGGCGGCGGAAGCGAGAGGATTGCCCAGGGCAAGGCGCAGAAGATCGGGGTAATCAAGCTCTGAGCGCAACGTCTTTTCAGACAGGGGTGCCGGAGCCGTGGCAGCAGTAGCAGTCGTACGAGCCGCCCATCCTGACATTTGCGTAGGTTGTGTAACCGCGTTCCTTGCAGAGCATCGGGCATTTATCATACTGGTTGTACAGGGTTGTGGCGTAGCTCATGGCAAGGGTGCAGCCCCGTATGCCTGAAATGGGCGCAAGGCCTGGGGGCGGATTTTGGGGCAGCGCCGGCATCTGCGGAAAAGAAATGTGAATGCTGTCAAGCCCTGCCTTATCTATCACGTTGTCTGCGGCTCCTTTCAGCATTGTCGTCGCATCGGGGAACATGCCCGCGAGCGCCATCATCGCGACAGGGACCGCCACAAGCACTTTTGATTCGGCCCTTGCGATTTCACCGCTTCTTTTTATCGCCTGCCAGGCTCCGGAGAGCATGTCGAGCCCAAATTTTGCAATAAGCATGACTGCCAGGATGACCGCACCTGCTTTCAGGTAGTCGATGACGCCCATTTCGGACCTTCCCTTCGCCTTGAGCCCCTCCCAGTCCACGGATTCGCAGGCGTGGCTTTCAGGTTTCCGATGATACTCGCAGAGCATTTTCCCGCACAGCAAGCACCTTTTCAGGCTTTCCAAATTAGCGCTGCCGGAGCGGCAATACCCGCAAATGAGCTTCTTCCTTCCGCTTCTGTCCCCCACCATAGTGTTAATTTATGTTTCAAAAGGTTTATAACTATTTAGGGGGATTTGGAAATCCTTGGCTAGCCTTTGAACTTAGTTTTCGGCTTCTTGAGGAACTCGAACTCCTTCGGGTTCGCGTGGAATGCCGAAAGCAAATCCTTGCAGTCGAACCCGTACCTCAGGTTGAGTTCAGCAGGCGCAAGCTGCTCGCTTTTCTGCACGATGTAATTCGAATTCTGCACTATTTCGCCGTCCTTGAGGTAGTAGTATGCCGCGCCCCGGTTCTCCTCGAAATCCGAATAGACGGACTCGAACCTGTCATAGACCAGGTTGGAGAGTATGAGCGTATCGGGGCCGTTGTTTATCGAGACATGGCCGTATCCTGGCGGAAGCAGCACCACGTCGCCCTCCTTCGCACGGACGACTATCGTGTCTACGCTGCCGTTCCTGTTCCTCTTCTGCATAAGGAAGACCGCGCTCCCCCGCAGAACCTGGTACGCCTCAGGATACGCGAGGCCGTCCTCGCTTCCGGGGTGGTAATGCCCGAACGTCTTGGCGTATTCGCCTTTCACCGCCGCCGGCGGTATCACCGTGATGTCGAAGCGGATGTCGTCGCTGACATAGACGCTCCGGTACATGTAATATAGGTCCATCGTGGCGGTCTCATCCACGTTGCCCATCATGACGTTCTTCATCTGGGCGATTGTGCGCACCGACTTTGGGTGTTGCCCCCCGTTCACAAACAGGACGCTTCCGACCAGTTCAATCTTAAGCGGCTTCTCATAAAGGACCATGTCCATTCTCCACCACCCCCTTCATCCTCTTGAATTCCGCGATTTTGGCGAGCGGCTTCTTCACAAGCAGTTTCTGCTTCTCAAATTTATAAAACAGCAGCTTGAGGAACAGCAGGAACTCGCTCCTCCGGATTCCCCTCGCGTCGAACTCCTTCTGCAGCTTCTGGATGGTCTTGAAGGATGCTATGAAGTATGACATCTGTATGGTGTTGTTCCCGTTCCAGCCCCGGATTTCCTCGTACATCAGCATCCGGATTATGCCCAGGTGCGCCCGGAGCCGCTTCGAGGCTGCGTCGTTCCCCTCCACGCCGCTGCTGATTTTTTTCAGCATGTATGCCAAGGTCTCCCAATCTGCATCAGCCATGCTGTCGCTTATGCTGCTAGGAGGATTCATGCGGTTAGGAAATATGACGAAAAGGTTTTTACAGCATCCGTCCCGCAAAAGGGATTGCCATCCGCATTGCATGGCTCATTCCCAGGGGAAAACAAGGCATCTTTCGAACGGCCTGCACGAGAAATCAGCATTTCCGGCATAGACGAATGTTTTCGCCTCCTTCGCACCCGCAGTCATCGCGAGCTTCCTCACTGCCGCAAGCGTCTTCCCGCTGTTGCTCACATCATCCACAATGAGGACGCGCTTCCTGTTCAAAAAAGCGAGATCGCCGGACTGGATTTCCGGCTCATCATGCACGACATTGGCAGGCTTGGAGTCGTCATAGCGCGAAGCGCGTACGCAAATGAGCCGGGAGCCGAGCCGATACGCCGCCACGGCAGCGAGGACCGCACCGCCGCGTTCAATCCCCAAAACGCATCCGGGCGCAAATTTTTTCATGGATTCCCATGGAGCGGATTCGATTATTTCGGAAAAAGAGACCGGAATAGGTTTCATGCGCGCGCAGCCAGGATTGCCCGGAGGTGCGGGGCGAGGCTCGAGGCGATGGTGGCGCAGAGGATGTTCCCCAGGAAAAGGGAGAGGGCTATCATCCCCACGACCTGCACGGGCATTCCAACAAGGAAAATGTCCGTCAGGACGACATAAGGCAGCTGGATGGCGAACGCGCCGAGCGCTGCCTTGAACGGCGTGGTCTTCGTGTATAAATATGCTGCCGCAACTCCGAGGACGAAGTTCCCGCCGATTATCCATGGGTTGTTTATCACAATGAGGGCGTTGTAGGACGATGTGAGCGCGCCAACGGCCCCGCCCACGATTGGCCCGAAGATGAAGCTGGCCAGGAATATGCCAATCTGGAAGAAATGGATCTGCAGGCCCGCAAACGGGAATATCGCGAGCGCGAGCAGGAAGGTCACGAGCGTGAGCGTGGCGAGCGCGCCGATTCGCAGGTAGGAGTTCACCGGCACGAACCTGTCTGAAAACGGGAACATGAAAGGGATTTCGCCAACCGTATTTATATATCTGTATTGAGTGGCATAATCCAACTCTATTTTGGTGATGATATGTCAGAACATCGGGGGAATGTTTCCGGAAAGATGTCAAGGAAGAGCTTTTTGAAGACGGCAGGCGCGGGAGCAGCTGCGGCAGGGCTTGCTGGCGCCGGCATTGCGAGGGCCTCTGAAATTCCGGGCGCGGCCGCCCCCTCAACGAATTCCGTGCAGAAGGATACCAGCGGTTCCCTGATAGGTGCCGTCAGGATGGATGCCGGAAAATCCTACTCCGGCGTGCCCGAGATTCTTGCCAAGTTCGCGAAAAGCGGCGAGGCCGATACTGAGTCCTGGGAAAAAATAAAGGCCAAGATCGACTATACCTATGAAATCATCCACCTGGCCCTGAAGGAGGTCGTCCTCCAGGAGTCGCTCAAGAAAGACCTGAAGGAAGAGATACGCGCCGGAAAGAAGCTGCTGTTCAAGCCCAACATCGTGAACGCGCTTGTTTTCGACATGTCGGGTTTCGGCGGCCCGGGAATGGGGGTCCTTGCCTGCACGGACTGGGCATTCCTCGCGGCTCTCATGCGCTGGTTCCACGACAAGCTCGGCATCGACTACACCTCCATGGTTGTCGGTGAAGCGAGCACTACTATTCCCTCGATATCCGCCATGGTGGACGGCCAGTTCGATATCCTGAGCGGGGAGCAGGGCGGTGGAGACTACGACAAATTCACGCCGGAGGCCCTCATCGAGGGAAGGGTGCCGATGCCGGCGCAGTTCCCCGGATTCCCCTTCCCCAATTTCTATATCGGGTATCCATTCTATTTCGTGAGGAAATACCTTGCAGAATCGCACGATCCGGCCCATACCGACGACCCGATGTCCGGATACTATTACAGCCTGACGGGAAATAAGGCTGGCGCTGACGGCATGCCCAGCCCTGATGGCAATTACATCCCCCCGGGAAAGAGGCAGTACCTCAGCGTCGAGGACCTGAATTTCTCCGAGTCGCCGGACCGGGGCAGGGTGGTAATGGTCCCTGACGGCGGAGCCAATTTCCCCGAAGGGGTTGAATTCCACAAGATAGTCGTTGGCGACCCGTCAGACCGTTCCAACTATCCCGGCTGCGTTCTAATCAACGTGCCGAAACTGAAGGTGCACGACGACACGATGATAACGAACGCATTCAAGAACATCGGAATCGGCATGGTTCCCACGGGGGCGACCAATCCCGACCCGGAGAATCCCTACGAATTCAAATACTCGCTCCCGCACGACTTCCCCGCGACTTACAAGGGGCTGCTGCCGCATACGATATGGCAGGTGCAATTCATGGAACACCCGGCCGACCACGCCCTGCTCGATGAATTCTATTTCCTTTACGGCGGCATGCCCGACTATTCCATACCGCCCCGGCAGACAGCCGGCCTTGCAGGCACCATGGTCGACACCAACCTGGCCGTCAGCAGGAATTTCGGGGCATCCGAAGGCAAAAGCATGGTGAAGCATACGTTGCATGTGGCGGACTGCATAATTACCGCCAACGTCGACCACACTGGCCAGATGGGGCCTGTCGGGGTCAGCGAAGGCCTCGCCCTAGTCTCCCTGGACCCGGTGGCCATGGACTCCTTCTGCGCGAATTACATGTCCAAGAACGTGCCCAGGGCTATTGCCAACCAATACGGCCTTCAATTCGCGATGGGCGTTCCAATCCCGCGCTGGAGCAGCTCTTACCAGTGGATTTCCGGGATGGCCGAGGATGGCAGCCCCACCTACAGCTACGGTGCCATCGTCACGGATTCCGGCCTTGACTCGCCGGTCATGAAAAATGTCGAACTGTTTTATGCGCAAGCCCGGGGCCTGGGCTCTATGGGCTACCATATCATCGGCAACGACAAGACATCAACGACCAATTCTTCCCTGATATCGAAGGATGGCCATCTCGGGAAGGCCGAGCATAATGCATTCGTCGAGATAATCTCTCCGGCGATGTATTTCGACTATGCCAACATCCTTTGGTGGCTCCAGAACACATCAGTCTCCTACGCAGCCGCGACCGATGCGATACCGGGGAGCCAATCCTCCTTTGCCGCGGAGTTCATGTCCTACGATAGCGTGCAGGACGGGGGCAATGGCGATTCTTTCCTGGATTTCAGCGAGAAAGGGAAGAAAGGATACTACGATACGGTTCTTGCTGTAAGCTCGACCGGGTTGAACCTGGGTGCAAGGCCGCAGGACCTTTTTGAGCACGGGTTCTTCTTCATAAATTCGAGGTTCCTGAAATATTCCCACCCATCCTGGAACGTCGGGGGCATCGACCCGGTCGGAACATACCTTGACGGTCTGGCGGTGTCTACGGCCCTGGGCCTGGCATACGGTGGCGAGCAGATTGATTTCTTCTTCCGAATTCCCTTCGGCGCCGGCTCGGACGGGATTGCCAAATGGCCGAGCCTGCAGTTCGCGAGATACCTGACCGACATGTTTCTCATATACGGGACGGGCGGCATGTATTCCTATGCAGTCTCAGGTGCCGCGATTATCAGCCGGGCATTCGGGATTCCGGTTTCGTTCAGGCTGTACGTCCCGGATAGCGTGCCCTATGCGCCCGGAGCCCCCTGCAATCCCTACGGGCTCAACTTCGGCGCCAACTGGGCCAGGGTGATGTACCCGCAAGGCGGCATAGATTCGCTGCGCATCGTCGAAATCAATCCGGGGGACCCGGATTACGCGAAGAAGGTATTCACGCTGGAACTGCTGGGGCCTGACGGCAACGTCCTGATGAACCCCCAGACTGGCCAAGAGATGAGGTGGTGAAAATGAAGCCAAATTCCAAATCAACGAACCCGGTCCTTGCCAAGGGGCCGCCGATATTCGGGCCGAAACCGGACCGCGACTCGATTGCGCAAGCGGCCAAGAACCTCACCGAGGCCCTGAAGCGCAAGTGAATCCCTTTGATTTATTTTAAAAAAATTGCCGAACTGGAGAAATAAGATTATGTCCCTTGCTGGAACTTCGCGCACTTGAACGACGTTTCGTTCACAATCGCGATGCATTGCATCGCGGTGCCCATTGTTCAAAGAACAATAGGGGGGCGCAAATTGTTCGGTTTGCCGAACAATTACGTTCCAGGCGGGCTATTTTCCCCGAGGCGAAACCGGAAACACAAAACCCGAAACTGGAAACCCATTAGCCTCTAGTGACGGCACATGAAAAGAAGATATTAGCCCCGAGCGGATTCGAACCGCTGTCAATGGATATCCTCAAAGCCTTTTGTTTGCCTCAGGGTTTTCCCAGGGATTTTGCCCGGGGAACCTCCTTGGCCAAAAGGCCTTTCCAGAGTCCACTATCCTTGACCGTTGCCGGCCCTGCCGGCAAATCATGGCTGCCAGGCCAGGGCTCTAGACGACGGGGCTAGGGATTAACATGGGAGATTAAGGGCAAAAGGAATAAAAGCTAAACATTATGCTTGACGACCACAAGAGTCATGCCCTCTTTCAGCACGAAATCCGGCTTCGGCTCCACGAACTTCCCTTCCATTATTATGGAAATCACGGCGAAATCGTTCTTCTCGTTGGCCTCCTTGACCGTCTTGTCCACGAGCGGCCCCGCAACTTCCTTCTCGAACATCTCCACGTTCGAATACGACGGGTCGAGCATCATGGAAATCATGGGATTGAGAACGGCGTTCGCAAGCTCGCGCGCAAGCGTCGTCTCCGGTATCAGGGGAATCACGCCCAATTTCTCCATCAGCCTCGAATACCTGGCTTCGGACGCCCTCGATATCACCCTGCGCGCATTCATGTGCCTGGCATAGACGGAAACAAGGAAATTCGTCTCCTCGCTTCCTGTCACCGCGAAAACGAAATCCGTCTTGTCCAGCTTCAGCTCCTCAAGCAGCTTCGGGTCGCTCACATCGCCGCAGATGACCGCCGCATTCGTCTCTCCGGCGACCTCGTCGCAGACTGCGCGGTTCTCGTCGACGATGGTGACCTTGAACCTTTTGCCCTCAAGAATCCGGTTAAGCGCCCTGCCGACCCTTCCGGCTCCGAAAATCACGATGTTCATATCATCTCCTCACGAGAAACGCTATCAATGCCAGGCTCGGGAATATCTCTACCCTTCCAACATACATCAGGATTATTAATAACGTCTTCCCCGCCCACCCGATTGCGGGTATGCTCACCGTGGAAAGGCCTACGTTTCCCATTGCGGTTGCTACAAGGAAGAGTGAATCCTCTGTGCCGTAGCTGGCCGCCATGAACGCGCCTGCGGCTGCGAGGAATATGAAGAGATAGGCGAAGACGAAAATCGCGCTTTCAACAATCATCCGGTCGGGTATCGGCAGGCCGTTGATTTTCACCATCTGGATGGAGCCCTTGGGCAGGAACGCCTCCTTTATCTGCCGCCAGACCGCCTTGAATATCACAAGCACCCGCCACAGCTTGATTGCGCCGGTAGTGGAGCCCGTCATGCCCCCGCTAAGCATCAGTATTATCAGGAGATAAATCCCGAAGGCATGGATTGCCTGCAGGTTGCCGATGCCGAACCCTCCCCCAGCTATCGCAGCCACGGCGTTGAGGAAGAAGTTGAACGCGCCGTCATGGGCGAGGCCTACGGCAAGCAGGACGGCGAGTGCCAGTATCCCGGCATACGCGAGGAACTCCTCATCCGTCACCGCCCTCTCCCAATGGCCCTTCCAGGCGTTCCGGAAGAACAGCACGCTCGTCGCGCCGGCGAACATCATCGAAGCGAGCACAACGCGCTGTATTGCGCTCACGTCGTAATTATCGAAGGGGAAAAAGCCGCCGTTCGATATGCCGGCGAAAGTCAGGTTGATGGCATCGAAAGGGCCGAACCCCACAATCATGGCGATGACGATGAATACTGCAGTCAGGCCGATATAGACGCCGAATGTCGTCTTTACCGTGGAAGCTATGCCAAGCTCCGTTTCGCTCCTGCCTTCGGCCTTGAGGAAGCTTATGGCTTCCCTGCCCTTCGTAGTGCTCAAAATCAGGACGACTATGCCCAGGCCTCCCACCCATTGCGTGATGCTCCGGAAGAATATGACCGAACCCGGGATTACCGAGACGCTCGGCAGGGCGGAAAGCCCGGTCGACGTCCATCCGGACATGCTCTCAAAGAGCGCATCCACTACGGGCACCCCGAAATACAGGTATGGCAATACCGAGAGGAACGGGACCACGAGCCATGCAATCCCGGTCAGGGCAAGAACCTCGCCCAGGGTGAGCGTCTCCACCTCCTTCCTCATGGATTCTGTGTTGAAGACCTTCCTGTAGCTGAATTCCGTATCCGGCTTGTACAGCGAGCGCAGGGCTGTCTTCGTGTTCTCAATCATGTTTCCGGCTATCTGGGGCAGTGCAGGCAAGCCCATAATGAGTATTGTGGCGAGAATCGGCACCCAGCCGTCGTCTCCGGCAATCAGGCTGTAGGCGAGCGACAGCGTGAGGGGTAATGATGCGTAGAACATGACCGCCCCCAGTTTCCGGAGTATCTCCATCAACAATACTACTTATGGTGGGATTTTATGCTTTGGCAAGCCCGCGATGGCCGCTATCCCCGGCGCCTCTGCCGCCATTAATCCCATTTTTTAACCCATGATGAGGAATTCATGCCATGAAGCTCACACCTAAAGGCATGCGGGACATCGGTCCCGAGGACATGTTCGTGCGCGAGGAGGCCATAGAGCGCATCAGGCAGACGTTCCGCAGCTTCGGATACAGGCCGCTCGAGACGCCCGCAATGGAATACCTTGAGACGCTCCGGGCGAAAGCCGGGCCTGAAGTCGACAAGCAGATATTCGTGATTGAAGGCAACGAGTACGGCCTGCGGTTCGACCTCACCGTCCCGCTCGCGCGATATGCCGCAGCGACGGATGCCCCAAAGCCTTTCAAACGCTACGCCATCGACGTCGTCTGGCGCAAGGAAGAGCCGCAGCGGGGCAGGTTCCGCGAGTTCTACCAGGCGGATGTGGACATCGTCGGCAGCTCGTCCATGCGGTGCGAGGCCGAGCTCCTCGGAATAGCGAGCGACATCTGCGGCTCATTCGGGTTCCCGAAGCGTCGCATCCTGCTGAACAACCGCAAGATTCTCGATGGAATCGCCTCCAAGCTCGGAATCGAAGGCGATGCCAAGGGCGAGGTCTTCCGCGTACTTGACAAACTGGACAAGATAGGCGAGGGCGAGGTGGAGAAGCTGCTCCGCGAGATAGTCGGAGAAAAAAAGGCCGGCGAGCTGCTCTCCATAATCCGCAGCAAGGGCGACAACAACACGCGGCTTGCGCTTGCCGCAAAATACAGCGAGGCGGGCGCGAAAGAGCTTGCCGAAATCCTATCACTGTGCGATTTCGAAGTGGAAATCGACCTCTTCCTTGTCCGGGGACTCGGCTATTATACCGGCCCTGTCTTCGAGATAAAACTGAGCGAAGGCATAGGGACAGTGATTGCGGGCGGGAGGTATGACGGCCTGCTCGGCATATACGGCCAGGATTCGCCCGCTGTCGGCATATCTGTCGGCATCGAGCGCCTCGTGACGCTGCTGGCCGAGCAGAAGAAAGCTCTAATCAAGAAAACCGATAGCCGCGTGTTCGTGGCCTCTGTGAAGCCGGAGTTCTACCCCTATGCGGCCGAAGTTGCGGCTGCGTTCCGCAAAGCAGGCATCGCCTGCGAGACCGACCTGAATGAGCGCAGCCTGCGCAAGCAGTTCGATTACGCCAATTCCCTCGGAATCCCGTTCGCAGCGGTCGTGGGGGAGCGCGAGAAGAAGGAAAATGCGGTCACGCTCCGCGATATGGGCGGGGGCAAGGAAGAGGTCCTTCCGATTGGCGCGGCAATCTCGCGGGTCTTGGGGCGGTAATCGGATGAACGCCCTACGCATACCCCTAATCTACCTCCGCGACAAGCAGGCCTTCCGGAAGGAGGGCGGCATGCTCCGGCTTATCGGCAAGCCGCTCGATTTCGCAAAAGACGCAAAAAAAAGCGGTTGCCAGCTGATACACATAATCGACACCGACGCCCTCTCCGGCCTCCAGAACAACCTGGATGTCTATGACGGCCTCACATACATCATAAACGTCGAGGTGGAGTGCGCCCCGTCACCAGTCATCGTCATGAAGCTCCTCTCCCTGAAATGCCGGGTCGTTGTACCCCCCTCAGCCGATATCGCCTCCATGAAGGAGAAAAAGCTGCTTGTGGCAAAAATTCCGGCCGGATATGGCGGTGACGCAGACGGGTTCCATGACGTCATTCTTGAGGATGCGGACGATTCTGCAGTCATGCGGTTCGCAACGCTCGGCAAGCGCGTTATAATACATGAGAAGGACGAAAATAAGATGAGCGGAAAAACGAAGGGGAAAATATTCGGGATAATCACTTCTTCATGATTTTCTTCTTGGCTTCCGCGAGCCTTGCAGCGAGCGCGGGTGTCATCTTGACCGGCCCCGACTTTCCTCCGGGCGCGGGCTTGGCCTGGGCTTTGGGCGCAGGCGCTGCCTTAGCGGAAACGGCGGCCGGTTTGGCGGCAGGCGGCGCGGCCGGGGGCTTTCCTTCAGGCGGCGGGGGCGGGGCCCTCAGCGTTTTCAGCGGCCTGGACTCCCTCTCCGGCTCCCCTGCGGCTTCCGGAGGGGCTGCTGCGGGCCGCGGCGCCGGGGATTTCGCCCTCAATGGCTTATCCTCGGCAATCGGCGTCCGCTCGGTTATAAGCGCGAATCCCCGGTTATCGAGCGTCACCGGGCATGCCCTTGACGAGTGGGCCACGCCCTTCATCTTGACTACTTCGACATAGCGGTCCCTCTCGAGCCTCTTGTCGTCGTAGCGGAAGAAGAGGTTTATCCAGCCGTCCGTGAAGCTCTCGATGCCGTATTCCGAGCTGGGCCTCGCGCCCGAGTGGATTTTCAAATCCTCGGATACGATTAGCGTGGTTACGTTCCATCTGTGGAGGTTGTCGATGAATTTCAGGAAGCCCGTCTTGCGCTCCTCATCGTTCTTGAAGAACTGGGCTATCGGCATCACGGAGTCGATGACAACCCTCTTGACGCCGGTCGTGTTGATGATTTCCTGTATGGCGGCCGCCTGGTTGACTATCTGGTCCACTTCGTGGATGGGGTAATCCAGCAGGATGAACTTCCGGTCGCGCTCGAGCGCTTGGAAGTCCCAATCGTATCCGCCCATGTGGAAGAGGAAGTCCCGCCTTGTCTCCTCGATGGCGATGTATATGCCCGGCTCGTCGGATTCGACAGCCCCGTTGTACAGGAACTGGGCCGCGAACGTGCTTTTGCCGGCGCCTGTCGGGCCGCTCACCGTCACCACCGAACCCTGGAGGAACCCTCCTCCGAGCAACGAATCCAATCCCGGAATGCCGCTTTTTATGAATTTCCGCTCCATCATAAGTCACCTGAACATCATTGCCGGATTCATCACTTTTTCTTCTCCTTCTTGAGTATCTTCCTGCCCATTTCTGCCCTCCGCCTCAAATTCTCCTGCAGCTGGAGGAGCTCCTCGGGCTTTGAGAGCTTGGTCAGGATGTACTTCTTGTATTCCGCGGTCGTCGCTGACATGGTGCTCAGCAAATCGTGCGCCTGGCTTAGGGGAAGCTTTATCTCGTCCGGCCGGAGGATTTCGACCGTGTACGGGCTGTTGGACATGCAAATGCCGGCTAGTGTGGTGAAATCCTTCGTCAGCACCTTCACCTCGATGTTGCTCGACCAGTTCTTGCCTTCCTCGCCGCCTTTCGGCTCGTCTATCTCTCCAACCGCGAAAACCACGCCCTGCTTCTGGATTATGGTGTTCACGAACCCGGTTCCGAGTTCTGCGACCAGTTCCTTGGTCTTTGCATGGATGTCGAAATAGAGCATGGCGAGCACGCCTCCGCTCGCTATGGTGTCCTTTGTGAGCTTTTCAACGTCAGACATATGGCAACCTCTGCTCCTATTTTCCGTGTTAATGCTTTAAAATACCGTCATGGCATCTTCTACGCAGGTGCTATTTATGCGTGATAAAAGACCTCAAGGCAGCAACCGTGGTTTTCGTGGAAGGCCGTCGTTTGGCCGCGGCCCTCCGGGCGGAGACCGCAATGAGCGTGACGAGCGGTTCGACAAGCGCGCCCGCTTCATGAAAAAAGCCAGGGCGACAGTGATGCAGGCCCTCCGAAGCCGCGACATGCTCCTTGCGAGCGTGACGCGCTCGATTGAGGATCTTGACAAATCCATCAACCTCCTCGGGGAGCGCTACGAGGACTGGTACGGCATCTATCTTCCGGAACTGAAGGCCGAGGACAAGCTCCAGTTCTGCACAGCCTCATTGGCGATTGACAAGGATAACCTGGATGAGCAGGGGCTCGCGTCCATACTCGGCCAGAAAAGGGCCTCCGAGCTGATGATTGCATCGAAAAACAGCCTCGGCGCCAAGCTCTCCCAGAAAGACCATTCCGAATGCCTTTCGCTTGCGAGGGCGATTATATCGCTGGAAAAACTCCGAAAGGACTATGAGGATTACCAGAAGGAGCTGGCGAACGAGCTGTGCCCGAACATGTCATATGTCGGCGGGCCGGACATCGCGGCGAAACTCGTATCCCATGTGGGCTCGCTTTCGAGGCTGGCCATGCTTCCGGCCAGCGCCATACAGGTGATTGGCGCCGAGAAGGCGCTCTTCAAGCACCTGAAGAACAAGAGGGTGCCCCCGCCCAAGCACGGCATCATCTTCCAGCATGCGCGCATCTCGTCTTCTCCGAAAATGGTCCGCGGGAAAATCGCCCGCGCGCTCGCGAACGCGCTCTGCCTCGCGGCCAAGGCCGATGCGTTCAGCAAGCGCAGCATCTCGGCCGATTTGAAGAAGAAGTTCGACGACCGCTATGCGCAGATAATGAAGGAATACGAGGCGGCGAAGGCGGCCAAAGCCCAGCCGCCCGGCGCAGCGCCCGCGAACCCGCCCGCCAAGCCGCCGGCAGCATGATTCCCATGCGGATACTTGCATTCTCCGACCTCCACGAGGAGGAAGCAGCGCTGGAGTCGCTTGCCAATCGCTCGGAGGAATACGACCACGTTTTCATCTGCGGCGATTCATCGCACACCGAACACTTCGCCGAAGCGGTTCTCGATGCGTTTCCCAATGCCTTCATCATCCCCGGCAACTGGGACAGCGAGCGGGCGAACGCCCTCCTGTCCAGGGCCCCGGGGTGGGTGCACGGCAGGCGCGTGGAAATCGGCGACGGCCTAAACGTCGTGGGATTCGGCTTCAGCCCCCCCACGCCATTCGGCACCTACGGAGAAATGAGTGAGGCGGAGATATACGCGCAGATGTCGAAGCTGCCTATAGATGGCAACACGCTCCTCATGCTCCACTGCCCGCCCAAAGGGCATTTCGACCTCGTGCACCTGGTGCGGCGCATCGGCAGCGAATCCATCCTGCGGATAATCGAAGAGAAGCGGCCGCTTGCGGCTTTTTTCGGCCATGCCCATGAAAACATCGGAACATCGAAGCTCGGAAACACGGAACTCGTGAAGCTTCCTCCGGCCAACTCGATGCGCGCCGCTTCGCTCACCATCACGGATAAAAGAATTACCACCCAATTCATAACGTTGTGAGCCCCATGCTTTCAATCACAGTCAGGACGGTCCGGCCTTCCGAAATCGACACGGCCAAGGATTTCATCCGCAGCGTCTTCCCGCACGCCATGGTCCAGGTGACCGAGGACGACACGCTATTGCTTGCCGAGTTCGACGGGAAGCCCGTCGGGTTCGCGCACATCGTCGACGACGGGGACCGGATAATCCTCCAGGGGATAGGGGTTGACAAATCGATGCGGGGCCAGGGCGTCGGGACAATCCTGCTCGAGCATATACTCGACACCCTCGCTGACACCGACCGGCCGATTTATCTGAAGATGAAGGTCATGAACCCGGCAGTGGACCTCTACGCCCGCTACGGCTTCATGCTGAAAAAGTTCGGCGACGTCAATGTGCTTGTGAAAAGCCCGAACTGCTGAAATTGTCGCCATTTTTAATCCTTTGGCGCGCAAATCCATCTAGGCCCTTTGGATATTTATCCTCAGGAAGTTTTGATGAAAATTTTATCGCAAGAAACATCTTGGGAAAATTTTCGGGGAAATGAGCTAACCTGGTATGCTGTCAGCTTTGGGTCAAACCTTTGGCCCCGGTAATCCTCATGGCAAAGCTTTGATGGAAAGCCCTGAGGTCCGACCGGGCCGCATTTGAAAAAAAGCTGGTTGTCTGAGTTCAAATCTCAGTTTCCCCATTTGCCGGGCCTACCCCGGGTTTTGGTGTTGCAGTGCGTGGGCTTCGCCAACTGCGCATTTGCGCATATCGGCATCAATCCTGCCGCGCCAAGCCTGAAAAGTCCGCGTACGCAAGTGTTTTTTCGGTGAAAATCGGCGTATCCTTTATATACTTATCGTGAAAAAAACCATCATGGCAACCAGTATCCGAAAGATTAGAGTCCCCCCTATAGAAATCAAGTCTGCCTTCTCGGAGGACGAGAGGGTGAGGGAAAAGCGGCCGGAACGCAAGAAAGACCGGAAGGGCATCGCGTCATTCCACAGGGCCCCGGACCGCTACAGCTTCGCGCACCTTGCCAAAGTGCTGACTGGCGGAGAGCGCCTGGCCATGCTCAGCGCGGTCGACCGGCTGAAAGGCCGCTCGCGCGTCCTGGTCGAGCTCGCCCTTTTCTCGAACTTCGCCTTCGTGCGCCTTGCCGCGGTCTCGCACCTGTCCAACGACCCCGAGGCGCTAATCGACATCGCGAAATTCTGCCACTACGAGGACACCCGCGCATCTGCGGTGGACGAGCTGTCCAACAAGGGCTCGGCTCTCGTGGAAGTCGCCTGCTCGTCTCTTTTCGGCGTAACGAGGATGGATGCCGTCCGCCTGCTGGTCGAGCCGGAGGCCCTCTCCGAAGTCGCCGCGCGCTCCCCGCACCGCGATTCTCGCACTGCGGCGATGGAAAAAATCTCCGAAAACGCGCAGGCCCTCCGCAAGGTGGCCGAGCAGTCTTCGTTCCGGAGCGTGCGCATGAACGCCGTGGACACGCTCTCATCAGACATAGACTCCCTCTGCTCGCTCGTGCTCTCAAAGCACAGCGAAGTGAAGAAGGCCGCGGCCGCGAAGCTTTCGGCTTTCGTGGAGGAGCTTGACGACGTTGAAGCGCTGATTGAGATAGCGAAAATCTCGCCCAGCGAGGATGCACGGTACATCGCTGTCGGCAGGCTGTCTAACGACCCGTTCTCGCTTCGGACCGTCATATCGGACTCCGAATACGGCGACGCGAAGACGACCGCGCTGATGCTACTTTCGGACATGGTCGCCGACCTTGACGACTCGGAAGTGCTTTCCGATGTCGCCATGCTCTCGCCGTATCCGGACTGCAGGTCCGCGGCTGTCGAGCGCCTGGTCGGCCAGAGCAACGCGCTCCTTTCAGTGGCCTCAAAATCCAAGTTCAAGGACTCGCGCGAACTGGCTCTTGTAAAGCTGAAGGGGGATGTGGACGCCCTTAAAAGCGTCTCCAAGCTCTCGAAATACTCGGACACGCGCAAGAAGGCCCACTCGATGGTGGCCAAGCCCGAAGTGTTCGCATCCGAGCTGGCAAGGATACTCGGCTGAACGCTCCCTTTTAATCCTTTTTTCCAAATTTCACTCATGCCCCCAGCCAAGCGCAGGGCCAGCAAGGCCAGGACAAGCCGGCGTGCAGCCGGCTCCGTGCAACCTGGGATGATTGAAGAGCTCTTTTCTGTGAAGCAGGAGCTGCGCGAAGCGATGGGCCAGCTGCAGAACGACGGGGACGTGGAGCTCGTTCTCGCGCTCATGCAAAGCAGGCGAAGCGGCAAGCCAGGCAGCCGGAGGAAAGCCCGGGACTGAACCCGCCCGGTTAATAATACCCATTTTCGAATTGCCATATGGATGATCCAAAGCCCCGATGAGCGGACTAAATTACCCAAGCTAGTGAGGGGCGGCGGGGACTGGTTCATACTTTTAGGAACGGCAATGAACTTTTTTCATTGCGCCCATTGTTCAAAGAACAATCGGGAAGTTTGGTCAAAACTGATTATTGAAAAGAAGGAAGCCCCGGCCGAATCCCGGGCCGCTCATCTCTCACTTCAGAGGGACTTCGCGAACTGCTCCGAGGTCATCATTTTCGCGTACAGCGGCAGTATCTTCATCATGGCCTCGTAGTTGGCATCCGTGAACCCGCTTGTCGCATCCTTGAGCACGGTCGCGTTGTAGCCCTTGTTGGCCGCGCGCTTCACCGTTGTTGCCACGACATGTTCGGTGCACTGCCCGCTCACATACACGTGCTCCACGCCGTTCGCGCGTAGGATGAGGTCCAGGTCCGTGCCCTCGAAGCCGTCCGAGCCGTAGTTGAGCACTATACGCTCCTTCCCAGCGGGCTTCAGCGCACTGATTACATCCGCGTCCCAGGTGCCCACCAGCCCCTTGTTGGCGTCCTTGGCGCCCTGCATCAGGGGGTAGTGCTGATTCTTGGGCATCTCCGGATAGCCCGGCCGCCATGCTATGTTTACGAACACCGTCAGCATGCCCCTTCCCCTGGCCGCCGCGAGCGCCTTCTTCGCGTTCGCTATGGAGTTGTTCTTCTTCACCTGGGGGTAAAGCATCTTCCCCCATATCCCCCTCGGGTCCGCGACGCTGTTCTGCCAGTGCAGCATGAGCAGCGCCGATTTCTTCACATCAATTTTTGCCATAGATATCCCCTGCGCGGATAATCTAGGGAATCTATAAAACAGTTATGGTGGGCCAGCGGGGCAACCGGCATATATGAAGCCATTATGCGCAGGCGACAACCCGCATCACCGGAGCCGGCCGAAGATTGCGGAGAGCTCCTCGCTGCCCGTTATCCCGCAGACCTTCTCCATCTTCCCGCCCTTCTCGACCGCGATGCAGGGCATGCCGGTGAAATTATACCTTTGCGCATCGGAATCGCAATAGCGGATGTCGTAGCGACGGACCGAAGCATCCGCCCCGCTGGAAATGAACGCGTCGATTTGCGCATCCTGCGCGATGCAGCGGGGGCAGAAAGGCGAGTAGAAATAGCTGATTTTCGTTTCCGAATTCGGGTTAGACACCTGCTCCGGGCATGGTTTCATGCCGATTTCGCCCGATATCAGGCCCGCCAGAAGGACCAGGCAGGCAAAAGCGCACGAATAGCCGGCTGTTCTGGCGAGCTGCCCCGCTCCCCTCCGGCTTGAGATGAAAAAAAGCAGGGCAGAGCTTCCGGCCATTGTGGCTGCCGACAGATAGGCATGCAGGGCATAGGCTGAGGCGATGGACAGCATGAGCAGGGACGCCGCTAGGGCGAGCACCGCATTGTCGGAAAGTTTCATCGAAAACCCCCTTCCATACCCTCCATCCAACCTCGCTGCAACTATAATCCCGTATGCGAATAAGCCGTCTCCGGCCTGTTGCTCATTCGGGCCTTCTTTGCCTTGTTTCCAAATTGTCCAATGGCGCGACATCCGGCCTCTTGGACTTGTAAACCGATATGAACGGCATTCCGGAGAATTCCTTTTCCACGCCAGTCATTTCCTCCCTCTTGAGGGGCGGGACGGAAGAGGGGCGTAAAGGGGTGTCCAGCTGTATCTCATCCGCGCCTATCTCACGGACAATCCCGGCCATTGCACAGGCGGATTCCTTGTTAGCCTCAATAAACATCATCTGAAGCGCGAGTTTGCCGGAGAACTCTTTCCGAAAAGACATCAGCCCTTCCAGAACGGACTCCAGGGTTATCCCGTTCGCCGGGCGGTTTATTTCCTGGAATGTCCTCTCGTCTGACGCGTCCAGCTTAGCGGACACGATATCTGCTTTGGAGAGTGCGCTGCGAACCTCCGGAAGGTGCAGCATGGACGAGTTCGTGAGAACCGCCACGGGAAGGGCGTATTTTTTTGCCGAGATTATCATTTCACCGATGCGCGAATTGAGCGTGGGTTCGCCTGTTCCGGAAAACGTGATGATGTCAGACGTACTTTTATCTGCCGTAGCCAGCCCGCGTTCCACGTTCTGCAAATCCACGTATTCCTCTCTTTTTGTCGTTTTGACTCTCGTTCTTCCCAACTGGCAGTAGGTGCAGTCAAACGAGCAAATCTTCCCCTTCCTGCATATCGGGTCCACGCCCAGGGAGCGGCCGAATCTCCAGGAGGGCACGGGTCCGTAAATGGTTTTCATCAGAGAACCCCTGCCCTGCTGGGCGGGGAACATCTACTTGTGGTGTTTGCTCCCCTTTGTCTTATGGTGGGTGCTGCTTTTGTGCGTACTGTGCCGTGCTCCGCCTTTGTGCACGCATTTGCCCTTGACATGCTTATGCCCTTTGTGCCCGGGCCCCCTGCCCTTCAATCCAGCCGTCTTTGTCATAAACAATTCACCACTTTCCTATTTTCGTTACAGTCACTCCTTTCGAATCCCCTCTCTTATAAATCATCCCGTGATAGCTCTCCATCCCAAAATACGAATCGATGAGGCCGAGTATCCTCTCCGGTTCGAACAGCTTGCACGAATAAAGGTCGAAATATATCTCGTTCTTGTCTGAAAAGAAATGCAATGAACAGTGGCTCGTGGTTATCATCTGCACGAAACTCTGCCCGGGGAAATCCAGGTCCTCCGCCCCGGAATAGGCGAGGGGGCCGAGCGCTTTCATGTCTGCGGCTAAAAGCAGGTCTTTCATGAAGGAAGCGGCCATTTCCCCCGATATCTCCTTCAGGGGCTTTACCCTGGCATTTACCGTCAGATGCAGGTGGGATAGTTTGTTTTCCATGTCTCTCCCTTCAGAAGCCAAGTTCGCCCAGCATCTTTTTTTCCTCGTCCTTGCTAAATGCCCTTCCAACCCGGTATCCGGGCATTATGCCCCTCCCCCTGCAGTTCCAATTTCCTCCCGCCCATGCGGGCCCCGTCCCATCTCTTCCCGGCATCACTCCACCTCTTTTTTTATGTAGTATTCTCCCCCTTTGATTTTGATGGCCTGGCCCTTTACCAGGGCTTCGGCGACCTTCTTTCTGGCTGATGTTAGAAGCCGATGCAAGGTGGGCTGGGAAATATTCATTTTTTTTGAAGCCGCCGTTTGCTCGAGTTCTTTAAAATCAACCAGCTTCAGCGCTTCCAGCTCATCGACAGTGACCTCCGATTCGCTGAGCTCCCTCAACGGAACTCCGGCCGGCTTGAAGTAGGTGACCTCTGGTTCGCAGGCAACCCTCCTGCATTTTTTCGGTCGTGACACAAGATGAATATATATTCATAATTGTATTTAAACTTTTTGGTTTCAATCTTGGGTTTCTTTTTGCCGGATGAGCCTAATCAGCTTTTTCGCCATCTTTTTCAGTTCCCTGGCGGCGGGCCCTTTCCCGAGCGACGGGGGAGTGCCCGATGCGAGCATGCGGGGGACATTCTCATCATATGGAATCCTAGCAGCCAGCAGGCCGCCGAATCTCTGTATGATTTCTTTCTCATATTTTTCCGATATGCCCTGCTTGTTCATGACTATGGAATATGGAATGGAAAAATGCCTCACCACCTCAAGTGCCCGCTCCAGATTGGCGATGCTTGCCGGAGTCGGTTCGACTATCCCGATCGCATGGTCAGAGCCGCTGACGGCTGCTATCACCGGACAGCCTATGCCTGCCGGCGCGTCTATGAGGATATCCGGTATCCCCCTGCGCGAAACAATCTCCTGGGTTATGCGTTTAATCTCGAAAACCACCTTTCCGCTCCCCGCTTCCCCCGGAATCAGCCGGCCATAGACGAGGGGGAATCCGGCGGTTTCCGAAACCATGATCTCCCCGCTATTTTTGGGCACGAGTTTGATTTCCAGCTCCGGGAACGCGATTCCGCATGCCCCGCAGCCTTCACACCTGGTCTCGATTATCCTGAGCTTTCCGCCTTCGAGGGTGATGGCGCCGAATTCGCATACCTTCGAGTAGTCGCGGCATACGGGCGCGTTGTTCCCTATCACAGCGAGCTTGGAGGCAGAGAACGTGTCCCTGCTTTTTTCCTTGCCCTTGAAAAGGAGGAACTGGTTCGGGCAGTCCACATCCGCATCGACAAGAATACAGTGACCGAGTTCAAGGGCGATGGCAGATGCCACGCAGGATTTTCCGGTTCCCCCCTTTCCGCTGAGCACAACGATCTTCATTTAAGGAGCCTCCTTGCGAAATCGGATATCTTCCTGGACAGGGGGTGCTCCGGAAGCGCCCGGATGATGGGCACGCCCAAAACATAGCAGTCTATCATGTCGCGGTCGTACGGAATCTCCAGCGCCGCGCCATTTATCTTCCGCGAAGATATTGTGCTGCGGTTGACGATTACGCCATGCGGAATGCCAAGCTTCCCAAGGACCTCTTCAATAGCCGCCAGGTCGCTCTCCCCGAAAAGGGTCGGCTCGGTCACGGCAAAGGCCCGGTCGCACCCTTCCAGAGCCCTCACTACAGGGCAATGCGCGCCGGCTGATGTGTCCACTATGAATATCTCGCCCCGGCCTTCTTCGAATCCCCGCTGCTTTACTGCTTCGACCATCTTCTCGGAAAGCGGTTCTGAAGGTTTCAGTTTCCCCGAAAAGAGCTCCAGGCCGTGCTTCTTGGACCTGTATGTCCAACCTATGGCCTTGCTGCTTCCGCTGATGGCGCCATAAGGGCAGGCAAGGACGCATGCCTTGCATCCGCTGCAGAGGGATTGCGCGGTCTGGGGTGTCTTCCCCCTTGGCATATACAGCGCATTGAACTGGCATTTTGCCACGCACGTGCCGCATTTCATGCAGCGGTCCTGGTCTATGGCGGGAATGAATGAGCGGACCTCCTGCTTTTTGCCGAGTGTTGCGCTAAGCAGGATGTGGGCGCTCGGGCAGTCGGTGTCGCAGTCGAGATAAGTCACTTTCCTGCCCAAATCCGCCAGGGCAAGCGCGATGTTGACTGCAAGAACTGTTTTGCCGGTTCCCCCTTTCCCGCCGGTTATCCCCAAAATCATGAATATGACCTTTCAGTGGCGGCAGACGTTTTCTACCGTTTCAAGCTTCCCTTCCAGGTACTGCCTTGCCATCTCGCGCGCAGCGCCGCTGGCGAACACCACCCGGATTCCGGCCGATTCCAGGGCTTCTATGGCATTCGGGCCTGCAGCCCCGGTTATCACAACGTCGACTTTTTGCGATATTATGAATTTGGGGACCGCCCCGGGCTTATGGGTGCCGCAGAAAGGGTTTTTGACCAGCTTTTCGCTTATGATTCTGCCTCCGTCGGTCTCAAAAATGACAAAGCAGGCGCACCTCCCGAAATGCGTAACCATTCCGCCATCTTCTCCGGATTCGGCCGACACAGCAATCCTCATCGGCGTCTACCCCCCCGCCCTTCGCTCATTTCCCGGATTAAGCCTGCATTGCGCTGGGCTGTCGGCCGGTCGATTGGAACGAGATTTCCCTGAAGAAGGCTTTCTACTGCTTTTTTCACATTTCCGGCATCCAAATACACCTTGATGCCTGATGCAAGCAGGACCGCAAGCGCATTGGGGCCGCAGCTGCCCGTGACTACCGCATCCGCTTTGGATTCCGCAACCGCCTGGGCCGCGGATATCCCCGCGCCCCCGCCCGCACCTGCGCCCGGGTTATCCATTACCCGTACCGCCCACTCTTTTTCAGCCGTATCGACTATGGTGAAACTGGGGCACCTTCCGAAGTTAGGGAAAATATTGTCATCCAGCCCGCCCTTTGATGTCGAGACCGCAACCTTCATGCGCTCACCCATTTTCAAGTTCGGCTATCCGTTTCCTGACGGACTCCAGCTCGTGTGCAAGGCTGTCTGCGTAGGCCTTCAGTTCCGCAGAATTCCCCTCGGCGCCCTGTAGCCGGGCAAATCCGAACCGGCCGCCTGCGCAAAAGCCGCGGCGAAATCCCGTTCCACACCGGCCTCTGCCCCACCCAAATCCTCCCATGCCCCATCCGGGCCCCGTTCCATCTCCTTTTGGCATTCAAATCACATCCTTTTGTTTTTTATATTGAATATATATTCGTAATGATATTTAAATATTTCCTAATTTAATCCATGTCAGGAATGTCATGCCTGAAGGTGTGAATCATATGAAAACGGCGTTGCCCCTACTGATTATCCTTTGTGCCGCGACCTCTTACGCGATAGAAATCGAGCTATTTTACGGCGAAGGCTGCCCCCACTGCGCATCGACCTCGGCCCTTCTGGACACCATGAAGGACGAGTACAACCTGTCAATATCCAAACATGAAGCATACTATAACTACGAAGAGCGCACCAGGCTGATTGCCTATTATGAGCGGTTCGGATATGATGTTAGCAAGGGCGGTGTTCCGACCACGATAGTTGGCGGGACCGCGATGGTTGTCGGCGAATTGAGTGAAAGCCAATGGAAGATGCTTTTTGATGCATGCCAGGAAGGACGCTGTCCGACGGGAGTATACACGTATAGCACGTTCACCCTCCGTATCGGGAACCAAAGCGCCGCGGCGAACCTGACGGGCAACGGCACCGCGGTGGCAAATGCTACTGCACCGGCAAACGACACTCGGATGGACCCGCTTCAGGAATTAAACGGTGCGGCGGCAATAACCCTGCCGGTGCTGATAGGCGCGGCTTTGGTCGATTCCATCAACCCATGCACCATTGCCGTAATGGTCCTGCTTTGCGGGGCGATACTGTGCGCCAAAGGGCGCAATAGCGCGCTTTTAGCGGGGCTGATATTCTCTTTCGTCATTTTCTTCATGTATGTCCTTTATGGGCTTGGCATAATGAAAGCCATAGCCGCGCTCGAACTCACAAGGGCGTTTTATACGCTTGTGACGCTCGGGGCGCTGGCATTGGCTTTGATGGAAATCAATGCGTATTTCAACTACAAGCCTGGATTCCTGGCGGTCGAGATGCCAATGTTCCTGCGGCCCTACGCGAAAAAAATCACCGCCAGCGCAACCTCTCCTGCCGGTGTAGCTGTCGCGGCGGTGTTCTGCTCACTTTTCCTCCTGCCCTGCTCCTCGGGCCCATACCTCCTTGTGCTGGGCATGCTTGCCAAGGCGGCCACGATGCAGACAATCGGGTATCTCGTATTGTATAATCTGTTCTTCATACTCCCGATGGTCGTGATAACAGTCGCAGTCTACCTGGGGAAAACGACGATAGAAAAGGTGAACGAAACCAAGGAAAAATACATCCGGCTCATCCACCTCGTTTCAGGCATAATCCTGTTCTTCCTGTTCCTTCTCATGCTGGGGCAGGCGACCGGATGGTACTGACGCAATAAGCGCTGCAGAGGTGGCGGAGGCGCGCCAAAAAAAGCTGGCCGTCCTGGGGCGTCACATAAGCTCTGGTGGTATCGGGATATACGGTGCCTCGCATTTTGGGCAGGGGATTGGGAACGTTGCCTCTTTAGGCAGATTCCATGTGTATTTGCATTTCCCGCAGACTGCCTCTGCCGATATGAATCTCGCTTCGGCGACCCTTTTGACAGCGCATCTCTTCGAGCAGAAATGCTCAGAACCCGCGGCAAGCTTGATGCAGATAATGTCTATGGCGAGGGATTTTTTGCATGCGCTGCATTTTCCCCCCGCTATCCGCGTTTTTCCGCAATTAGAACAAATGAGACCCATCTTTCTCCACCTCACAATGTTTCTTTCTTATCCGTTCCGGATTTAATGAAGATTCGCCTCCCTTGCGGCATTGACCCTGAGCTTATGCAATATCATGGCGGAAACGAACGCCCCGACAAGGACCAGCACTATTGCCCCCCCCGCCGCCGCGTCAAAATAAAAAGCGGCGGTAAGGCCGACAACGGTCGATGCCAGGGCAATGGCCGCCGCGAGGAACAGAGTGTTTTGGAAACTTCGTGATATCAGGAGGGCGGCGGACGCGGGAAGGACGATGTATGATGATACGAGCAGGACGCCCACGACCCTCATGGACACGACTACGGTGACGGCCGTAAGCACTATCAGCATCGTATTCAGCTTCTCCACGGGCAATCCGCCGGCGCGGGCGGATTCCTCGTCGAATGTGATGTAGAAAAGCTCCTTGTAGAAAAGCCACACCAAGGCAACCGTAACCGCGCATAGCACACTTATGAATGCAAGGTCCGTCTCGTTCACTGCGAGTATGCTCCCGAAGAGATATGAGAAAAGGTCCATGCCAAATCCTTTCGACATGCTAATCAGCGTGATGCCTACAGCGAGCCCGAAGGAGAAGAATATCGCAATTGCGGCATCGCCATGGACCTTCATGTCCTTGAGGCGCTGTATCCCCAGCGCCGAAAGCACGGTGAACACCAGCGCGCTAAGGAGCGGATAAATATTGAAGAACATGCCTCCAGCTATACCGGCGAAAGCGATGTGGGCGAGGCCGTCCCCCATTAGGGACATTCTGCGGAGAACAAGGAAAAGGCCTATCACCGAGCAGACAATGGCTATCAGCGTTCCGGCGATAAACGCACGCTGCATGAAACCGTACTCCAACATGTCGAGCATACTCACTCCACCCCATCCTGGCAATGGCCCGGGCAGCCGGCATGCCCGTGCCTGACAATCTTCATCCGGTCTGCATAGGCGCAGATCAGGTCTGCCGGGTTCACCCCCTTTGATACGTCATGGAGCACCACGCTGCGGTTCACGCACGCCAGCTTGTTCACATGCGCGCTGACAACCCCGATGTCATGGGAAATCAGGATGATGGTTATCCCGGCGCTGTTGAGCCTTTTCAGTATGGCGTAGAACCTTTTCTGGGCATATCGGTCGACGCCCACTGTGGGCTCATCCAGAATCAGCAGCTCCGGCTCTGCTACCAAAGCCCTTGCCATGAATACCCTCTGCTGCTGGCCACCCGAAAGCTCGCTGATGCGCTTATCCCTATGCTCCAGCATCCCGACCTCGTCAAGCGCCTTTTCAATCAACTCGCGGTCCTTGGCGCCAAGCTGTTTCATGATGCCTGCCCTGGGTATCCTTCCCATCGCTACGACTTCCGATACCGAGGCAGGGAAGTTCTGGTCGAAATTCGTCACCTTCTGGGGCACGAACCCGACCCTGGCCCTTGCGTCGGCGCTTGCAGGCGGGGCTCCGAACAGCCTGACTAAGCCGCTATCCGGCTTGAGGAGGCCGATAATGATCCTGATGAGGGTGGTCTTGCCCGAGCCGTTCGGGCCGATTACTCCCAGGAAATCGCCGCGCTTCACCTCGAGCCCCACATTCTCAAGGACAATGTGGGCTCCGTACGAGAAGGTGACCCCCTTTATCCATATTACCGTGTCCTTATCCATTCCCATGACCTTATCCTGGGTTATCCACACTCTAAACCATTTTTAATGTTGGCCAGATTCCCTTCCATAAGCGATATGTAGTCCTCACCCGCTGCATTCTCTTCGGGCGTCAACCCATGCACTGAATTGAACGCGAGCACCGAGCCGTTTATCTCCTTGGCGATGGTCTGCGCCGAGCGGGGGTCTATCATGCTCTCAAAGAAAACCACGCTTACGTTGCTTTCTTTTGCCAAGTCGATTATCGCTGCAAGGTCCGATGGGGAAGGCTCGGCTTCCGGGTCCACCCCGCTGATGGCTATCTGGTTGCAGCCATACCTTTTGCAGAAATAGCCGAGCGTGGCATGTGTCACAAGGATGTCGTGTTTTGTGCAGTTCGACATCGTTGTCCTAATCTCATTATCGAGCGAATCCAGTCTCGCGTTGTATGAAGCGGCGTTGTTTTCGTAATACTCCTCCCCATCGGGGTCTGCCTCTATCAGGGCATCGCGGATATTGTTGACCTGGATTTTAGCCAGGACCGGGTCGAGCCAGAAATGCGGGTCGAAGCCGCCGGCATGCGAATGTTCAGTTCCCTGCTCTTCATATTCTTCATGCTCATCATGCCCTTGCGAACTTAGGAGGGTTATGCCAGCGCTGGTGTCGGCTACGATCAAGTCCTTCCTTTCAACGCCCTTCACAATGCTATCAGCCCAAGGCTCCATGCCCGCGCCGTTATATAGGAAGACATCCGCTTCTGATAGCTTCCGTATGTCAGAAGCAGTAGGTTCGAATTCATGCGGTTCAACACCCATCGGGATGAGTGTCGTAACCTCGACACGGTCCCCCCCGACATTTTTCGCAAAATCATAAATGGGGTAGAAGCTGGCGACAACTATTATCTTTCCTTCTTCATGCTGCGGAGTGCTTTCGGTGCAGCCCGCGAGCATTATCGTGAAAGCGAGCAATGCGCCTACCATTAACATTACGGTTGTTTTCGCGCCAGACATATCATCACGCCCAATCCATGAAGACAATCATTAATAAATTTTTATGTCCAGATTATTAACTATTCGCGGCCTTTAGGCCTTTCTTATTAACCGGGTTGATCTGCCATGGAAAAAAAACTCGTGAAAAGAGGCAATGAGAGCCTGGCGATAGGGCTCATGCGGGCCGTCGGTTCGGTTGCATGCCCATGCCCGCTTTGCATGCTCTCAAGCGCAGGATTCATCGCCAATGGCTTGCGTGAGGAGCTGTCATAGGTGTGGATATGGAAATCGTCAGCATCTCGATGGATAAGGAAACGCTGTCTGAGCTGGACCGCATCCAGGCGCGCCTCGGCTTCAAGAGCCGCTCGAGGCTGCTCTGCGCGACGTTGGGCTCGCTTCTCAACGAATACCGGTCGCTTGAATCCCTGAAAGGCCATACCGACGCGGTTTTCATGGTTACATACCGCCCTGCGGAAAAGCATGGGATTTCTGACCTCCTCCATGAATTCGAGGACAGCATAAAAACCGTCATCCACCAGCACCATGTCGGCATCTGCCTGGAGGTGCTGATTGTGTGCTCGGATGCGGAGCGCATCAGGCAGCTGTTCGCCTTGCTGAAGAAGGATAAGGGCGTCCGTTCGGTGAGCTGTTCCGTCCTGTAGCGCCCCGATGAAGCGGGATATCCATCCTGATTCGCAAAAAATGGCTTAGGTGATGAAAATGAAAGGATATGCAGTAAATCTGGAGAAAGAGACGAGCAAAAACACGGATTTCAGAAGGGTTTTGTATACCGGAAAATACAGCCAGCTTGTGCTGATGAGCATAAAGCCCGGAGATGAAATCGGGCAAGAGACGCACGATGACCGGGACCAGTTCTTCCGGTTTGAGGGCGGGGAAGGCAAGGTCGTTATCGATGGAAAGGAACACCTCGTTAAAGACGGGGATGGGGTAATCGTCCCTGCCGGGGCCAGACACAACGTAATCAACACGTCAAAAAAGGCCGACCTCAGGCTTTACACAATTTACTCCCCGCCAGAGCATCAGGATGGCACAGTCCGCCGGACAAAGGCTGAAGCAGAAGCCAAAGAAGAGCATTTCGACGGCCGGACTTCGGAATGACTGCGGCGTCTAAAAAAGTATAAAGCCCCCGGAGGGATTTGAACCCCCGACTTCCTCCTTCCACCTTTTGGAAAAAGGTGGATCAAAACTGATTGTCGGCAAACCCGGCAGGGTTTGCAAACGACCGGTTTTTGATTAAACTTTTTCCAAAAAAGTTTACGAGAGAGGCGCTCTGCCATCGCTCCCGCCTTTTTTTGGACGCTGGCCAAAAACGCGAAGCGTTTTTCATCAATGCGTTTTGGGCCGCCTTTTCCTAAAAGGCGGACTGAGCTACGGAGGCTAGCTGGAAGGAGTATTCCCCCTAGCTGTTATAAACATTTCTGAAGCGCCGGGCCGGTATACCGAGTATCGCTGGTCCTGACCCAGGCCATTTACCGAATATGCGACGATGTTCCTGCCCTGGCTTTTCGCCATGTACATGGCCAAATCTACGTCATGGACGATGTCCGCCATGTTTATGTCCAGGGCCCTGGTGCTTGTCCTCGTGATTATCGTGTCGGCATCTCCCACTCCTACGCTCACGGTAATCCCGAGCCTCCTGCCGCCTATTTCCAGCAGAGTCTGCTCTATGCATGCACGGAGCCGCTCAGCGATTATAAGCGCCTCCTGGAGCTCTGTGCGCGGCAGTATCGCAGCAAACTCCTCTCCGCCGTACCTGTAGCAGAGGTCGACATCTTCATTGTGGCCGTTTGCCCTCCTTTCGATGACATCCCCTATTGGCGTGCCGCGCAAGCACTTGCCGATGGCCTTGGCCACTGTCTTCAAAACCTGATCCCCCGTATCGTGGCCGTATCTGTCATTGAATTGCTTGAAGAGGTCCACATCGAAAATGAATATCGAGAAATTCGGGCCGCCGCGCATGTAGTTTTTAAGGGCCACTCCGAGCTGGGTCTCGAACTCAAGCCTCGTGGCGAGGCCGGTCAGCGGGTCGAACCGCGCATCCACGATGCGTGAGAGCAGCCTCGCCCCGCATGCCACGAGGAGGGCCGCTTTCTGCACTGCCAATGTGCCGGTCTGCTTGATGTCCTGGACCTCGAGCCTCTCGCCCTTTAGCGTCAGGACGCCCAGCTTCTTCGTTTCACTTTCGGGGTCGCCCGCATTGTGGCTCATGAAAAGTGGGACGGTGCATACCTGGCGGGTTCCGTTCTTTATGCTGTGCCTTGAATATGCGGTATCGCCGGGTATCATGTTGAATCGGTACAAGATGTTTTTCGTCTTGTGCTTCTTGGTCATGCGCGGAATGGTGAAGAGCATCCAGCGGTTGTCAAAAGCGGCCCTGATCATCTCTCCTGTGGCGCCGCCTTCGAATCCGGCGACGTAGCCGCCGTCCATCCTATTCATCGTCATGTAATGCTCGAGCGCATTCGGCTCTCCGTGAGCCGACAGGTGGATGCTCGCTTGGTCCGCCCCCAGCTCTTTCATGAGGGCAACCACCGCATCCTGCACCGGCGTAGTCCTGACATTGACCGTGCAAGTGAGCCGGTATAGCGCCATTTCGAGAGGGGTGAGCGCCAGACTTTTCTTATCCTCGTTCCTGTCTATGCCTTCGATAAGAGGGGGGATGGACGGCCGGGCCGAATGCTTAACCTGGCCGGGCTCGCCCTGAGCCGAGATTCCAGCTAAGCGTTTGAATCCTTGAGCCATACTATCTTTCCTGGTGCCCCTGCTGATTTGTGGCAACTTAAGTTTATAAACGTTATTCTTTTTCCGGCTGTTTTCACGTCGTAATATGCCTACAGCTATTGGCGGAAAACCGGGTATCCGCACCAATAAAGCAATGCGGAAAATGGGTTTTGGGTGCGGGCGGGGCGGATTAGCTGTAAAAATGCACCAAACCGGAAAAATCGGCGCATCCGCTGATGGAGTGAATCCGGATTGGTAAAAAAGAAGAAAAGCTGATGCGGTCGCCGGGATTTGAACCCGGGTTATAGGCTTTCCTCAATGGCATTATCGCCAGTTTTTGATCAAACTTTTTCCTAAAAAGTTTGTTGGAAGGCCTAAGTCCTACCAGGCTAGACTACAACCGCGATTAGCTATATCATTCAGTGTGGGATGGGTTTTTAAAGAGGATTTATCATATTATAATAGGTGTGTATTTGTGGTATTAGCCCAATCGTCATCGGCGTATGCAAGACCGCTCATCATGGTATGCGGAAAGTACGGATGCGGCAAGACCACCGCCGCCCGCGCCCTTGCGAAGGAACTTTCTGGCTTCCATTACGTGGGCATTGACGAGATGCGCCAGGAGATGGGGCTGGTCCCCTACCGCAGGGAAGACAATCCCATGTTACTGGACTTGATGGACCTCTCCGTCTTGCATGCGCTTAGGGGGGGCCACGGGGCCATCGTCGACCGCCCGCACCAGACCTACTGGAGCCGGGCCCGTTCATATGACGCGGCGCTCCTGTTCGACATCCCCGTCCTCCTGGTGGAGTGCGTATGCCCCGAGGCGACCGCAAAAGAAAGGATTGCGGCGAGGCCATCGAGCGACAGCGTCCATTTGCCGTCCAACGACCCGGAAATCACTGAAAGGATACGAAAAAGCTGGGAAGACGTCCAGGGGGATTTCGGCCATAATCCCGGGCTTGCCCGCATCGTGAGTTATATCCGTTACTTCTCCCACATCCCCCGGAGCGTTCCAGTGAATATCACGGAAGCCCTTTGCGATTTCACAGCGCGCGTCTGCAAGCTGCTGGACGGCATCCGGGCCGAAGAAATGGAAAAAACGGAAAAATAAAGAAAAAAATCAGAGCTTGAGGTTCTTCCTTCCGCTCTTGATTATCTCCTTCGCGTCATCCTGACCGCCCAGCCCGAACGCTATGCCCAGGGCGAGCGCAAGGCCGAAGGCCGCGGCCTGGATGATGGTTAGGAAGACGCCGGTAATCAGCGTGGTGTTGAAGCCCGCGGTGGCAAGGCCCATCGTCAGGCCTATATAAATCATGACGAGCTTCGCCGCACGCGCCCCCAGCCTGACCATCGCAGACTTGCTGTTCAGGTCGATAATCGCCTCTTTCAGGTACTCGCCGAAAAGCACCGCCACGAGGACGATGACCGCCGCGCCTATCAGGACCGGGATGTACAGGAGCACCGTAGTCAGGTAGTCCGTGATGGTCCCGAGGGCCATCAGCGACACCGCGGCCTGGATGAATACCAGGAGGACGTAATACTTAACGATTTTAACAAGCACATCGCTAATCCTCACGCTTCCGAGGGCGTCTTCGACCTTGTGCGTCTTGAGGAACTCCTCAAGCTTAATCATCTTCAGGATGCGCGCGAATATCCTGCTCACGATGAAGGATACTATCCATCCTAGGACGAATACCAGGATAGCGGCTATCAGCCCCGGCAGCAGCTTCGCGGCGCCATCGGCCGTGTTCTGTATGGCGGCTGTCGCGGAATCCATCAATATCGTCTGGTTCAGTTCAACTATACAATCACCCCTGCCGCTATCGGGGTTGCGATAATTTTAAACCTATGCCCGCGGCAAGGGGATTATTCGAAAGCCGATGCGAGGCCAGAAAGGAACGCCTTCGGGTCCTTCGCCTTGACGAAAGCGCTAGCAAGGAGAACGCCTTCGGCCCCGAGTTCGAGCGCCTTCCTGGCATCCTCCGCGTTGCTGACTCCGGCCCCGCAGAGGACCTTCACGTTGTGATTGACCTCCGTTACCGCCTTCACGGAATTTATGACGATTTCCGGCCTGGCTTTGGAAACGCTGATGCCGCTGCCGATAAGTTCGGGCGGCTCGACTGCTATATATGTCGGGCTGAAAGAGGCTATCCCGGCTGCCTCCTTCGTGGTCGCGGCGCAGACCAGGCTCTCGAGGTGCTGCTCATGAAGCCGGTCAATCGTCGCCTTGATCCTGGAGGGGTCCGCCACCCTCTTTTCCGAGTGGTTCACGAGCGACCCCCTGGCCTTTGCGGCCTTTATCATCTCCGCGTTGATGGCGCCCGTGTGCGCTCCTGCCGGCTCCGGGTCGGCATGCTGGGCGAAGACGTCTGAGAACCTTTCTGCGGCCTCATGGAGTAGCACCGTGGGCGGGCAGACGATGATGCGCACCCCCGTCTCGTCCACGACCTCTTTCGCGATGTCGCTGAATTGGAGCGCCTTCTGTATGCTTTCAGGGTATGTCTTGAGGTTCAGGACAATCATGGATGGCTATAGGACGAGAATGGTTAAAAAATGAATAATACGCCGACGCCAGGATTTGAACCTGGAATCCCAGGGGGATCGGTTTTCTCAATAAACCGGTTCGAGATTCGTCAATCCATATGGATTTCCGACGCACTACCGGGTTATGCGACGTCGGCATTAAAAGCGATTTTTGATGTTAGGCACCAACCCTTTTTAACTATTCTGAGAACTCCTCGGCTTCGTAGACGAAGAATTCCATCCCCTTCGTGTCCCGCCAGGCCTCAGCCCCCAGCCCCGCCTTCATGCACAGGTGCGAGAGGAACTCCTCCTTTTTGGGAAGCTGCTCCCAGACGACCGGAAGGAACGTCGCGCGATTCCAGCCCTTCTGTATTATCAAGCCATGCTTGCCCGGGACAAGCTTTTTCAGGAGGTCTGCCGCATCCTTGACCGGAAACGGCTTCGGGGCGCTCAGGACCGAGATGGAGAACGTGACTTCGGGAAGCTCCTCCTGCCGCATGGGGTAGAACCTGGGGTCTTCAAATGCCGAACTCAGCGCGTTCTCAATCACGTCCATGACCAGCGGGCGGTGCGCCTCGAGGCTCCCGATGCAGCCCCGCAGCCGCTCCCCCACATGCAGGGTGACGAAGCACGCGCCGTTCTCGGTTAGCTTCTTGGAAGGCACGTCTTTCGGCTGCACGTCCAGCTTGCGGCCGCCGGCCAGATGCGCCTTCACGGCGTTCCTGGCCAGCTTCAGCAGATACTCCTTCTCCTTCTTTTCAAGCGCCATATCGTTCATCTCCGTCGCTTGCGATAAATATTCCGTACCCAGTATCCCTTGAGGATTCTGAAGGTCATCGTGGAGAGGAGGAAGCCGAACGCCGGAATCAGCGCGTTTTGGAGGGGCTGGGGCGCGCCGATGCTCATGAGTATCAGCACAGATAGCGCGTATGTGAACGCTGCGATGACCGCCTTCCGGGTGATGCTTGTCTCCCATGCCTTGTCCGCCTCGACGCGCGCGTTGCGCTCCTTTATCGCCTCAATCTCAGCTATGACTTCTCCGGCCATCTACCTCTCCTCGTAGAACGCGTAGCAGCCGTATCCGACCACGCTCGATTTCGGGCCGGCGGTATCCCCGGAATTCCGGTAATCGAGGAGTACGCCTTTCCATTTTTTCTTCTTTGCGATGTGCATCAGCGTCAGAATCGCGGTCTTGCCGCATGCGTCACCTTCACGCCCGAATTCGGGTATGTCGAGCGAGGGCACCGCCTTGTTCGCGATGCTGTCTATTTTCCTGGCGGTGTCGTAGTCGTTGTAGTGGCTCAGGTCGGAACTCGCTATAACAACTGTTTTGGCATCCAACTCCTTGATGATGCGTTCGGCAAGCTCCGCAGGCTCCACCTGGCCGCAAAGCAGGGGCCACACTTCGATATCCCTGTCCCCGCATATCACCTGCAGGAACGGGAGCTGCACCTCCAGGCAGTGCTCCGGCCCGTGCGCCTGGGGGAAAACGCTCACGGGCCAGCCGCTCGCGCTAATTGCCCTCACCCTCCCAAGCGGAGTTTCCCAGAGCCCGTATCCGGACTCGCACGCGCCGGGGAACGTTGCGTAGTGCGAAGGCCCCAGAATTATCGCCTTGTCGAATTTCGCCTTCGAGAGCGCCTTGTAGCCGTATGCGGCGATGGGGCCGGAATATATGTATCCGGCATGGGGCACCACAATCCCCCTGACCTTCCCTTTCACATCCACGTCTCCTGCGAGCCGCAGGTACCTCTCTATAATCGTCCTCAGTTCCTGCGCATCATCGGGATAGAATGCCCCCGCCACCGCCGGCTCCCTGACTTCCATACCGGTCATTTCCAAACGCCCTTTATGGCGGCTTTGCAGAACCTGCACTTGCCGTCGATGATATTGATGTTTTGAATGTCATATCCCCTGCGGGTGACAAGCTCCTTGCCGCATTTGGGGCAAATCGTCGATTCGTAATCAGAATAGCTAAGGGGGACATTGCCGCAATAGACGTGCTTAATTCCGGCCATCTTACCAATTTCCCGGGCCTTGATTAGGATTTCCGGAGGCGTCGGCTCCTTGTCGCGGAGCTTGTAATCCGGGTGGAACGCGGTCACATGCCAGGGCATCTCCGGGTCCACGGACGCGAGGAACTCCGCCTCGGCCAGCAGCTCCTTCTCGTCATCGTTCCAGTCCGGAATTATCAGCGTTGTGATTTCCACCCAGATTCCGAGCTTTTTCGCGTATTGAATGGAATCCTTGATTGGCTCGAAATCCGGCACCTTGCACAGTTCTGTATAGAATTTTTTGTTGTACGCCTTGAGGTCGATATTCGCAGCGTCGATATGCCCCTTTATCGCGTCCCAGCACTCGTGCGATTCGTAGCCGTTAGTCACATAGACGCCTTTGAGGCCCTTCTTCCTTGCGAGCTTCATAACTTCTATTGCGTACTCCGTGAATATTGTGGGCTCGTTGTAAGTGAACGAGATGGATTTGCATCCGCTGCGGATGGCCTCGTCCACGACGCGCTCCGGCGGCCATTCCTCGCACATGTCCACGAGCTTCTGGAAATACGACCGCCACTTCTGCGGGTCCTTCTGGCGTGCCTCATGGGGCGCCTGGCTGATGTCCCAGTTCTGGCAAAAGGAGCATGAAAAATTGCATCCGAAGGTCCCTATCGAAAAGCTCCTGCTCCCTGGCAGGAAGTGGAACAGCGGCTTCTTCTCTATAGGGTCGACATGCACCGCGCACGGCTTTCCGTATACGGTCAGCCTCAGCTTTCCGCCTTCATTCACGCGCACCCCGCAGAATCCTGCCTGGCCCTCCGCTATCCTGCAGTATCTCCTGCATGCCTGGCACTGGATTAATCCATCGCCCAAATCCTTCGCAAGCATCTTCGCGGAAGGCCTCATGAACTGGCCTTCTCAGCATAAGTTAAAGTTCTTTCCGAGCCATACCAATCTGATTCATATGCCTGCGAAAAGCACGAGCACTTTAAAGTCCGGTCTTGCGCAGATGCTGAAGGGTGGCGTCATCATGGACGTCACTAACGCCGACCAGGCGCGCATCGCTGAAAAGGCCGGCGCAGTGGCCGTCATGGCGCTGGAGCGGGTCCCGGCGGATATAAGGGCGGCAGGCGGCGTTGCCCGGATGGCCGACCCGCTTAAAATAAAGGAAATCCAGGGGGCGGTAACCATTCCTGTGATGGCCAAATGCCGGATAGGCCATTTCGTGGAGGCGCAGGTGCTCGAGGCATTGGGCGTGGACTTCATCGACGAAAGCGAGGTGCTGACGCCGGCAGACCCGCATTTCCATGTGCAGAAGAAAAGCTTCACGGTTCCATTCGTCTGCGGCGCGCGCAACCTGGCCGAGGCCCTCCGCAGGATAGACGAGGGGGCTGCGATGATACGCTCCAAAGGAGAGGCCGGGACCGGCAACATAGTCGAAGCCGTCCGCCACATCAGGACGATAAACAACGAGATAGGCGCCCTGGCCGGGGGCGACCCCAGAACGCTTGCCAAGGAGTTCCGGGTGAGCGAGGGCATCGTGGCGCAGACAGCGTCGCTCGGCCGACTTCCGGTCGTTAATTTCGCAGCAGGCGGCATCGCCACGCCTGCCGATGCTGCGTTGTGCATGCAGCTCGGGGTGGACGGCGTGTTCGTGGGCTCTGGGATATTCAAGAGCGCTGAGCCGGCGAAGCGGGCGAAGGGCATCGTGGATGCGGTCGCGCACTTCAACGACCCGAAAAAGGTCGCCAGGGCGAGCGAAGGCCTGGGAGAGCCCATGCGGGGGCTCGAAATGTCGGCGCTCGAGACGAAAATGAGCGAGCGAGGCGCTTAGGTGTTTTGTTGAGGGTCTGGGACATCGCCCCAAAACGGCTCTGCCGCAGCCATCTCCTGGGCGAGCACCGCGAGGTGCACGCCATATGGTCAATCCTCACTAAAGGCAAGAAGGGATATTCCCGCCACCCGGAGACGCTCCGCTGGAAGGGAAGGCTGAAGGCTCTGCACCTGCGCCATGAGGCGCTCGTCGCGGAATTTCAAAAGCGCGGCTATTCGCATTATAGCCCTCTCGATAAGAGGCTGGCTTGGGGCGAGGCGGTGCAGTCGGTCTATATCGACCGGCCAAATGAGCAGCTGATGATACTCAAAAGGAAGAAGTGCGGATGCGTATGGAAATAGGCGTTCTGGGATTCCAGGGTTCTGTTGCCGAGCACATCGCGGCCACGAAAGAGGCCGCCCGTAAGCTTGGCATATCCTGCCGCGTATCCGATGTCCGCACCTCAGCCGGCCTTGAAAGGCTCGACGGCCTGATTATCCCTGGCGGCGAGAGCACCACGATGTACAAGCTGTGCGAGCGCGAAGGGATGCTCGAGCGGATGCGGGAGGTGCCCGCGCTGTTCGGCACGTGCGCCGGTGCAATCCTGCTCGCAAAAAAAATCCACAATGAAGAAGAGGGCCAGAAGACGCTCGGCCTGATGGACATCGTCGTTGAACGGAACGCCTACGGTACGCAGACCGAGTCGTTCGAAGAAAATCTGGAAGTGCAACTGGGCCCCCCGGACTCGGAACCGGTAACAATGAGCGCAATTTTCATACGCGCCCCTAAAATCCGCTCCGCAGGGGAAAACGTAACCGTCCTGGCAAACAGGGGCGGTGAAATCGTCGCCTGCGGGCAGCGCGAAGGGGGGCGGTTCTACCTGGCGGCGTGCTTCCACCCTGAGCTTTCAACGACGCTCATCCACGAGCATTTTCTGCGCCGCCTGCTGTCTGGATAGCTTAAAAACCTAACTAATCATATACGGTTAGTTTCTACTTAATTGAAAGAATCAAGGTGATGCTAATATGGGTATCAGACCAGGAAGAGCCATCAGGGATGCCGACAAGGTCGCATGGACGCGCTTTTCTCGGAGCAAGCCGAGGAAATCCTTCATCAAGGCGATGCCGCATGCGGATCTGCACCAGTTCAGGATGGGCTTCATGAAGCCGGATTACGACCTGGTCATGAGCCTTAAAAGCGAAGAGCCCGTCATAATCCGGGACAACGCCATCGAAAGCGCCAGGCAGAGCATGAACAAGCACCTGGAGAAGATGGCGCCCGGCGCGTTCTATTTCCATGTCCGCGTCTACCCCCACCACGTCATCCGGGAGAACAAGATGATTGCGGGCGCGGGCGCAGACCGTCTGCAAAAGGGAATGCGGCAGGCATTCGGCAGGCCGACCGACCGCGCAGCAAGGCTCAAGACGGGCACGAAGCTGTTCACCATCCACTCCTATAAGGCGAACGCACCCCACATGAAGGTGGCATTCGCGCGCGCGGTGCGCAAATTGTCGGGCAAGTTCCGGGTTGTTGTCGGTTAAGCCCCGGCAAGCCGTATAGCCTGGTTTCCTTCCGCACAATCAAGTTGCCGCATTATCTTAATTTTCGCTCTTTGTGTTAGGTTGTGGTCATATCTTTATAAACTTATCCGTGCATAATAACCTACGGGAGAGGTGAGGTTCTTGGCTCACGATAAAATCAGGGTAGATGAACCGCTAATCAGCACGGATGTGGACAGTCTTATTCGGACAATCGCAGAGAGGAAGAGGGTCCCCCTAAACGACCTTCGCCAGCTCTGCAGGATTGACAAGAAGACCATGGACAAGTGGATCGC
>JAKEGJ010000008.1 GCA_022627495.1 Microcaldota archaeon
CGATATGGGCATGCTCTTCGGCCTGATACTGCTCCTCCTTCTGGTCGTGCTCGGCATAGTCTACCTGCGGGGCAGGGCCGGCCGGGCCGGGAAGAGGTAATCTTTTTATTTTTCCAATTTTTCCATTATTTTCAATTATTCTTATCCTAAACCCGATTTCCGTTTTCCTGCCTGTTCGTCCCTACAGCCCAGGATTTGCGGCGCATGCCAGCCGCTTCGCCAGCATAATCCGCTTAAGCCATCACTCCCATCCATCGCATACGGCTGCGGCCGAGTCACATCCCGGCAAGTGCCTTGTAAGCGAGCATCGCGCCCACGATTATCGGCTGGTGGGCGAGGTAAATCGCCAGCGAATGGCGCCCCGCCCATGCCAGGCTGCCAGTCAACGCTGATTCCGGCACCCTGAGCCTGCTTTCTCCACCCGGAAAGAACGTTTCCCCCGCGAACAGGCCAATCAGAACGACGCCGAACCAGGGCACGAGAGGGTAATAATCGAGGGCGGCGTAACCCGGGGCCGTTATGCCGAGCCAGAACAGGTGCGGCGAGTCTGTTTCCAGGCCCGCGGTGAAGAATCCTGCGGCTATCAGCAGGAGCCCCAGGAGGACGTTGCGCCTCCCGAACCGGAAGAATATAGGGGCGATTAGCGTGGCGAGCGCGATGAAATGGATTATTCCGAATGTGATGAACCCCTCGTGCGGGTAAACCCATGTGGCTGCGGTTATGCCAAGCGCGACTGCGCAAAGCGCCAGGCCCCGGCGCAAATGGCGCCGGTAGCCGTCTTTGTTTCCGCTTTCGCTGAGCGTGAGCGACACCCCCACCAGGAGCAGGAACAGCGCCCCGATTGTTCGCTGGAAAATCAGGAGCGGAAGGGTATGGATGCCGATTTGGGCGATGCCCAGGTAGTCGATATCGAAGAGGATGTGGTAGGCTACCATCAGCACAATCGCGACGCCCCTAAGCGCATCTACTTCAGTTACTCTTTTCAGACAACCGCCGCAAATTAATCCGCGCTCACTTTTTAATAAAGCGCGTGGAATTACCAATCATGCCAACGCTCAGGCAGAATCTGGATAAATGGTCCCGCCGCAGAAGCTGGGCGAAAGACGGGGACGAATGGAGCGACCAGGCCGCATTCTGCCGCGTCCCTTACGGCGAATGGAAGGCGTCTGTAATGCGCCACCTGATTGATGCCCATCTTGGCAAGGGCTCTGTCGCATTGGAAATCGCGCCCGGCCACGGCCGCTGGTCCGCCCATATCGCGGGCAGGGCGAAGCATGCGATACTTGTCGACTACTCCGCCCGATGCATCGCGCATTGCAGGAAACGGCTCGCCCGCCATGATAACCTGTCCTTTATCGTGAACGACGGAACGGCCCTTGGCGGCGTGCAATCCTCATCGGTGGATTTCGTCTTCTCCTATGACTCTTTCGTGCATATGGAGGAGGACGTTGTCTTCTCTTACCTGCGCGAAATCCGGCGCGTCCTTAGGGGCGGGGGACGGGCGGTCATCCACCATCCCGGGCGCAGAGACTCCACATTATGGCTGTGGCGCTTCCTCGCACCTTTCGGGGAAATCGGCAGGATGGCATACGCGGCGCCGTCCATGGGCAGAATCAGCCGGAATGACGGCTGGCGCTCGAACCTCTCCCGCGAGCGGTTCGCGCAATTGGCGCAAACTTGCGGCCTTACGGTCCTGTCGCAGTCGGATTCGTGGGGCGGCGGGGCGTACAACTGCAGGCTTTTCTCGGATTGCGTTAGCATCCTGCAAAAGGATTAGCGCGCGTATTGCGCCCTCTCCACGACCTCCCTGGCCTTGGGGAGGGGGATGCCGCTTGCGTCGGAGAGCTTCTGCGCGCTTTCGGGGATGTCGAAGACGGTCACGATTTTATGCGATAGGAGGCGGCCGAGGACATCCTTGCCCATGGGTATGACCGTTATGGGGTAGCAGCGCGTCCTGTCTATCAGGGTCTCGAGGCCCTCTTTCAGGGGGTACCTCCAGCCAAGGAGCGGGAAGTCCATGCACTCGGCGTAGCGTATCACGTCTTCGGAGAACTTGGTGTTCGTGACGAGCCACGGCTTCGTTATATTGCGGCAGAGGCCCTTCTTCGCGCCCTCCTTGAGGTCCAGGAACCGGGCATACACATAAAGCGCAGTCTGTATCCTGCACCTCGTGCCATACTGGTTGTGGAACTTGCATTCAATCGAGTACGTGTGGCCGTTCTTTGTGGCGACGACGTCCACTTCGTGGTTGACGCATTTGCCGGACAAGGTCTGGCGCAAATCCGAGCTGTAGCCCTGCGTCGAGAGGAGCCGCCCGATGAAATCCTCGAATTCATAGCCTGTGGGGCCTATGTCGAAAAGCGCGCGCTTGAGGTTGAACCTGTGCGAGACCTCGGGCTTCATGCCCTCGATGATGCCGTAGAGCTCGGCGTAGATTTTCTTCGTCGAGATGCCGTCATACAGCTTCTCATGGAGCCTGGCCAGGGCTTCATCTGATTCTTTCGTGCTCATGCCGGTCCGGCGCAGCGCGTTCCGCGCCTTCTGCCGGTTGAACAGCTCCTTCTCGCCGCTCTCCTTGACGACCCATACCTGTTCCATTGCCATCAAGCTCAGATGGCGCGGCAAGCCATTTAACGGTTTCCTGTCTCCGGTTTCCAGTTTCTGTCCTGTTTTCTGCACGGCAAATCCGGAACCGATAGCGATGACGAGCCGCGGATTCCATGATTCATGTTTTCGCAGCAGTGGCTTCTGGCAATCATTGACAATCGCCAAAACCGCCCCCAAAATCCCCCCACCCCTCCACCCAAGTTCAATCCCAAACCCGATTCTGGATAATCGATATTTTTCGGGCTAAAGATTAGATATCCATAATCCACACATATCCACCCCCCATCACACGACGTAACCTTTTTATATATCGCCTGAGTTGCCATTCAGAGGGGTGAAATGCGCCCTCTTCAGGTGTAAATATGTCTTTACCAAACAGGTTCGGTAGAAGGGATGTCGGATCGAGAAATTCGATGCTGAATGCCCGAATGTCGCGTGGCTCATTTGTGCGTGGAGCTGGAATTGCCGCTGGTTCAGCCATTGCGGCGGGGCTTGGGCTGGGGGGAGTGGCAAATGCAGCCGATCCATGGGATCCTGGCACATCAAATCCGGATGGCTTCAATGTTGTCAAGGCAGGCCAGCCATACGGGGGAGTTGCGGCTTTTCCAGGCGGTGTTGAAGATGAAATCTGGGTCTATCCAACTGGCAACTTTAACACTATTGGCAACAACGCAATAACTCCTCCCGGAACAACGTATGTCTACAATTCCCCGGTCACCATGGACTCAAGAAACATCCAATGGGCTGTGAATAATGTCAAAGCTGGAGGAAAGGTGGTTTTAAAGGCACCAACGAATTCCCTGATTCCCGGGCATGTTTTGACTGAGCATAATATAATCGACATCCCTATCCCTCGGTCTCCGCCATACTATGATCCTCATGCTCATAGCACGACTCAATGGGGCAGCAGAATCGAAATCACACAGGATGTGGAAATAGCCGGCGATCCGGGAAACAAGATTATCGGCGGCCACCATGTCTTCCAATCCACTGATTTTGTCAAATGGGCGGTCAGGAACATCAACTTTGAAAAATCAGGCGGCAGTGCGATTTCTATCTGGAAATCGAGCGGTTTGGAAGTCGATGGGTGCTCGATAACGAATATGAAACCAGAGGTATTCTATGCTCAAATATGGACCCGATCGGTACCTGTAGGGATTGTACCGCTTTTTGTGGTAAATACCCTGCCAACAAACCAATCGTATAAATTTGGGCCCGACACCAGTGCGGCTGGCTATGCCAACCTGACAAATAACATTATCAATCCGAATGTCAGGGCAGACTTCCAATTCGGAATCATTTACCAAACAGCCAAATGCGATGGCCTGGTCAGCAATAACGAGATTTATAACTGCTCTATGGTCGGAGTGACTTCGAGATGGACGAAGGGCAATCTGGTAATCAGCAACAATTACATCGTCCCGGGAACTGTAACGCAATACGCTGGAGCGGCATTCCCATACTATGGTGTCGGCATTGCATTGGGTGATTTGTATGATGGCGGCGTTTATATCGGAGGGAATACTATCGAATGCAATAACCCGAAAGCCATTGGCATGGGATTGAGCAATAACGCCGGCAATCCCAATCCGGCTGTTATAGAACAAAATAATGTCACTATGTTCAATACCAGTGCCGGAGCATTGCAGGCTTCCTTAATATCAAATAGCGTCTGGAAGAGCAATAAGATCCAGGGAAAAATGGATTATGCGCTGAGCCTGATTGCCTCAAACAGCAACACTTTCCAGGGAAATAACATCGCTCAGATAAATTTCTATGATAGTGAGAGTGTGCACATTGTCCTGACGCGAGGTTCAAGCTACAATGCACTGGCAGGATTCTCGGGGCTAGTAGCTGATGATGGAACTGGCACGGGCAATGTCCTTACCGGCTATACAACGAAAGCCATTGGCCCGGCACTTAGCGAGCGATTAAAAGAAGCGAATCAGCAAAGAAAACTTGGGGAAGAGATGGAGATGTGCATTTTGAATGGCGGAACCTGGGATGAGACGACAAACACATGCAGTACCTGAACCCTCTGGTATTTCGCGAATTTTTTTCTTTGGCGTTTTTTCTTGTTTTTGGAAGCCGTGAATGCTGCCGGCTTCAGCAGACTTTTTTTGACGATGGTTTTTCTTACTCACTTTTTCTACGACTACGATATGACCTGTCATGTCCGTTTCCCACATCTCCGGATCTCCATCTTACTGGGATTTTCAATCCCATGCCCCGGTCCGATGGTCTGACCGGCAAATAGGTGTCAGGAACGTCGTTACGTTCCTGTTCATGCTCAAGATCGATTCGCCGATCTTGACGCGCAACGATTTGTGTTGTCGCGAACTGAAAAAACATTCGCGACTGTCTTGGACGTTCCGAAGTTCTGTCGGACGCATCAGACGATTCGGATGCCGTGCACCATTTTCGCTTGGCAAAACAGGGCGGGCACATCAAGATCGAATCGTAGACCTTGATGACTCATACAAGTTTTATGAAACTAAGAACATGTGTAACACGCGCGAGGTATGCTGTTCGTCCTTGCGGACCCCATCCCGCCAACTTTCATTCCTGTTGCCGCCCGTTTTTTCCAGCAATGTTTTTTATCCCTTTCCCAGCCTTTTTCAACATTTCCCCTCATTCTTCCATCCATGTCGCTTCCGATAGCCGTATTCGAGACGAACAAGGGAAAGTTCAAGGCTTTGATCCACGAGGGCGAGGCGCCAATCACGGCAGGCAATTTTCTCGAGCTTGTGAAGTCCGGCTTCTATGACGGGCTCACGTTCCACCGCTACGAGCCGGGGTTCGTCATCCAGGGCGGGGACCCGAAGGGCGACGGCACCGGCGGCTCGGAGAAAACAATTCCGCTTGAAATCGTGCCTTCGCTCAGGCACGGCCTCGGGGCTCTCAGCATGGCGAGGACAAGCGACCCGGACAGCGCTTCAAGCCAGTTTTTCATAGTGATTGGCGATGCCGGCCATCTGGATGGCAAATACGCGGTTTTCGGCCAGCTTCAAGACGGCGCCGAGACGGTCATGAAGCTTCGCAAAGGCGACCGGATGGAGAAGGTTTATATCGAATGATGCCGGACTGATGGCCGCGCAATTCGCAAGAAGAGGCCGCAGTTTTGCCTGGATGCCGGCAGGGAATCAGAATCTTTCCGCGGAAAAGCCAGCCTTCCGCGGGGCATTTAAATCTTCCCTGCGAATATCGCGCATGCCGAACTATTTCGACGGGACGGACCGCGGCTCCTCGCTTATCGTTTCGGAGGAGGTGCTCCTCCCGGACTTCATCCCGGACGAGCTGCTCCACCGCGAGCGCGAACTGCAGGCGATAGCGGATTCCATCAAGCCCCTGCTTTCGCGCCGAACGCCCCAGAACCTCTTCATTCACGGCGCATCAGGAACCGGCAAGACCACGTGCGTCAAATACATAATCAAGCAGCTCATGGAGCACTCATCCGCCGTCCTGCCGGTCTATGTGAACTGCTGGGAGAACCCCACCCAGATGGCGGTCTACAACCGCATAGTGGAGGAGATGCGCCTCCCGCTTCCCCGCCGCGGCCTTGCCGCTGACGAGATTTTCGACCGCATCATGCAGTTCGTCCGGAACTACAAGAAGCCCATCCTGCTCATTCTCGATGAGATGGACGGCCTGCGCCACGACAAGCTCCTTTATGTAGTTTCGCGCGCGAACGAGCAGAAGCTCTCGTTCGGCATCGCCGGCCTCTCGAACAACAAAGCGCTTCTTTCGAAGCTTGATTCTCGCATCAGGAGCTCGCTGCGCTTTTCAGAGATGGAATTCGCGCAATATTCCGAAGAGCAGCTCGCCTCCATCCTGCGCGTGCGCGCCGAGCGCGCCCTCGCGCCGGGCTCATTCGACGACAAGCTCCTCCTAAAGGTTGCGCGCTCGGCTGAAGGCGGCTCAGCGCGCGTCGCCATAGAGCGCCTCTGGAAGGCCGCGAAGCGCGCGGAGAAGGCGGGGCGGGCGAAGGTGATGCTCCAGGACCTGGAGGACGCGCTGACCGAGGAGCCCGCATTCAAGCTTCCGGAGCTGAAGCTGTCATCCGAGGAGCTCCTGCTCGTCGACATACTGAAGGCGGGCGAGCTCGGCTCGTCAGACCTCTACGAGCGCTTCATTAAAAAAGTCCCGATGACAAAGCGGCAGATACGCAACTACCTGGAGCTTCTGGAGAAGAAGGGGATAATCGCGTCCCGCGAGCTTCCGGCCGAGGGCATGCTGAAGCCGAAGATGTTCAGACTGAGGTGAGGATTTGGCGCAGGAAACGGTTATGACCCCCATGGAACTGGAAACCGAGACGCAGCGAATGGTCAGCTCGTCCATCGCCAAGATGGAGGTTGCCATTTCCGAATGGAACTCTGCAAAAAAGAAGCCAGATGACCTGGCGGAGACCGTCGCATGCCTTCAGCGCTTCTATTCCCTGCTGAGCGAATGGGAAAGGGAGTCCCTTTCCGGAAGCAGGGACACCGCATCGGTCCAGAAGCGTCTGAGGCGCTTTGCCGAAATCTGCCGGTCTATGGAGTCTTCGGGGTTGTTCTAAATGGGGGGGCCGGAGATGGGGAAACGCATGGGGGATGCCGTCGGCGCAGCCGAGACGCTCATCCGGCAGGCGCATGTGGTCCAGCAGCACATCGGGCCTCCGCCTGTCGCCGGAGAGGCCCAGCGCCTTCGTAGCGCTGTCGCGACCGCCACCGAATCGCTCCAGCGGGTCGCAGAGCAGGGAAGGCGCGTAGGCCTGGCGGCCGGTGCGGATGCGGAATCCCGCTTCCGCGATGCTTCGCGGGGATTCGAGCGGCCGGGGCGCGCTTTCCGCACGCTCGCTGAGGCCCGCAGGCATTCAAGGGAAGAGGAGGATTCTTACCGGAGACAGCTTCTCGCAAGGCATCCAAATGCGCGGCCTGCGGCCGTGCAGCCCGGCGATTACGCCGGTCCGGCCGACCCCCGCCAGGCGCCTGCGGGCTCGACCGAGAGGCTCAGCGTGGAAGTCGCGGGATGGATGGACCGGAGCGTGCTCGGGGATGCGCTGGCAGGGCGTTTTGCCAGAACGCCGCCACTTGTGACTGAAGATCCCCACCGCCTTTTCCAATTCGAAGGATTGCTGACCGGCGGCATGTCCGCAGGCGGGATGTATGAGCCCGGCACCAACCACATCATGATGGACGCGGATGCGATGGCCGATGCGTCACCGGCAGCCAGGCGCCATTTTATAGCGCACGAGATGATGCATTATGCGGCATACCTGGGCGGCGGGGCAACGATTCGCTGGCGCGACGGGCGCGGGGCGGCCGTCATACCAAGCAACATGGAATTCCTGCATGAAGGCGCGACAGAACTAATGGCCCAGCAGCTTTCACGCGCTCACGGCTCCGACCCTGGGAGCGTCAGCTATGGCGCCGAAACTACTGTGGCATTCTATCTCCAGCAGATTGCAGGCGCGAGCGTTCTTGGCGCCGCATATCTGGGCGGGGATTTCACCTCCGTCCGCAGGGCTGTCGATGCGAAACTCGGGGCCGGGACATTCGACCGAATGGCGGCGACTGGTAACGGCAGCGGCGCGCTGGTTTATCTAAGGGAGCGCATGCAGGCGCGGGGCATGGGGGCGGAACTCGCAGTGTGGGATGCGAATCCCATTGTGAAGACTGCCGGGGCGATTGATTAATACCCTTCAGATGCGGGGCAGACCGGATGGGGGATTTCGGAAAGGCGGAATTGGGGTTCAGGTGATGACGGTGAAACTCAGTGAACTTGTTAAATCAAAGGAATTCCTGGATGCTAAGGCTAAGGTGCAGGGCTGGAAGGTCCGGCTGGAGAAGGCCGGTTCGAACGAGGCCCTGCGCGTTCGGGACGAGAAATCCGCGTTCTTTGGCGGCCTGAAGGCGGCGAGGCCCGACCTGTACGCCGCGTTCCAGATGGAAGACAAGACGCTCAGCGAGGCAATTTTCAAGAAGCTGACCGGGAAGGACGTCATAATTGACTGACGGGTGCGGGGAACGACATGGCAGATACGACATACCGGGACATTGATGGCCAGAACGAGGGCGTAGCGGCAGAAAGCGCGAAGCGCTTTCCGTCAGAATGCGCGCTAATGGAAGAAGCGGTAGCCGCGTCCTTATCCCTCTTCGGCACCATTTCGCGAAATGCGGCGGGGCTTGATGCCCGCCGGCAGGACCTCCTGGCATTCTTCTACCGGAACAGCATCTACCTCTCGGCATCCTACCATCTCATCCGCCGCGGGCTCCTGGACCCGGCCGGAAACAACATGCGCACGGTCTTCGAGACCATCCTCTGGCAGTACGCATACCTGACCGACGACGGCATATACGCGAATTACCGCGAGATGGCCAGGATGGACGGGGACAAGCTGAAGCTTCTTAAGGACGGCAAATGGTCGAACACGAAAGAGCGCGCCCTTGAGAACCTGCGCCGCAAGTACAGCTTCCAGAAGATGATGAAGGAGCTGTACTCCAAGGAAAGCTACGAGAAGCTCTTTTACAGCCAGTACTGGGCGTTCTGCCAGAAATCCCACTCCAGCACTTTCGGCATCAACCACAACACGCCGAATATGGAAGGCGGCATGACGTTCGGGCGGGAAGGGGATGCGGAGGAGGTGCGCGGGAACCTCAGGGCCGCCCTTTACCTCTGCGCCGAGAACCTCATCTGTTTCCTGAACTGCTTTGCCGGCATTCTCGGGCAGGAGACCATCGACGAAACGCTGGCGGTTGCCAACCGCATAAACAGGCTGATTCCGCCATCGCCGGGCTTAGCCCCGGACACAAAGAAGCTCCCGTTCGTCCTGAGGTTCAGGGAGGTGTGACTGCATGGACCGCAAGACAATCCTCATACTCATAAACGCCTTCATCTCCCTGGCCATCATGGCGGCCCTGCTCCAAATCGTCGGCGTCTCGGAAGTCCTCGGAAGGATGGCCGGAATGGACCTGTTCTTGCTTATCCTGAGCCTCCTTTCTTTGCTCGGGATGGACCTGGTTATGGCCTACCGAATCAGTATCCTGCTTGACGGGATGAAGGCCGGGACCGGGTTCATGCGCATCCTCCGCTCGCATTTCGTCGGGATGCTCCTGGCCGATTTCACCCCGTCCCGCGCGGGATATTTCGCGACGGCGGCAACGCTCAGGTACAATTACGGCGTGCCTTCCGAAAAGGCCCTGCTCTCCATCTTCGGCCCCCAGATATTTGACTTCGCATTCAAGGTCGTGGCAGGGGGCCTGGCAATCCTCTACCTGATGATTGTATTCCTGGGGCCTGGCCAGGGGCTCGTGCTGATGGCCGGCGCGGTGGTCATCGGCGCATTCATAATCGTCATGCTCCTGGTGCTTTTCTCGAAGCGCTTTCTCGGCATTTTCTCGTTCGTGCGCAATCTGCCGCTCCTCTCAAGGCTCTATGACGTGCTCGTGCGGATGCAGGGCAGCTCGCACGTGGTGGTCCGGAAGACGCCGCACATCCTCGCCCTCATAATGGTGAGCTGGGTGTTCCGCTCGCTCTCCTGGTATTTCGCCGCGAAAAGCGTCGGCATCAGCCTCGGCACGGAATTCCCGGAAGTGCTCTTCTACTTCTTCCTCCAGCCGCTTGTGACAATGCTGGAATTCGTCCCATCCCCCACCATAGCCGGCCTGGGCCTCAGCGAGAGCGGCACGACGCTCGTCTTCTCGCTATTCGGCATCCCGCTCGCGCAGGCGGCGACTTTTGCGCTCATAGTGCGGTTCAAGAGCACCCTCCTGCACCTTCCGGGTGTGCCGGATGCCCTCCGGCTGCCCCAGGGCATCGGCAATGGGGGCAGTTCTTCTGCAGGCACGGAAGCCGCCTGAGGCCGTCCCTCAGAGCCTGATAAGGAATGTAGTCCGGTACAGCCGCTTCCCCTGGTCCCGGCCGACGAGCTTCTTCGTTATGAATGTCTTCAGGCCGAGGGTGGTTACGACTTCCACGACCGCCTTGGAATTGCCGACGTATATGTCCAGCCCTCCGTCCTTCTCCTCGCTTTTCGATATGAACGTCCGGTTTTCCAGCCTTTTAATCAGCATCGTGCCCTTCCCGAGCACGCGGAGGGGGTCCCCGCGCAGCTGGATGATGGCCTGGTAATAGCCGCCGCTCATCCTTGAGCACTGCTGGCAGATTGTTTTCTTCAAATCCAGCGGGATGATGCGCTCGACCTTCGCCCCGCTCCCGCTCATCACGAACACGGCCGCCTGCCTTTCCATGTCGTAGCCGGCCGAATCGTAATCCCCCTTGCATTTCGAGATGATGTACTTCGCAATCTTCTTGTCCGAAAATTGCATCCACTCCCCCTGCAGGCGGACGCGCGCGCACCGGGTGCACTGCTCCAGCTCCATCCTATCCGGGAGCTTGAGCCTGACCGGGTAGTCGTCCTTGCAGAAGGCGTCGATGAATTCGACTTCCTCTTCCGTCCTTCCGCATTTAGGGCACACGAGGGCTGACATATCGTTTTAAACCATTGAGAATGATATTAAAAACCGATACCCGATGAGCAAGAACATCAACCAGGCAGTGAACCTCACGTCCTACTTCATCAGCCTCCCCCCGGCGCGCTACATCGTGCTCTCCATCCTGCTCCTTGGCGTATCATTCGGCCTACTGATAAACCTGGGGTCGGGCAAGAGCATCGAGGGCGCGGTCGCAGACGGCCTCATGCTGCTCACATTGCCCGCGCTCCTCTCTTCCGCCGTGATAAAGCTCATGAGCCGGAAGATGCCCTACCGCAGGATAGCCGCCACCGCTTTGGGGGGCGAGGCCGTCTATGCGGTCGCGTACGGGGTGAGCCTTCTCCTTTCCGGCTCCAACCCGTTCCTGGCCCAGCTAGTGCTTTTCCTGGGCGCGGCCATCGTCGTCGTGTTCTGGTACGTGATAGCCCGTTTCGTGTTCATGCACAAGTACCGCTCCCTGCTTTTCGCTATTATCCAGCTCCTGCTCTACCTTGTCTCGCTCGTGAGCAACCAGGCGCTCTACGTAACGGACGAGCCGTTTTTGGGGACGGCCGCCAAGTTCTTCATCTCCTCCGCGGTTCTCCTGGCCGCGCTCGTCCTGTTCTTCTACATAATCAACGCGCCGATGAAGAAGAATCTGGGCCTAAGCAGCACGGATGCGATGTCCTACCTCTTCAGCCAGTGGCTCTACCGAAACAAGGATGTCGAAAAAGTCTTCGCGCAGGTGGGCGAGGACGTCCGAACGGTGCTGTGCGTCTCGGGCTTCAGGCGCAAGGGCGGGGACATATACTTCGTAACGCCATGCGTCCATTACGGCCCGTTCGGCAACCTCGGCGGGAGCGAGTTCTCCCACCTCATTGCGGAGGAGATAGACCGCCGCCACAACGCGAAGACCTTCGTCTTCCACGGCACGGTCACCCACGACCTCAATCCCGTCGCTACGAGCGAGATGTCAAAGATAATCGATGCGTTCGAGGCGTCCCTGGCCGATTCGGCCTATAAGGATGCGAAGGTTTCGATTTCAGTGGGCAGGGAGGGCGAATGCCGCGCCGAGGCCCTGCGCATCAACGATTCCGCCATTATAGGCCTCAGCCGCGCCCCCCTCGTCACGGAGGACATCAACTTCGGCCTTGGCCTTGCATTGCTTTTCGAGGCCGAGAAGCACGCGGCGAAAGCGATGGTGATAGACCAGCACAATGCGGAGACCGGGGACATAACCAGTTTCGAGCCCGGAAGCCCCGTGGGTTACCGCTACCTGGGAGCCATACGCGCCGCGCTTGCGCAGGCGCCTGCAGGCAGGCCGCTGCGCATCGGGGCGGCGTTCCGCCAGATCGAATCGGACGTTGTCGGCAAGGCCGGGATAAAGGTCGCAGTGCTCTCATCGTCACCAGAATACGTGCTCATCCTGATAGATTCCAACGGCGTCACCCCCGCCTTCCGCGACCGCATCGAGGCCGATGTCAAGGCGCTCGGGGCGGCTTCTGGCCGCGAATTCATAGTCGGCGTGTTCACGACGGACACCCACCAGACCAACATGGTGCGCGGCGTTCTAAACCCCCTCAAGGAGGAGGAGAACGCCCTGAGCATTATCCGCGGCGCCTGCACGGAAGCGGCGTCGGACATGCAGACGGCGAAGTATTTCTCCGACACGCGGTGGTTCGACATCCGCGTCCTGGGGGCCAAGCAGTCGATTGAAGTTATTTCCACCGTGAATTCGATTGTGGCGGTGGCGAAGATCACCCTGCCGCTCGTTTTCCTGGGGGGCCTACTCCTGCTCCTGGCAATAGCATCCAAGTTCTGAATGCGCAATGCGGATGTGCCCCCGGCCGTGCCGTGCGATTCATTTATAATCATTTATCACCAGTAACCACTCAATTCCCTTTTGCACAGGCTGATTATTGTCCCAGCGCAACCCGCGGCAGAGGGAGTGTCAGGTGAAAACATGAATGTCAAGGTTCCAGGAACAAGGGATTTTCCCGCGCTTTTCGCAGAAATCAACCGGCTGCGGAGGAAAGAAGGGCTCGAGCCTGTCGGCGCCCTGGGATTCGCGCAGAAACTTGTGAGCCACTTCCACGAGTCGAAAAACGCGCGCGTAGCGGAGGCGCTTCGGAATATCGGCTTATCGGGCGCCTGCCCGGCCGAATGAGCCCGCCTAATACGTCCTTTTCCCCTTCCGGCCCTTCCAGCAATCCAGGAGCGCCAGGCACTCTTTCCTCATGAAGCCGCCTGTCACTGCGACTTCCGAATTGCCTTCCCCCTTCATTCTCCTGCTGCTTATCGTCAATTCGTTGAATCCCAGCCGCCTGACGTCGGCTATCCGGGTGCCGAACACTATGGATTTTGCGCCGGCCCAGTGAATCGCTGAAAAGCACATCGGGCAAGGTTCGGTCGTCGAATATACCGTGCACCCGTCAAGCTTGTATGACCCGAGCTTCCTGCACGCAAGGCGGATTGCGTTCATCTCGGCATGGTTCGTGGCGTCCTTTTTTTCAAGCACCGTGTTGTGCGCCAGCGCAACCGCTTTCCCGGCCCGCTCGATGCATGAGCCGAACGGGGAATCGCCCCTCCGCACGCCTTCCATAGCCTTGGCTATCGCCATCTCCATGAACTCCCTTCCGCGCGCTGTGGGTTCCCTTCCATTCATGCCGCGACCACCATCCTCAGAATGTCCCTTATCCCGGGCGCAAAGCCCATTATCATCAGGACCAGCGCCACGAAATTGCGGTCCCCTCCATCCATCTTCTCAGTCCGCAGCACGTGGGCGGCTGCGAACGCTATCCCCACCTTGAGGATGTAGAATGCGAAGAACGTCCCGAAGAACGCGCCGATGAACCCCCCCACGACATGCTGCTCGAAATACGCGACTCCGGACACCTTCGAAAAGATGTCTATCACGAAGAACGTGGCCGCGCCGTCGAGCGCCTGCCCCGCGACGACCAGGGCGAGCGCGTGGTCCTTGAAATGAACCCATGCGGCGTATGCCGGGACGGCCCCCAGGGCCAAAACGGGCAGGGCGTATGCCGCGTACGACATGAACGGCACAAGGAGGAGGAAGTGCGGGAGCCACAGCGCGAGCCCCGCGTACTGGAGCCATCCGACGCGCTTCAACCGGTAGAGCACTGCAAGCGACGCGAGCATCAATGCAGCCGTCAGTATGTAGATGCCTGGCGAGACCGTGAGATAGCCGTAATCCCAGAGGTGGCTGTCGAGAACGAACTGGTGGGCGGGCGATACCGGCTGGAACACGCGGTTGTCTATCGCGTCGGTGACGACGCGCATCGTGGATCCGAAAAGGACGAAGCAGAGGGTTCCGCGGATGAACTCCCCATCTATTTTCACGCGGTTCCTGAGGATGATGCTCAGGGCGTACACTGCGGCCAGCGCAATCAGGGCGTATGCCGCGGTGTTCACCAGATTATACCCCGTGCGGTCCCATATCGGGCGGACAAAGTAATCGTATATAAAGTTATCCATCGAACCAACTGCATGCAGAGTTCGCGGAAAAGCATTATAAATTCCAGCGTGCGTTCGTCGATAGCGAAGCTGCTGGCCAAGGCGCGCGAAGCCTATTCCGCGAAAAACGCCGAACGCTCGAAAAGGTACGTGAAAATGGCCTTCGAGCTTCTAAAGAAGAACAAGACGAAACTTCCCAAGGAGCTGCGCAACAGCTTCTGCAGGAAGTGTTGCCTGATATGGATACCAGGCCAGACCGCAACCGTGTCCTTCGACAGGAAGAACGACTGCCTCAGGATAACGTGCGGATGCGGCCACTCGAAACGGCTTTAGCGGCCCCGCGGGCAACCCCTATTGCCGGAATTGGTAAAATTTTTAATAACGGGCTTATCAAGGTTTTGCCATGGAACTCTATTCCCACATCAACAGCCATCTTTCGAAGGTGGAGGCGCTCATGGAAGAGTCCCTGGGGCCTGAGGACGAGCGCATCTACGGCATGCTCCTGCCGTTCATCCGGCGCGGGGGCAAGCGCATCCGCCCCGCCCTCACCATCCTTTCCTGCGGCGCAGCCGGGGGCGACTACCTGTCGGCGGCAGCTCCGGCGTCCATAATCGAGATGTTCCACAACTTCACGCTAATCCACGACGATATAGAGGACGACTCCCGCTTCAGGAGGGGGGAGCCTGCACTGCACGTCAGCCACGGCATAGCCATCGCCCTGAATTCCGGCGACGCCCTGTACACGCTCCTCTGGAAGAAGCTCCTCTCCTTCGACATGCCGCCCCGGCGCCTCATCCGGCTCCAGGCGCTTTACGCCGACTCGTTCAAGCGCGTCGTCGACGGCCAGGGGCTCGAGCTTTCATGGATACGCGGCGGGCGCTTCGACGTCAGCGAGGACGAATACCTACTGATGATCGGGGGCAAGACATCCGCGCTCATGGGCCTCTCGTGCGAGACCGGTGCCATGATGGCCGGCTCATCCGCCCGCGTATCGCGCTCGCTCCGCTCATACGGGGAGAAGCTGGGCGCGGCATTCCAGATACAGGACGACGTGCTCAACATCACCGGCGACTTCGAGAAATACAAGAAGGAAATCGGCGGGGACATCTCGGAAGGCAAGCGGACTCTCATGGTGGTGCATTTCCTGTCCGTCGCCCCGAAGGCCGATCGCGAGAAGCTCGTCTCAATCCTCTCGGCGCATTCGCGCGAGCAGGCGGATCTGGACTGGGCAATCAGCGCCCTGACGCGGGCCGGCTCCGTGGACTACGCCCGGGCGCGCGCCAAAAAGCTCGTGGAGGAAGCGAACCGGGAGCTCGCGCGCCTTCCGGATTCGCAGGACAAGCGCTCCCTCTTGGAAATCGCATCCTACGTGATTAGCCGCGAAAGATGAAAAAGTATATAAATAAGGTATACCAATTATCTCCGATGACCTCCCATAAAGTCGTAGCGGCCCTATTGTTATTAATCGGCATATTCTCGGCTTTCAACCTGTCCGATTACATCTATCCGGAAGAGAAAAATGCCACGATATCCTTCACGAATTACACCGAAGGCGGTTTCGCCTACTCGATAGTCCGGATTAACGGTGCCGATACGTTCCTGCTGAAAGGCGGCGAGCCGCTCACCGACCAGTCCGAAATCGAGTCCGCGATGTACTCGTATTACGTGAGGACCTACTACCCCACTCCGGCGGAAATAGCCGAGCTCGAGGCTTTCATCAAGCAGTTCAACGACAGCAGGAACAACGGCTACGACTTCAAGAACAAGGAGGAATACGTCTGCCGCGACGACATTCTGCTTTCCAACGGCAAGATAACCATCTCGGGCGTCCCGGTCCGCTGCACGGACAACCAGTCCTGCCTGAAGAACGCGATGCTCCTGTTTTCGGTTTACGGCCAGGGCCTGGGCCTCGGCTCTCCCACGGTGATTATCGGGCCCCTTACCGAATTCACCCCCGCAAGCCTCAAGATGGACGGGCTTCTGGCGAATTACACGTACATGCTTTCAACGATGAACGACAGCAACGTGGTTGAAAACATCAACTACATCAAGGACACCTCCGGAGAGCTCAAGAACCTCTCGCTAACGGTGGAATCGACAATATTCCGCACCCCGCGGCTGAACGATTCTGTGGACCGGGCGGCCTGCCAGCTCAAGTGCTGGGCCATATGCCCCTCCTTCGACCTTGACCAGGCTGCGGCGGACGCAATCAAGACCAAATCCGCAGCGCTCGCTGCCAAGCTCGCCCCGCTAAGCGACTTCCAAGGCGCGTCTGATTCCATCTACGACCGCACAGTGACGCGCATGGAACACGTCCGGCAGGACAACATGGCCACGTACTACGATGACGTCTTCGCCCCCCTCAACAAGACCGGCGCAATGGCGATAGCGGATGCGGAAGAGGCCCTCGGCCGTGTCCAGAACAATAGCTTCGGGGCCAAGCTTGACAGCCTCAAGTCCCTGCACGCGACCATTCCAGAAGACATCTCCGCCCACCACTTCGACAACCTGGACGCGGACATTGGCGAATACTCAAACCTGACCGAAGAGGTAAGGGCAGGCACGGGAATACTGATGGGCGGCTACAACGCCACGCTGGAAGCGAAGAACCTCGAAAACTCGCTTCTCATAGTGCTTGAAAGCAAGGACCTCGACCCCGTATCGCTCCGCTCGCTCGAACTGCTCAAAAACCAGACGTCGGACCTCGACGCCCAGTTCCGAGACGGGCTCAGCCTGGCTGAACTTGCGGCCCTCGAGTCAAACTACACTTCTCTGACTAAAATCGAGCAGGACCTCCTGAAAAGCGAGAGCGAGACGCCGGCAACGCGCGTCCTCCTGCTGTTCCGTGGCTTCGCCCGCAAGGTCAATTCCGGGATAGCCAGCGTGGCGGAGAAGACCGAGGTGGTGCCCCGCTCCGAGATTCCGGAGGGCCCGGCCACGCTCGGACTGTTCTCGCTCCTGGTGTTCCTGTCATTCTCATCGATTGCCATGCTGGTCTTCCTCTACATCTTCTCCACGACCAGATTCACGATACCCAAGACCTCGCACATCCTGCTTGCGGCATTCCTGTGCGTTGTTGTGCTGCTTTTCGTATTCAGCTTCATGATGTACCTCTTCCTGGGAAAGACGTCCACTGATGCGACGCTGCCCGAATTCCTGGCCGATTTTGGCTCCCGCAATTCCACATCCATTCTCGTGGACGTGAGGAACGCCTCGTTTTCGGATGCCAATGCCATGCGCATGTGCGCATCCACCCTGGCCTCATCCTTGGCGGAAAGCAACAAGAGCTGGTCGCTCTACGTTCTGACGCCCAGCACCTGCACGAAGACAGACAGCAATGGCGGAAACGAGACGCTCGAGTCTTCCGAATGCCTCGGCGAAACCAGCAGCTCCGAATCATCCTTCCTGCTCGGGTATTCCCCGAAGAACGAGCCGCCGAAGTTCTCGGTGATATACCAGACACGCGCGGAAATCCGCTCCAATCTCGATTATTACGAATCATGCCCGCTTGTGGCTCTCTTCAGTTGATGCTTATGGCAGCAAAAAAATCCCGGCCGAAGAACGTTCGTAAGGGGGCAGCAGCGGCTCAAAAACCGCAATCGCCCGAGCCTGAAAACGAAATCGGGCAAGCGCCGCCGCAGGCGGCGGCGAAGCCGGCGATGCTTTCGGCAGTTCCGAGGCAGCTCAAGCCCCGCAGGATAGAGAAGCCTCCCGAGCCGGAGCAGGCGGAGCCTGAATCCGGGCAGGAGGCGGCGAATCAGGAACCCCCGGAATCCGAAGGGCCCGCTGAAACCGTCGAAACCGAAGCATCCGCTCCTCCTACGGGTCGGCTTGATGTGCCCGAAGCGGTTACGGGAGAGGAAAAGCAGGTCCTTCCCTGGGGCGGTGTCCCGAACGAGGCATCCCCGATGCCGCTGCCGCCTGCAGGCAGGGGGGAAGCTGGCAGTCCCATGAAGGCCTTCGCGGTTGTCGCCCTGCTCTGCGCCGCGGTCTTCCTTGCATACTACTTCATCACCCTCCCGGAGAACTCGTTTGTACCTGGGGCGAAGGTGGATGCCGAGACGTTCAAGGGGATATTCCTGGATGCCGCCAATGTCTATATCGTCATGGACGTGCGCGGGGCCGGAAGCGCCCCGGTGAGCACGAACATCCTCCAGTGCGGGGTGGATTTCGCGGCCAGCAGCGGCATGGGCGGCAAGAGCGTGACCTACCTCTCATTCGGCAGCGAAGGATGCGTCGCTCCCGACGGGGCGCACCCGCCCAAGGAATGCTTCGCGATGCTGAAAAACGGCATCACAATATACGTGAAGGAAGCTCCGGGCGAAGTCTCGTATTATTCGAACGGCATGGTCGTTCCCGTGGGCGCGGATTACGTGCAGGGCACCTGCGGCATAAAGAGGTACTAACAACAAATTAAATGCTCCCTCGCCCGCCCCCCCATTTCGGCGGAGGGGAGAACTGGGGGTAGCGAATCCGATTCCGGAATCCCATCGGGCGCCTTTTCCCCACTCACCTTAGCTTGTATCTCAGGAAGGCGCCTATTCCGCCGAACCCGGTCAGGAACTGGTTGCCCTCGACGGTATTGGTCGATATGATCTCCACCGGGATGTCGTTCTGCCTTGCCAGTTCGTTCAGTTCGTCCAGGAGCAGGTCGCTGGACTGGAGCTTCATCTGGGCCTGGCATTTTACGCACGGGGCAGTGTCGCCGGGCTTCTCGCGCGACGCCTTCCTCTCCTCAGCCCCGCATGAGGGACATCTATATAGCCCGGAAATGTGCGTCAGGCCATCCGAGATGAGAACCTTCTCCGCCTGGTGCGAGAGAATCACCTCCCGGACCTCCCTTTCTCCGTAGGTGGCAAGGCCTTCGTTTATCAGGAGCTTGATGAACCTGTCCACGAGAATCTTCTCCTTTACCGCCTCCTGCTGGGACAGGATGGCTTCGCTTTTGGAGAGCACCTCGCGGATGCCGTACTCGTCGGTATAGCCCGTATCCACCACGCCGAGGACTTTCAGCTGGTAGTTGAACGGGCTCATCTTCATGAAGAACTCCTTGGTCGGCCCTGGGCCGCCCACTATGACGCCCTTCACCGCCGGCTTCTCGTCTTTGAGGTATGCGCCATCCATCGCATCCCCGACCCTCTTGTAATAGACCTCTATTTGCTCTTCGATAAGCCTCTCGTACCTGCGGGCGCTCTGGCCTCCCTTCCGTATCTTGGCGTGGGCTGTCGAGTTGAGCTTCTTAACCACGGTGATGTTCGTCCCTTTTACGATGGCTACCGTGGCCTCCCTGCCGTCCAGGACGACGACGCCGTATGAATCGGTCGAGCCGAGCATCGACTGCAGGGGCTCAAGGAAGAACCTGCTGTCGCAGCGGTAGGCGCCGATATGCAGAGGCTCCGGAGGATCGATGGAGAATAGCTCTATGTCGACCTTGGCCGTGTTGTCCGAGACGTTGCCCGCGAACACGGCAATCCCGTTCGGCGGCGCCCTCTTGTATATCTTGAAATGGTTCATGATCCGTTCAAGCGCGCCAAGGACATTGAGCTTGGTGGATTTGGACTTGATGTTGCTCGCCTGGCTCATCTCTTCCCTGAGCTTGTTGCCCATCTCGTGTATGGGCGAGCCTGCGGGTATGTAGACGGAAATCAGCTCGGTCCCGCTGCCGCGGTACGACTCGAGCTGGCGAAGCTGTTTTTTCAGCTGGTACATCTTCTCTGAATCTGCCATTGTCGCCACATCCCCCCTTTCACGCCTTGAGCTTCTCCTTGAATTCAAGCAGGCGGCTTGACAGGGCCGCGTCGTTGAGCGCTAGAATCTGCACCGCGAGAAGTGCGGCGTTCTTCCCCATTCCTATGCCGACTGCGGCCACGGGCACGTTGGGGGGCATCTGTGCCACGGACATTAGGGCGTCCAGCCCCTGGAGGGATGCGTTCACGGGAACGCCGATTACCGGCTTCGCCGTCCGCGCAGCCACCACTCCAGGAAGCGCGGCGCTCATCCCCGCTATCGCAATGAATACCTGGGCGCTCGTCTCGCGTACGAGCCGGTCGACCTTCTCCGGGTTCCTGTGCGCCGAGGCGACCTCGTACCTGTAAGCGACTCCGAATGCGTTCAGGACGTCCATGGCCTGTTTCGCAATCTCTTCGTCGCTCTTGCTTCCGGCCAGAATGAGCACTTTCTCCATGCTACCAACTCGCGCCGAATATTTTTAAACAAATAAGGAAGGATAAGAAAAAAACATGGGCGCGGCCTTCCAGTCCGCCGCCCCCGCCGGACTCCCTCATGCAATGATTTCGATTTTTCCGTCGAGATGGTATTTCATGCCGACGATTTTGAGCCTGCCTTCGTCAAGCTCCTTCTTCACCACCGGGCTTTTCTTCAGCTTGCGCATGACCGCCTTGACATTGAAAATCGCGGCCCTGTCCAGCTCCTCCTCCTCCGCCCCGCCTTTCTTCGCCTTTTTTATCGAAGGAGCGAGCTTCTTCACAATTGCCACGATGCTCGATTCGCCATGCCCGTGGTATGCCGCATTCACCGCGCCGCACTTCTCATGCCCCATGACCACAAGCAGCGGGGTGTGAAGGTGTCCGACGGCGTATTCAACCGAGCCTATCCCTATCTTGTCGACGACGTTGCCCGCGCTCACGACCGTGAATATGTCCCCCAGGCCCACATCGAAGATGAACTCCGGCACTATGCGGGAATCCGAGCACGCCACGACCGTCGCGAACGGCTGCTGGCCCGCTTTCAGCTCCTCGCGCCTGGGCCCGAAGTTCTTCTGCTCCATCGTGCCGCTTACAAACCTCCCATTCCCTTCCATCAGTCTGCTCAAGGCTTCGTTCTGGTCCATTTTCTCATTCCTCTGACTGGCGCTTTTTGTAAAATAGCTCTTGGATTCCATGATTTAAAAATACTGCACCTGCCGGTTTCCGAAGGCCTCAAGCAAACGGCAAACCCATCAATACCATGCAGTTTTTGTAACATTTAAAAACAGTTTGAAGTCATTAAGCTCATGGCTAGCCACAAAAAGGAGAACCAGATTGCTGAGAAGCCGGAAGGGGCCGGGCGGGCGCGCATGCAGCGCAGGCTGATGGACGGCTCACGGCTAAACGAACTGCACGAAATGCACGCCAAAGGACGGCTTTCCGCAAGCGAATCGCTCGAGCTTATCCTGGCCGGTAATGCCGAGCACGTGGCCGCCTTGAAAGGCGCCCCGATGACCGCGCACCAGCGCTATCTGAAAATCATGGCCGCCCAGGCCGACTACATGATTGTCCGCTGCTCCGACGCGCGGGTCCACAATACCGACAGCGAGCAGGATACCCTGGTGGGCCTGCACATCTACATCGCAGGGAACGTCATACCGGGGAAAAAGACCGCCTCATTGGATGAAATCGCGCAGGTGGCATCGCTCGTGCGCCCCGACGGCGCATGCCTTGACGAAGCGCACTGCAACTGCGGCGCGGTCAAGGAGCGCGTGAAATGGGTCGAAGGCGGCATGAAGCCGACCGGCAGCACGCCTCTGGACAACCTGCTTCACGAAGTCGTGGGGCCTTCGCCATATGACAATGCGATAGCCCAGCTTTCCAAGCTCCGCAACCTTCCCGGCCTTGGGGGGCGCGCCACCGGTGCGCTGCACTACGACTGGGAAAAGGGCGGAGTAACCGTAGTGAATGCGAGCCCGTCGCATTTGGTGGAACTCCTGGTGGACAATTTCAACAAAAGGCACGCAGACGCGAATGCCGACGGCCTTCTGGCGGAGCGCCTCGCGAAGCAGAAGCCCCATGCCATCATGGTCGGAAGCAACCTGCTGCCTTTCAGCATCGGGACCATCACCCACGCCCTCCAGAACGAGGTGTTCCAGACGACCGGCTCGGAAGACGGCCTCGATGATTTCGACGAAGGCTCCATCCTCTACGCGGTCGAGCACCTGGGCGTCAGGCACATCCCGTTCGTCGCTCCGGGAACAGCCGCGAATGCGAAGGCGGTTACCGCCATGTTCGACAAGTGGGAGGCCGACCTGCGCTCGATGACCGTGAACGGCGAGCCAGTAATCTCCAGGATGCTGGACTCAGGAGAGCTGGCAATCAGCCGCCTGAGGTATGATTTAAGCAACGGCCGCCTTGTTCCCATCTGAGCAGATGCGGCAGTGGAATCGTGCGGATTGGCTTTGCCCGCTTGCCCTTGCCCATCGGCATTCATTTAAACTCTTTTTCCCCCTTCTTCTATCGCATTCTATGTGCGGGATAATCGGCTATGCGGGGTCCGGGCGGGCCTCGCAGGCGATAACGGACGGCTTAAAAAGGCTCGAATACCGCGGCTACGACTCGGTCGGGATAGCCGTCCTCTCTCCAAAAAGCAAGCTTGAAGTCCGCAAGGACAAGGGCATGGTGGAGGAGGTCTCCTCTGCGCTCCGTTTCACCTCGATAGGGGGCAACATCGGCCTGGGCCACACCCGCTGGGCCACGCACGGGACCGTATGCAGGGCGAACGCTCACCCGCATGCGGACTGCACCGGAAGCATTGTCCTGGCCCATAACGGCGTCATTGAGAATTACGCGAAACTCCGGGACAGCCTTGCAGCCAAGGGCCACAAGTTCGCTTCCGACACCGATTCCGAGGTTGTCGCACACCTGATGGAAGAGAACGCCAAGACCCAGCCCCTAATCCGGGCATTCATGCGCACCATCGGCCAGCTCGAAGGCTCATACGCCATTGTCGCCATGAGCGCAGCGGACAAGGAGGAGCGCCTTTTCATCGCGCGGCGCAACAGCCCGCTGATAATCGGCGCAGGGAAGGGCGAGATGCTCTGCGCATCGGACATCCCGGCTATGCTGAAATACACGAGGACATTCGTTCCCCTCCAGGAAGGCGACATGGCAATCCTGGCCCGGAACGGCTACAAGATATACTCTGCGGACGGGGCCGAAGCGGAGCGGAAGCAGATAACCGTGGACTGGGACATGGAGATGGCAAAAAAGGGCGGCTACCCGCATTTCATGCAGAAGGAGATATCGGACCAGAAGCATTTCATAAACGAAAGCCTCTCTTCCGACACGGCAGACGCAATGAAGCTCATATGCGCTAGCGGACGCATCGACATCATCGCAGCAGGCACGTCCTACCACGCTGGCATCATGCTCTCATACCTTCTCCAGAGCACGGGCAGGGTGGCCCAGGCCTACATAGCAAGCGACTACCCGTATATCGCGAAGCCCGACAAAAAAACGCTTGTCATAGCCATCAGCCAGAGCGGTGAGACCGCAGACGTCCTGCAGGCGCTCAGGTTCGCCGAAGGCTGCAGGAAAATCGCGATAACGAACGTCGTCGGCTCCACGGTCACCGCGCTCGCCGACTGCGTCGTATTCCTCAATGCGGGGCCTGAAGTGGGCGTCGCAGCGACAAAGACGTTCACCTCCCAGCTGGCTGTAATCTACAAGCTCTTCTACGACAAGGAGCGGCTTAAGCCGCTCTCAGGGCTGATAGGCGCCATGCTGGAGCATGACAACGAGATAAAGGCGGTCGCCCAAAAAATCGCCGGCAAGGAAAACGCGTTCTTCATAGCAAGGGGGCGGAACGTTCCAATCGCTTATGAGGGCTCATTGAAGTTCAAGGAGATAACTTACATCCATTCCGAGGCGTATCCCGGCGGAGAGCTCAAGCACGGCACGCTCAGCCTGATAACCCCCGGAGTACCGGTAATCGCGCTGGCGCCGAAAGACGAGACGCTCCCGAAACTGCTGGGCAACATCCGGGAAGCGAAGGCGCGGGGCGCATTCATCCTCAGCATAACCGACGACGACGAGGTGAAGAAGGAGAGCGACATCTCCATAGCGCTTCCGCCGGGAACCGACCCCATCCTCTACCCGTTCGCGCTGATTGTGCCCCTCCAGCTCCTTGCATACCACACGAGCGTCCTCCGGGGCGTCAATCCCGACCGGCCCAGGAACCTTGCCAAGAGCGTCACCGTGGAATGATGGGCGGATTCGGCGCCCCGCCCGGATTCCGGCATCGCCCGCCGCCATCCTTTTTAACCTGACTTCGCCACTGCGCTTTCTCCGGCAACGCGCCGCCATTCCCCCGACAATCAATAGAGATGCCGCCACCGGCCATTCTGATGCTCCATCGGCAGTTTGGGCAATTCGTCTGCCGCAACTGGCGAACTCGGGTTTTTAATCACAACCCGCCATCTGGTTCGATATGAATCCCAACACCCGCAGGAATACCGCTACGCGCAAGGCCGGAGAGGAAACGAAAGCGACGCTTTCGTTCGGGAACCGCGCTCCCCTGGCGGAGCATATCGACATCCAGCGCGCGCTCCACGACGACTATGACATCCGCTCATGCCCGATGGGGGCTGACGCGCCGCGCCCGCTAAGGATTAGCGACGAGCATTACGACCACCACCTGTTCTGACGCCGCCTGCCCCGCAAGCTACTTCTTTCTGGCCGCGAACTTCTGCCTCAGGAACCTGGTCCAGACCTGCCATACGAGGATTATTATGAGCAGGACTCCTGCCGCGATATAAAGCGGATTAACCCCGCTCGCGTTAACGTTTATCTTCATGGTGGCGTCGTTGAAGCCGATTTTCTTCACCGTGATGACATACTCCCCGGGCGATGCTATGCTCGTGGTATAATTCTTGTCGGACATTATCGCCGCGCCGTCGCCGAACGATATGTTGAACCTGTCCACGGTGGAGCCGTCATCGCCATCGTTGACATACACCGTGAAATTCCTGCCTTCAATCGGTTCAGGCGATACTGCAAGCACCAGGTCGCTCAAGGGCGCGGCCGAGTCGTGGTTTATACTGACGCTCGTGTATGCGGGGCCGCTTTCGCTTCCACCTGCGTCGGCCACCTGGCATGATATGACGTTGAGCCCGGGCGCGAGCATCGCCTTCGGGTTGATGTAGAATATCCAGCCGTCATCGGTTGTGTTCGCCTGCATCCATTCCCCCGAATTCACCTGGACGAGCACAGTGGCGCCGCCGGCTTCGGAGACGTGCTTGCCTGTCACGACAAGCTCCTTGAGGCCTGTAATCGCCCCCTCGGGCGGGCTTGTTATCGAGCATGCCCTCTCGGTGCTGTATGCGTATACCTTGCCGTCGTCAGAGCCGAAAATGACCTTGTTCTGGTAGAAAAGCGGGCTTCCGACCGAAGCCGTCGACGACCCCTTCCACACGATTTCCCCGGTTTCGGTTTCTATCGCGTAGATGCTCTTGTCGGTCCCGCCGGCGAAGACGACCGTTCTTCCGCCCATCAGGCCCGATTCAGGCTGGGTCTGGACCGCCAGCTGCGTCCTTGCCGCCCACCGTACAAATCCGTCGCCGCTGTCTACCGCATATATGCTTCCGTCGTTGCTGCCGAAATACACGACGCCCGCTTGGACGAGAGGGGTGCCTACAACCCAGTTGCGCGTGCGAACCGCCCAGACATCGCCGCCTGTGGCCGTGAAGAACGCGTGCATCTTGTCATCGAGAGCGCCGGCGTAGACGACGGTGCCTTCGATAGTGGGCCGGGAAAGCCAGAACGAGCCTTCATCCAGCTGGGCCTTCCACGGCGTTTGCCCGGTTTCGCTCTGGCGAATGAGCTGGCCGCCGCTTCCGTAAATCACATAATCCGCGCCTGCAGCCGGGGGGCTGAGAACCGAGTCGTTGAATGCCGCTATTTTCGACCTCACGGTGCCGTCCTTCTCCATGATGAATACGCCGCTGTTTGCCGTGACGAAAAGCTCCCTGGCGTTCACCGCTATCCCGTATATGCGGGAGACGTTGTATGCCGAGACGTTGAGGTTGGTCTCCCACTGTTTGGCTCCGTTGGCCCCCAGCTTTACCACCTTTCCTGAACTGGTCGAGAGGTAAATCGCGTTATCCGCGGAAATCAGCTCATTCGGCCTCTTGCCGACTGCAGTCTGCCACCTGCGGACTCCTGTGGCGGGATCCAGCCCGTAGACGATGCCGTCATCGGATGCGACGGCGACCGCTCCCTGGTAAATCACGGGCTTGCTGCTCACCGCGCCGTCGCTGGTGAACTCCCATACGAGTGATGCGTTCGAGACCGCCAATACCAGTAGAAGGAGGAGCGCGTGTCTCATGGCCTCAGCCTTTTAGGAGCGAATCGTGCTTTCCTTCGTTGACCTCCTTGATTGCTTCCCTGGCGTTCCTTCCGTTGACGGTGACGCCCATGCTGACGCACGAGCCGAGCACCTCTTTGAGCGTTTCCCGGAGTTCCTTGCCGAGCGAGTTCCTCTTGGATTTCGCTATCGCGACCGCCTTCTCGATTGTCAGGTTGCCGGCCGGGGCCTCCCGGTTTCCGGCGCCCTTCTCGATGCCGGCCTCCTTCTTTATGATTTCCGCGGTAGGCGGGCTCCCCACTTCGACCGTGAACGACTTGGTCTTCGGGTCCACGTGGACCTTCACAGGGACCTTCATGCCTGAGAAATCCTTCGTCATCTCGTTTATCTTCGCAACCACCTGGCCAATGTTGACGCCCATGGGCGCCAGCGCAGGCGCAAGCGGCGGTCCGGGCGTTGCTTTTCCGCCCTCCACAATCGCATCAATAGTTTTCATATCAAAACCTCTGAATATGACAAGTCTTCGAATTAATTCATCTGCTTCCTTTTTTAAAGCTAATCCCATCCGCCGGATGCTGGCGGAGGGGGCGCCGCGCCGGGCGCTCCCAATTCCGAGAATTATTTAAACCATGCGCTCGAATTGTTGGCATGGATGACGACTTGGCCAGGACTTTCAAGTATGCGCAGGAATTCTACCTAAAGAGGCTCGGCCTCATCATAGTCTTTTCCGTGCCGTTCATACTCGCGTTCCTGGTGCCGGTCCTGGTTCCCGCGCCCACGTATCTGGCCCTTGGCGGGGTATTTCTCAGGACAGGCTCGCTCCCGGAGCTCTCCCTCCTGGACATAATAATCACGTCCATCGCCTACGCCTTCGCGATGTTCATCATGGGCGACACGCTCGTGAACATCAACATCATCATCCGCTCGAAAAGGACGCTGACATCCATCAGGCACGAAGTGATCAGCGCGATGGGCACATACGCCATGAGGATATTCTATATCTCCACCATGTTCCTGCTAATCATGTTCATCCTCCAGCTGATTACTTACGACAACCCGTTCCAGTCCTGGATTTACCCGCTCGCAACCCTTGTCCTCTCATCCCTGCTCTTCTTCGTGCCTCCGGCTGTCGTGATAGACAATTCCGACACGCCGACCGCCATCCGCCGCTCGGTTGCGATGGCCCTGCAGAACCCGCATTTCGTGCTTCTCTGGACAATCCTTCTCCTTCTGTCGGTCTCGGCAGTAAAAATCGCGGCGGATTTCGTCTTCTCCAGCCCGTTCTCCGGCTTCTTCGTTCTGCTTGTGAACTGCCTTCTCATCCTGCCGTTCTTCACCGTGCTCCAGACGCAGATGTACATGGAGAGGTACCCGCTGGCAAGGTAATCCGATGGACAAGTCTAAGACCGAATCGCGCAAGAAAGACCACGTGGAGCTTGTGGTATCAAAGGGCGCGCAATACGCGAGGACCACCGGGCTTGAGCGGATGGACTTCATCCACAACGCGCTTCCTGAGGTTTCCATGGATTCGGTCGACCTTTCCGTTGAATTCCTCGGAAAAACCCTCCGGTATCCGATTCTGATAACCGGGATGACTGGCGGGTATGGCGATGCGGAAGGCATAAACCGGAGCCTTGCCCAGGCCGCGCAGAAATACGGCCTCGCCTTCGGCGTCGGCTCTCAGCGCGCGATGGTTGAGAAGCCGGAGCTTGCGAAGACGTACCGGGTCCGGGACGTCGCTCCAGGCGTGCCGATACTCGCGAACATCGGCGCCTACCAGCTCAAGAAATACTCTTTAAGCCAGGTCGAATCCCTTGTCAGCGCAATCGAAGCGGACGCACTGGCCATACATCTGAATGCCCTCCAGGAAGTCATTCAGGGCGAGGGCGACACGGATTTTTCCGGCGTCCTCAATGCCATAGGAAGGACATGCGAAAAGCTCTCCGTTCCTGTCGTGGTCAAGGAGACCGGCGCAGGCATCAGCCAGGACGTGGCCATCAAGCTGAAGAGCGCGGGAGTGAAATATCTTGATGTCGCCGGCGCCGGCGGCACATCCTGGAGCAAGGTGGAATACCTCCGCACGGACGCTGTGCCCGGGTTCGAGGACTGGGGCATACCGACTGCGGAGTCCATCATCCAGTGCAGGGGCGTCCTCCCCATGATTGCGAGCGGCGGTATCCGCAACGGTATAGACGGGGCAAAATGCATCGCACTCGGCGCCGATATGTGCGGCGCCGCATATCCGTTCATCCGCGCCCTTAGGGAGCATTCGCTTGACGGCTATATCGAGACGTTCCAGAATCAGATGCGGATGTGCGCCTTCCTGACCGGCTCCCGCACGCACGCGGATTTGAAGAAGGCCAAGCTCATTTTCAGGTGAATGCCCTACTGCCGCCGTGAAACCGGACAAGCAGCCCCCTGATTTTTCGAAATTCGGAACATTTTTGTGACATATGTTTATAAATCATCAATTCCTACAACCACTTGCGACCAGGGTTTCCGAAAGGTCAGACGTGAGTCCAGTGCATATGAGTGTGTTACAAAATGGAAAAACATATATTTAAAAGGGGTTTTGACCATAATACTACTATGGCAACCACACGTTACCTTCTTGGGGCTGCTTCAAAGGCAGTCCAGCCCAAATCCTCTCCTTTCCACCTCCCGTTCTCGCCCCAGGTAGAGCCCCTGCAGCTCCGCAAACAGGACGAGCTTTCCATACTATCCCCGGAAATACAATTCATGGCCATGCAGGCCCGGGAACACTATGTCGCCCTGGGGGCCGAGGACATCTACAAGCACGTATACCAGGTGCTTAGGGCCGCGGTCCGGGGAAAGCTGATACTTCCCTCGACAAACGGCGCGGACCCGTTCTCGAAACAGGTAGCCGAACTCATACTTTACCACTCGCTCGATTCGGTGAGCCACATCCCGAACCAGCCATTCATACCCGGCTTTGAAAAAAGGTTCCTGCTCCAGAACCGCTTCAAGAAGCTCGACAGCTGCTCTGGCGAGCGCTCGAATGCCTACAACCAGCTGCTGAACGACTGCTCCATCGACCTCACAGACCTCCTGGTGGTGCTGTATGCCAGAATAGCGGACATGATGGCCATGCACCTGCCCGGCACGGTCAAGGCCGCATCGACCAAGATGCCAGGCATATTCCCGATGCACAACGATTGGGAAGAGGTCAAGAAGTCCTGGGCATGGCCGATGCTCAACATATACTGCCCGATAGCAGACTGGGGAAGCCTGACGACCGCCTACCGCGAGATGAGGGACAATGCGGTCGCCTACCTTTACCCCCGGGAAGTCGCCCAGCTCTCCGGCCGCGTAAGGGGGCTGATGCCCGCGCTCCAGAATACCGGGAAGATTCTCGATTCGGTCCTTTCCGACATGTCGACCACGCTCGGCATCCGGGTGCTGGTGGCAGACGACAACGACTCGATGTCGGCCGGATTATCCCAGCTGGACGACCGGACCGTCATCGTTCGGAAAAGGCCGTTCAAAGGTGAAGGCGGGCTGATATACAAGGCCATCAAGAAGGATATCTCCGTCGACATGGTCCACGACTGGGCCGGCGCCACGATAATCACGGAGAACGAGGACCTTCTATACAAGGTAGTCTCGTACCTCTATGCCGGCGGCATTCAATCTGCGGCCCGGGCGAACGGAGTCCGCGACCTTCTGACGCTGCCCCCGGTCGATTATGTCAGCAGCCCAAAACCCGTCACCCTCTACCAAAGCATACACATAGACACGGTGAGCCGCGACCCGCGCATGGTCCCGCTGGAGATAATCGTTCGCACTGCGGCCATGCACAGGAATGCCGACATCGGAACTGCCGGCCATGAGGTGTACAAGCTGTGCCCGCTCCACAACGGGGAGCGCGCACGCTTCATGCAGAGGCTGGCCGAGATTCAATCCATCGTGCAGCCCTATGCCTGCCGCATGCCGTTCCAGCTTGTATCCGGAATATACATGCCCCTTGGCGCCGACCAGACCGGGAACCGCCTCGCTGCCTGAGCATGCCTCAGGGCGCGCAGGGTTAGGGCGGTTGCAATCCTTTTTTTAATCTTTTTAGACACATCCCCATCATCCGCCTGCCAGCTTGCCTCACGGACCGCCGGAGTTATATTGTGGTGGAAATAGGAAGAATGTAAGTATTATAAATTGTTTTACCAAGTGTTTAATGATGGCGATAATATCCACGCTGCCAAGCGCGCAGTCCGACATTCAGCGCATGCGCCATTTCTACAAGAGCATGGGCCAGATCAACCAGTACAACCATTCCCATGCCGTCTACACCAAAGCGACGCGGTTCAACATCATCGATGAAGGGATAATCCGCGATGAGGGCAAGGATCCTTCCCTGCGCATCAACCACCTTCTGCGGCGCAGGCTCGCGTTCCTGCACGTGGTGGATTCCGGCAAGATAAAAGACTTCCCGGGCCTCCTTCCGCGAGGAATCGCGGATGACGCGCTCCTTCAAGAGCTGGACGTTTTCGAGAAGCTTACCGCCCTCGAACGCCGCGGCGCTCCCAAATCGGAATTCCTTGCCCTGCTGAATAACGGCAGGCGCCCGCTCGCCCCGCTCATCAAGATACCCGACTGCTCGCTGACCCACGACACGGAAGAACAGCTCGCCGGCTTCATCGCCAACGGCGTCCCTTCGATAATCCGGCAGTATGAATCGGTTGGGGAAGCCCGCCTTGCCATGAAGCTGGACCTCAAAGCGGCCGAGAAGCTATGGGCGCCCCTTGCAGGATTCTACGGCTACCAGGAGCTTTCCGGCGACATCTTCCAGCAGTCCTACCGGGTGAACCATCCGGAGATACACGACCGTGTAATTGCCAACATGGCCGACCCGGTTACGAATGAGCGGATAGCCCGCACCTACCACCTGGCGAAAGTGGCCGCGCGGATGGTTGCGCGTGCCCTGGAATCCTACGGCGTGGAGGCAGAAGTGCCTGTACGGAAAGTGAAGCATCCGGGGAAGCAGATGGAAAAGGCGTACCGCTTCCTTCTCCAGGATTACGAAGCCACGCCCATCGACAGCCGCCTGTGCAGGAGCGAGTTCGTCACCAGCCGGGTTTCCAGCTTCGATTTCGGACGTTTCAACGACATGGTTGCCGTAAGGGCGATAATCTCGCGCTTCAACGGTATGGGCATCGACCAGCTCATAAAGGATTCGGGCCATGCAGTGGAGCCGGGGGTCGAAAACCGGCAGTTCGACCTCAATGAAATCGGCAGGCTCCTAGACGTCATCAGAATCCCGGCACTTAAAATCGCTGTCAAGGCCATAGCGGACGTGCTGACCTCGCTCTCCATCCTGCATCCCGAACCCATGGGGAGCTTCGCCTGCGGCGTCGAGTACAAAAAGAAACCAAACGGATACCACGGCTTCCATTTCGACATACGGGCGCAGGGCAAGGGGGGCGCCATCCTTGTCCCGTTCGAATTCCAGCTTCGGACAAGCGAATGGCACTACATCTCCGAGCGCGGAGGCGCCGCGCACTTCCTGCTCAAGGGAGGCGACGAATCAGGCCCCATAGACGGAGAACTGATCGAGACGCTCGGCAACGGCTACCATGACCTGCTTTACGGGCCCGACCCATCCATGCCGCCAAGCAGCCGCATCTGCCCACCCTGCGGGAAAAGCGGCTGAATGCATAATCAGACCTCGCCGAATTCCGTCAGCCTGCTGACGACGTTCAGCACCATGTTCGTATTCGTCTTCCGAACGCCTTCGGTGGCGAGTATCCTCTTCACCGTTGCGCTCAGCTCCCCCCTCGTCTTGCACATCAGGACCGCCAATGCGTCGTATTCGCCGGTGGTGTCCCAGACCGCGGCCACATGGGGAAGCTTCGCGACCTTCTCCTCTATCGCAATCAGGTTCTTTCCTGACATGCTGATCTCGACTATCGCCATGAATTCGAAACCGAGCTTGAGGTAGTTCACCCTCGCGCCGTAGCCTGTGATAAAGTCTTTCCTCTCAAGCGACTTTATGCGCTCCACGAGGGCGGCCGGGGACAGGCCTATCTGCTTCGCGATATTGCGGTATGAGCGCCCTGAATCGGCGATAAGTTCGCGCATTATTCTGGCGTCCATTTCATCTATTTCCTGCGTCTTCTTGCTCATAATTACGAACATTTGATGTTGATATTTATAAATCTGCCAGTATTTTGTTCTGTTTAAACGAATTTAAGCAATATTTTAATACCCTAACGCTCACAACGCTTCTAGGGGGCCGGGTGACTTGAATGGATGCAAAATCAGCCAAAGCGCTTTCGGAAAAGGAAGGATTGGAGCTTGTCGACGTAAAATTCTCGGACCTCTTCGGCCAGTGGAAGCACTTCACGATGCCAAAGGACCTGCTGGATTTTTCTGAAAAGGACCGGCTGCCTTTTGACGGCTCGTCAATCCACGGCTTCAAGGAGATCCACGAAAGCGACATGGAGCTTGTCCCGGATTACGCCACTTCCTTTGTGGACCCGTTCGCGAGCAACAGCCTGTCCATGATATGCGACGTATACGACCCGCACTGCAAGAAATTCTTCGACCGCGACTGCCGGACCATCGCCCGGAAAGCAGAGGCCTACCTGAAAACCACCGGCATCGCAGACACGGCATATTTCGGCCCCGAGGCCGAATTCTTCGTGTTCGACGACCTGCGTTTCGACCAGAGCGAGAACTCCGGGTATTACTTCATCGACTCCGACGAGGGCATCTGGAACTCCGGAAACGGCGTGAAGCGAAACCTCGCATACCGCCCCCGGTTCAAAGATGGGTACATCCCGGTGCCGCCTAACGACGCCCTGCAGGAAGTGCGCACGGACATGATTCTGACCATGCGCAGGTGCGGATTGAAAATCGAAAAGCACCACCACGAGGTCGCCACCGCCGGCCAGTGCGAAATCGGAATCCGCTTCGACACGCTGACCCGGGCGGCGGACAATGTCATGATTTACAAATACATCGTGAAAAACATCGCGAGGAAGCACGGCAAGGTGGCGACGTTCATGCCCAAGCCCGTCTTCAACGACAACGGGTCCGGCATGCACTGCAACCAGAGCCTCTGGAAGGACGGTGCGAACCTGTTTGCGGGAGACGGCTATGCGGGCCTGAGCCAGACCGCGTTATACTATATCGGCGGCCTCATCGACCATGCCCACTCGCTCGCAGCAATACTCTCGCCGACCACAAACTCGTATAAGCGCCTGGTCCCCGGTTTCGAAGCTCCGGTGAACCTCGCATACAGCCAGGCCAACCGCAGCGCCGCGGTGAGGATACCCCTGACTCCGGAAGGCAACACCTCGGCAAAACGGATAGAATACCGCCCTCCGGACCCAAGCTGCAACCCCTACCTCGGATTCGCCGCCATGGTGATGGCAGGTCTGGACGGAATCCGGAAAAAAACCGACCCAGGCGAAGCTGTACGGGAGAATATCTACCACATGCCCAAGGACCGCTCGGCGAAAATCAAGAAACTCCCCCAAAGCCTGGCAGAGGCGATGTCGGAGCTGGAAAACGACCACGACTATCTGCTGCAGGGCGGCGTCTTCACAAAAGACGTCATCGAAACCTGGGTGGATTTCAAGCGCAACAAGGAAATCAGCCCGCTGAACCTTCGCCCCCATCCCTACGAATTCCACCTCTACCACGATGTGTGAACCCGGGTATGCCGTGCAATATTATCGCTTTTTTTATATTTATGAAACAAGCGCCGATCTGCGGTCGGAAATTGGGAATAGTATCGGGCTCAGAGGGATTTGAACCCTCGACCTGCGGATTTCCGCTTTTTAGGAAAAAGCGGCCAAAAACTGGCTGTTAATCGCGTTTTCCAAAAAGTAAAAGTCCGACGCTCTACCAAGCTGCTCTCCGCCTTCGTGATGAGGGCGAAACTGAGCTATGAGCCCATATGTTACGGGATTGACTAGCCTAGAATTATTTTTAAATGGATTAGAGCAATTCCATTCAAGAAAGCCAAGCCTTCCGGTGCAGCGGGCTGTTCCGGAGGAGGGGTTTTCTGAATTGAAAGCCGGGTTGGCAGATCGGCTATGCGCCCGCCTGCAGTTCCCACCTTTTAGGAAAAGGTGGGGTCAAAACCGTTTGGAAAAAAACGGGCAGCGGCAAGCGGATTAGAGGGGTTCAAATCCCCGCCCCGATTACCGGGGTTTGGAGGGCATTTCCTCTACCCGGCTTTCTTTCTTTTTCATCTTATCGTAAATTCAAAAGAATTTCCGATTCGGACAAATTTTGCGAAAATTTGTCCCCCGAGTTCGCCAGTTGCGGCAGTAGGATTGCCCAAACTGCCGATGGAGCATCAGAATGGCCGGTGGCGGCATCTCTATTGATTGTCGGGGGAATGGCGGCGCGTTGCCGGTGAAATCGCAGCGGCGAAGTCAGGCTTTTCACATCTTCAGCCGAACATATATCTCCGCGGCCATCGCGATGATATACAGCACGATCAGGTTCGCGCCGTCGATGCGCGTGACCGAGCCCTTGAGGGTGAAGATGAAGAACGCGACCGTCACGATAAGGAGCGCCGGGGCCGTGACCATCGCGGTCGCGTAATCCAGCTGGATGGGGCGCATTATCGCGAGAATTCCCAGGGTTATCAGGAGAGTGAACACGTTCGAGCCTATCGTTTCCGATATGGCCAGTTCGTCGTATCCCCTGCGGACCGCCTGAAGCGAGGCTGCGAGGTTCGGGATGCTCGGGCCGAGAGCCCCGATTGTGAGGCCTATCAGTATCTCCGGAATACCGAATGAACCCGCGACCATTATCAGCGCGTTCGTGAACCACTCCGCGCCCAAAAGAAGCATCCCTATTCCTGCAAGGAATATTACTCGCGTGTCCTGGATGGCCACGTCCACCCCCCATATTTTGCCCGTGAACTGGAGAGTCTTCGTTATCATCTCCGATTCCTTTTTCCTTTCCTTGAGGGCCAGGGACTTTTCCTGCTCATATATGTTTATCAGGTAGGGGATGAACAGGAGGAGGAACACTATCCCATCCCTGCTTGTGACCTGCAGGTCCTCAAGGGCTATCAGGCTGACCACAATCGTCGCTATAAGCATGAAAACCGAATCGCGCGTGATGACATGCCTCGGAATCCTCAGCGGATGGATGAACGCCGATATGCCGATTATGAGGCCGAGGTTCACGATTATGGACCCGATTATCACGCCGACGCCGACGCTGCTGTGGCCCTTCAGCACCGTGGATGTCGAAACCAGGAGCTCCGGCAGGCTAAGGAGCACTGAAACCAGTACCAGGCCCACGGCAACGTGTGTTGTGTTGAGGTATGCCGCAAGCGGCACTGCGGCATCCGTGACCAGCTCGGATCCCTTGAGGATAAGGGCCAGTCCGACTACGGCAAGCGCAATCTCCAGGAACATTGAAGGGAATGGAACTGCAACATTAAAAAATATCCTTGGGGCGATTGGAATTAGACGCTTGTCTAACTTAGACGGATGTCCAATTTTACGGCGATATGTTTATATATGAAAAAAGCGGTATAAACTACGCACTTGGGCATTCCGGGTGTGGAAGCGACCTGTCGCGGGTTGCAACGGTACTGACTGAGGGCTTTTACCCCTGAGGGCTCGCCCCGTCACCGCTTGCTCGATCTGCGGGTGCTTCTGCGCGGGTGTTGGCTTGCTGCCTTTGCCGGCGGCACGTTATGCCTGCCCGGGCCTTGAGGGTCTTCGGAGGGCGCCGTAAAATGGCGGTCTCCGGTTTCCCAGGTGCGACAACATTTTCCGCTTCAGACCCCTCCATATGCGTTTCCATGCGCTAAGCGCACCTATTTTCCTCGCCGCAGGACAATCCTTCCATGCAATCACTGCTTTCAATGCAGAAGCCGCCTTCAGGGGATTTGATTGCCTCCGATGCCATCCGGTTAATCCGCTCCGTTTGGTTGCCAATCGTGGCGCTCGTCTCCTTTGCCGTTCCCATCAGCTGGTTCGCTGCTATCGCAATTACCGCCATCACGACTACAACCAATACAAGCATCTCGGCTGAAAGCTGTCCCTTCATATCCTTCCCCCTCCATGGCCGGTTTCACATCATCGCTTCCGGGCGCTTCTTCAGGCAGTCCCATCTTCCTCCGAATAGCGCGGAGCCTCAGGTACATCGCAAGACGTTCTTCGGGCTCCATCTCGATGCGTTTTTTCCGGAAAAAAACAGGGAAATGGGCGAGCATGACGGAGGCCCTGTCAAGGTGTGGGGATAGTTTTGCAAACAAAACTACCAAAGCATCCCCGCCATACCCGTTCATCCCATCCCCGGATTTCTTCTGAAAAACCAGCCTATTAATATTTTTTGTGAAATATTTGGTGGATTGCCCTTATTTTTCAAATTAAAACTGTGCCTCCGGATATTTCATTCGAAGCCAGATACGGAAAACCGGCTATTCAATACCAATATTTATAACTATAAACAACCAAATCAGTCCCATGGCTAATGCTCAGATTGATTCTCATGTAAAAGCTGCCCGCGAAAGGTCTGATGAGAGGCGCAAGGCCTTTTTCACGGAGGCCAAGGACCGTTTCGAGAAATCCGCCCTCGCAAGCGGCTCTTTCTGCATCGGGAGGACGGATGACGGGAAGCCTGCAGACACGCGCTCCGTCTCATCGCTCAACATCACGATAAGCGGATGGTTCGTCAAGACGGTCTTCATGCGCGATGACATCGGTTTGCTTAAAGGGCGGGATTGGCGCGATGTCGAGCGCGATGCGCGGGCCGGAGACATCCCAACGCGTGCTGTGGTTTCTGAAAACCACATCATAACTGCGGTGCGCGAACTCAAGCACGTGCGGGAGGGGTACTATTCGGAAATCAAAGCGACGAAGACCGTCGTAGACCGGATAACTGCCCTGAATTCCCTAATCGCCAACAAACCCCACCCGGTAAGCGATTCGGACATTTCTAATGTCGTTAAAGGGCTGCGTGAGCTGCGCCCGGAAATCGAGAAGAAGGACGGTCCGCTCAAGCAGATTGTGGGCCTTGGCAGGCTGGATGAGGCAATCCGCAGGTTCGAGTGCGTTCTTGAGCCGGAATGCATAAACCGAGCCCTGGAACTTGGGCGCGCATGCGCGGTCCTTTTGTCCGTTCCCGAACGCCTTACGACCTGGCGCGACAAAAGGATTGCCGGAGGAGTCGCCTACACCACGCTCCGGGAGACCTCGCTCCGCGTGGAGCGGGACAAGTGGGTGTTTTCAAAACTCGCCTGGTTCTCCTCCGCAACCAACCGGGTAAGCCAATACGCCGAAGAGGATGGAAAGAAAAACGACGCCCTTGTGCGTGTCCGGGGCATGCTGGACGAACTGGATGCGCTCCATGCGCCGCTACGAAGGCTCCGCAAGATTGAAAAATGGCCGGCCGACGACGAAGCGAAGCTTCTTGAGGCAAGGAAATCTCTCGAATCAATGGAGCAGGAAGCATCCCGTACACCTTGGGCCGACAAGGAAATGAGGGCCGGGCTCAGAAAACAAATCACTAATCTCGAGCGCAAGAAAACGCGTTCGGTTGAAGAATCAGAAGAGCTTGCTGATGCAAAAAAAAGAGTTGAGGAGATGAAAGCTGTGGCGATGCGCCTGCCCTGGCATGATGCGGCTGCCCGGGGCATCCTGCGCAAGACCATCCGCCGGCTCGAGGAAAAGAAAAAACGCGCGCAAGCGAATGCCGAAAAGCTGGATAGCGCGGAGAAGGCGTTCGCGGAGAAGAAAACCGAGGCCATGCGCTGCCTCTGGGCCAATTCCAAGCTGTTCGCCCCAACCAAGGATGGAAAAAAGCCGGCCCATCTCTCAGGCGATTACAGCTGGGTGCACCGCCACATCAAGAACGAGCGGCTAGGGGAGGCCCGGGCGAAGCTGGACCGCCTGTCGCTGTTCCTAAACTCAAACAAGCCCAGGTTCATTTTTGATGAGCTTTCGGCAACCCGGGACAGCTACCTGGAACCCGTTCTTTCGGAAATGCGGCCCGCGGTCGCGGCATTCGAATCTAAAGACTTGAGGGCGGCGCAGAGGCATTTCGCACAGGCGGCGCTCGAGATGCGCAAAATCGTATATCCGGAATCGCGGTGATGGCATGAAATCGAAGACCGTCTACCTGGCATTCGATACGGAAAAGAAAATACAGATTGTCCGCATCACGGACAAGGTGGAACAGGCCGTTCGGGAAAGCGGAGTGAAGGAAGGGCTCGTCCTCGTCAACCCGATGCATATAACTGCCGCCGTGGTCGTGAACGACGATGAATCCGGCCTCCATGGCGATTACCTCCGCATCCTTGAGAAGCTCGCTCCGTACAGTGCGGATTACCGCCACAACGATACCGGTGAAAATAACGCTGCGGCACACATCTGGCGGCAGCTCATGGGGCACCAGGTCGTGATGGCGATAACGGGCGGCAGGCTAGATCTGGGCACATGGGAGCAGATATTCTATTTCGAGTTCGATGGCAAAAGAAGCAAGCGGGTATTGCTCAAGATAATCGGCGAGTGAATGCCACCGGCTCAATACGGCTCATCCAGCTCGAACTCCTCGAGCGTCTTATGCGCATCCGCATGCGGGGGCTTCCCGGTTCCGAGCGCCTCCCAGCCGTTTTCCCTCAGCCACCTGCGCTTCTCCCGGTGGTCCGGCACTATCTTTTCGACAAGGTCCCAGAAACGGACGCCGTGGCTGCGGTATCTCGTGTGCGCGAGCTCGTGGATTATCACGTAATCCAGGACGTCCTGGGGCATGAAGAGGAGCCTGAAATTCAGGCTGATGGAGCCGTCCGGGGAGCAGCTGCCCCACCGGCTCGAATTGTCCCTGATCGTCACTCTTGGCACATTGGCGCCGAAATGACGCTCGTTCAGGAGCCGCACCCTCTCAAGGAGCCGGGGCCTGGCCTCCTCAGCAATCCTTCTCATGGCGAGCCTTGAGGCTATATCGCCTTTTCTCGGATGGCTCTCAACCACACTGACCTCCACCCTCCCGTCCCGCGACCTGCTCCCGAACCGTTTGGCCGGCATGTACACTATGTCGAGCGGCATTCCCATGGCGATGACTCTTTGCCCGTGGAAGAGCGCCACCTTGCTTCCCTGCTCCGCCTTCCATCTGCCCTTCTCTATCGATTTCACCGCCCTCATAAGCAGGTTTGCCGCGACCTTCTCCTGTTCAGATGGAGGCCACCTTGCAGGAATGCTTATCACGATGATGCGGCCTTTGAGCCTGGCGCTGGCTGTGCGATTAACGCTCGTTATGCGCCTGATTTCGAATACGATGCCGTTTATCTCGACCGATTCCAAGTGGACGCCTCGACACTCATTCGCCAAGAAAACTTAAAACGGTATCCGATGCGAACTGTGTTTCCCCGGCCCGCGCATGGCGTTTCCAAGGTATATCCTTATATTTGCGGGTGGAATATCACAATACCAGCATCCCACGCGATTGAGAGACACCGGGTTGGCGATATGACCAAGGACCAGACTGCAGACGGCGGAGGCCTACAGAAGCTCCTAGCCATCCACATGCTCTACACGTTCATCGTGTCCGCCTTGGGGGTGCTCGTCCCGCTTTACCTGCTGGACCAGCATGTCGATATCGCCATGGTGGGCGTCATCCTTTCCCTGGGCCCCCTGACATTCACGGTGTTCCGGCTCCTGTTCGCGAGCATATCGGACGACGTGGGGACGAGGGTGATTTCGATCTTCTATTCAATGGCGAACCTTCTCGCGATTGAATTCTACACCCTGTTCATCTCCCCCATGGGCTTCGTGGCGGCAATACTGTCAGAAGGCCTGCGGACGTCCGGTTTCTGGGCCATCGCGCGAACCGACGTGCTGGCCGGAAACCACCTCAAAGAGCCCGGGCGCGAGCTTGCCCGCTTCTCGAACATGCGCCAGCTTGCAGACGGCCTGGGCAGGCTCGCTATCGGGTTCCTGCTCGTCTATTTCGCCTTCAGCGGCTCCCTGTCCATCCTCCTGGTCCTCTCGCTTTCCCTGATAGTGCTCATAATATCCAGTTCAGACAAAGTGCATGTCGGTTTTCGCGTAGGGCAGAGCACGCTGAAGCACATCTTCAAGCCTCGTTCAACGAGCTTCTGGAAGGCCGCCCTGCTCCAGCTTCTCGTATGGCTTCCCTACAATATGCTGCAGGCTTTCCTTATCCCAGTATACCTCATATCGGAACTGAAGCTCGGGTATTCTGACGTAGGCATGGTGCTGGCCATGCTATCCCTTGCGACGGCCGGGATTTCGATACTCCTGATGAAGCTGGGCATCCCGAACAGGCTGCTGCTCTTACTTACGCTATTAAGCGTCCCGGCGCTCGTCTTCCTGCCATTCCTCGGCGCGGATGGCCTCATCCTGCTCGCGCTTATGGCGGTTTCATTCGGCTGCAGCAACATAGTCGGCGAATACATCCTCGTAGACGTCGTCTTCCGGAGCAAGGAGGTCTCGGCCGATATCGGGGTGCTTTATGTTCCCCTCAAAATCGCCGAGGTGCTTTTCCTATCGCTCGGAGGCCTTGCAATCGCACATTTTGGCTACGTCCCGCTGTTCTTAACGCTGGCCGCATCCATCGGCCTGTTCGTCATTCTCGGCCACGCGGTGCTCTCGCCATCGAGCAGCGGGGCTGCGGCCATTCCGGACGGCCATGCGAAGGCACCTGGAGCTGGGATGTACGGGATAAATGCCAGGCCGCGCCGCTCAAAAAGTATTTAATGCGCCAGCGCGTTAGCAGTCCCGATGATGGCCCAGGAAAAGATATCCGGCGGAAAGCTCGTCTGCATCGAAGCGCATGCCGCCGGAGGCAAAGCCGCGAGGGTGAAAATCACGGGGGATTTCTTCCTGCACCCTGAAGACCGCATCAGCTCGCTCGAAGCTGCGCTTGTCGGCGTTCCGCTTGATATGGGCGAAGGGGAACTGGAGACCCGACTTCAGGACGCTCTGGGCGACGGCATCCTAATCGGAGCTACATGCAGGGACTTGGCGCGGATTTTCTGCAAGGCGGTGAAAAAATGAGATGGCGCGTAATCGACTATGCTGAGAACGACGCATTCATGAACATGGCTATCGACGAGGCAGTCAGCGAGGCCGTGGGAGCCGGAGCGAGCCAGCCGACCATCCGGTTCTATGGCTGGAATCCAAGCGCCGTCTCGATAGGCTATTTCCAGAGCCTTGACAACGAGGTTGATTCCGCAGCCTGCGCCCGGGAGGGCGTAGACATCGTCCGCAGGCGCACGGGCGGCGGGGCGGTGTACCACGACACCCTGGGCGAAATCACATACAGCGTCATAGCTTCCGAAGGGCTTTTCCCCAAGGACATCCTGGCATCATACCGCGAAATCTGCGGCTGGATTGTCGATTCGCTCGCCATCCTGGGACTCAAGGCGGAGTTCAAGCCGATAAACGACATCACCTTAAATGGGAAGAAGATTTCCGGAAACGCCCAGACGCGGCGCGGGGGCGTCCTTCTCCAGCACGGGACCGTCCTGCATTCAGTGGATGTGGACCGCATGTTCTCGCTCCTCAGAGTCCCGGACGAGAAAATCAAGGACAAGATGATATCGAGCGTAAAGGAGCGGGTGACTTCGGTCGCACAGGAAAACGGGGAGGGAAGGGACTCCCTCTACCGCTCACTGGTGAAGGGGTTCACAGAAGGAAAAACAATCGAGTTCGGCCAGCTTTCGAAAAAAGAGATGTCACGGGCGGCCTGGCTGTCCAGAACCAGGTACATAACTGAAGAATGGAACCGGATGCGCTGATTTCGCTACTTTTTTAATCGATGATGGAGATTGGTTTCCATGTCATCATTGCGGATTCTCCAGTTGCTGGCCGTTCTGCTCATTTTCGTTTCGGCCTCATTTGCCGAATCAGACGATGCAAGGGCCCAGCGCGCCCTCCAGAAGGCAGCCGATAACCTGGGCTGGTCCACTGCGGTCACTACGGACGAAGAGGATGATGTGGGCACGGGCAAGACCTACACGATTTCGCCGGAAGGGACCGGAAGCGACGAGGATTTGCACGGCTCCATCATCGTGTTCGCCACCGACCAGGAGCCCGGAGTCTGGCTTGGCTTCCTCGACGAGCAGTTCGACATGGACCGCTCGAGCTACCTTGGCCGCGACGCTGTAATCCAGCGCTATGGAGAGAACTGCAACCCCACCGGAATTCCCAAGATTATAAACGATTTCGTGGTGGGGTTCTTCGAGGACATATTCGGCGAATCGGACGACCCTGACAAGAACTGCGTCACAGAGCACGGCGCCATAGTCTTCGCATGCGGCAAGATGCTTTTTGCAGCGAGCGACGGCCGCGAAGATGAGGGCGGTGAGGAGGACAATATCGCGGCAGCGATATTCAGCGCGGCGCAGGAGGAGGGGCTCTGCGAATACGGAGACACGCTCATAATACTGGTCGATACGCCCGAGCTGGCCGGTTCAGAATTCATAAGCGAGAAGGTGAAGATGGCGCAGAAGGTCAACGAGTATTACGGCGTCATTTCCTACGGCCAGCGGCCGCCGTTCCGCGTATCGGTTTTAGATTCGGACGGCTCGCGCGGGCCCTTGGACTACTATACCCTCCCGACGCCGATGTCTTCTTTCAATGGTGATGCGAACAAGTGGAACAACTTCGAGAAGGCTGCGGTTCAGAAAGCGTTCAACGGCACCACCCTCTCCGAGGACCTCTATTTCGAGCGCATCGTGCTTGTCTATGCGGGCCCGCCCCAACAGACCGCCCCCGCAGTTCCGTTCTACGACGCCTGCGACTACAAGCGCGACAGCGATTACGTGGAAGTGGGGACCACAACCGGGACGAAGCGCATCTACAACAAGAACTTCATCTTCCTCAGCGAGGACAGCGAACTCGGCCAATGGGCGCATGAGTTCGGGCATTCGCTTCCATCCCGATACATGCTTCCGGCGCCCCTGAGTTACGACCGGATAAGCGACAGGTACAATGTCGGCGCATTGGCTGACCGCCAGTACGGCGAGGTCAACAACTGGGGGCTTATGGGCTACGGTGTATGGTGGCCGAACGATGCGACATCACCGGTCCATATGGAGGGATTCACAAAGTTCGCCGCAGAGTGGCTAGGAACAAGCAGCGCTTCGCTCAACCAGACCTACACCGTGACCGCGCTGGAGCGCATGAAGAAGGGCGACAGCATTTTGACACTTGACGACCCCGCGTCCAACGATGCGGATTCCTATTATATCATCGAGGCGCGCGACCCAACAGCGTTCTTCGGCGCTCCTGAATCCGGCGTGGTCATATACAAGGTGAGCAAGTCCGCAGGCCACCATGTAGTGAACGCCCTGGCCCCCCAGTCCGGCGCGGTTACGGCAAGCAGCGCGCAGGGCAGGCAATACCAGAAGGCAACACTCACCGCAACGTCGGGCGACGCCTCGAACTATACGAACGTGCCGGGCGGGTTCAGGATACGCCTCCTTGACAAGGGAAACAACGCGTCCATTGTGAAGGTGGAAGAGTTCGCGCCCGCAAATATGGTGGGTGCGGCAGCCGCCCCCAACGGCTCAATAATCGGGGCGATGCCGGGAATGAACAACAGCGTTAATCTGCCCCCGAAAGACTCCTTCGGCCCCAAGCCCGACATGGACCTGCACGCCTATGATTCGCAGGGCAGCCATGTGGGCATGAACTACCAGAGCGGCCAATACGAGAACCAGATCCCGGGCGCAATCGCATCCGGCGACCTGAACGGCGATCAGGAGTGGATATTCGTCCCATCGGGAACGCAGGTCCGGTTCGAGATTTCCACCTACGACACCCAGCGGTTTATGCAGGCCAATCCCTCGCTCGCGGCCTTTGCGAAGCCGCAGGGGTATTCCGCCACCGCCATCAAGTACGATGCGGGCGGCGAGCGCTACGAGGCGGACCTCGGTGCGGGCAATGTCCAGGCGGGGCAGTCATTGCAGCTGAAATCGCCGACAGACCCGTCCCTCAGCTATAAGAAGAAAGCGATTCCAGGGGCAGGGAACAACTGCTTCCTTTCAGGCGCCCTGCTCCTCTTTGTCGGCGCAGGGGCGCTGTTTTCGCTCCGGGGGAGGGCCGGTTGACATGTGCGAATTATTGGGGCTATGCTTCAGCAAGCCTATTAGGCCCAGCATATCATTCATCGGATTCCGGCAGCGCGGCGAGGTAAACCGCCATGGCTGGGGCGTGGCATTCTATCCTGACAACTCGGCTCAGGTGATTAAGGAGCCCATAAACGCGGGGGCGAGCGAGCTCTCGAACTTCCTCAAGGATTACCGACACATGTATTCGAAAATCCTGCTTGCCCATGTCCGGCATGCCACAGTCGGCAGCCACACGCGCATGAATACGCACCCGTTCCAGCGCGAACTTTGCGGGCGCGATTACGTATTCGCGCACAACGGCCACCTGAAAGATTACCGGAAAGCCCTTCCGCTCGGCGTTTATCGCCCAGTCGGAGAGACCGATTCCGAGCATGCGTTCTGCCATGTGATGGAGCTTATCAGGAAACGGGGCATCGTGCACTGGTCGCACGCAGACTATGCCTGGCTCGAGGCGCAGCTCCGGAGGATTAACCGCTTCGGGGTTCTGAACTGCCTTCTATCGGACGGCGAGCATCTTTTCGCATACCGCGGAACTGACGAAAAAAGGACGCTCTTCTTCCTGAACCGGGTGCCGCCATACGGGCGCGTGCGCCTCCTTGACGGCGATTTCTCCATCGACCTTGGCCAGACAAAGGATTCTGAGTCGTTCGGCTTCATAGTCGCGACAAGGCCGCTGACAGACGAGGCATGGATTCCGTTCCCGCCCGGGCACCTCCTTGTTTTCAAGGACGGGAAAACCGTGTTTTCCGATGCCAAAATGCCAAGGCACGTAAGGGACGACCCGATGGGATGAATATATTTAAATCCGCCCATGGAATGTGATTTTGTGAAAAACGACACGGTGCTTCTATTCGGCATACTGGGCGTGGCTGTCCTGGTGGCCGCAGCCATTTTCATATTCTCGCCAGGGAAATACGATGACCTGGCGAAGTGCCTAAGCGGCAAGGGCACGAAGATGTACGGCGCGTTCTGGTGCACGCATTGCAAGGAGCAAAAGGAGATGTTCGGCAAAAGCTGGCAGTATGTCGATTACGTCGAGTGCTCCACGCCTGACGGCCTCAGCCAGCTCGACATATGCAAAGCCGCGAATATCACATCGTATCCGACGTGGGTGTTCGCTGACGGGACAAGGCATTCCGGCCCGGTAACTTCCGAGCAGCTCGCAGTGAAGGCAGGCTGCCCCCTTCCGGTTTAAACTGCCTGTCTGATTAGCCCCAGCTCGCGCCCGACCATCCCGATTTTGTCGATGGCGAAATCCAGCTCTTTTTTGCTGTGCTCTGCGGTAATCATCGATCGAATCCTGGCCTTGTCCTTGGCCACCATGGGGAATACTATCGGGAGCGCGTAGACGCCCTCTTCGAAGAGCCGCAGGCTCATCTGGCGGGCCTTCCCCGCATCATAGGTCATGATTGGCGTGATTGGCGTCTGGCTGTTGCCGGTGTCGAAGCCGAGCTCCTTGAGCCTTTTCTTGAAGTATTTCGTGTTACTCCACAGCTTTTTCACCAGCTTGTCGCTCTCCATCAGGAGCTCGATAGCGGCTATCGATGCCGCTACCGTGGCCGGGCCATGCGAGCCGGTCAGGAGCCAGGTCCTGGACTTATTCAGAAGATACTGCTTATTGGTCTTAGATGTGGCAATCAGGCCGCCCATGGTCCCGAAGGCCTTGGAGAACGTGCCCATCTCGAAATCCACCCTGCCTTCCAGCTTGAAATGGCTGACGATGCCTCTGCCATTCTCGCCCAGGACGCCGTCGCCGTGAGCGTCGTCCACGTAGGTCGCCGCGTCGAAGCGCTCGGCGAGCTCGACTATCCGGTCCAGGGGCGCTATGTCCCCGTCCATCGAGAATACTCCGTCGCTAACGATAAGGATGCGGTTCGGCTTCTTCGGCCTCGCGGCCATCTCCTTCAGCTTCGCTTCGAGGTCGGCCATGTCGTTGTGCCGATATATCATGCGCTCAGCCTTGCTCAGGCGTAGGCCGTCTATTATCGAGCCATGGTTCAGCTCATCTGATATGACCGTGTCGCCTTCGCGAAGAAGAGCCGGCAGGGCTCCGCTGTTGGCTGTGAAACCCGAATTGTAGTAAATGCAGTCTTCGGTGTGCTTGAACTTCGATATCAGCTCCTCCAAACGAATATGGAGGTCCATGGTGCCGGCAATCGGCCGGACTGAACCGCTACCCGCCCCATACTTCCGGACAGCCTCGATGGCGGCTTTTTTCAGCTTCCTGTGGTTGGCCAGGCCAAGGTAGTTGTTCGAGCAGAGCATCACGGCCTCCTTGCCGTCTATCATAGTTTTCGCCGAAGAAGGGCCGTTCAGCGTCCTGGGGTTCCACAGGAGGTTCTGCGTTCCAAGGCCGTCCAGTTCCTGCCTAAGCTCGGTTTCAAGTTTCTTATTCATAAAAGTCACCGGTTCCGGTTGAGCGCTGGTTAGGAATTTAAACCTAAGCCACCTGTCATCAAATATACGTCTTTTATCGAAGTATCCAATGGCGCCGGTGCGTCTTTTTTAACCCTTCCCACCCTATCGGTCTATCCCGCATGTGCTTAGAGGTATTGTTATGGAAAAGATGCTTTCAGTCTGGAAAACGCACCCGAAAGAAGGCCTTGAGCTCAAGGATGCCCCGATTCCCAATCCCAAAGACGATGAAGTCCTGGTGAAAGTGAAGGCGACATCGATCTGCGGTACTGACAACCACATCTACAAGTGGGACGAATGGGCGCAGAAGCGCATAGGCAAGAACATACCATACATCTTCGGCCACGAGGTTTCGGGCGAAGTAATATCGGCCGGCAAAAGCGCAAAGGGGGTGGCTGTCGGAGACCATGTCTCGGCCGAAACGCACATCTCCTGCGGCTACTGCTACCAGTGCAAGACCGGCAACGAGCACATCTGCCGGAACGTCAAAATCCTGGGCGTGGACACGAACGGCACTTTCGCCGAATACGTTACCATCCCCTGCCGGAACGCCTGGGTTAACGACAAGAAAATCCCGCACTGGGTGGCGACGGCTCAGGAGCCCCTTGGAAATGCCGTCCACACGGTTTTCGATGGCGAGGTCGCGGGGAAGACCATCACTGTTTTCGGCATGGGCCCGATTGGCGTGTGCGGCGTCGCGCTCTGCAAGGCGGCCGGGGCCGAGAAAGTCATCGCAATCGACCACCATGAAGGCAGGCTGAAGTTCGGCAAGGATTTCGGCGCAGATGTAATAATCCAGAGTGGAGACGGGGCGGATGTAAGGAAGCAGATTATGGACGCCACGGACGGCCTCGGGGCCGACGTTTTCCTTGAATTCGCAGGCGCCCCGCAGGCTTTCAACGACGGCATCGCAACGCTCCGTCCCGGCGGGCGCGCATCCATCCTCGGCGTTTTCCCGAAGCCTTTCGAAGTGGATGTGACGAACGATATCGTCTTTAGGGGCATACGGCTCAGCGGCATCAACGGACGGAAGATGTTCGACACATGGTACAAGGCGCGCGCCTTCCTCAGTTCGGGCAAGGTCAAGCTCGAGAAGCTCGTCACCCACAGGTTCAAGCTCTCAGAGATAGAGAAAGGGTTCGATGTCCTCAAAAGAAGGGAGGGGATGAAGGTAGTCCTCGAGCCTTAAGTTTTCTTACTGCTTGATGAGCGCGCTTACTGCCCTGAACTCTTCGCTTCCAGCCCTGTCCATGAGTTGGAACAGGACCATCTCTGTCGTGGCGATGAAGACGCCGGACTGGCGCATCCTTTCGATGCCTGCAATGCAATCAATCGCCTTCCTTGAGGATACGGCATCCGCGACGACATGGGTGCCGAACCCGGCCTTCCTGGCATCCAGCGCAGTCTTCAGCACGCATATGTGCGCTTCGGTGCCGAAAATGACCAGCGTGTCCCGCTTCAGATGGTGCAGCCGCTCATTGAAATCATCCGAGCCGAAGCAGCTGAAACTGACCTTTTCTATCGGCGCAACGTCCTGCGGGAGCGCGATTTTCCCGCTTGTTCCTCCGAGGCCCTTGGGGTATTGCTCGGTCACAATAAGGGGAATGCCGAGTATTTTCGCCGATTCGACAAGCCGATTCGCGTTCGCCACGATAAGCGCGCCGTCATGCATGGCCGAGATCAGCCTATCCTGCATATCCACCATTACGAATGCCGTCCTGTTCCGGTCTATCATGCCCAATGAGTCCATGCCAACACCGCGAGTGTGCCCCTTATTTCGCCCTTTTCCGATATAGGTGGATTCCCCTGCCAAGCGCATCCTCCGCCGCCTCCATCACGCTTTCCGGCATGGTGGGGTGCGCATGAATCGTCGCCGCCAAATCCTCAAGCACAGCGCCCATCTCGATAGCCAGGGCCGCCTCGGCAATCAGGGTGCCCGCTCCTGCTCCTGCGATGTGGGCCCCAAGAATAGTCCCTCCAGCCTTGTCTGCGATGATTTTCACGAATCCTTCGGGCCTGGCCATTGATTTGGCCCTTCCTGAGGCTGAGAACGGCATCTTGCCGATCAGAATCCCATATCCCCTGGCTTTGGCTTCGGCTTCCGTCAGTCCGACGCTGGCCAGCTCAGGCTCCGCAAATACGACCATGGGGATTGCTATGTTGTCGAAGGCGCTTTTCTGCCCTGCAATCGCTTCGGCCGCGACCTTGCCCTGGCGGAACGCCTTGTGGGCGAGCTGGGGGCCAGCCACCGCATCCCCGACCGCATAGATGCCGTCATCGGCGCTCTTCATCGTTGCATCGACCTCGATGAGGCCGGCTGAATCGAGCCTTACCAAAGTCCTCCCAAGGCCAAGGGACTCGAAGTGCGGCGTTCTTCCTGCCGCAACGAGCATCTTGTCGAAACGAATCCGCGTTTCGGCACCTTCTGTCCTTACTACGGCCTCGTTTCCGTCGGCCCGCGCGACCTCGCTCTTGAACAGCACCTCGGCGCCAAGGCTTCTCAACCCTTTCAGCGCGGCTTCCCCCAGTTCAGGCTCCATGTTCCGGAGCAGGCGTTCACCGCGATAGACGATAGTCACTTTCGAGCCGAGCCTGGCAAAAAGCGCGGCCATCTCCACTGCGATATACCCGCCGCCCACGATGATTAATTCGGCCGGGAGCGAATCGAGCGCGAAGACATCGTCCGAGCTGATTATTTTTTCATGGTCGAAAGGCAGGTTCTCGAGGCCCATCACCTCTGTGCCGGTTGCTATGACCGCCTTGCCGAACTCAATCGTCCTGAGCCCGGACTCTGTTTCCACAGAGAGCGTTTTCGATGATGTGAAAAATGCCCTGCCCTTTATGATTTCAACTCCGTTCAGTTTGCAGAGCGTGGAAATCCCGTCCCGCAAATCCTTCACGACGCCGGCCTGCCATTCCTGGGTTTTTTGGAAATCGAGCCTGATTGAAGCCTGAAGTCCCATGCGTTTTGCCCGGTCCGATGCGGCGTCGTGGTAAAGCTCAGCGGCATGGATCAGCGCTTTGGACGGTATGCAGCCAACGTTGGTGCAGCATCCTCCGAGCAAGCTCTTCTCAATCAGGATGACGTCCAGCCCGAGCTGTGCCGCCCTTATCGCGGCCGTGTAGCCGCCCGGCCCGCCGCCGATTACTCCCACATCCGTTTTAGTCGAAAGCTCCCCCATTACCATGAGAATCAACCCCCATCGCCGTCCAATCCGCGCATTCTGCTATATCATGTCCACGAGCATGAGGTCCGGGTCCTCGAGGTGCTTCATCACGACATTCATGAAAACCGTCGCTTCTGCGCCATCGGCCACCCTGTGGTCGAAGCACATGGAGATTCCCATGACCTTGCGGGCCCTGATTTTGTCATTTTCCATCCCCGGAAGCTCCTTTATCCTGTGGATGCCCATGATTGCCACTTCGGGCGGATTTATGATTGGCGTCGAATACATGCCGCCGACGCTCCCCACGTTCGTGATTGTGAATGACCCGCCGCGCATATCCTCAAGCCGCAGCTTCCTTTCTTTTGCGGCCGCTGCAAGGTGCTCGATATCCTGGGCAATTTCTACAATGGACTTCCGGTCGACATCCTTCACGACCGGGACCATCAGCCCTTCGGTCGTATCTACCGCGATTCCGATGTTGTGCATCTTCCTTATCACGAGCTCGCCCTTTTTCTCGTCGAAATGCGCGTTGAATCGCGGATACTCCTTGAGCGCTATCGCAACCGCCTTGACGATGAACGGCAGGAATGTCAGCTTAACGCCTTTGGGCTCGAAATTCTTTTTCTCCTTCTCCCGAATCTCAGCCAGCCGCGTGACATCCACATAATCCATTCCGCATGCGTGCGGTATGTGGGTTTTGGAATATACCATGCGCTCTGCGATGGTATTGCGGAGCCTGGTGAGTGGCACGCGCTGGTCGCCTTCTTCCGACGCGATTTCAGGCGCCCAGGCCTGCGTTCTTGCAGGCGATGCTGGGGCTGCTGCAGATAGGGGTGCCCGGCTGCTTTCCTTCGCGGCCAATTGCGGCGTCTTCGAAGATGCGGCCTTCACGTCCTCGTCCGTGACCCTTCCTCCGGGCCCGGTTCCTATGACTGTTTCGATATCGACATTGAGTTCGCGGGCGAGCCTGCGCGTAGCTGGTGCCGCCTGATGGTGGCCTGGATGCGAAGAGGGGGGCATGGTTGCTGCCGGGATTGGACTGGGGCGTGCCACACCTGCGGGCGCCGATATTGATGCCGGGGTCCCAGATGCCGGAACGCTTTCGCCCGAAGCTCCGATTACCAGAAGCACTTCGCCGACCTTGACAGTCTGCCCTTGGGCATAGTTGATTTTAAGGAGCGTGCCTGCTCCCGGCGATGGCAATTCCACTATCGCCTTGTCTGTTTCCACCTCAACAAGCACCTGGTCCACCCTGACCGAATCGCCCACCTTGACGTGCCATTTGACAATGGTGCCCTCGTGAATCCCTTCGCCCAAATCCGGAAACCTGAATTCCAAAACTATAACCATCACCCTGCCATGCATTGATTTTGATAATGCCGCATCAGAACTTTGCGGCCTTGAGTATCCCCTTCAATATCCGGCTTGTGCCGGGATAGAAATAATCCTCCTGGTTCGGATATGGTATCTGTATGTCCCACCCGGTGACGCGCCCGACCGGAGCCTCCAAATCAAGGAAGTCGCTCTCCATTATCCTCGCCGCGATTTCAGCCCCGAACCCAAGAGTCCGAAACGCCTCATGGACCACGACCGCCCGCCCGGTCTTCCGGACCGATGCGTGTATGGTGTCCCAGTCGCACGGAGAAAGCGAGCGCAAATCCAGATGCTCCACAGACACGCCCTGCTTCTGCGCCTCGGCTATCGCATCCCTGCATACGTAGGTCATCGCTCCCCAGGATATCAGCGTCACGTCGCTTCCCTCCAGGAGGACGTTTGCCTTTCCTATCGGAACCTCGTACCTCTCTTCCGGGACCTCCTCCTTGTAGGCGCGATAGAGCCTTTTCGGCTCGAAGAATAGCACCGGGTCCTCGCTCGCAAGCGATGCCGCGAGCAGGCCTTTCGCATCATATGGCGACGAGGGATACACCACGTTCAGCCCGGGCATGTGGATGTATATGCTCTCGGCGCTCTCGCCGTGGTGCTCCAGCGCGCGGATGCCTCCGCTTGCAGGAAGCCGGATTACCATCGGCACAGTGATTGAGCCGCGCGTCCTGTTGCGGAGGCGGGCGATATGCTGGACGACCTGGTGGTAACCCTCATAATCGAATCCCTGGAACTGGATTTCCGGGACAGGCCGCAGGCCCATTGCGGCCATGCCTATCGCCGTGGCGATTATCCCGTTTTCGGAAAGCGGCGTGTCTATCACGCGCTCCCTGCCGAACCTGCCTATTAGCCCCTCAGTGACCCTGAATACGCCGCCATCCACGCCGACGTCTTCACCCATGACCACGATGCTGGCATCCCGTTCCATCTCCTGATTAAGGCAGGCGTTTATCGCTTCGACCATGTTCATCTTCATCAGCATCAACCTTCCATCCTGGCATCGCCGGAACTGCCCCCGAAGCATTCCCCCATCTGCGCTTCGAGGTCTTTGGGCATCTTCGCATACATGAACCTGAATATGTCCCTGGGTTCCGGCCGGAATGACTCGGCATCCTGCACGGTCTTCTCAACGAATGCCGCTACCTCTTCCTGCAGTTTTTTCTCGTATTCCTCGCTCCAGGCTCCCTTCCCTTTCAGGTAAGCCTGCATCCGCTTAATGGGGTCCCGCTCCCGCCAGTGCGCCAGCTCATCTTCCTTGCGGTATTTCTTCGGGTCGTCGGCCGTGGTGTGCGGCCCCATCCTGTATGTGACGCACTCAATCAGCACCGGGCCTTTTCCTTCCCTGGCGCTGTCGGCAGCTTCCTTCACCGCCCTGTACACTGCGAGGATGTCGTTGCCATCCACCTGCACGCCGCGGATTCCGTAAGCGAGCGCCTTCTGGGCAAGCGTCTCGGATTTTGTCTGCATGGACCTTGGGACTGAAATCGCCCACTGGTTGTTGGACACGATGAAAACGCACGGCGCGTTCCACACCCCAGCGAAATTCAATGCGTCGTGGAAATCGCCCTCGCTCGTGGCCCCGTCGCCGCAGAACGCGATGCACGCTGCCTTCTCGCCCTTCATGCGGAGCGCATAGGCGGCGCCAACGGCATGCGGCAGCTGGGTGGCTATCGGCGTGGCGTATGGGAAGCACCTAATCTTCCGGTCGAGGAGAAGGCCGTCCTCAAGCCCCATCCACATCAGGTTTGAGCGGAACGAAGGATGGCCGCGCATGTAATAGACCAGCGAAGCCTCCCGGTATGTCGGGAACAGCCAGTCCCCCGGGCCTGCGGCGAGGGTCGCGCCGACGCAGATGGCCTCCTGGCCTTCAAGGGGCGGAAACGTGTACATCCTGCCTGTCCTTTGAAGCGCGAGGGATTTCTTGTCCCACACCCTTCCCAGGACGAGGAGGCGGTACATGCGCCCGAGCATGTCCGTCGGCAGGCGAGGGTCGAGCGCCGCATCTGCATGCCCATCCTTGTCCAGGATCTGCATGCTGTCAATCTTACCTTCGAACACTGTTTTTATCGGCATAGAACTCGATAGGCAATACCGAGATTAGTTTAATAGGTTTATCGTTAACCAGCCGGATTTATCGGCGCGCATTCGCTTTCAGGATGCCCTTGATAAAAGGCTCGGCAGCGCGGTAGGAGCTTCTGACAAGCGGGCCGCTTGCTACATGCAAAAAGCCCAGCGCGTATCCAATCCTCCCGTATTCCGAGAACTTCTCCGGGCGGATGTACTCCTTCACCGTCAGGTGGCGCGCGGTTTTAGAAGGCGAAAGATACTGCCCTAACGTAAGGATGTCCACGCCCGCTTCCCGCAAATCAGCCATCGCCCCGCGGACTTCATCGTCAGTCTCCCCAAGGCCCACCATCAGGCCGGATTTGGTAATCACCTCTCCGCCTGAAATCTCGTGATACTTGCGGAGCGCCTCCAGCGACTGGCGGTAGCCCGCCCTTCTGTCCCGGACAATCGGCGTGAGCCTTTCGACTGTCTCGATATTGTGCGAAACGACGTCCGGCCCGGCCTCGGCCAGCGTCCTTATTGCTTCCTTATCCGCCCGGAAATCCGGGACAAGCGTTTCGATTATGACGCCTGGAATCCGCCTCAATTCTCCGACGCATCTCGCGATATGGCCCGCTCCGCCATCAGGCAAATCATCCCTCGTTACGGATGTGACCACGACGTATCTGAGCCCCAGTGATGCGACTGCATTCGCAAGCCGGACGGGTTCATCCGGGTCAAGGGGCGTAGGCTTCGCCATTGTTTTCACGGCGCAAAAGCGGCATGCGCGCGTGCAATATTCGCCCATCACCATGAACGAGGCGGTTTTCGCCGCCCAGCATTCGCTCCGGTTAGGGCAATGGGCGCTCTGGCAGACGCTGTGAAGTTTGAGGCCGGACAGCTGTGCGGACACCTGATGCGTGTTCGCATTTGTACTGTGGCGTATCTTCAGCCATTCTGGAAGATTTGAAGCGGCTTTGGTTTCCATGCGAAAAAGAATAAGTAAAGAAGGCTTTTAGGCGTGCCGCAACGGTGCCCGAACGGCCGCAAGCATGGGCATCTGGATGACCTTGGCGCATTGCATCGGCTTGATTTCGGGCATGGCAACCGGCATGAGGCCCGCCATCGTCTTCTGCGCCATCGCCTTGGCTTTCTTCGTGCCTTTATCAGCGAGCAGCTTGAGGAACTCCATATGGCTCGGCGTGTCCTCCAGTTTTGCCAGCACCTGCTTAAGCTCCCTGCAGCTGTATGTGGACAGCTCGGCTAGGAGCCTTCCTGCACCGTCCCGCGTGAAATTGCCCTCGCAAAGCGAGTCCTGCGCCTGCTCGACAAGCCGGTCGATACGGAAGACGCTCCCCCTGGTCTTTCCGAGGGCTTTCAGGACCACCATCGCCACGGACTTCATATCCGCTTGCCAATATGTTTTGGCGTCTATGTCGCTGGCCTTCATCATCCTGCCGACAAGGCGTATCCTGTCGGTCAGTTTGCCGTTGAGTTCCTCTTTCACGGATTCAGGCGGTTCCATCTCCGATACGAGCCCGCCCAAGGCCTCGTCCATCCGGTCGTAAGCTTCGACAAGCGCACCCTTGTCGCGTGCATTGATAAGCATCTCGCGCGTGCCCCTTGCGAGCACCGCATTCGCTTCCTGCCAGAACGATTGGCTGTCGAAGCCGACCGTCGGCAACCCGCTGTTCCCATCCATTTTCCCCACCTCTTTATGGATGCTTCGGGCTTACCCCGTTTTTTTTGTTTCCGCTACCTATGGGTGGTTAAGGGTTTATATATCTTGCTCTGCTTTGTGGGCAAAAATGCAAGGATTTAGGAAATATGCGATTTAAACCCACACAAAAACAGCGTTTTTTGGTGATATAGGACGGTATCGTCGTAAGGAAAAGCGGCTATTCCATCGGGCGGAAGCCTTTCTGCGAAAATACGTCCGGCTGCCTGCTTATCCATACCTCATACATGGCTAGCCCGGCCTGGGACTTCTTTACTACGCTCGCCGTAAAACCCCGGAGCTCGTATTGGGATGCGATTCTCTCGGCCTCTTCTATGCTCTGCGTCCTGGCTACAAGGCGCGTATTCTTCTCCGGTTCGATATCCGGCCTGTCCATGGCTAGGCAATCATGCTTAACCATAAAAAGGATTGGGATGCTCCGGATGGCCATGTCCCTTTGGGAAAGGGGGTTCGGTGAGCGGTGGTTCTTGGTTTAGATGTTGAAAATAAGGGAAATCGGGGTAGTTGCGGCCTTGCAAGCCGCTCCCCCCCCCATTTCTTCGAAATGGGGTCGTTGTGGCCATGCGTGGCCACTTCTCCCCCATTTTTCTTGAAGCAGAGCTTATGCTAATCATGATAAAATAATGAAAAATGGGGTCGTTGTGACCTTCGGTCACTTCCACCCCAATTCTCAATGAGGCATTCTGATGCCTTAACAATGGGAAAAGGAGAATTGGGGTCACTGTGATTTGAACACAGATCAAAGCCTTGTCCTAGCCCTTTGGTTGTTGCCGCTCTCACGGCTTTTGGGGTCAAGCCCTTTTGCCATGAGAATTGCGGAAGCCAAAAGGGCTGCCCGAAGGCTCCAGTCTACCAGGTTAGCCCATGACCCCGGCTATGTCTTGTTTGATATTGTTTTCTCGAAACATTTAAGAGGGCATCGCGAAACGCCTGCCTGGGCCTACAGGCACTCGGTATCATCGCTAAGCCGCGGCTTTGCATTGACGTAGTCCAGCCATTTGATGTACCTCTCGTCCCTCCCCTGGACGACGTCGAAGAACGCCTCGCGTATCGCCTTCGTGACCGGGCCGGGATTCGCACCTATCTCCCTGCGGTCCACGCTCAGGACCGGCGTGACCTCGGCGGCCGTACCGCACAGGAACATCTCATCTGCCGTGTATATTTCGTCCCGCAGAATCGAGCGCTCGCTGATCGGGATATCCATCTCGCGGGCAAGCTCCATGATGGTCTGCCTGGTGATGCCCTTAAGGACGCCGTCGTGAAGCGGAGGCGTCACAAGCTCGCCATCCCTTAGCACGAAGATGTTCTCGCCAGTGCCTTCGGAAACGTGCCCGTCGTGCGAGAGCATGATGGCCTCATCGTAGCCGGCGTTCACGGCCTCCCTTTTTGCCAGGGCGGAATTGAGGTAGTTCGCCGATGCCTTGACATGCGGCGATAGGATGTTGGTGCTTATCCTCCTCCAGCTAGACACCATGCATTTGATGCCTGATTCCGCCTTCTTTCCGAAGTATTTGGAGAAGTCTATCGGTATTATCGACAATTCAAACGGCTTGCCCTCGGTGCTGATTCCTATCTCCGAGTATCCAACGTACAGGATGGGCCGTATGTAGCAGCTTTTCACGCCGTTCCTGCGGATCAGCTCCCGCGTCGCCCTCATCAAATCGTCCATGGGGTAGTTTATTTCGAACTGGTAGGACTTCGCACCCTGGTAGAACCTCTTGTAATGGTCCTTCATGCGGAAAATCGCAGGCCCTTCGGGTGTGTCGTAGCATCGCATGCCCTCGAAAATCGCCGTAGCATAGTGCAGGCCGTGGGTGAGCACGTGGATTTTCGCATCCTTCCAGTTGACGAACCTGCCGTTCATCCAAATCTTCTTGAGGGGCTTCATGAGCAAGCTAATCCGGCACGATTTTTTAACCTTTGTCGCCGAATCCTGTCCATGGCGAAGGTCATAGTCTACACGAAGAACGACTGCCCCTGGTGCGTGAAGGTCGAGGACTTCCTGAAACAGCACAATATCCCGTTCGAAGAGCGGAACGCGCAGGCGAACCCGGAGTTCGCGAAGGAGGTAGTGGCGAAAAGCGGCGGCGCAGCGGTTCCGGTCACTGAAATCGAAGGCACAATCATCCTGGGCTTCAATGTGAAGAAAATCAGGGAAGCCCTGAATATCCGGTGACCGGCGGTTCTATTTTATAAATTGTTACTTTCTAAGTCTAATCATGGGATTATTGGCCAGCAAGGCGGGGGGCCAATCACCAGGGGCGGCAAGGGCGCGGGTATTGCCGCTTGAAGAGCCCCGGACAAGTCTTTGCAGCGGGCATTTCTCAGGGCTATTCCGGCTTTTCCTGTCAGCGTTTTCCCACGAAATCGGCAATTCGCTCCAGACTTTCAGGCTGATGGCCCAGCATTCCAACGGCCTGGGGGATGATTTGGTCAACGGCATGGTGGATGATTTCAAGCGGCTAAGGCTCCTTGGCGAAGTCGCATCCAAGCCGGTCGATTCGAATATGGCTTCTGAATTCAACCGCCTGTTTCCGGAGAGGCTTTTCGAATTGCAGGACCTTGACGATTTTGCCAAGGACTCGCAGGTCCGGAGCCTTTCCCTTTCCTGCGTCATGAGGCTTGAGCAATCAATCTGCGAATCTGGAAGGCTGTTCCGCGATGCGGCGTCCAGGCGCAAAGACCTCAAGTTCCATTTTAACCGGGTTATGGCGTACGGCAGCCTGATTTGTCAGGCAATCAGGAAGATTATACTGGATGATTTCGACTTCTCCAGCGAATGCGGGCCGCAAAAAGCCCTGGGGCGGGGGTCAGTCGCGCATGCCTGCGCAAAGGCTGTTCAGGAAGCCAGCCTCAAGATAAAATTCTGCGAAATCGACGCATCGATAGGCCAGGCATGCGTCCGGTCCAATCCACTAATCCTCCGCCTAATCCTTGCGAACGTATGCTCGAACGCTAAGCGGGCGCTGGAAGCCTCTGGCGCCGACCCTCTTGTCCGGGTATTCGTGAATCGGGAGGGGGACGGCATCCTAATCAGATTCGCGGATTCCGGCTGCGGCATGGATTCCGAAACCCGGGACAAGCTGAATTCCGGAGTCCAGACCAGCACAAAAGCCGAAACCGGCCATGGTGTGGGGTTTTCTTACTGCCGGAGCCTTGCAGAAAAGATCGGCGGTGAGCTGTATGTAGAATCCAGCGAGCCGGGCAAAGGGTCTGTTGTGGCGCTAAGGCTGGAAATCACGGACCGGGCCCCGGATAAGTGACGCCTGCCTAAGGGGCTCGCTTGTCTTCCGAAGCACGGTCGAAATAGAAATACTCCCCCGCCGCCTTCTGCTCCGAATCGAGCTGGCTGCCGGGCTTGTTTATCCTCGGCCTGCTGCTGTCCCGGTCGCGCCTCATCGTTATGCCCGCCACTTTCAGGAAGCCGTTCATGCCGCTCCTCTTGTTGAGCGGCGCGGACGCATGCCCGTGCATCGAGCTCTTTCCGTCGAAAACCACCAGGCGGTTCGCGATTGCGTCGATGAAGACGATGTCATGGTCCACGACGAATGCGCATTTCTCGCTCTCGCTGATGACGCGCCGGAGCAGCGATGCGAATTCAAACCTCTGCTCAATGTCCAGGAACGCGCTCGGCTCGTCGAAAAGGTATGCGTCCGCGTTCTGGCTTAAGGCCAGCGTCAGCGCGACGCGCTGGAGCTCTCCCCCCGAGAGCTGATTCAGCTCCTTGTCCATCAGCATCGTGATATTCAGCTTGCGCTTGCATTCCTCCAGGACGCCCATATTAAGGTCCTTTCCCGCGAACATTGCGGATACGACGACGGGCTCCGCGGTTATGTACTGGGGCTTGTAAGAAATCCTGAGGCCGAGCTGTTCGCCGTCGTCAGCCCGCTCCACGCCCGCAAGCATCTTTACGAAAAGCGATTTCCCGAGGGCGTTCTTCCCGACAAGGCCGAGAATTTCCCCCTTTTTTATCTCGCCTGGGTCGCTGGAGAATCTGAAGCCGGAGGATTTGCCCTTGAATTCCTTGGCCATCGCGCCGTATTTCACGAGCGCAGCGGCCTTTATCTCGCCTTCGCTGTGCTTGCTGAACCCTATCTCATAGCCGCGGAAGCGCACGTTCTCGTCTTTGAGGTATCCTGCGATATATTCGTTGATGCCCACCCGGACATTCTTCACGCCGGAGACCACACCATAGACGTTTTCGTCGCCGTAGAGTATGTAAACGTAATTGCTGACATAGTCCAAAAATGTCAAATCATGCTCGGCCATCATCACGCTCCTGCGCTCGGCCAGCTCCTTGATGATGACCGCCATCCGGAGCCGCTCTTCGATATCCAGGTAGTTTGTGACTTCGTCGAAATAGTATATGTCGGACTCTTTCATGTACGCAGCCGCTACCGACACTTTCTGCAGCTCTCCGCCGGACAGCTGGTCCAGCTTCCGCTCCAGTATGTCTTCGATGCGGAATAGCCCTGCGATTTCGCCAAGCCGGGCCTTGCTTCCCGAAACGTTCCCCAGGAGCTCGGCGACCGTGCCCTTGAAAGCCTCCCGGACGCGGTCTATGTGCTGGGGCTTGACGCTGAGTTTTAGGCCCTCCCTTGTCTTCGCGAAATACCTCCTCGATTCTATCGGGAGCTTCGCCATGACTTCATCGTCAGTCCATTCCTTCCCGAACTGGGCGAAATTGGGCTTCACCTGCCTGCTTAGGAGCTTGATGGCGCTGGTCTTCCCGATGCCGTTCTTGCCCACGAGTGAAACCGCCCCTTCGATGGGGAGCGGGAGGCCGTAGAGCCGAAACGTGTTGACGCCGTACTGGAAGACCGGGTCGCTAAGCTCCTGTGCGACGTTGATGATTGAGATGCAATTGACCGGGCATTTCTTCACGCACAGGCCGCAGCCTATGCACAGCGCCTCGGAGAACACCGGGTAGATGCCGTTTTTCTCGACAACGATGCATTCCTCGCCCATCCGGTTCGGAGGGCAGACCTTGGCGCAGACGTAGCCGCACCGTTTCTCTATGCATACGTCCCTGTCCATCACTGCGACCCTGGTGACCATAAGAACACGTTTCCGGTTTCAAACGGATATTCGTTGATGCGGATTATTTATTAGCTATGATGTTGCCGAACGGCGAATCCTTCCGCTTCAGCAGGACGATTCTCGAGATTTCATCGTCATCCTCGATGCGGTAATCGGGCATCTCTGCAACGAGGCTCTTTGCGAACTGCATGACCTGCCAATGCTCTGCCATGAAATCCGGCCCAAGCCGTTTCCTTGAGAAGCCCAGCGCCATGTATGATTTGACCTCGACAAAATCCGCCTTCGATTTCGATATCAGGGCGGAGTATCCCGCTAAGGCGTCGTCAGCGTCATTCAGCCCTTTGATTAAGGTAAGCCTTATCACCCGGCGGCAGGGCAAACCGGCCATAAGTTCCAGAGAGCGCATCAGCCTCGCCCACCCGTCCTTATGAACGCTCCTGTTGATTTTCCCGAAAAGCTCCTCGTTCGGGGCGGCCAGGGAGATGTACAGCTGGGTCGGGAGGGACTCATCGCGGGAGAGCTGGGCAAGGCGTTCGGGTTCCTGCCCGTTCGTCACAAGGAAAACCGTCCTGACCTCCGGATTCTCCCTGAGTTTCCGTATCATCCGCCCCAGTTTCGGGTAAATCGTCGGCTCGCCGCTAAGGGATATAGCCCAGTGCGAAGGGAAAAGCTTGAAGGCCTCGTTGAATTTCCGCAGGTCGCATTTGGGGCCTCCCTTTATTCCAGACACCAGCTTACGCCGCGCCTTGACCGTTTCCGCGATTATAAAATCCGGCTCGTCCACCTCGTCCTCTCCTAACGCGGTCCGCTTCATCCATTCCATCGGGCGCCAGCAGAACACGCACGCCTCGCTGCACCAGGCCAGGGCGGGCGACATCTGGGCGCAGCGGTGGCAGTCTATGCCGTAGAATTTGACCTTGTAGCATCCCCTGTGCCCCTGGATGGATTTCTTGTTCCACAGGCAAATCTGCACCCCGCTGTGGTTTCCGGCGAGGCCGTAGCTCTTTGAATACTGCCTGCGGGCGGCATCTTTGAGCGCTATCCTGCCCCCAACAAAACGCTCTTCCAGCCTGCCTTCGGCTTCGCCCCTGCTCTCCATGACGTATGATTTCCGCGATGGGTTAAAAAATAGAGAATAAAAAAATGGAAAAAAGGCATCACTCGCCCAGAAGCGTACGCAGTTCGAGCGCGTGCTCCTCCTCGTCCATTATGATGTGGCGGAGCTTGTGCTCTATGTATTCGTACTCGTATTTCAGTTCCGCCCTGCAGGTCTGGAGCTCTGCGACTATCGTCCGGTAGAAGTCGACGGCGTCTCTTTCATCCTTAAGGTTGATTTTAAGGATGTCCTTATTCGCTTTCGCTGGATGCCCCGGGGCCATCTTTATCGAAGGCGCAGCGTCGAGCATCTCGAGGCATTTGCGGAACAGGTCCGCGTGCTTGTGCTCGTCGCCTGCTATCTCGATTAGCCTCTCGGTGAGCGCATCGGCCGTCTCTCCGCTAAGGAGTGTCGCATGGCTCAGGTACTGCGCTTCTGCCTGGTGCTCGAGTTCGAGCCCCTTATTCAACAATTCTATCAGTTTTTCTTTTCCCATTCAATTCACCCGAGCTTACCTCAGAGAGAGATTATTTAAAATTTTCCTGCGCTGTTATGGCCATGGCTAAGAGCGTCACAGTATATTCGGCGGAGTGGTGCCCCTGGTGCCACAAGGTCATGGATTTCCTCAAGGAGAATAACGTCAAATTCGAAGTTAAGGACGTTGACGATGGGGAAAACGCAAAAGAATGCATGGAGAAAAGCGGCCAGGGCGGAATCCCGGTCACAATCATAGACGGCGAAGCAGTCGTCGGCTTCGATACGGCAAAGCTGAAAGTTCTTCTAAACCTGAAGTAGTGCGCATTCCCGGCCGATTTCGAATGTGCGCCGTGCGGCCATTTCGCAATGCTGCCATCTAATACCGCGGCCTTCTTCGCCGATGCTCTCCGCCCCGCTCCCCGTGATTATGGGCGCCTGATTCATGGCTGCGGCCTTCCGGAGCGCCGCCTTGGGCGCCGGAGTGCGATATCCGGCCAGAATGCCCTGTTCCGTAGCGGGCGCTCCCTTCGTGCGGCCTTGCGCCTTGCCCTCCGTGGCTTGGCCTTCCGCCATGGTGCTGTCCGTGCCTGGGCGGCCCCCTGCGATGCGGCCTTTCACTGCTGAAGGCGCTCGTCCCGCCCTGCTTCATCCATGCAAAATCCGGGTGGTCCGCGCTCATGCGCTCATCGAGCGTCTCCTTGCGCTGGATGAAGTTGATGGCCTTTCCCTCCTGGCCCATCCTGCCTGTGCGCCCTATGCGGTGAAGGTGGATCTCCTCGCTTTGCGCCTTGTCGTAATTAACGATGAGGCCGAGATTGTCCACATGCAAACCCCTGGCCGCCACATTGGTCGCGACCAGTATCTTGATGCGCCCTTCCTTGAAATCCGCTATCGTGCGGTTTCGCATGGCCTGCGTCATGTCCCCCTGGAGGACGCCCGCGCGAACGCCGCGCTGCCAGAGCCTTTCCTGGAGCCTGGAGGCCCCCATCTTGGTCTCCCTGAAAATAAGCGTCTTCATGTCAGCATGAGACCGGAGCACTTCGAGGAGCCTGGGGAACTTCTCCCGGTCCGTGGTCTCCATATGCTCCTGCTTTATCGTTTCCGCAGCCTCCACTTCGCCGATTTCGATTGTCAGGGGCGCTTTGACGTATTTATGCGCGATGCTCATTATGCTCTCCTGGAGCGTCGCTGAGAGCAGGAGCGTCAGCCTCTGCGCAGGCAGCTGGTCCAAAATCGAGGTGACATCGTCTATGAAGCCCATATCAAGCATCTGGTCCGCCTCGTCAAGGATAGCGATGTCGAATTCGCCAATCCGGACTGCGCCCCGCTGCGTCAAATCTATGAGCCTTCCGGGCGTGGCCACGAGGATATCGACGCCCCCGTGCAGCTCGTCCAGCTGGACGTTGATGCTCGCACCGCCGTAGACGACGTGCACGCGCAGCTGGTGCATCTGCCCTATGGCGCGGATTTCCTTGCATACCTGGACGGCCAATTCGCGCGTCGGCGTTAGTATGAGCGCCTTTTTCGACTTGCCGGCCGTTATCCTTTCCACGATGCCTATCCCGAAAGCCGCAGTCTTGCCCGTTCCGGTATGGCTCCGTACGACCAGGTTCCTTCCTGAGATGATTTCAGGGATTACCCTTTCCTGCACTTCTGTCGGCTCTACATAGTTGATTTTGGCAAGAGCAAGAAGCGTTTTCTCGCTAAGGCCCATGTCGCTGAATTCCATTGTTCTCACTCCTGCATTAGTGTAATTCTAATCTCAGAATAGGGAATTAATTACACTAATTAACATAATTTCAAACATATTACTCAGGCCGAGTATATAATTCTTCCTGATTGCCTTTTGCTGATTAGCTAATAAAATCCTTTGCCCCCATCAAAAAAACATGGAAATCCTGGTTTTCGGCCTCGCTAACGAAGACTCGCTCCTCGGGAGGCTGCGAAAACGCTTCCCATCCGTCGGCTTTCGGAAATGCGACCTGGCCCAGGAACTCGAAGGCGAGGGGCGGCGGCCCGTCGTCATAGACACCCTCAAGGGGCTGGAGCGCGTAACCCTCCTGGATGATTTGGGTACCGTGAACCCGAAGAGGGCCCTCGACGGCTCGGGAATCATCATAACCCTCCGCATCCTGATGCGACTCGGCTCCATCGATTCTGCAAGCGTGATTGGCGTCCCGGAAGGATACCCCGAAGACCTGGCGTACGAAGAGATGAGCGCCATCATAGCCGCTCTGGCGGGCCAATCCGCGTAGTCTTTCGGCCAAGGGCGCAACATTTCCCCCCTGGATATAAATATTGGCCGCACACTACCTGCGGTGATGAAATGGCTGAAAACAATCCAACCCTGCTGGTCCTGGGCGTCGTTTTAGTGGTGCTCATGACAGCGGGCCTGACATACTACATTACGAAGGCTGGCGGAGAAGCCCCTCCTCCGGTTCAGAACGGCACGAATGTGACTGGCGAAACCCCGACCATCATGGTGCGCGGCGAGGCCACGAAGACGCTTTCGCCGGACCTGCTCACTATCGGCATAACGATAGAGACGCTTGGGGCGAACACTTCGGATGCCCAGTCCAAAAACGCGCAGGAAGTGGCAAAGGTCAAGGCCGCCCTCCTCGCGGCCGGCGTGAACGCCAGCGACATACAGACCAATTCGTATTATACGTATCCGGAATACAACGAAACGTGCCGCAAGAACTGCCATTACCCGTATTATGATTATCAGTACGGCGGCGAGGCGGTTCCAGCGGAAGATGCCGTTTATGAGAAAGGTGTTGGCACGAGCGCGCCTGCAGAGCGCTGCATCGGAGCGAACGGAGAGGCGATGACCGGCCCGAACGGGGAAGTGTACCGCTGCGGAGCATCGGCTTCGCTGGATGGCGCCGAGGCGGGCGTCGCATACGCGGACGTCGCCCCCTCGTACCCGTATCCGTACCCCTGCGAGAACAACTGCAGCATAATCGGCTACAAGACGACGCACGTCCTTAGCGTCGCCACCGGAAAGACGACCGAGGGCGGCAAGATGGTCGAGTCTGCGCTCAATGCCACCAATTCCTCGAAAATCGACTACATCTATTTCTCCATCAAGGAGGAAACGCGAGTGAAGGTGGAATCCGAGCTCCAGGCATCTGCTGCGGTTGCCGCCAAATCCAAGGCTGACAATATCGCTAAGGGACTCGGGGCAAAGCTCGGGAAAATCGTCTCGATAAACCCGGATTACTACTACCCCTACCCGATATATGCGTATGACCGGGCCGAGTCTTCCGGAGGGACATCATCCGCACCGGCCATGCCGCCGACCGAGATATTCCCGACCGACACGACGATGAGCAGCTCGATAACGGTCGTGTACGAGATTGTCCAGTAGCCCGGATGATTAGCCTTTTTTCTTTTCTCTTTTCATCTTTTTGCGATAATTTGTGCCCATGCTTCACGATTAAACATGCCAGGTCGTATTCTTCAACGGAATCGGTATGACCAGTTCACCGTTAATCCTGCGGTCGCTGCCCGCCTCGCGCTCCAATTCGAGGGCATAATGGAGGAATGCCGATATCTCTCCCGCTTCAGCGGGGCTCAGGAACCCAAGTGCCCTTAATGCGTTGGAATATCTGCCTTCAGAAACGCATGCCCGGATTGTCCCCATCGCCATCTTCGAAGTATCCCCCGGGATATCGAGACCTGCCAGTTCGGCCATATTCGCAATCAGGCCGGTTACCTCATGGTCTTCTATATGCCTGCCACGAAAGCCCACGAGGCGGGAAGGGTAGTTCTGATAAAGGAGCCGGGATATGTTTCTAACGACCGCCGCCTTCAATTCCTCCCGGGTTATTCCGTATTGTGACATATACGGACCGGAGAACCCCTCAATGTTTCTTCGCGCTTTTTCTATTTCGCCTATCCCGAAATCTATGTAAAGGAGGGCCACCGACTCTATCGCGGCTTCCCTGGCTATCGACACCAAGCCATATTTTTCTGCCTCTGATATTACTTCCTGGTAGTCTTCGCGGATTCCGCTCCTGAGGATATCATGTGACCTATCCTTCCGTGATGCGTGCAGTTCGGCTAGGCGTCCCGTCAGGCGTTTCTCTATTTGTGAAACCTTGTCCTGCGCTTTCCAGACAATCGTGAGGGTTATCCTCCTTGCTTCCCCGGCCGGTCTTTCGGTTTTGCCCGCCCTTAGCCTGGCAAGTTCCTCCAGCGCCTGGCTAATCTCTTCCCTGCTGATGCCTAAATTCGAGAACCGGTCCTCGGCGTATTTTACCATGTGCGACGGGCCTTCCATTGCCTCCAGGGCAAGGATGCGCGTTCCGGCTTTCCTCTCAAGGTCATCTAGCCCATGCCGGCCCGCTATATCCGCAGCATCATAATACCCATCCCTCAAAAAATCATAATGCGTGAATCCGGATTTTTCCAGTGCATCCAGAACCTTCTCGGTCTTCCTTCTCGCCAGCTTTCTGGCCCATTCTTCCTTCCCGGCATTTTTCGAGATTTTGACCAGTGCTGAAAGCCTGTCAAGCTCAGGGAGCATTTTTGTGAACTTGATAATCCCGCTATTTTTGGCCTTCACTGGCACTTCTGCGGTTTTTTGCACCATAATTTAATATATTTAATAACAAGTATTTTTAATACCCTCCACGTCCCCCAAAATTTTCTAAACGAAAAATCCCATATCTGAAAAATCGCGTAGGTGGGGGAATTTATCAATTTTTCCTGCATATCTCATTCATGCTAAAGCAGGACGAAGGCGCTAAAGGCGCGCAGGCCTCAATCGGCAGGGCGCTCGCTGTCATCCCGCTCTCGCCGAACCAATGGACCGTGCTCTCGGTCCTAATTGCCATTGGCGCCGGCATTTCCATCGCGGCGACGCAGGACCTTTTCCTCGGGCTCGCGCTCTTCGCGCTCGCCGGCCTCTGCGACATAATCGACGGTGCCGTGGCAAGGGCGAGGGGCGAGGCGAGCGCGCTCGGCGGATTCATCGATGGCGTGGCCGACCGGTTCGTGGAAGGGATTTTCCTGCTTTCATTGATGTTCGTCCCTCTCCCGCAGGTCCTTGTCGAGGCAAAAATCTGGCTGGCGCTGACGATTTTTCTCGGCACCTGCATGCCTTCATTCGTGCGGGCTTATGCCGACCACAAGGGCGTGATAAGCCGGGAAAAAGCGCTTGCCCTGGGAGGCGTGTGCGAACGGAGCGAGCGTCTGCTGATTCTGATACTCGGTCTCGGCGCCGGGCTCGCGCTCGGGATGGAATATCTCATATACGCGCTGGCTGCGGTATGCTTTCTTTCCGCGGTGACGATCATCCAGAGGATTCTTGGCGTTCTTGCCGCTCAGCCGAACGTGAAGGCATAGACGCGGACTTTTCCGCTGAATTCAAGCGAAAGGTCCTTCTCGGAGTAATCCTTCTCCTGATAGACCGTGTACATGCCAGGATTGTCCAGTTTCAGCTTGCCCGCCTCCTTCCCGTCCAGAAGCACGAGCGCATCGCAGCCTTTTTCCAGCGGCTCGATTACGACATTGGCCTGCCTTGCGTTGAATTTATAGGATATCCTACCACGCGCACCCTTCAGCTCCAGGTAATCCTCCATCTGGACCCACTCGCCGTCGGGATAGATAACGTTCCTGTCATGTTCGCCGCCATCCACGTACCGATCGCACCCCGACTTATCGCACGCGAGGCCTGAACCGAGCCCCAAATTCGCCCCGAATCCCGCATATGTCTCGGGGCTTTGGTCGAATAGGTATCCTGGGATTTCTTCCTTCTCGGTTTCCCCGCTTATCCCCAGCAATCCCTGGATTTTCCGCTCTGTTTCGGCATAGCCGCCCTCGCCGAAATGGACGTACTGGACGTAGCCCTCTTTGTCGATAAGGAATTCGGCTGGCCAGTACATGTTCGAGAATGCATTCCAGGTCTCCCTGCCGCTGTCTGCGGCCACCGGGTATTTGATGCCAATATCCTTCACAGCGCGTTCGATGTTCCGGACGTCGCCTTCGAATTTGAATTCCGGGGAATGGACGCCGATGATTACGAGCCCTTTTTTCGAGTATTTCTCGTGCCAGCGCTGCAAATGCGGCATGGAGCGGATGCAGTTGATGCACGTATATGTCCAGAAGTCGACGAGCACCGCCTTGCCCCTCAAGTCCTCCACTGTCAGCGGCTCGCTGTTGTACCAGGCCTTTATGCCGGGGAATCCCGGAGCCTTTATTCTGAGCCAAGGCAATCCTTCCATGTGATGGGAATTCAAAGAAAGAATATAAATACAGATTATCCCGGCCAGCCCTCTCGGCCTGGATTCAGGGCGCAGGCTGCCTCATCCTGTTATAGGCGAGTATCCCCACGCAACCAACCAGCGTGACCATGCTTATCGCGCCGACTGCGAGCGGCATCGTGAGGTCTTGCGTTGCTGCCGCCTCCTTCTGCTCTGCTCCGCCATCCGTCCCGTCTGCCGAAGTTGCGGCGGCTCCCAAAGTTGTCTCGCCCCCTTCAGCCAGGTTCCTGGACGCCCCTTCAGGTGGCCGCTCCCCGGATTCGGAGTCCGCCACTGCAGGGTAAGCCCCCGCCATCAGCTGGGGCCCCCCGTCCGTAGCTTCCGGCGCAAGCGCCTGCCCGGCCATCATGGCGGGCGGTGAAAACAATGCTATCATCGAAGCGACAAGAGCGATGGTCGAGATGGAAAGCAGTATCCACACGCGCAGTTCGCGCGGGGCGACGATATCGCTGCCCTTCTTCGTCAATTCGTAGTACTTCCATTTGTGGCCGTCGTCTTTTTTCTCTATCAGGCCGACGCCTTCGAGCGTCTCCAGGTGCTCCTTGACGCCTGAAACGGACATGCCCTGCTCCTTGGATATCTCGGAAAGAGTCTTCCTGCGGACTTTCAGGGACTTGAGAATGCGCACGCGCGTGTCCACTGCGAGCGCCTCGAAGCTTTTCCGGTCCAGGACGATTTTGTCCTCATCCATGGGAAGACTCTGACCGGCTGTTTATAAATAAGTTCACTTATATTCCGGTCTGGGCCTAAAAATCGCGTGGTTTTCACATGCTCCAGGGCATATAACGAGTCCCTGCGGGAATTTTCACGACGGTATTTCCCTGATTTAAGGAACCTTTATAAATACGTGTATCGCTATATATCCTTCGCGCGTTCTGGCGCTTTCTAAGGCATCAGAATACGTAATCTAAGCACATGGCCTCCGTTTTTTGCGGGGGGACGCTTTTTGTGGAAAACTATCTCTCATAGTTTTGACTCACGCTTCAAGAGCAATTGATCTGTGCAATGTCAATTCTTTAAGAATAGGAATTGCAAACGTACCAAATTCGTGTAATTAAAAAAGCACGATCGACTGAATTCCAGTTGATCCTGCTGGAGGGTACTGCTATCAGACTTCGACTAAGCCATGCAAGTCGGCTCACCCACCTGGGTGGGCGGCAGACGGCTGAGTAACACGTGGTCAATCTGCCCTGGAGACGCGTATAACCTCGGGAAACTGAGGCTAATTCGCGATAGATGCCCTATGCTGGAAGGCTTGGGCTTCCAAATGGCTGGTGAATCGGAGCCAGTCCGCTCTAGGATGAGACTGCGTCGGATTATGGTAGTTGGTGGGGTAATGGCCCACCAAGCCGATAATCTGTAGGGGCCATGGGAGTGGTGGCCCCCAGAAGGGTACTGAGACAAGGACCCTAGTCCTACGGGATGCAGCAGGCGCGAAACCTCTGCAATGCGCGAAAGCGTGACAGGGGAAGTCTGAGTGGCGGAAACTTAGTTTCCGTCTTTTGCCAAGTGCAAATAGCTTGGAGAATAAGGGTGTGGGCAATCACATCCTTAACAGGTGTTTTTGACAGTTTAAGGAAGTGGCCTTAGACTGGTGGCAGCCGCCGCGGTAACACCAGCGCCTCGAGTGGTACCCACGAATATTGGGCCTAAAGCGTCCGTAGCCGGACCGTTAAGTCCACTGTGAAATGTTGGAGCTCAACTCTAACGCGTGCAGTGGATACTGCTGGTCTTGGGAATGGGGGAGGGTCGGAGTACTTCCAGGGTAGGGGTAAAATCCGTTGAGCCTGGAAGGACTACCAGTGGCGAAGGCGCCGATCCAAAACATATCCGACGGTGAGGGACGAAAGCTGGGGGAGCGAACGGGATTAGATACCCCGGTAGTCCCAGCTGTAAATGATGCAGACTGTGGTGTTGCCTATGAGTAATCATAGGCAGTGCTGTAGCGTAGGTGTTAAGTCTGCCGCCTGGGGAGTACGATCGCAAGATTTAAACTTAAAGGAATTGGCGGGGGAGCACCACAAGCCGTGGATGCTACGGTTTAATTGGATACAACGCCGGAAATATCACCAAAGGCGACGGCAGTATGAAGGCCAGACTAAAGATCTTGCCTGACGAGCCGAGAGGTATTGCATGGCCATCGTCAGCTCGTGGTGTGAACTGTCCTGTTAAGTCAGGCAACGAGCGAGACCCATGCGTTTAGTTACCAATTCTCTCTCCGGAGGGGATGTACTCTAAACGGACTGCCCGTGCTAAATGGGAGGAAGGAGTGGGCGACGGTAGGTCAGTATGGTCCGAAACCTTTGGGCTACACGCGGCATACAGTGGATGGAACAATGGGCTGCGACTTCGAAAGGAGGAGCCAATCCCCTAAATCCATCCGTGGTTCGGATCGAGGGTTGCAACTCACCCTCGTGAAGATGGAATGGCTAGTAATCGCGTGTCACTATCGCGCGGTGAATGTGTCCCCGCTCCTTGCACACACCGCCCGTCAAGTCACCCAAATGTTTTTTCGGTGAGGTCCTGGTTCATGCTGGGCTCGAACCGAGAGGGCGTGAGGGGGGCTAAGTCGTAACAAGGTATCCGTAGGGGAACCTGCGGATAGATCACCTCCAAAATTACTGAAGTCACATTCAGGAATTTGTGGAAGCAGTGTGCGAGTACGACGAAGCGAAAGCTTCGGTACAGATCAACTCTAATTGAAGCGTGAGTCATCCTAATTATTTTAGACTCTTGAAGCGATAGCGCGAGCCAGGCCGATATATTTTAGGGCCCCTTTGGTGGAAACCAAAGCATATATAATCTGAATGCGTGGTTATATATGCAATAAGATGGTAATTATGGCAGATACCGGGAAATTCAAAAAAACGCTGAAGGCGCCAGGTGCCGCCAGAGTCATCCTTAATGAGGGGAACCAGGTCACACGCCGGGATGTGCTCGCCGAGGTTAAGCGCCGCAACCGCCTTCATATAGCCTCATTCGGGCGCCCTCCAGAAATCTCCCATCTGGATTTCATGAAAAAGAATGCGCGCGTCGATAAGTCCGTAGAAGAGCTGATGGCGAGAGAAGGCGACGATTTGCCTTCACAAGATGAAAAAGCAATGCCTGTTTATTATGCGAGCCCAACACACGAATTCCTCGCCTCTTTTAAGGACGGTTTTTTTCAGATGCTAAGTTTTGCCGTTTCCAGCGACAAACCGTTCATAAGAGAGGTGGAATATTGCCTGGGGAGTCTTTGTGCGCTCTGTCGCGGCAATAATCTCGACCCGGACGACCAGATTGATTATTTATTCTTCGAAATCAAGGACGAATTTGAAGTATCCGGAAAGCTCAGCCATACTATGAGGGATGGAAGAGCCATCCAATTCTCATTTGAAGAGCTCGTTTTCATAAATCAGCTAGGAGCGCTAGCAAAACGTCATTTGGAAACCGGCCAGTGCACAATGTCTGAAGCCATGATCCTGTGCCTGAAAAAAGCATGGGAAGACAAGCAAAAAGCCAAGAATACTGCCTAGGATTCCGAAGCTAAAATCTTCCCTGCTAATCAACTCTGATAGAAGCGCGGGTCATCCTAATTATTTTAGCCTCTTGAAGCGATAGCGCGAGCCAGGCCGGGGCATCTGGTTATCCCCCCTCGAGGGGATGCATCAGGTTATATAAGTCTTTTCCTGAATATATGTGTGGCATTATGAAAAAAGTTGATGGTAAAGCAATCCAGGGGCAGTCTGGGGGGGACACCATTTCCCGGAAAGAATTTCTTGAAAGAATCAGGACCGAAGCCGGAATGATGGAAGCGGTGCGGGAAATGGAGCGGGAAAGCGCGGATGGGCCGAGGTTTGATAGGTTCGAGCCGGATTCGCAAGAGGCCCGGGATTTCATCAACGGAATCATGCTCCGCATTCACCTGAAAGAGGTCCGGCTGCGCTCGACGCCGTTTAAATCGCCAACCGAGGATCAGGTGATTGGCATTATCGGCGGATTATCGGACGACCAGATTGCTGATCTGAGGCCGGTGCTGAAGGAACTGCACGCTTCGACGGAAAACGGTTTGATGAAAAGAGCGATATGCAAAAAAATCGATTTATGATGATGCCTCGTTTCGTTATCATTCCGCCATATCAAGGTGCGGGCCGAGTCTATTAAAAAATTGGCCGACATAGGCATAGATTATGCCACCTGTTTCCATGGAAGAACTGGAAGGTAAAGCCCTTGACGCGTCAAACCGCATCATAACCTCGATTGAAAGCCTGATGGCCGCCTGGGAGCTGGCCGCGGACAAGCCGCAAGAATTCGCTTCGGACATCCATCGGCTTCAGCACGTGCATCAATGCCTCACCGAGTGGGAGCGCAGGATGCTGAAGCGCTCCGGAAAAATGGATGCGGACGAGCGGATGCTGATGCTCCGGCAGTTCAGCCGGATTTTCGAGCCGTACAAGAGAGGCTGGTGATGACATGGCTGGAGGCCCGCTGAAGCAGGAAGATAAGCATGAAAAGACGGACAAGGAGAAGGCCATCCATAAGGAAAAAGAGCCGATGATTGTCCATCCCGCGCCGCAAACCGACGCGGCGAAGGTTTCGGAGCGGGTCGGAACCGCCAAACAGGAGGTCATGCACGGGGTAAAGGCCGCGAATACCATCGACCATGCCATCGGCAAAGGGCGGTTGCAGCCGTCTCCCCGGGTTCCGCTTGCCAATCCGCAGGTCGTGAAGCCGACTGTGCATGCCACAAAACCGCTGCAGGTTCCTCTCACGCACGTCCCTATACGGCAGCCCCCTTCATATCAGCCCAAACCCGAGGCTCCTGCCCAAGAATCAATCGTCCATACCCAGCCGAAGGTAGAAGCAGCCGTGAAAACCGGGCCGCCAATCAAGAAACCCGTGGTTCAGCAGCCGGTCGTGATGCCCCGCCTCGGAGACAAGGCCAAGGCCGAGCTCGCCGCCAAGCTCATGCAGAAAAAGCCTGTGGCAAAACAGGCGGGCGGCGGACCTCAGAAAGGAGGCGGTCCACCTGCCAAAAAGCCTGCGCAGAAGGCCGCGCCGGTGCAGAAGCCCTCCGCTCCCATCAGCGGTCAGGCCTTAGAGCACAAGGAGCAGGAACCGGATGCGCCCGATGGACAGCCGCCTGACGGAGACGGAAAACCCATCATAGGAGATGCGCTGCTTGCAGCCAGGCGCAAGATGATGCTCGAATCCCACCTGCCTGCCTGGGACGCGTTCAATCCGACCCTCCCCCAAAGGAAGGATTCGTTGCAATGCGTCGAGATATTCAGGAAATTCGACAAGTCCCTGCGGGATATAATGCTGGCGAACGAGGATTGCTTCCTGCCCGGCGACCCGATGCCTATCGGGCAGGGCCAGACCATCTCTTTCGGAAAACCGATGCAAGTCGGCCCTGAAGGGGACCCCAGGCTGGACCTGGTCATTCCGGTATACCTCACAAGCGGCGGGGTGACGCAGTTCATAGTCGCCTACATGTCCCAATCCCAGGCAATCTGGCGCCGCTTCGCCGGATGCGACAAAACCGACGGCCATTACTGCAAGGGCCCGAGAATTTTGCCCATGGAAGAGCATTACCAGGCATTCGATACCGTCATCCAGAAGAAGCTCGACCATATCTTCGCGAAAGCGCCATTGTCGCGCAAGCCCGCATTCTCGCTGGAATCGCTCGGATTAATGCCGAAAGGCGGCGACGAAAAGAGCACGATAGAGATGGTAAAGGGAGGGGAAGGCGCCCTGCAGAAGCGGATTGTCAGCGAAAATGCGGAATGGAAATCCATGCAGGCGGACAATCAACCGACGCAGCTTCCGCCGGAGCAGCTTCCGGCAAGGCTTGTCGATACGTGGATAAGCGGCAGCGACGAAGGTGTTTACGGGAGGCACCTCAACCTGCTCATGCGCTCAGCAGACGGGAAGCTCGATTACTGCATCGCCGTGACGGAAGACGGCATGTTCGTGAAATACGTCCAGATGGCCGGCGGAGGGGCGGTGACGGATTTCGGCGCGCCTATGCAGGTCCCGAAAATCGCCAGGAGGCTGGATTGGCTCCTCGCACCCATAATTGAATATGATTCGCAGACTGAAGACGTCAAGGATGAGCAGCCCAGCATACGGCGCAGGGCGACGATAGTGACCGGCGACCAGGGGCGGGAAAGGATGCGCGGTCTCCATGAGGATGCACACAGCCCTTTAAATCCGGTTTATAACGGCGTGAAACCCCTCTTCGCCCTCATCCGCCTCAAGCGTGTCGAGAACGCCAAGGGCCTTGCCGATTTGTTCATCACAAACAAATATCCGATAACCAGCGCGCACCAGCTCCTTAGCGCCGACGCCGGGCTCCTCGCCAGATACGCCACGGAAAGGCTCAAAGTGCTGGAAGATGCGTATGCGCTTTATCTTGGCGGTGCGAGTCCCAAAGACGCCGAGGCTGAAATGGCGGCGAAGGGGCTGCTTCCGCGCGACATATTCCTTGTCCGGAGGTACTGGACCGAATTTGACAAGGATTTGTCCGCATATGCACGCGCCATAGTAAAAAAGGAATATCCAGCACTCTCCGGAGACGCGGCGAAAGAAAAATACGTCCTTGCCCACCGCAATCTTATCGATGCATATGCGCTGTATGCCCGGGATCCGGTCGGCAACCTTGCGGTTGTCACGACGAAAGTGAAGTACCCGCAGGTCGTCGACTTATTCAAAACGTTCGAGCCTTCCCGCAAGGCCCGCTTTGAAGAGGAAGCCCACGAGTGGGGAGAAGCCATGGCTATCGCCGGAGCGTTTCTAAAATAAGCCGCTAATGATGGGCGAGAACAAGGATGCCGGGGCAATTCCATAAAAAAATGTAAAAGCATTCAATAATTAACAGAAATTCATCAATCCCGCATAAGCCGGGTTTTCAGAATCTCGATTTCGGTTTGTAGCAGTTCCTGCAATATACAGGTCTTCCTTCAGTTGGTTTGAAGGGAACCTGGCAGGGCTGGCCACACTTAGAGCAGACCGCATCGAACATGGGCCTGTCTCCGCCGCCTTCATATGCCATTCAATTTCACCTTTTTTTGTTTTCAGACTTGCGCCTGATTATCCAGATAAACTGTTTTTACAATCGATGATTTCCCGACGCAAATCGCCTCGAAAAACAGGACTCATTACGATAGTTCGTTCAAAAGAACCAGTCTATCTGTGCTTTATTAGAACGCTTCTCATATATAAACCTACGCTATTCGACCATTGACGATAGTATCGTCGAAGGTTACAAAAACACGGTAAAAAAGAGGGAGGGGGTCGCCCCCGATACTCCTCTGTTCAAATCAGAAGCTCGACTGCCGGGTCCGAGAGCATCCGATAGACGCTCATGTGGGACACGCCTATCACTTCCGCAACCTGCCGCATGGACAGCTTCTCGAGGAAATACAGCCGCACCACCTGGGCAAGGCGCTCCTCGCTGCATGCCTTTCTCGGCCTGCCGCGACGCACCCCGGAATCCCCATCAGCAACTCCCTCTGCGAACCTGTCGCGGGGCCCTGACCGGTCCCCGGGGAATTCCGGGCCGGCCGGTTCTTCGAAAACCACTTGCACCACCATCTTTTGGATATGATGGGGGGCGTGATAGCCCCCCTAATAACCTGCAGTCAATGCCAAAGCCTTCCGGCAGCAATGCCCCATGGATGCGGGGATTACCGGCCGGAGGGCGTTAGCGCAAATGCTAAACCCTTTTTTTCCGGGCGCAGGAGGTTTCAGGTGTCACGGGCTTTTTTGCCCACCTTTTTCTCCCACAGTTACTTGCGCCACCTAATGGCGACAAAGGTGTAGCTCAAGTGCATACAATTAGACTTCGGCTTCATTGCGTTATATGCCAGTTCTTCCATATGCTACACCTCCTTGTGGTTTGTAAAGTCAATTGCTGCTGAACTTATTTATAAATCTTTGTATCAGAAATGCCCCAACGGCGGGAAATAAGGTTTAAAGAACGCGTCTTCCATCATAAAACCCATGAGCGACTTAGTTTCAATAATACGAAAGCACGTTCTAAAAAACGCGTTCGACTACGGCAAGGCGAGCGCCGGCGCCGTGGTGGGGAAAGTCATCGCCGAAGCTCCGGATTCCAAGAAGGATATGAAGGCCACGATGGCGGCAATAAACGCCGAAATATCCCGCGTTTCCTCACTCGGCAAGGCCGACATCGAAAACGAGATGGCGGGCTTCGAATACGCCGAGAAGAAGGAGGAGAAAAAGGGCATCGAGATTCCGGGCGCAGAGCAGGGCAAGGTGGTGGTGCGCTATCCCCCGGAGCCGAACGGCTGGCCGCACATCGGCCATGCCAAGGCGTTCTGCCTTTCATGGAGCATAGCGAAGAGATACGGCGGGAAAATCATGCTCAGATGGGACGACACCAATCCCGAGGCCGAGAAAGCCGAGTTTCTCGAAGCCATCCGGAGCGGAATCAAATGGCTCCAAATAGACTACGACCAAGAAAAATACTGCAGCGATTACATCCCGCAGATGTACGAGCTCTGCCAGAAGCTGATTTCACAGGGCGACGCATACTCTTGCTCATGCAAACAGGAGGACGTATCAAAGGGCAGGGAGGCGATGGAGAGGTGCTCCTGCGCAAATAAGCCCACGGATTCTCACCTCGCCGGATGGAGGGGGATGCTTGAGGGCGCGGTGCCTGAAGGCGGTGCGACGATACGACTAAAGGGCGATATGGCATCCCAGAACACCGTGATGCGCGACCCGACGCTGTTCCGGATACTCACCACCCCCCACTACCGCCAGGGCACGAAATACCGCGTCTGGCCGACCTATGATTTCCAGGGCGCGGTCATGGATTCCATCCTCGGCATCACACAGCCCATCCGCTCCAAGGAATACGAGCTCCGGGACGAGCTGTATGCATATCTGCTGAAGAAGCTGGGCCTTCGGGTTCCCCAGATGATATCGATTTCCCGCCTCTCAATCAAGAACGCGCCTGTTTCGAAGCGCCTCCTTAGGCCGCTAGTCGAAAGCGGCAAGCTCTGGGGCTGGGACGACCCAAGGCTTCCGACGCTTGCCGGCCTGAACAGGCGGGGCATCATGCCCCAGGCCATCCGCGATTTCGTCCTTTCATTCGGCATATCCAAGGTCGAAAGCGAACCTGACTGGGAGGCTCTCCTTGCCGAGAACCGCAAGCTCCTGGACCCGATATCGCCCCATTACTTTTTCGTGGCCGACCCTGTGGAAGTCAAGGTCCATGGTCTGGAACACCAGGAGATGGAGCTGAAGCTGCATCCCAAACAGGACATGGGCATGAGACCGGTGGCCGTCTCAAGCACGCTCTACATCCCGAAAGCAGACGCGGTATCGCTCAAAACCGGCGACATCTTCCGCCTGAAAGACCTCTGCAACGTCCAAATCGAGGCAATCGAGCCGTCCGGACGCATTGTGGGGAAGCATGTCACTGATTCGCCAGTTCCGAAAAAAATACAGTGGGTCGCATCAGAAAAGTTGCCCTGCACGGTGCTGGTCCCAGGGGACCTACTCGATGAAAAAGGAGAATTCAATCCCGGCAGCCTCAAGGCTGTCGAAGGCATCTGCGAGGGCGCATGCGTGAACCTGAAGCCCGGAGACATCGTCCAGTTTGAGAGGTTCGGCTTCTGCAGGCTGGATAAGGCGGAAGGGGGGAAGCCCACATTCATATTCAGCTGCTAAATCGCTCCGATAAGCCGATTGAATGCGCGACTTCCAGGGCTTTGCATCATAAATAAGCCTGATCAAACTGTTTGACTTCAACACGATGCTCGCAGTAAGCCGTAATCAGCATGGTGATATTCGTCACAGTAACCCTGC
>JAKEGJ010000009.1 GCA_022627495.1 Microcaldota archaeon
CCACCACAATGCCAAGGTTGTGATGGAATGCTCCGAGGTGGGCTGATATGAAATCTGATGCGAACCTTCGAGGTGTCACATTTATAAGGAATCACAATTTTTCCGGATGCACCCCATATGAGGCCATTTTCTGCGCCAAAGCGGTTATGGGCGCTGGGACGCCGGCCTTCTCAAGCACCCTGCGCATCAGGGCCACGTCCTCGGCCTGGAAGCATTTGAGGGCGAGCGAGAACGCTACGAAAAGCGCCCCGGAAATTGTGATGAGGGTGCCGAGGAAGGCGAGGTATATCGCTTTCGGCATGAATTCGCCCGCGCCCGCCTGGGCGATGATTGATGCGGCGGCCGCGCTTGAGAGGGGCTTTGCAGCCATTGCGGCGATGAAGACCATGAGCGCAGCCGCAAGAAGCCGGTATGTCTCGGGCGGGTTGCGGTATCCGAGCTTCGTTTTGGCGAAATGGCTGAGCATGAAGGCGCTTTGTGCGAAGCTGATTGCCGATGCCGCCGCGGCGCCTTCTATCCCGAATACGGGGATGAGGATGAAGTTCAGGACGATATTGGTCACGCCTGAGGCGATTGCGATATAAAGCTCGATTTTCACAAGGCGCATGGCCGTCAGGGCGAGGGATGCCATGTATGAGAAGGCCGCGAACACGAGGCCGAACGTGAATAGCGCCATGACCATCGTGCCAGACGAGTATTCCGGGCCGTAGAAGACCAGGAGCATGTCCCCGGCAAACGCCATCATGACGGCCGCAATCGGAAGGGTGATGAAAAGGGACCAGCGCTGGGCCGTCGCCAACACTTCGCGCATGCCTGCCAAATCCTTCTTTCCCACAAGCCGGGAGACGACCGGGAGGAAGATGTTCCCGATGGAGCCGGGGAACACCATCAGTACCGATGCCAGCGTGGCGGCCATGGAATAGACCGCAATCAGGGAGGATGAGGATGACGGCTCTAGCACGAACCCGATGATGAGGCGGTCGGACGATGCGATTATCGTTGAGAAATAGGATACGACCGCGATGGTCAGCCCAAGGGGCATGATTTCGCGGATAATCTCCTGCCTTCCGAGCCCGCCGGCTTCCGTGATGGCCGATATGGAGCGGAACACCGGGAAGATGGATGCGATGAGAGCGAAGAGGAAGGACAGGACGAAGCCGAGGGAGATTGTGAGCACTGATGCGCCGTAAAGGAAGAAGAGGGCCGCGGTGATGACGAGCTTCAGGAAGTTCTGCAGGTTCTGGAACAGTTGCGAGCCTTTTATGTCTGCCGTCCCCTGCAGGTATAGGTAGTTCAGGCGGAAGAGGTTGCCCAGGAGCACGTAAAGCGACAGGATGCGGATTGCCTCGGGCAGGGCCGGGTTGCCGTAAAAGGCCCCCAGGTTGTCCGCCTGCCAGATGAGGATGGCCATCAGGGCGAATGAGAAGAGCGCGAGGTACCTGAGGCTGAGCCTAAGCAGGTCCCTGATTTTGCCCCGCTCGCCCGCCCCCTCGAAAAACGGGACGTACCGCGTGAAGGCGCCGGAAATCCCGAAATCGCTGAACACCCAGATTATCGACATGGCGCTCAGCGCCAGGTAGAACGTGCCTATATCGTCCTGGGAGGCTGCGCGGGCGAGGAGGATTACGTAAAGGAAGGAGGATAGCTTGAAGAAAACGCTGCCGGCCAGGCTCCAGAAGCTTCCCTTGGCGACTTCCCTGGAGTTCTGCGGGATGACCTCTGCCATGTGGTGAGACCTACGGATAGTAGTGGCGTATGATATTCTCGACGCCCTGCTCGAGGCCAATTTTCGCAGCGAAGCCAAGGCGGGATTTTGCCTTTGCGGTGTCCGCCAGCGTGTGCTGGACATAGTTCTTGATTGTGTTTGGCCGGTATTCGGCGGGTATCGAGGTTTTGAGTTTGGAGTTCAGGAGGGAGACCACTTCGTTCAAGGAGGCGCTTTTGCCCGTTCCCACGTTGAACACGTCCGTTTCGGCGTATTCCAGGGCCCGGACGTTCGCCTCCACGACATCGTCCACGTACGTGAAATCGCGCGTCTGCTTCCCGTCGCCGAGGAGTACTGGGGATTTCCCTTCCTTCATCTCCCAGAGGAACTGCGTTATCAGGTTGGCGTATCTGCCTTTGCTGCGCTCATGCGGCCCGTACACGCTGAAATAGCGCAGGCCCACGCTTTTGACGCCGTAGAAATCGCTGTAGAGCTTCGCGACGCGCTCCATCGAGTAGCGGCCTTCGGTGTAGAAGTCGGTGGCCTTGATTCCCATGTCCTCCCGGTGCGGGGGGGCGTTGCCGTTGTAGAGCGAACTTGATGAGGCGTAGACGAGCCTGCAGGGGTTCTTTCTCACGAATTCGAGGACTGAAATCCACTCGTCAAGCACCTTCGCGGTGAGATGCGGGTTCTCCTTGTACATCGGCGATGAGGAGTAGACGCCCTGGTGGAGGATGGCGTCGAACTGTTCGCCCATTGACGCGATTTCGCCCGCGCTTTTTTTGTGGAGTTTCACCCTGCCTCTTATGGACTCGATGTTGGCTTCTGCGCCCGTGTGCATGTTGTCGAGGCATTCGACGTCGTGGCCGTCTTTGACCAGCCGCTCGGAAATGTTGGACCCGATGAACCCGCAGGCCCCGGTTACAAGTATCTTCATAATATCAGCCCTGAACTAGGATGTTCTCTCTCAGTTGCCGTTTTAAATCCTGCCGGGCCATTCCTTGCGATGTCAATCGAGAACGACGTTGCGCTGCTGTCGCAGGTCCTCGCCGCCCGTTTCCTGGACCTCGCCCTGGCGCCCATCCACAACAGCAATATGCTCTGGGCGGCCATCCCCCTCGCAATCGCGACGCTCTTCATCACGCTCTATTTCGGCCGCAACAGGAAGGAGGAGCTGGGCTGGAACACCGCCTTCGGGAACACGATGGTATTCCTTTTCGTTGCGATTAACCTGATACGCGAGATGTACGTCCAGGGGGGCTCGTGGGACAGCGTCCTTGAGAACAGGCTCTATCTGGCGCTTTGCATCGGGCTTACCTGCGCCAGCGTGCTCATGATGTTCGTGACCTATTTCCACCTGATGCCCAAACGCGCCGCGTTCTTCCTCTTTTCCGCCCCGCCAATCAATGTCACAGTCTATGTCGTCATGACCATCGTGTATGCGGACGTCCAGCCGGACCTGCTTACGGTAGCCGCGGGCCTGCTCCTCCTTGCAATGATAGTGGGGCTCACGCGCTTGATCCAGCTAATCGTCCGCCTGGCCGGGCTTGAGGATAGGGGGGACGGCGCAGAGGAGCAGGAGCTCGAGCGGCTCGCAACCATGGTGGAAGAAGAGATCATAAGAAAAGAAGCCGCCGGCCGGCCTTCGCGCAGGCCGGACTGATGCGTTGCCGTGAAAGAGCCTCTTAAGGCCTCTGCCGGTGTTTTTAATCTTCACCGGCCAAGGAATGATTATGACGTACCTGGCCCGCGCAGGCAGCAGGAAACCGGCTGGCAAGCCGCCCCTTGCGTTTGTAATCAGCGATGCCTCGGTGCCCGTAGGCGCGCGCGTACGGTACATGGCGCAGATTGCGGCCCTCACCGAAGCGTTCGAGGTGCACGCGCTTTGCCCCTTTGACGCGGCCCCGGGCCCTGTGACCGAAGGGATGCCGCATGAGCGGGTGCATCTTGGGGGCATTTCCAGGTTGAAGCCGGAAGAGGCCGGCGCATGGATTGGCGGCGTGCTGCAGGAGGAGGGCATCCGGCTCGTATGGGCCGCAGGATTCCACGCCGGGCTCTTGTCCATGGGTATAAAGGCCGGCTTCAAGGCCGTCGACTTCTGCGATTCGGGAGACCTCAATTACCGGAGCAGGGCGCTTGCCGCCGCATCCGGCCTGGACATCGCCAATGCGCTCCTATCCCTGGGCAGGTACGCCGCCCGCCGCGGCTCTCAAAAAAAACTCGCAAAACATTTCGATGCCGCCGCATATTGCTGCCGCCGCGACGGCCTTGAATCCGGGTTCCTTGATGGTGAATTCATCGTGCTGCCGAACCTTGTTATGCCTCGGCCCCTGGAAGAGGGGCGCCGGGACGGCATCGTCATGCTCGGCGACTGGGATTACTGGCCGAACACCATCGCCCTCAAGGATTTCGCGCGAAGAATCCTGCCCCGCTTAGGTTCGGAGGTTTCGGTAAGAATCCTGGGCCCGGCAAGGGGGAAGGAGGCTCTTGGCATCTTCTATAGGATTAAACAGGCGGAGCGGGGCGTCGAAGCTGTCGGATGGGTGGATAGCCTGCAGGCCGAGCTGCAAAAATCGCGGCTCATGCTCGCGCCAACCCGGTACGGCAGCGGCGTCTCGGGAAAGGCGCTGATGGGGCTGAATGCCGCCCTGCCGATAGTTACTACCCATTTCGTCCGGGAGGGAATCGACCCGGGCGGCCAATGCCCCGCGCTCATTCCCTGCCGCAGCGACTTTGAGACTGTAAAATGCATCGAATCGCTGCTTTCGGATGAAAACAAAGGGAAGAAACTGGGCATGGAAGGCCGGGAATTCCTTGAACGGTATTATCAGGACGGGCTGGCGGCGCACAGGGGCCTTTTTGGCAGGATGCTGGCCGCTCATGCGCGCGCCTTCTGACGGACAAGCTCCTCCGCCTTCTCTTCGAATCTCTTCAGGAACGTCTCCCATGTGAAATCGCGCTCCACTTTTGCGCGGCCTTCCTTTCCCATCTGCGCGCAGCGCTCGGTGTCGTTTGCCAGGAATTCCATCTTCCCGGCCATCTCCCAGATGCTGTTGATTAGGAAGCCGTCCCTGCCGTCATGGATGGTCTCCCTCGGGCCGCCTTCGTTTCTCGCTATGCACGGCTTGCCGGATGCCATTGCCTCCAATGGGACCAGGCCGTAGTCCTCGTTCACGGGCGTGTAAAGGACCGCGGTGCATCTTGAGTATAAATCGCGCAGCTCCCAGTCGCCGACGTTCGTCCTGATTTCCACTTCAGGCGGGCAGATTGACTGCATCTTCTTCAGGTACGCCTTGTGCTCCGGGCGCTTGGAAAGCGCTCCGGTGATTATCAGTTTCCAGTTTTTTTCGGGTTTTGCTGCGCCGGGTTTCGGGTTCTGGCGGTTGGAAAAAAGCTTGAAGGCTTCTATCGCGTATTCGAGCTCCTTTTCTGGCGCGATTCTTGAGGGGTAGAGGAAATAGCGGTCGTAAGACTTGTGCGAGAACTTCTCCAAATCCACGCCCGGGTGCAGGACCTCCGAGCTCCTGCGCAGGTATTTCGTGATTCTTTCCTGGCTGTTCCTGCTGTTCGTGAAGATGTGCTCGATTTTCGGGACCGTCCGGTATTCGAGGAACTTGAACGGCTGGATTGTCGCCCAGAAGATGGCGCGGGAAAGGGGGTTGCGGCGCTTCTGGCGCCATTCGTAGAGGTCGAAAGCTTCGCGATTTGGCGTATGGCAGTACCAGATAACGGGTGAGTTCTTGTTCCGTATCCATTCCGAGGGCGTCTGGTGCGCGTTGATGACGTCGTAGTCGCTCAGCTTCGCGGTGTAGTAGTGCCAGCCGGCTTCTACCGCGGTGGAGACGCGCCTGCCCACCGGCATGCTGCGGAGCCAGCCCGGCTTCGCGATGTCGATATCCATCTTCATGAATTCCTCGAATGTGTTTGCTGCGTCGTAACTGATGCAGTGGATTTTCGCCTTGAAATGCTGGGCGATTTTGAGGACGACGCGCTCCATGCCGCCGCGGGTTTCGAGGAATGGCGTTGTTATGAGGAGCTTCATTTCTTCGCACCCCCCAGATGCCGCGCCAGGCCCGGAACGTCCGTGAAAACCACCCTGCAGCCCCCGACCCGGGTTTCGCCCGGGCTTCCGTTGTATGAAACCACAAGCGCCAGCTTCGGCCGGTAGGCATCGATGAAGGAGCGCAAGCTCCGTTCAATCTTTCCATTTGTGGGGCTGAGCTTCACCTCTATCGGTATCGGCACCCCGTCAGTTTCCAGGACGAAATCCACCTCGGCCTTGGCCTTCGTCTGCCAGTATTTCACGGTGAAGCCCAGCTTCAGCAGTTCGCTGAAGACATAATTCTCGAACAGCTTGCCCCGTTCGCTCATGTCCTGCGGGAAATCGTTGGCGATTGCGTTCCGAAGGCCGGTGTCGGCAAAGTATATCTTCGGCTGTTTGGTGACCTCCTTCAGCTTGTTGCTGAAAAAAGGCCCGACGCGGCATATCAGATAGCTCCGCTCCATGGCATCCAGGTATTTTTTCACGGTCTGGAACGACAGGCCCATGTCGCTTGCGGCCTTCCCGTATACGAGGACATTCCCTATGGAATGTGTCAGGTACCTGACGAACCGCTCCAGCGAGCCGATGTCGTCTATGGAGAAGGTCTTGGCCACGTCTTTTAGCACCATGAGCTCGTAGAGGTCCCTCAGGATGGTTTTTTTCATGTCCGTCCCCTCGGTCGTGGCCACTTTTGGATACCCGCCGTATACGATATGCTCCCAGACAAGCCGCCGGATTATCGCCTCCGTGTGCTCTTTCTGGCCCTTTGCCCTCATGAATTCGCTGAATGAGAACGGGTAAAGCCGCATTATGGTCGCCCTGCCCACCAGCCATGAAAGCACGTCTTTTGAGAGGAGCGTTTGGGACGATGAGGTTATCCAGAGCGTCCGCCCCCTGTCGGCAAGGTATTTCAGCTTGGCGCCTGCATCCTTGCCGTACTGGACCTCATCAAGGACGGCCAGGCCGGATCCTTCAAGGTACTGGCTTTCGAATTTCTTTATGTCCTCGTCGAACAGGCCGCGGACATCCGGATCGTCGAACATCAGGTAGGGGGCGTTTCTGCCTTTTACGAGTTCCTTAAGAAGCGTGGTCTTGCCGGCCTGCCGCGGCCCCACGAGCGCAGCGATTGAATACACGGATGACGCGGAAACGAATTTCTCCCGGATATCCCGCTCGACATACATGAATCTGCTAATGCAGGGAAGACATTTAAATATTCACTAAAATTGATGTTGAGTTTGCTTTTAGTATTACTTTTCTTAACCTATAGTTAAATTTTGGTAAACCATGCTCTCCATGCCGCCGCGCGTTTCGAGGAATGGCGTCATTACGAGCAGGCGTATAGGCTTGTATATGACGAATATGATTTATTAAAAGAATCTGGCTAACATCTATATCACTGGAATGCGGTTCGCGGCCTTTGGTGGAAATGCCATGAGAAAGCTCAATTTGGGATGCGGAAAGGACATCCGGGATGGATTCGTCAACGTGGATTACGTCAAGCTTCCCGGCGTGGACATCGCCTGCGACATAGAGAAGGGCCTGCCGTTCAAAGATGGTGAATTCGATTATATCGTGTGCCAGGACGTCCTGGAGCACATGTCCGATGCCGGCAGGCTGATGCGCGAGATGCACAGGGTATTGAAGGACGGCGGGGTATTGGAGATAAGGGTCCCGCATTTCTCTTCAATCAACAATTACATCGACGTGACCCACAAGCGCATGTTTTCGGTCTTTTCATTCGACTTTTTCCTCGAGCCGCAGCCGGGGTATTTCAGCAACGGCTATTACTTCGATTTCAAATTCTCCAAGGACGTTGAAAGGAAAATAGAGTTCGGGCGCCTGTATTCATTGCTTTACCCTGTGGTGAATATCAACAGGACGACGCAGCTCGCCTACGAGCAGAGTTTCCTTTCCAGGCTTTTCCCTGCGGTTAACATAAGGGCGGTTTTGAAGAGATGATGGGCTTTTCAATTGTGATCCACTAACCCTTTAGCGCCTCTTTGTACGCCTTTATGGTCTCCTCGGCGCATTTCTCCCAGGTGAAAATGTCGAGGTGCTTCTTGTGCTCCTGCGTGAACTCGAAGCCCTCTTCTTGGACCTTTGCGATCATCTCAGCCAGCTGTGTTTCGTCCTTCCCCTTGAGGCAATAGCGTGTGACCTCATCCGGAACCCTGGCCCCATCAAGGGTTATTACTGGGGTCATGCATTTCTGGGCTTCGATAATCGGCAGACCGAAACCTTCCGCAAATGACGGGAAGACAAAGACATCGAAGCTGTTGTAGATATCCACAAGCTCGGAGTCATCTGCGAATCCCCGGAATTCCACATTCTTCAGTTCAAGGCTTGAGGCTAATTTCACACATTCGTCGTACTGGGCCCCCTTCCCATAAAGCACGAGACGAGATTCGGCCTTTTGCTTTTTCCTGAAGAGCGAGTATGCCTTGAGGAGCAGCGGGACATTCTTGTTCCCTGCGAAACCGCCCAGGTATCCAACAGTGAATATGCTGTTCTTTTTCCGCTTCGGCTTAAAACGCAAATCGACCCCCAAGGGCGTGACTATTATCCGGTCTTCTTTTATCCCGTAATGCTCCATGATATCCTTCTTGGTAAGGGAAGAAATAGCTATTAGGCGGTCAGAACTTCTGCAAGCGGTCTCTATGGCCTTCCCAATCAGGGGAAACGCCTTGTGATGGCTTTTGAAAACAACCGGGTGGAGATCGTATATCGTAGTCACGATCTTGCGGTTCCGCAGCCTCTTGAAGAGAGGAATGGTAAGCCCAGCCTGGGGAACCGCGAAGTGATAAAGGTCCGTTGCGGGCTTTCGAAACAGAACCTTGAATGGGATATTCAGGAAAAAATCGAAGGCGGACTTGCGCGGGGACGCTCCCTTAGGTTCACAAAAGATTGTCTTGACGCCCACGCCTTGGTTCTCCAAAGCCTTCATGAGATTGTGGGTATACCTAGCCATCCCGTGGCCGACTGCTTCGTCAATATAATGCGACACGATAGTGACATCCAATCATTTCACCAACGAAAAGTCCCTGAAACGCATGCCCAGGTCCAGTAACTTCTTATTGTCGCCAAGGAGGAAATCCTCTTTATCTGACACGACTACTTCTCGCCCTTTTTCCGCCCCTACGAAAATGCGGGCGGCCGAGTAGATCTCACCTACAGATATCGGATGCCCTGAGCAGACATTATATGTCCCCGAAGGAATTGAAGGGGCGAATTTCAATGTGGATATCAAATCATCCATATGTACCATATCTAGAACAGAACGGGGATTGAAAACTTCCACCGCCCCCCCTTTGCGGTATTTCTCCATCACATCCCCAACAAGCAAACCTGGAGACTGGTCCTCTGAATACACATTAAACAGTCTAAGAATAGCACAGGAAAAGCCCTTTTGAAAGGAGAGATAACGAACAATCTCTTCCCCAACGAGCTTGCTTAAACCGTAATAATTATTTGGAAATGGCATCTCGTTCTCCATGTGTTTTTTTCTGCTTCTCTTATCATAGACCTGAGCTGAACTCATGAATATCAGGTGTTGACCTTTTTTCAAAGAAGATGCGATATTGCGTGTTCCATTGACGTTCACGTCCCAAGCCAATTCTCGATCCTTGTCCATAAGACGGGGCGAAGATACAGCTGCGAGATGGTAAATAACATCGAATGTTGAAATGTTGAGCCCCTGATCGCGAATGTCCGCTTCGATGAATGAAATGCCCTCGACGGGATGTCGGTCAAGGAGTGTCACTTCATGCTCTATCGAAAGCGCCCTAAGGAGCCTTTGCCCGATATAGCCGCTTCCACCCGTTACCAGCACCTTCATCTTCAGCCACCTGCCGCTTCCTTGAAAAGCGCCAGCATCTTTTCCGAATAAGCCTCCCAGGAGTAATTCTTTTCGATGATTTTCTTATTTTCAGAGATCCCCTCACGATAATCATCCGGCGCATCAATCATATTGGAGATTTTTTCTGCCAAGGCAGCCGTGTCACCGGTTTTGACTACAGGTATGCTTCTGGTGAGTACATCGCGGACGCCGCACTCATCTGATATGACAGTAGGGATTTCAGCCAATATAGCCTCAAGAGGAAAGATTCCCCAGGGCTGAGCTTCAGGCACGAAAACCGCCAAGTCCGCAATGGAATACAGGTCGAAGAGTTTTTCATCACTGACATTTCCATGAAAAACAGCATCCACGCCAAGCTCAACAGCGCGCGCCTTCACTTTTTCCTTCAGCTCGCCCTCACCAACATAATGCACACGAATTTTATCTCCCTTAAGTCTGCCGACCGCTTCGATAATGTCTGTTGGCCTTTTGTGGGGATCCAAAGCCGCTACAAGAAGGATATCCGTCACGCCATTATCCTCATGTTTAATTTTCTTCTCCAATTCGGCAGCCGAACCGGTAATCGTTATCGGTATTTTCGGGTAGGCACCGGTGATTAACGCCTTCATTCTGCTATCAAGGCACGCAATGCGTCTAATTCTCCGCACCATACGTTTATCGAAGGAAGAAAACAGCGGATAAAGGGGCTTCTTGAAAATATTTTTTCTGCTCAGCGGCTGCATATAACTGTAAAGACCGGGGGGTTCGTTGCACATCCAGACGGTGGGAAGTTTAGTAAAATTCGACGTCCAGGAAACGGGAAAGTTGTGACAGTTGAGCACTTCGTGATTACCCATCAACTTAACAAGATCCTTGCACATCCGGTACCACCTGGGGTAGTTAAGGAATAGGTTCCCGGTCTTCCAAGGTTTCTTCAACTGTTGTATATTGCAATTATCCAGTAGATTATCGAAAATATACGGTTCGGATTTTTCAAATGTGTAGATAGAAACCGAATGCCCCTTTCGGATGAGGTTGTAGGCGAGTTTCGACAGTTGCTTCTCTGCTCCACGCGGATAAATCAACTCGGGCTGTGCGAGCGCGATATCCATGGGACTCATCTTTGATAGGTCTTATAGAATTCAACTTGGTCATTGATGATGTCTACAACGGATTTGGTCGGGCTCCAGCCAGTCTTCTCCTGGAGCTTGGCGTTTGATCCTATGAAGCCGTCGAATAGCGCATGCCCCTTCTCGTATGGCCGCAGGAGCTTCTTGTCAACTAGGAAAGGCACCTTGCCTTCAAGACCGGACACCCGAAGGGCAAGCTTGGCGTAATCCCCGGTGGTAATTCCCTTTTCCGAGCAGATATTGTATGCACTGCCGCGCTCACATTTCTCGATGGCAAGAAGCTGGGCCTTCGTAGAATCATGGACATGGGTGAAGTCCCTCACCGAATTCGGGTTGCCGAGAACGAGCTTGTCGGATTTGCCGTCAAGGATTTTCCTAACCTGTATTGCCACGCGGGCGGTGAAGAAGTGTGGCCCCCTTCTCGGGCCTTCCTGGTTGAACGTCCTAGTGATGACGGTCGGTGTCCCGTATGTGTAGTAGTACGACTTGGCGATGTATTCTGTGAAAACCTTGGTCGCAGCGTATGTCGAGGTCGGCCGGAGCTCGTTCTCTTCCTTCACAGGAAGCTCGGAAACGTCCTTGATGAAGCCGTACTGCTCCGAAGAGCACGCAACCTGAACCGCCTCCACGCTTTTTCCTTCCTTCGCGGAGGCTTCCAGGACATTCACGGTGCTGACGCAGTTGTTTTCTACGACATGGCTCGGCTGCTGGAGGCTGGTGGGGACGAACGATTCCGCGGCCTGGTGAGAGATGACATGCGGATCAATCTCCTTGACGAGGGACGACACCCTGCCATAATCCTTGAGGTCGACCTCGTAGGTCCGGATTTTCCCTCCATCCATGTGGTGTTCCAGATGAGGGTGATAATCCACCGCGTGGCGCCGTATAATGGCATGCACTTCGGCGCCCATGCCCATTAGGAGGTCTATCAGTGTGCTTCCCACCATTCCGGAAGCGCCGGTTATAAGCACCCTTTTTTCCTTCCAGTACGATGGCGAGGGCTGGGTGCTCTTTTTCTGCTTTAATGAGCTCTCGTAAGCCTCCATCTTCTCGATGTCTATCAGGAAACCCGAACTCTTCAGTGTTTTGAATTTATCAGCGTTGAATACGCTGTCCACAGGAACAAGATCCATAGAATCACTCTCGTGCCTTTGTTGATGCGTATGATATAAAATTACCTACTTTTTCCTGCCGGCGAAGAATGCATCGAATACCGCGCACACCTGCTCGAGCGTCTCATCGTCGATGTTCGGATGGATGCCGATGTAGAGGGAATGCCTCATGATATAGTGGGCGTTGGAGAGGTCCCCTTTCCCGTAGTCGAAAAGCTTCATGGCCGGCTGTTCCGCGAGGTTGCCGCACACGAGCGGCCGGGTCGCAATGCCGTTCTTCTCCAGGTGAACCGCGAGCTCTTCCCTGCTGAATCCCGCTCCGTCCCGAATCGTCATGGGGAAGGCGAACCAGCTATGCCGGGTGTCCGGCTTCTCGCGCGGCAAAATTAGCGCGCCTTCGTAACGTTTCAGATGCGACAGGAGTTTGCGGCCCGCGTCTATCCTGCGTCCGATGAATTGCTCAATCTTCTTCAGCTGATGGATGCCGAACGCGCCCTGGATTTCCATGGGCCTCATGTTGAAGCCGGTATTCATGAAAAGGAATCTGTGATCTATCGATGGATTCTGGGCAGCATATTCGGCCTTGTGTATGGAATGGCGTATGTAACCATGGGCGCGCATTATGAGGGCGAGGTCAGCGTATTCCGGATTGCTTGTGCAGAGCATGCCACCCTCCCCAGTGGTGATATGGTGCGAGAAGTACGTGCTGTATGTGGAGAAATCCGAGAAGGTGCCGGCTTTAGCGCCTTTGTATTCGCTGCCGAGGGCTTCGCACGTATCCTCGACCACAAAAAGCCCGTGGTCTTCCGCAAGGTCGGCTATCGCGCCCATGTCGCAGACGTTCCCAAGCAAATGGACGGGCATGATTGCCTTGGTCTTCGGGCCGATTAGCTCCTTCATTTTCTCTATGTCAATTAGGTAGTCCTGGTCCACATCGACAAGAACCGGCCTGGCGTTGATGTTGAAAATCGGAAATATGGTCGTGGACCAAGTCACGGCAGGAACCAGAATTTCATCCCCGGGCATTATCCTCCCATTTATCGCAGGATTGGACAGAACGGAAAGGGCCAGCAGGTTCGCGCTCGAACCCGAGTTCACCATTATTGCATGCTTAGCGCCGATATATGCTGCGAAATCTTTCTGGAACGCCTCTACTTTCGCGTCCATGGTTATTTGCATTGCCGCCATCGAATCGATGGCCTCCATGATTTCGTCAGGCCCGAATGTCGGCATCATGAGCGGGAGGAGCTTGTCGGAGCGGTAGGCAGAGCATTTTTTCGCCAGATACTGCCGAAGGCTCTGCATCAGAGTTTCGTCATCCATGACATCAGCTTTGCATGCGATTATTTTAATCCCTGGATGTATCTCCGGACGCCATTCTCGAATCCCAAGCCAGCCTTCCATCCCAGGGCCTTCAGCTTTGCGCAATCCAGCAGCATCAGCCTCGAATCACCGGCCCACCCGCGAGGGGTGCCGGTGTAATTCAATTCCGGCGTCAGCCCCAGAATCCTGCACATCAGCGCTGCAATCTCGCTGACAAGGACCTTCTCATGCGAGCCTACATTGAACACGTCGTATTGCGCATCCTGCTTCTTCCATGCGGCCATAATCCCGGAGACGCAGTCGGAAACATGAAGGTACGACTTCTCCTGCCTGCCGTCGCCCAGGATTTCCATCCTCTTCGAATCATGCATCAATTTGTGATAGAAATCGTACATGACTCCGTGCGTGCTCCGCTCGCCGTAGATGTTGGCAAACCGCATCGAAGTCCCCTTCATGCCGTAGGTGGCGCAATAGGATGATACGAACGCCTCTCCCGCCAGCTTGCTCGCACCATAATTGCTAATGGGGGCGCAGGGGTGGCTTTCAGGCGTGGGAAACACCTTCGCCTCGCCATAAACCGTCGATGTGGATGCGAAGACAATCCGCTTCACATCGGCCTTGCGGCAGGACTCGAGAAGCATGAGCGTGCCGGAAACATTCTCTTCGAAGCAGCCCATCGGGTCGGTTGCGCTCGATTTCACGTCCGGGTTCGCGGCAAGGTGGAAAACGCAGTCCATCCCCTCAAGCTCATTGGAGAGGTCATGATGGATGTCCCGCTTCATGAATATGGCCTTCTCATTGACGTTCTCCTGCTTCCCGGTCACGAGGTTGTCAATCACGTAGACCTCGTGGCCCTCAGAAACCAGCGCATCGGCAAGATGCGAACCGATGAATCCGGCACCGCCTGTAACTGCAACTTTCATGATATCCTCCCCCCGATGGTCTTGGCAATGGTGTTACGGACCAGGCTTTTGCGCAGCAATTCGGACAAATTCATCATAGTCACCGGCCAGCCAGACCAGCCCTTTGCTTAGGATATTCCCCATGAACGGGCTTTTATTCCCTATTTTCTCTTCCAGCGTATCAAAGGACCAGAGGATGTAATTAATTTCCCGGCCATAATTGCGCTGGACGGAGAACACCATCTTCGCAAGCTCCGCGTCGCTGATGCTGCCCACCACCAGCAGGTCGATATCGCTGCGGGGCCGCTCCGCCCCGCGGGCGAAACTGCCGAAGATGAAGGCGAATTGGATGCCTTTGCAGCCGGAAAGCCCCGCCCTAAGCTCTGCGAAAACGCCTTCTGTCTTGCGATAAAGTCCCCTCAATTCCGCAAGGAACGGACAGGATGCATCCGCACTGAAGGCGGACTGATTGCCCCGCTTTACGCTTTTGACGATGCCAAGTCTGCCTATGGATTATTTATTGCTGATTGTAATACACAATAATTTATAAATATTGTTGATTATAATCATCAATATGATAAAGGATGAAAATGCATTTGCGCATGCACTTCTGAACGTGAACGAATGGTGGGTCACTGGCAAGTCAAGGAAAGCAGGACGATACCCGAAGAAACGGGCAATATTCCCAAAGCTTAAGCAGGAATTGGGATCCAAGAGGATAGTCATCCTATCAGGACCAAGAAGGGTGGGAAAATCCGTTCTCCTCCACCAGCTCGTTCAAGAGCTCATCGATTCCGGTGTTGCGAAGGAAAGCATCCTCCATTATCAGCTGGATGACCCGACCATACATTCATACAGTGACGAACCCCTCAAAGACATGATTGACTATGCGCTTTCAAGAGCGAAGGGGAAGGCATACATTTTCTTTGATGAGATCCAGGCATACAAAGGATGGCACGAATGGGTAAAGACGTATTATGACAGAGACCTCGATATCAAATTCATTCTTTCCGGTTCTTCAAGCCTGAAGATCCAAACCGATGCAAACAGATACCTTCGGGGAAGGACAGTCGAGATGGAGCTTTTTCCCCTGGATTTCAGGGAATTCCTGTCCTTTGATGGCACCCAAATCCCGGAGATCGACAAAAATAATGCGCTCGGCATGCGTGCCGCCCAAAACCGGTTGGCCAAAGCGATTGGGGATTACCTGTTGGTCGGAGGATTTCCGGAATGGTTCGAGATCAAAAACGAAGAAGCTGCCAGGGAACGGTGGCTTACCCATCTGCTCGCGGATGTCCCGAAGAAGGCGATTTACGAGGATATCGCGGTTTATTTCAACATCCGGAATCCAAAGGTCATCGACCTCCTCTTCAGCATTTTGGCCATAAACCAGAGCAAACCGCTGTCCTATGAGAAGATGAATGAAGTGGCGAATCTGGACAGGGCCACCCTTCTGAATTATGTCGAATTCCTGAAATCCAGTTATCTGATATTGGACGTCCCGGTCTATGGAAGCCCAAGAAAACAGATAAAGGCGATGAAAAAATTCCTCATTATCGACCAGGGGCTGAGAAACGCGATGATGAAGGAGTATGTGCTGAAGGAAGATAACCAGGGGTTCATAATTGAAAATCTGGTCGGGACCGCACTCGCGCTGAACTATAAAAACGTCACTTACTGGAAAGAACAGAACTACGAAGTGGATTTTGTGGTCAATGACATCCCCGTGGAAGTAAAATACCAGAATGTGATCGTCGAGAAGGACTATCGCGGGCTCCTGAGATTCCTTGAACGATACAACGGGGGCCATGGGGTCATGATAACCAAGGACACATGCGGTGAAAAAATGATCGACGGAAAACGGATCGTGTTTGTGCCTTTCTGGGTCTTTCTTCTGGAACCGGAGGTATAGCGCACTGCACTTGCCCCAAGATGCGCATGTCAGACGAACATGAGGAGGATTGGATCCTTAGTTCCATTTTAGTATATTTGAATATGCTAAAAATGGCGATTTAAGCATATTTGAATGCATTAATACTCTTTAACGCATAACCAGGCCTAATAAATTGCGTGGAACCTCCAACGACTATACTGGCATAGGATAAGCCGGGCTCGGATAGCTGTGAGGCTGAAAAGTCCGATAACGGCCGTCATTCCGGAAGCGGGCCCTGCGGGTTGAATAGCCGCCTGAAATACGGCATCTTCGACTCCACGGCGAAATACCTGCGCACATGCTCTGAAGTCAGCAAATCAGGCACGCCGCGCGACGCGTAGCTCCTTTCCTGGCTTGCCGCATCCAGGCGTTCTCCCGAATAATCTATCTGGCTCCACCTTCTTCCAAGGACATGGGAGCAGCAAGTGTCGAACGTGTCCACCTTGCTTAGGCGCATCGAATCAAGCATGCGATTGAGATACCCGGCGATGCCTTCCGCATCCTCGCGCGTGACGCCGCGCTCATGCATGGCCCGAAGGAGCTCGATTGTGGTCTTAGGCATCCGGGATGCAAGGGCGCCAATCGATTGCGAAGAAGCCAAATCCGAACGCAGGTAGGACATGGCAAGCTCGCCTTCCTCGGGCGTGAGCTTCATCTTGGCCCTGCTTTGCGCGACACGCCGGGCGATTATGCCTGAAAGAGCGGGAAATGCCTCATCTGGGGACAACGCGCTGGAAGGAGCGGACAGCGCAGGAGCAGCTGATGGGGCGCCCGGAGCAGATTGGGAAGGAAACGCCTTGTATGCAGGGCCTGATGGCATTAAATGCGGGATTTCAGGTTCAGGAACGCGTACGGACTGCGCAGGCGTGCTTGGTTGCTCCGCCGTATTAGGCGAGCCCCTGCAGCCAAGAAGAAGGGGAATGGCGAGGGAAACCGCGATAAGCGGCTCCCTGAGGCTGAATGAGCGCCGCGATGCCGTGCGGGAGCCTTCGGCCTGCCTGAGTTTCATGGATAATAGTGTATGTGGATGTTGTTTTAAGTACTTAGGTGACCAACCGCGATAAGGATTTGGATTGAAATCTGCACATAACTAAGCTTTATAAGAAAAAATGCGTGCATACCGATGATGGGAAACGCGCATGCGCTTGACGAGAAATTGACAAGACGGGAGCGGGAACTGGTCAGCGGAGCAAAAAAGGACATCAAAAAGAAAAAACCTAATTTTACTTCGGTTGAAAGGCTCTGAGCGGTTCATCAATCGCGCCGCTCGCCAAAGCATATGTGACAATACACATCCGCATCCCCCCAAGGTTAATATTGCACACCCGGCCCCCGAAGGTTATGCTTGGCTGGCACATACTTGAGCAGGGGCAGTATCGGCTTGACATCCCGGTCCTTGGCCAGGAAGAGGAGGAGCTTATCCTGGCCGCGCAGGAGCGCTTCAAGGAGAGTGCCCGCACGCGGGAACCGCAGGCGGATGCCGGAGGCAGGGAACTCGTGTGCCGGATGCTCGAGCAGGCGGCCCGGGAGCGCGGGGTATACGTTGACAGACACCAGCAGGAATACCTGGGCGCAATCGCGTTCATGCACATCTGCGGCTTCGCGTTCATGGACGAATTGCTAGCAGACAATTCGGTTGAGGAAATCAGCGTGATTGGGCCTAATCTCCCTATCCGCGTTTTCATCCGCAAGGCAGGGTGGAAGAGCGTGAATGCCTGCTTCGACGATGAAAAATCGATAGCCGACATGGTCAACCGGATGTCCCGCTCCCTCGGCAGGCACATCACCATGCAGAACCCGAGGCTGGATGCCATGCTTCCTGACGGCTCAAGATTGCACGCGTCGCTTCCGCCGGTCTCGTGCGGCGAAATCACGATAAGGCGCTTCCGGGAGCGCCCGTTCTCCCCGGCCGAGTTAATCCAGAACAAAACCATCGACGCCGGGGCGATGGCATATCTTTCCATAATCATGCAGTGCGATTTTTCCATCCTTATAGCGGGCAACACCGCAAGCGGCAAGACGACCACCTTGAATGCGCTCTTTTCGTTCGTCCCGCACAACGAGCGCATAATCATCACCGAGGAGACGCCTGAAATCAACGTCCCGCACGCGCACCAGCTGCGCCTTGTGGCAAGCAGGGAGATGGGCATCACCCTCAAGGATCTCGTCTACGATTCTTTGAGGATGCGCCCGGACAGGATGATAGTGGGCGAAGTCCGGAACAAGGAAGAGGCTGAGGCATTGTTCGACGTCCTCCTGGCGGGCCAGGCGAGAGGAAGCTACGCGACGTTCCACGCGCAGAGCGCGGCCGAGGCGCTGTCCAGATTGCGCTCATTCGGCGTGCGGGAGGAGGACATGAGGAGCATAGACTGCATAGCCATCCAGCGCAGGGCGCTCTATTATGACGCGAAGAAGCGGACAGCAACCGAGGGCAGGCAGGTCACGGAAATCATGGACGCGGGGGAGGGGAAAGTCGTCTACCGGCCCGGCGGGAAAATAGGGTGCGGCGGCCTGCTTGGGCGGGCGGCGGAGTCTTTCGGCCTTTCGCAAAAAGAGATGGAAGGCGAACTCCGCTCAAGGAAGAGACTGATTGAATCCGCCCCGGCCGGCTTCACGGAGTTCTACGGGGAAATCCAGAAGAAACTATACGGGGCGGGCGTTTCCGGCAATCCCGCAAAAGGAGGCGGCAGCTGATGGGCATCCTGATAAGCATGTCGGACCGCTTCCCGGCGCTAGGCCTTGGGTGCGGGTGCGAGCGCCAGCTGAAGCTTCTGGGCGCGGAGCCAGGAAGGTACATGGGGATGGCAATCGTGCTGTCCGCTGCTGCGGGCGCGCTCGCGCTTTTCCTATTCCCAGGCTTTGCGGTTCCGGCCGCGCTTCTCGCATCCGCCTTCTCCCTCGCATTCCTGCTGGTTATGCCCGCGGTCGAAATCAGGAAAAAGGCATTGGAAATCGAAGCGCATATGCCGTTCTTCCTGCGGGGCCTGGGGATGCTCCTCCAGATGGGGATTCCCTGGCGCAGGGCGATGGAAATCGCATCCGAAGGAAGCGGGGCGCTGGAGGGTGAGATGGCGCTGGTATTAAGGGCGATGGACGAGGGTAGCGGGTTCCACAGGGCGCTTGCGCACCTTGCAGCGTTCGATTCGATGGCAATCAAGAGGGCGGCCTCCCAGATGGCATCCGCATACGACACCGGGGCATCCGGGGCCGAGATGGAGCGCATCGGGGACGAGATGCTCGCACTCGGCATGCACCGGATGAGGGAACACGGCTCCCGGAGCGCGATGTTCGGCCTGCTGTTCGTGCTTTTTTCCGCAATCGCACCAACCTTCTTCCTGATTTATTCCGTAGCCGGGCCCCTTGCATTCAGCGGAAACAGCGCTGACGCCGGCCAGATGACACTCGCCCTGCTCGTCATTTTCCCTTCAATCAGCGCGCTCGTCCTCCTAGTGGGAAAGTCCATGATGCCCAAAAGCCCTTTCGCCAAAGAGGGCGGGATAAGCCCGCTGATGCTGGCCCCCGCGGCAATCATGCTGGCCGGCTTCCTCCTCCTGCCGGATTTCCCCCTCCCGGTTGTCGGGGCGGGAATAGCCGCAGGCATATTCATCGCTTATGGAAGCTTCATGCGGGAGCGAAGGCTCGAGGAAATAGACGCCGCCCTTCCCGATGCGCTGTTTTCCGTCAGCGGGATGCCCGGCTCCTCATCGGCCCGGCGCGTTTTCGCGCTTGTCGAGGAAGGGGGGTTCGGCGCGCTGTCGATTGAAGCCGGAAAATCCAGGCGCCAGCTCGATTCGAATATCAGCGTCGGCGCGGTGCTGGATGATTTCTCGATGCGCAACCGCAGCGGAATGGTACGTCGGGCATCGGTTATGATGAGGCACATGATTGAGACCAGCTCGCTTGGGAAACTGGGCATCCTCGCCGAGGACATGATACGCAGCGCCCAGGCCGTGCGGGAGAGGGGCCAGCAGTTCGCAACGCAGAAATACACGCTGATATTCGGCGCGGTGCTGATGCCGGTGGTTTTCAGGATGGCCATCGGCCTCTCGGAGACGATTGCGTCCATTTCCGGCGCGGGGATTGCGGCGGATTTCCCGGCCATAGTGCCGCCGTATATCGTCATCTACGCTTCATTGGCGTCGTTCGCCATATCGGATGCGGAAGGGAAGAAATCGGCTCTTGCGGCATATTCGCTTGCGATGGCGGTTGCCGCCCTTGCCGCATTCCACTTTTTAAGCTTTTGAAGGATAGTCAGTCCGATGGACAGTATCACGGCGATTGCCGCCGGCATCCAAAACCCGCTCCTAAGCGCGGTTGGCTTAGCGCTTGACAGCGCGGCCATCTACGCAATACTCATACTCGCATTGATGCTTCTTGGCGAACGTAGGGACGGGAAGAGGAAGAAGATAATCGCTTCGCTGGCAGTCGCATTCCTGCTGGCTGGCATCCTCAAGTTCGCCATGGCCCATGAGAGGCCCTGCATCGGCGAGACATGGTGCCCGGAGGACAACTCGTTCCCGAGCATGCACGCAGCCATCGCGTTCACGCTGATGATTGGTTTCCTGAACAAGAGGGGCTACCCGCTATACCTTGCCTTCGCGCTATTCGTTTCCTTCACCCGCCTGAACCTGGGCGTCCACGTCTTTTTGGACATCGCCGGCGCGCTCCCGATAGCGTTGATTTCATACTACCTGACTGACATAATCTGGCAGGAAATCGAGGGGGAACGGAATGGATAAGGAGACTGCAAGGCAATTGTTCCATATGGTTCTCGGCCTTGCCGCGCTGGCAGTCCTGCTCACCCTTGGCCGGGGCTTCATGCTTGCCGGAGTGTTCTTCACGATAATAATCGGCACGCTGCTCATGAACGGAAGGCTCCGTGGCGCGAGTATCCCGGTCGTAGAATGGTTCGAGAAGCGCTTCGAGCGGGAGGATGCGCCGCTTCCGGGCTGGGGCTCGGCATGCTATGCCGCAGGCGTCCTGCTCGCAGTCGCCTTCCTGAATGACGTAGGCCAGATTGCGGCCGTGATATTCATCCTGGGGATTGGGGACGGGCTCTCCACGCTTGCGGGAATGCGGGGGAGGATGAGGCTTCCGTACAACCGGAAGAAGACGGTCGAGGGCTCGGTGGCCATGTTCGCATCCGCACTCGGCGCATATGCGTTTGTGGGGCCGGCTGCCGTCCCGCTTGCAGTTCTCGCGGCAGCGGCCGAAAGCCTGCCCGTTGTCGATGACAACCTGCTGATACCGGCTGTCTGCACGGCATTCTTCCTGATTGCGGGTGCGGGCGCATGATTATCCTCTTCACCAGGAACAACCCGGCAAGCGCGAACATCGCAAAGAAGCTGATGGAGAACCACGGCTTCGTGAAAAAGGAACGCCTCAAGGCCGAGGATGCGACGCTTGGCGACTCGGCGATGGAAACCTACGAATGCGATGGCGTAGAGATGATAGACACGGGTGTGCCTTCAATCCTGGATGTCCCTACGGATTTCGATACTGACTGCCTCATAGTCCTGAGCACGCACAGGAGCAAAACCCCCGGCAGGATGCTCACAGCGCATGTCCCTGGCAACTGGGGCGAAGCGAAGATGGGCGGGGAGCCCAAAACGCTGAACATCGCGCACGGGCTGATGCTGAAGAGTCTGATAAAGGCGCTGGATGCCGAGAACAGGAAGCAGAAGCTGGACTGGCCCGTCTGCCTCGAAGCCGACCACCATGGCCCGACATGCGAAGTGCCGATTGTATTCGTTGAGATCGGAAACGGCGAGGAGCAATGGGCCGATGAGCGCGCCTCGAATGTTGTCGCGGACGCGGTCGCTTCGGCTGTCTTCTGCGAGGCGCAAGACACGGAACCCGAAACCGTATTCGCCGTCGGCGGAGGCCACTACCAGCGCGCATTTACGAAACTGCTCATCGAAACGGACATTGCAGTGGGGCATATGGCCCCCAAATACGCCATCGACGAGATGGGCGAGGACACGTTCTCTCAGGCGGTGTTCAAGAACGTCGGGGAAGTCGGACGCGTCCTAATACTCAAGGATGAGACGAACGCAGCTCAGAAGGAGAAAATCAGGAAATTCGCAGAGAACGCAGGCATCACTGTCGAAATGATTTAAGGGCCGCAAAGGCCCAGAATCCGGCTCACTTTCGCCGCATCGGCCTGGGAGTCCGGGCGCACGGAGATATGCCCCATGCCTGCCGCTGCCGCCGCCATCCGATCGAAAACCGAGTTTCCGATGAATACCGCACTGTCCCTGCCAACGCCCAGCTCTTTTAGGATCAGGAGCAGCTGGTCCGGATGCGGCTTGTTCCTTGAGACCTTCTCCCGGCCGCAGACGAAATCGAACTCCTTGGCGAATCCGATTTCAGCAAGTATGCTGTTAATCGAATCCGAGTGGTTGCCGCTTGCTATCGCGAGCCTGCATGGATGGGCCCGGAGGGCTTTCACGACCGAGAGCATCGCTGGGAATGGCACGTATGCGCGGCTTCTGGCGCATTCAAGCTCGTGGCGGCGGAAAACCGCATCTATCTGGGTTCGTAGCTTCGGGTTTTCGGACAGGGAATCGGTGATGGCTATCAGGTGCGCGCCGGCATCCGCCTGAACGCCTGATTTTGCGGCGATGGCCAGCACTTCGAGCTTGACCGCCTTCCAGTCGACATCCAGGTGCACCAGGGTGTCGTCGAAATCGAAGATGACAAGCGAATACTGCATGGCAATCCCCTTCCCCGCTAGGTTTTTAATTATAGGATTGGATATACGTCCATGGAGAAGGACGAATCCTTATTCGACCCAGAGCCGGTCCCGGAAATCCCCGGTGAAATCGTGGCGAGGGGCCAGCTGGAGAAGTGATGGTATGGGGGACGAGAAGAAGTTCGGCATCCCCAAGCCGGTCGCGGTGGGAGACACCGTCGACGTCCTCATCGAAGGGCAGGGAGGCCAGGGGGATGGCATAGCGAAAGTGGATAGCTTCGTTGTTTTCGTGAAAGGCGCGGCGAAGGGCGAGAGGTGCGCGGTCAAAATCACCGACGTGAAGCGCACGTTCGCGACGGGCGAGAAGGTCGGCCCGGCCAAAGGCGTGGCCAAGGAAAGCGCGGAAGAGATGGAAGAGGAGACTACAGGGGAGCATGACGGCCCGAGCGGCTGACTGCGCCCTATCGCGCAATCCAGAAGTTCAAAAACGCCAGTATCAGCACCACGCCGACCAGCCCGAGGCTGATTTCAAGGCGCGAAAGCATGCCGGGTTCGAATCCTGCACTCGGCCGGGACGGCACAAGCGATGCGTTCTGCCCGGTCTCGGTCGTCGTGCCGCTGTGGGTCAGCATCCGGCTGAGGAGCGTCTCGTTGTATTGCGCGGATGAGAGGACGGAGTCGCGGACTGCAAGCGAAAGGTTGCTCTCCCCGAGGCCCGAATAGCTGAAATTGAAGCGGTAGACGAATGCGAACGAGTTGTTGAACGTTTCAAGCCCCGAGGGCGCGACGGTTTCCGCAGAATCCTCCGACCAGCCGTCCGGGATGCTGAGGTTCGAAACCATGCCCATGAAGCCGAACCCGTCGGTCGTGGTGTTGAACGTCCGTATCGTCATGTTTTTTGCGCCAGCGCCGTTTTTGCCAATCTCCGCAAAATACAGCGGGCATTGGGAGAAGGCGACGACATCGAAGCGGTTGTTCCGAAACCACTGCTCGCGGAGGACGGGCGCCACGAGGAAGAAGAGCTTCTGCTTCCCGCCGACTGTGAAGGACCGGCTCGCGGAGATGTTTATCGAAGATGTGAAATTGGTGTAATTGGCGTAGCAGGATAGGCCGTCGACAATCTGGTCGTTGACCTCGTAGATGAAGGTCACGTTGCCGCTGACATTGACTGTCAGGTTCTCAGAGCCCGATGCGTTCTCAAGCAGGGGGAGGAGCTGCGGCGGGACGGATATCAGCGTAGATTCGAAGGGCACCGAGGCGGACTCGTTCCTGAAGGCGAATGTCGCGTTCAGATTGTAGATTACTATGGTCCGGTTCACGAATTCCGAGCAGTCGTCGCCGTCGAAGTCGCAGCGCAGCGGCATGGAAGGCGGTGGTATGGAATCGTGCCAGGCCTTGTCGCAGCTGAAATCGTAGAGCCCCTCATATGGAATCGAGACCAATGGGCCGGCTGAATATCCCCGGGCGGCGACAAGCGCCGTATCGTTTGTGATGCAGGAGACGTTGTCGATGGACGGGGAGAGGCCGGCCAGGATGATTGATGCGGAGATGTTCGGCGACTGCGCATAATCGTGGAAACGCAGCGTAATCGTGGCATTTTGCGCGAACGAGGAGTTGTAATAGCCCTCCAGGGCCGCGGCGGCCGCGGTGTTGTTCGCAACCACGTTTGCTAAAGGCGGCTCCGCATACTGCGCATTCGCCATGCCGACAATGAATAGCAGGAATAGGAGCCTCATAGGACATCGCTCAGCCTGTCGATGGGGACGAACGATATCATGCCGTTTGACTGCTGTATCCGGAACCGGGCGCGCTCGGATTCGCTCATGCGCTCCAGGATGCCCTTCTCCTCGGCCTTGTCGTCTACGACGATTATGCCCTTGCCCGCGAAGCGCTCGCCGAAGAACCCGATTTCGAAGTCCTTGGTGATGAATTTCCCCGCGTCCTCCCGGAAGGGGGTGCCGCTCTCGATAAGCTTCTCGCGGACCATGCGGCGCAAAACGTTCCGCACCACATCGCCCTCGCCCTTCATCTGGTAGTAATCGCGGTGGTTCTCCAGCCTCCCGCTGTCGACCAGCTTTTTCAGGATTTCCTCCACGTTGCCTTCTGTGACGTCGGCGCCGTTTGTCAGGTAGCGCTTCAATGATACGGAGAACTCGTGCGGCGTTATCGGCGACTTCCCGAGCTTCATGTCCTTTCGTATCACGGCGAAGCTTTCCATCGCACGCTCAATCGGGAGCGACATCTCCGCCCGCACGTAATCCGCGCTGTCGCCGAAGCGGAGCCGGTAGGTCGGCCTCTTGGATATCCTTGCGCCGAAATAGACCACCGCCACGATGGCGAATGCAGGGACGCCGTATTTGAGGTAGAATTCAATCAGGGGGTCCTCCTGGTTGTCGTATTTCACCGGGATGGTCGCGCCGCCAAGCTCGATATTGAATATGTTCTCGCCGCGGACCAGTTTCGCGCTCACCACCATCTGGCCGTCCGAGATGAAGTATTTTCTCTTCGAGGAGTTGCCCAGGGAAACGTACGCCTCAGCGTTGTCCAGCGGCCTGCCGTCCACCATGACCGAGAATACGCACGTGTAGCCGCTCTTTTCAATCAGCCGGATTTGCGTGTCCTTGACGTGCAGGAGCCCGCTCGCTATCACGCCGGAGTTGTCATCGACGATGATGACGTACTCGCCCGGCTCGGAATACTCGAATTTCTTGAAGAACACGTTCTGGTCCGTCACCCTGCGCAGCTGCTCGTGCTCAATCACCTTGCCGTTGTTCTTCACCGAGAGGAACGCGGTGCCGTTGGTCTTGTTGAGCGTGTATTGCAGCGAGGATTTCTCCCAGGGGAATATCACCGGCGGCTCAGGCTGGAGGGGCTGGCCCAGGGACTGAAGCCTGGGCGAATCATAGATGCCGTATAGGTCCCTGAATTCGTACACGATTCGCAGGTAGCCTGTCTTGTTGAACGGCACCACGGCGGTCTTCAGGCCGTCGCCGCTGACGGAATAGGCGGTCGAGTTTTTCGCCATCCAGCCTGAGAGCAGGATTTCATGCTCCAGGCTGACGTTCCCGTCCAGGAACTCGTCGAGCGTGCCGTTGTACTGCACGACGCGTGCCTTCTGCGCCGCGCTGAGCGCATTGTACCACTCCAGCCTCTTTATCCCGCTGCTAAGGAGAAGGTCCCTGCCGCCGATGTATATGATGGTGGCGTTCGAGGAGTTCTGCTGGAGGTTGAAAAGCGCGTAGGAGGGTATCGCCCCGGTCGGTATCACGTAGATGGCATCGCCGATTTTCGGCTCGTCGCTGACTTTCAGGTCGAAGCCGTAGCGCTCGAGCGGGCGGAGGCTCTCGACCAGTTCAGGAAGGCGCGTTGCCTGGATGGCCTGGCTGTCGTTGATGACGACTATCTTGCGCTTCGGCTCGCGGTCGTAGCTGATGACGGTCAGGTTGCCCTCGCCGCGGTAGTTGTACACGCCGTATGCGAAGCCGGAGGCGGCGCCGGTCTCAAGGACGGAGAATGAGGTGGGAGAGGATTCGGCCTCACCCACTACGACATCCGAAAGAAGGACTGCCACTATCCCCGCCATGACCAGCAGGAGGAGGGCAATCAGCCCGATGATTATCGTCCGAAGGTTCATAGGTCCAGCCTTGCCGACGTCAGGAAATCGACGTCGTTGCGATACAGGTCGCGTATGTCGTCCAGCTCCAGTTTCAGCATCAGGGGCCGCTCAAGCGAGAGGCCCCATGCGAGGACCGGGTAGACGCCTGCCAGGGGGATGCTGACTTCCGGGCGGAAGATGCCCGCGCCGCCAAGCTCCATCCACTGCTTTCGCTCCTCGAAATAAACCTCGATTTCCAGGCTCGGCTCGGTGTACGGGAAGAAGCTCGGCCTGAAGCGAATCTTCTCGAATCCCAGCTTGCCGTAAATCTCTTTCAGGACGCCCAGGAGGTCCGTGAACGTCGCGCCTTCCCATGCGATTATGCCCTCGACCTGGTGGAATTCCGCCAGGTGCTTGTAATCCGTGGCCTCGTTGCGGAAGACGCGGCCGATTGAGAAGTATTTCCTGGGCTTCTTGTCCGTGATGGCTGCCACGTATCGGGCCGAGACCGCGGTCGTATGCGTGCGCAGGACGGTCTTCGAAGCCTCCTTCGGGTCCCAGCGGCATTTCCAGCCATCCTCGTGCGCCTTCTTCACCCGCAAGACAAGCTTCTCGTCTTCTGGAAGCGGCGATTCCCCCTTTATGTAGAACGTGTCCGCCAATTCGCGGGCCGGGTGGTCCTGGGGCTGGAAAAGCGCATCGAAGTTCCAGAACGAGCTTTCAATGATGTCGCCCTCCATCTCCTGGAAGCCCAGCTCCGACATGATGGTCCGCAGGTGGTTAGTTAGCTTGGTGACAGGATGGTTTTTGCCCACCCGGGCGTTCGGGCCGGGCACGTTCACGTCGAATTTGTCGTCGAACAATGACCAGTCGACCTTCTTGCCGCTGTATATGACGGTGCTCGTCTTCTCCATCTTGCGCGAAAGGAGGCGGCGCTCGAAGAGCTCCTCGAAAATCTCCGCATCCGCGCAGCGGCCGGTCCGGGAAAGCTGGGCATAAGCCTCCATCATGCGCCGGGTCTCCTCCGCCACTTCGTCCTCGCCCTTTTCCGGAACCAGCTTTCCGGCGTCTATGGCGATAAACCCCTTCACGCGGGCCCAGCGTATGCCGATGGACTTCTCTTCCGCTGATAGGTCGGAAACGGACGCCCCGGCGAGCGCTTTCCGGTAAACTGCGGTTTCCGGGAACACGCTGCCCGCGTATTTCTCCAGCTCCGCAGTCGGGATTCCGGCAAGCGACTCCGAGGTCTCGATTGTGACGTATCCTTCGGCCTTAAGGGCCTCGGCTATCCTGCGGACGCTGTCCTCGTTGAGGCCGGCCTCGCGGGATATCTCCCCCACTGTGCGCCTTGCGGAAATCAGGAGCCTGAGAACCTTGTCTGTCCCTTTGTACATGTCATTCCTCCCCTCTGCGTTTCGCCATCGTGATGTAAAGGAAAGAGCCTATAACCACTGCGGCAAGCAGGACGACGGCAGGCCCCTGCGGCCCCCCGAGAAGCCTGCTTGCCCCCAGGAATATCCCGCCGAAGAAATCCGACACCTCCTTGTCGATGCTGTCCTCCACGTCGAAGATGAGGGAGAACTTGACGAGGACGATGTCGGTCCAGGTCATGGATTCTATGTGGGAGGGCAGCTGGATGCTCGAGCCGGTCGGCTGGGGGTTTATATCGAGCACCTCGCTCCCGTCCGGCAGGTTAATCGTGAGATAGACATCCTCATCGAGTATGATGTTGCCTTCCGGGGTGGTGGTGAACGACAGCGCGGACGGGTTGATGGTGTAGCGCCTGGTCCTGGGCTTGTATTTTACTATCGTGAAAAGGCCGGTGCCGGATTCGGCTTCGAGCGTCTGGTTGTCCTTGAATGAAGGCTCGGCCCAGTAATCCAGAATCAGCTCCCCGTGGCATATGCCCTGGATGGGGTTGCATTTCGTACGGGGCTGGGGCCGAAGGCGCATGTCGACGATGTCCACCGTGCCGGTGTTCACGTGCATCTTGACGTCTTTGAGGCCGGTGTTCGTGGACCAGAAGGAAAGCTCGGTGTTCGACATGCCGCTGTCGTAGACCGAGTTCGAGTAGTCGCCGAACATCACGAACTTGATGCTCTCATGCACTTTGGCGCTGCCGTCGGGCTTGATGTCGCTGATGGCGACATCCACACGCTCGATTAGGAATTCGGCCTGGATGGATGCGGCTAGGACGAGCAGCAGGATGAGCGCTTTCCTCATGTGAAAAGCCTCTCCGTCAATCTATATAAATCATGAGGAGGCCGGGACGGAGTGTAGTTCCTGCTAATTCTGACACCTCGATAGAATTCAAAACTGGAAAATCCGCTGAAAAGGACATGATTTCGCTTAGGAAAGTACGTTTAATCCTAAG
>JAKEGJ010000010.1 GCA_022627495.1 Microcaldota archaeon
GACAGTCTTATTCGGACAATCGCAGAGAGGAAGAGGGTCCCCCTAAACGACCTTCGCCAGCTCTGCAGGATTGACAAGAAGACCATGGACAAGTGGATCGCCGTCCTCGAGGACGAGGGCTACATCACAGTCGAATACGGCCTTAGGGGCACGAACGTCATCTGGCGCGATTTGGAGGATGTGCCGGCTGGCGAGAGGAACTACCGCTCGGACGGAGGGGGCAGGAGCCAGATACAGGAAGCCGAATCGGCCCCGGCAGAGCCGGAACGCCGCGAGCCCGACCCCGCGCCGGAAGCCCCGTCTCCCGGGATGAAATCAGAAGAGGAGGCCGCAGTCGCGGCGCAGGAAAAAGCCGAAGACCAGCCTGCAGATCGGCAGGTTACGGAAATCAACCCGGAATTCACCGAAGAGGCGCCGCTTGAAGAGGAGCCCGACCCCGAAGAGCTTCTGAGCGAATACCTCGCCCGGAAGCGGAGCGGCTCGAAGGAAGACGCGGACGACATCAAAGTCAGCATACTCACAAGCTTCAAAGAGGGAGATACGGAGAAGGAGGAAGACGGGCAGAAGCTTGCCTACGAAGCTCCGCCAGAAGAGCCGGCAGAAGAGCCGGATGAGGTGGAGTCGACCCTGGCCTCAATCGTCCGGGACGTGGAGAAGGACGGAACAGAAGAGGCTGCGGAAAAGGAAGCCGGCGATTCCTTCACAGCGGACGAGCATGAAGAAACGGAAGAGGAGCCCGGGGCGCAGGCATCGGCAAGGCCCGCATATCCGAAGGAGACCATCCGCCCGAGCCAGAAAGAGCGCGCGGTGGACGTGCGCGAACTCATGAGCTCGTACCTGGACGAGATAAACCGGGAGAAGTCCCGCATCGAAACGCTCAAGAAAGAGCGCGAGACCCTGTATCGGGACAAGTTTGCCACGATGGAAGGCAAGATGCAGGCCGACATAGTCGTTCTCACAGAAAAGATAATCGAGAAGGAGAGCAAGATAGCCGAGCTGAAAGAGCGCGTCCTGGAGCTTCCAGACAAGGTGGACGAACTGGGACGGCTCCAGCAGCAGATGGATACGCTCAAAAAAGAGGGCCGCGAGGCGCTTTCAAGGACCCGCTCGAAGGCGGACGAGTTCATCGCGACCGTGGGCCAGTCCAAGTCGGATCTCGAGGCGCGCATCTCTGAAATCGAGGCGGTTCTCGACACCCAGGCCGGCAAGGTCAGGGAGCTTGAGAAGCTGGGCGCATCATTGGAATCCCGCTCCGGCAAGCTAAAGGGCGCACTCGAAGATGCGAAAGCCCAGCTGGAAGATATGAACTCGGTGATGGAATCGCTTGTGGGAGACCTGCAGGCGGTCGAGGGGATGAAGTCCGAAGCTGCCGGCCTCACGGATGCGATTAAGGCCGACGTGGCGTCCCGCGGCGAGGAGCTGCAATCCCTTGAAGAGGAATTGTCCGGCGTCGAGCGCATGGAGCACTGGGTGCAGGAATACATCCGCGATTACGAGCAGAAGATAGACGACGTCGAGCGCTACGTCTCGAAGAGCGACGACGAGCTCGCAGAGCTGCGCGAGGCGGCCGAAGGATTGTACATGAAGAAATACCTGGGCGAACTGGAGAACATGACGGACGCCTACCAGAGCGAGCTGCATGATGCCGTTTCGCGCGAGAAGGAAATCGAGATGAAGATGTCCGAATCGCGGGCACGGATAACCGACCTCGTGTCCGAAAGCCAGGAGATGATAAAGAAGCTGAAAAGCGACGCTCCCGAGGCCACGGAGAAGGACTTCGGCGTGCTTGTGGCGAAGGTCAAGGCGCGCACGACCAGGGCTAAGAACGTCCTTGTCGAGAAGCAGTCCGAGCGCGCCAAGCTCGTTGACGATTCGGCGAGGACGAGGAAGACCGCGAAGCCCAAATCGAAGGGCAAGGCCCCGGCGAAGAAGGCATCGGCAAAGTCCGTCGCCAGGAAGCGCAAGTGATTTTTCCTTCATTCATTTTCCTTTCTTTTTAATTTTCATCAAGACGATGGCGGGGTGGGTGTCGATGAAGCAGAAACATGCCGATGAAACCGGCATGAAAACAAAACCCAAGGCGATTGCTCCGTATTCTCATCCCGAAAAAACCTTCCGCCCCTGGAAAGGCGCATCGCCTGCAAAGAGCGTTGAATTGCTTCCTATTCCTGCCGACATTACCGGCTTTGTCGTCCGCGAAGAGAACATCAATGCGCTTGAAGGGGCCCTCCGGGCGATGAAGCCATTCCCGTCCCCGCCACCCGCCGCTGCAAACTGGGCGCCGGCAGCCTTCTATTCCGAGACCGTCCCCGCAATAATCGCCTGGGGGCGCGAGGCCATGAAGGGCGTCCTCGGTGCAAGGGCACGGCAGGCAAACGTCGCACTTCCGGCAGACCGCTCTCCCTACCGAACCAATCCAGAATCACCGCAAATGATTGCCCGCGCAGCTGCATCTTCCGGCCTGCTCGATGATGGCATATTTCTTTACCTTTCAAAAGCAGCCACTCCGGATGCCGGCGCTTTCCTCGCATCCATCGCATTGGATGCGGAGGCATATGGAATGGAAGTCCGCGAAAAAGCGCTCTCTGCCCTGATTGCGCGCAAGGGAAGCTGCCCCCGCAGCCTGGGCATGCTTTACTCCATGGGATATGCTGACAAGCTCCCCATGAAGGATTACCGGCCATGGAGTTTGCATTGGGCCCCGCCCGCTTCCAGCGGGAAAGGCGCCATCGCCGGATTTTGCAGCGGCACCTTCATCGCGGCCATGCTTTCAGCTACCTCTCTAGGTCAAGGGGTGCTCCTAATGATGCCTGCCATCGGGGGCGTAATCGGAATGTCTTTCGGCACTCTCCTCCGCACCATCAACCGGATTTCCTCGGTTTTCCGCTGGGCAGCGGACCGGGACGCGCTCCATAGCAGGAGGCACGGGCTTGGCATCGACGCAATCGACGAGAGAATCCGCCAAAGCGAGCCGGGCGCTTCTGCCCTGATGAAGCGGCTTCCCCCTGCCCAAGGCGAGGATGCATTCCCATCCGGGGGCAAGATGGAACCGCTGAAGCGCTAGCATCAAAGGGGGCGTGGCGGCCTACAGCCGCATCTGGTCCTTCTTCTCCTTCCTGCTCCGCGCGTCGTCAACGACCGCGAGCCAGGAGTCGCCGATTTTCATGAAGTAGTTCCCGAACGTCTTCGAGAGCGAGATGCGCATCGGCCTGAATTTCCTCTTGCTTTCGATAGCGACGATTGTATCGCGCTCGACCTTAATCATCCCGACCCTCTTCATCCGCGGCAGGACGCGGTTGTAGAATGTCGCCTTGGAGATGCCGTTGTTCTTGACGAAGGCGGCAATCTCCTCCCCGGTAACTTCCGTCTTCTCAGTCAGTAGCTTCAGGAAGCCTGTCGCTATCTCGAAATATCTCGGCTGGTATTTTTTTGAGAAAATGAAGTTCGTCAGCTCCTCCACGTTCCATATGCTGCGCGTGGCACTTTCGTTCTTGTCCTGGAACGAGCGCAGCTCAGGCGAATCAAAGCGGGGGAGGTAGATGGATTCGCTTGATGGCACGCCGCGGGAAGCGATCTGGCGGCCAGCCATGTCCGGTTTCGAGTTTTCGGTTTCGGGTTCTGCGGCGGTTTCGGTTTCCATGCCGGCTGCCTCTTCCCCTGCCGTTTCGGGCTTGTCGCCTTCGCTCGAGCTCATGAATGGGAAATACCAGAAAAAGAATATAAGGTTTACCGTGACGATATCCCAAAAACAAAGCGTTCAGCCGAAGATGCTCCCCAGGCCGCCTTCGGCGTCCTCTTCCTCCTTCTGGATTTTCTCCGCAATCCGCTTCTCCACTTCGGGCTCGCACGGCTTCGCGACGTCTTTTAGCAATTCGTCCGCCTTCTTCACGAAGTCGTCGGACGCATTGACATACACGTACATCTTGGCCTTGTCCTCGCCCAGCATTCCGCCGTCCTTGACCTTGTAGCCGACGCGGGCGAAGCTGCCTTCGGAATACGGGTCGGCTTCGAGAATCTTGGTGAGCGCCGCTTTCTTGGCGCCCTCGCATTCATAGACGCGGGTTTTCATTCGTCATCGTCCTCCTTGTCTGCAATCCTCTCGCTCTTGATCGAGTCCTCGAACATCACTACCATTGAAGCGTAGAGGACCGGGTATGCGAAGAAAATCGTTACGAACTGAACGAACGGGATGAAATTCAGGAACCAAACGACCGCGAAGAGGGAATACATGGTGATGAAGAATATGTGCCTCCTCCTCATGAACTCGAACGCGTGCCTCATCGAGCTGTAGAACCCCGTGTCGAGCGCGCCCGCCGAAAGGAATGCGGGGGTGAATATGAGGTGCAGCGTGAACGTCACCGAGAGGACGTACATTCCGGTAAGGACGTCCATGAAATCGATGCCCTTGAGGAAATACAGGTAAATGGCAATCCCCGGCCCGGCAAGCAGCAGCCACATCAGGTCGCGGAGCAGCATGATGCCGAACATCTCCGGCGCCTTGTCGAGGGCGTACGCGTAGAACTTCGTCAGGCTCGTCTTCTCCTTCCAGAGGGCACCGCGGAAAGTCCTCGCGAGGGCCGCGTTCAGGCCGTTGCTGAAGAACACGAAGGCGAGGGCGATGACTCCGAAAATGGCGAGGGTCGGCAGCGACTGCAAATCGAGCTCCTTCCCGAACACGGACAGCGCCAGGAAATACGCGATTATCAGCCCGAGTCCTGCCAGGAAAAATGCGATGAGCAGTATCAGGTACATCAGCGAGCCCCATACGAACAGGAACGGATTTTTCGAAAATGCGTTGAAGGCTTTTGTGATGCTTTCTATCAAGCTCTCCACCTCTTGACCAACTAGCACTACCGGAGCAAATTATTTAAATGACGCCCCCCAAGTTTCACTGTTCCGGGTTTCCGGTTTGCCGTTTCGGGGCAGGGCCGGGAACATGAAACCGCCCGAACATCCTGCCGAGGAGCTTTTATGATTGATGTACCCCGCTGCATGAGCACGCAGCATCCTGACAATGTGGCGACGCCTTTCTTCTCCGACTCAGACATCCTCGCGGGCGAAGCGGAGGTGAAGGAGGCGTTCTTCGTATTCTCGCAGATGAATTGCCGGGAGCAGATGTGGGACTCGGAAGGCAAGGAGGCGGACAACCAGGTCGTCGAGAAGCTGCTTTCGCGCTATCTGGATTTCTTCACGAAAAAGCGCCTCGGCCGCGACTTCTTCCTCACATACCGCGTGCCGAACCCCTCGGTGGAGAAGGCGCAGGGCAAGATACTGCTCGAGACGCTCCACAGCATCCCGCGGGCGTACGATGTCGCCCGGACCGCAGGCATCGACACCGCCCCGATATTCGAAATCATCCTGCCAATGACCACGTCGCACCTGGAACTGGAGCGGGTGCGCAACTATTATGAGCGCGTCATAATCGGGCAGAAGGAGACGCGCCTGGGCAGCGAGAAGATCTCCGTGAAGGAATGGGTCGGGGATTTCCAGCCCGAGAGCATCAGCGTCATCCCCCTCGTGGAGAACCTGGAAGCCATAAGCGGCTGCGATGGGATCGTCTCCAAGTACCTTGAAGGCAAGCGTGGCCTGGAATACCAGCGCGTCTTCCTTGCCCGGAGCGACCCGGCGCTGAACTACGGCTCGGCCAGCGCCGTGCTGCTGTCCAAAATCGCGCTCCAGAGGCTTGCGGTCGTGGAGGAGAAGACCTCGGTGCCGATCCTGCCAATAATCGGCGTTGGCGGCGCGCCATTCAGGGGCAACTTCACCCCCCTAAACGTCAGCAACTGCGGCGAGGAATACCCGAGCGTACAGACCTACACCGCGCAGTCGTCGTTCAAGTACGACCATCCGTTCCGCGACGTCGCGAACGCCACGGACATGATAAACCACCTGCACCGCAGGCCCCCCCTCCAGATTGACGAGAAGGCGGCCATGGGGCTGGTCAGGAAAATCGTGAAGGCGTACGAGGCCCAGCTGAAAGAGATGGCCGATTTGATAAACGGAATCTCAGTTTTCGTCCCGGGCCGCAGGGCGAGGAAGCTGCACGTTGGCCTTTTCGGCTACTCGCGCTCCATGAAAGGCATGAAGCTGCCGCGCGCGATAAAGTTCTGCGCCTCATTCTATTCCATCGGGCTGCCGCCTGAGCTCCTGGGCCTTTCAGCCCTAAGCGACAGGGAGTTCGACGACCTGCACGGCCTTTACACGAAGCTGGATGAGGACCTGCGGGACTCGCTCCGCTTCCTCAATCCCGCGAACATCGAGCGCATGCCGCCGCAGGTCCGCAAGGGCGTCGCGAAGGTGCTGGGATGGCTCGAATACGAGCCGGACGAGGAATACTCGGAAATCACGACGCGCATCTATGATAATTTTCGCGCCGGCAAGCACACGCATCTGGGAGAGGACATCAAGGCCGCCGCGTGGAAGCGGAAATTCCTCGGCTGATCTCCCTTATTTTTCCCGATACCACCTTTTTCCAAGATGGTAAACAATTAAAAACAGTTCCGCCCCAGTCGCTATAGGGATAACGGATTGCCCAAAATCGAGGCGGCGCGCGGGTATCCGGCGGGAGAAAAACATGTCATCCGGCACACCGAGGACCATAATCAAGCGGAACGGGGACGTCGTCCCATTCGACAAGGCCAGAATCCAGTATGTCATAAAGAAAGCCATCCTCGCGGTGGAGAAGAGCCCGAAGATGGACCCGGAGCGGGAGGCCGGCCGTTTTGCGGATGACGTCGTTGCCGAGCTGAAGCGGGCCTGCGCAAGCGCCGAAACGATACATGTCGAGAATGTGCAGGACGCAATCGTGCAGGTCCTCCACCGGGACCTGGGCCGGGGGGAGGATTCGTACTCGTCCAAGCCGGAAAGCCTCTGGATGGCGTACATGCTCTACCGCGAGGGGCACTGCCTTGTCCGGAACGGACAGCTCAAGCCCGAGCATTTCAGCCCCGACACCCGCCCGAAGGAGCGCCTCGAGGAGCGCAGGAAATGGAACCTCGAGCACGGCTGCGACACAACGAAGGGGCTCAACAGCTGGTTCAAAAGCCGCTACGTGGCCGAGCTGATACGCGCCGCCGAAAAAAGGAGCACGGACCAGCTAATCGAAGTCGCCCACAGGGTGGGGGACCTGATAGACGAGGGCCGCCTGCGGGCCATGATGATAACCGGCCCCACATCAAGCGGCAAGACCTCGACCAGCCGCAAGGCCCTCCGCTACCTTTCCGAAGCGCATCCGGATGTCCGGTTCAAGGCGCTTGAAGTCGACATGTATTTCCGCGACAACCGGTATACTGAGAAATTCCACTACAACGTCGACGGCAGGATGATAGAGGACATCAATTTCGAACTGCCGGAGACTTACGACATCGCGCTCCTGAACGAGCATCTGGCAGCCCTGATGCGCGGCGAGACTGTGATGGTGCCGCACTACGACTTCAGGCAAGGCATCCGGACACAACGCACTACGCCTTTCCGGCTAGGGCGGGACGAGGTCCTGCTCCTGGACTGCATGCACGCGCTCTCTCCGCAGCTGACGGAAGCGATTCCTGCGGAAAACAAGTTCAAGCTCTACATCGAGCCCCTGACCGTCCTTTCGGACCATGACGGCCGGCCGGTCTACTTCACCGACGTCCGCTTGCTTCGGCGCATGATACGCGACGTCCGCACGCGCGGATACCCTATACCGAACACGCTATGGCACTGGCACCTTGTACGCAAGGGAGAGCGGTTCATCCTGCCGTATGTCCACAGCGCGGATATGGTGGTGGACACGGGCATCCCATACGAGCTGCCCATCCTCAAGGCGCGCCTCCGGGACGAGATGCTGCCCATCCTCCCGCTTTTCCAGCGCAACCCGGACCTTTTCGACGGCCATGCGAGGCTCAGGCGAATCCTGCGCCTCTTCAGGCAGCTCCGCAACGCCACAGAGGGGCAGGTATCCCTTGTGCCTCCCGACTCAATCCTCCGCGAGTTCATCGGCGGCAGCGAGTTCTTCGACAAGTGAGCGCCCCGATGCCGTTTTTAATCTCTCGCGGGCCAATACCCTCTCATGTCCTCTGATAATCCGGACCCCTCATCAGTCCATAGGAAGCTCCGCGGGAAGATATTCATCGGGGCAAAGGCGGCGATTCGGACCGTGTCTGATTTGGCGACCCTCTATACGCCCGGGGTGGCCGAGCCCTGCAGGGAGATAGCGAAGGACCGGGAGCTGGCCTACGAGATGACCATGAAGGGAAACGCCGTCGCAATCGTGACCGACGGCACCCGCGTCCTGGGCCTTGGCGATATCGGCCCGGAGGCGGCGCTCCCTGTAATGGAAGGGAAGGCGCTCATCATGCAGCAGTTCGCGGGCATCGACGCATTCCCTATTTGCCTGCGGGAAAAAGACCCGGACAGGATAGTGGAAATCGTCAAGGCCATCTCTCCCGGCTTCGGGGCGATAAACCTGGAGGACATCTCCACGCCAAAGGTCTTCTACATAGAAAAAAGGCTGACCGAAGAGCTCGACATACCGCTTTTCCACGACGACCAGCACGGGACGGCCATCGTCACGCTCGCCGGCCTCTATAACGCGCTAAAGGCGGCCAAAAAGGAAATCCGGGACGTGAAGGTGGGCGTCGTAGGCGCCGGAAGCGCGGGATATGCCATTGCGAAGCTTCTGCATGCGGCCGGGTTCCCGGACATCGTGGTCTTCGACAGCAAGGGCGCGATATCCGATTCAAGAAAGGATGTCGACGGCCATAAGACGGTGCTCGCCGGCTTCAACAAGTCCGGCTATTCCGGAGCGCTTGCGGAGTTCGCTGGCGCGGACATAATCGTCTCGGCATCTGCCCCCGGCGCGCTCCCCCACAAAACAATCCTGGCCATGAGGAAGCCGAACATCGTCTTCGCCCTGGCCAACCCAATGCCCGAAATCTCGCTTGAGGAGGCACAAACCCTCAAAATCGACATCTTCGGGACCGGCAGGAGCGACTACCCGAACCAGATAAACAACTCGCTCTGCTTTCCCGGCTTCCTGCGGGCCCTATTGGATTTGCGCGTCCGGAAAATCACGGACGGGATGAAAATCGCGGCCGCAAAAGGCATCGCAGGCGCGGTGAAGAGCCCCGCAAAGGACCGGATAGTCCCCGACCCATTCGACCGGAAAGTCGTGGAGAACATCCTGAAGGAAGTGAAAAAAGCCGCGGCCCGCTGATGCCTGATTTGATAGAAAAAAAGGATGGAAAAAAGAATTCTATAAATAAAAAAGTCAGGGCTGCAGGAGGCCGGTCGATGACGGTGATGCCATCAGGCCCATCACCATGGCTATCATCGCCGCATACGTCAGGACGACGACCAGCACGATGATTGCGGCCATCAGGATTATCGGCAGTATGACGACCGCCGCGGCGCGCACCGGGCTGAGCCTGTGCACCTCCCTGAAGCCGAGGTATTTCAGGTAATAGCTGTATAGCCCGAGGACCCCTACGACAATGGCCAATGGGAGCTGGATGCAAGAGGCGCAAAGCGAAACCATCGGCACCATGCTCAGCCATACCAGCGGTATCGTGAGGACTGTCAGCGGCAGCTGCACCACGAACAAAGAGAGCGCCGGCAGGGTGGATGCGTTGAAATTGGCCCCCATATCCCCCGACCCGCCCAGCAGCTTGGCAACCAGCAGTTCCAGCAGGGAATACAGGAATGTCATCAGTGGGGAAATGAGCACCGCGGCAATCATTATCGCCAGGAAGATGCCGGCTACGATGAGGCCCGAGCCCGCGCTCAAAATCCCCATCACAAGGAGCATCGGAAGGTACATCAGGCAGAGTATGATGAACTCCACGCCCATCATGGCATACAGGTCCTTGAGCCTCTGCCCGAGCCCCACGCCGTCCTTTTGGAGAACGGCCACGGGGTTAAGGAAGAACTCCCGCCAGATTTTGGCCCTCGCGTAGGGAATCATCGCGACTCCCCGGTCCACGTAGCTGAAGTACGCCGCTATCCAATTGTCGACATCGCTCATAATCACACCCCAAATCATTGGCCGGGAACGATTGCCGCAAGGGCAACCATGCCGACAGATACCGCCAGGTACAGCGCAGCATATGCGCCGAATTCGAGCACGATGGCCGCCACTGTCGCGACCGCTGCATCTTTCGAAGACATCGCATGCGCATGCATCATCCCCCGGTACTGGAGATATATGCAATAGATTATCACAACATAAGCCAGGGGGCCGAGTATGAATCCGACCACAAGCGCATAGGCGATATAGAGCGGAATCATGAGCACCAGATTGGCTGCCGTAGTGAAGACTATCACAGATACGGTGTCAGCGTAGCTGCCTTTTCCGCGGAACAGCTTCATGATTAGATGATAGAAGGCGCCCCTGGCGAGGAGAAACACCCCGGGTCCAATCAGCATGACAAGAATCAACGCTGCGATGATGCCAATCGTCAATGCCGCATCCATCATCAGCCCCCAAATCCCAACCAGCGCCCCGATGCTAAGCAGGATGCCCCCGAAAATCAGCGCGAAGTACCAGAATGCCACCAGGGAAAGTACTATTCCTAACAACCCGAGCGTGTAAGAGTCCCTGACGCTCTGCCAGAGGCCCCGCTTCTCCTTAAGCGCCTCCTCGACCCTGCCATCTGAGAACGCTATCCACGCCGGGACCGAGCCGTACGGGATTTGGGATATCCCATCGAAAGAGAATTTCTTGTATTTTCCAAACAGGTCTTGCAGGCCCTTGTAGGCCTCGCTGTCTTTTATCCCGCCCATATCGTTGTCGATTATCGGGCCGACAATTTTTAATCCAATTCCCTGCATTTTCCCGTCCTGGGAAATGGGCCTGCTACGGCTTCCGGACGCGTCCGAGGATTCCCTTATCGACAATGGCCGGGCCCGTGGCGCTGGATATGACTGCGTCCAAATCCTCCTTGCCCATGATGCCTTTCTGCAGCACCAGCTCACGCAGGCTGACGCCCTTGCCGTACGCCTCCTTGACCAGCAGCGAGACCTCCTTGTAGCCGAGATACGGGTTCAGCGCGGTCGCATACCCGAATGTGCGTTCGAAATTTTCCCGCGCGCGTGCATCGTCCACGCGCAAGCCCTCGACGCAGTGCTCCCTCAGCATGGCCGTGGCCGCCCCGAGCAGCTCCGCTTCCTGGAAAAGGCTGTATGCGATTAGCGGCGTCGCGAAATTAAGCTCCAGCTGCCCTGACTGCGCGGCGAGCATGACCGCCGAGTCGTCCGCAATCGCCTGGAAGCATGCCATGTTTACGGCCTCCGGGATGGATGGATTGATTTTTCCGGGCATTATGGACGAACCGGGCTCGACTTCGGGCAGGATGATCTCCGCAATCCCGCCTTTGGGGCCGGATGCAAGGAGCCGAAGGTCGTTTGAAATCCTGCCTAGCGTAATCGCATACCTCCGAAGGGCTCCGGAAACCGGAAGGAAGTCGTTCATGTCCTGGGTTATCTCTATGCAGTCCTTTGCCGCCACGACTTCCACCTTGCCATGCTTGCGGATGAGTTCCGCGACTTTCTCCCGGAATTTCGGGTGCGCCAGTATCCCGCTCCCTATGGCGGTGCCCCCGACGCCTATCTCCCGGATGCCGGCAGCCGCCCGCTCAATCTCGGCGACGTCCTTCTCTATCGCGCGGGAATACGCGGCGAAGGCCTGCCCGTATGTCATGGGAACTGCATCCTGCAGGTGCGTGCGGCCGATTTTCATGACGCCCTTGTAACTGCCGGCAAGCGCGTCGAACGATTTCCGAAGCTTCATGCCCTCCGAGACGGTCCTGGAGCACAGCCGCATCGCCGCAATCTTGATGGCCGACGGCACGACGTTGTTCGAGCTCTGGGACATGTTCACGTGGTTGTTGGGGTGGACGAGCTTGTACTGCCCGATTTTCCCCCCGAGCATCTCCTCTGCGCGGTTGGCTATCACCTCGTTCACGTTCATGTGGAGTGGCGTGCCGGCCCCGGCCTGGAAAGCGTCAAGTATGAACTCGGAATCCAGCTTGCCGCCGATTACCTCGTCTGACGCCTTCACTATGGCGACTGCGAGTTTCGGGGCCAGGGTTCCGAGTTCCGAATTGGCAAGCGCCGCGCATTTCTTGATAAGCGCCACCGAGCGGATAAGCTCCGGGTGCACCTTCGTCCCGCTCAGCCTGAAGTTGTTGGACGCCCTTGCCGTGAATGAGCCGTAATACGCCCGCTTCGGAACGCTGACCTTGCCGATGAAGTCCTCTTCGATTCTCATGGGTCATCCCCTTGTTCTCACGATAAGCAGCGAAAGAAGCGCCAGCAGTGCCGCGCCCGCCGGGCATGCGGAAGGCCCTGGCGTTTCCTGGCCGTCCGGTTTCTGCCCTCCCTGGGTCTGGTTCCCGCCCGGCTGTCCCGGCGGAACCTGCGGCGTTGTGTTGATTGGCGGCGTGGTATTCGATGGCGGCGTCACATTGCCCTGGGGCGTAGTGTTGGCCTGTGGCGTCTGATTCGCCTGAACGCCGCTGCCATTCGAGCCGTTCACAGGAGGCGGCGGAGGCTGCACCGGCGGCGCCTCGAAGCATTTCTGGTATGTGAATTCTATTTCCCTGCTCTGGAATCCCTGCTTGTCCACGCGGAGCGTGAACATGGCCGTGAGGAATCTCAGGGTTCCGGGCACTGGTATCATCGCGTCTCCAGAGGCATCCGTGCTGTCCGGATTGGGGAGGGGCTGGTAGGTGTAGTCCGTGTAGAACAGGTACGCCATCGCGCCCTCGACGGGCGTCCCCGTCTCATTGGAAGCGACGTTTATCCGCACTTCCTTTGAGTCGCACTCGATTGTGATGTCCACATCCAGCGCGGGGCTCCCCCCGTTTCCCGTGTCCTGGATGGCTATATACGACGGTTTGACCGTGAACGCCGATCCTATGCCGCAAATGAGCAGCAGGGCCGCAAAAACAACCGGTATCTTATTCATGATATCAATCCTCGCACCTGCCGCCTTCGCAAACCGCGCTCCCCGGGCATGTGAATGTGGCGTTCATGATGTCGTTGCCGTCGCAATAATATTCTATCCCGGTATCCTGGCCGGTGCATTCGTCCCGGAGCAGCAGGTCGCCCTTGTTGGCCCCGCCCTGCCTCCATATCTCGTATCCGCCGTCGGAATCGGTGCATGCGTCCTGCCGGCACGAAGCCTGGACGCACCGGAATCCCTCCGGGCATTTCACGGTCTCGGCGATGTAGCCGCCGAGGCTGCAGTAATATTCCTTGACGTATCCGCTATCTAAGCACTTGTCCAGGAATTCCAGCTCAATCAGGCCGTCCTTGACGATGACTTTCCCCTCATTGTAAATGTCATTCCCGGAATCCGTGTCCGTGCAGTTGCCTGATATCTTGACGCACCTGCCAGTATCGCATTCATACCCGCCCGGGCAGTCCGTCTCCTCGCTCCTGGCGCCCTGGTCGCAGTAGAACTCCTTCACCTTCTTGTTGTCAATGCACGAGTCCTCGAACACGTTGCCGGATGCGTTGATTGCGCCTTTCGTATACACGTCCTTGCCGTCGCTGTCCTGGCAGTCTGGTTCCGGTATTGGAGGCATCTTCACCACGCAGGCACCCATATGGCACTCATGGCCTTCCGGGCATTGGAGCGTAGTTTTCTGGGCTATCGCCCCGAAGCAGTAATACTCCTCCACCGATTCGAATACCACACAAGAATCCGTATAGTTGCCGCTTGCCGAGGTGACGGTCCCCCTGACCGTGGCGTTCTTCCCGCCATCCGTGTCCTTGCACGCGTCGCAGGCGCCTTCGAATGAAGGCGTGGCGTTGTAGCACCTTGCAGAGCATGCGTCCGGGTAGGTGGTCCCGTTTGCGCACACCTCTGCGGCCGCGCCCGTGCAGTTGGCCAGGCAATCCGCGGTCATGTTCCGGAATCCCTCCGGGGCTCCGGTGCAACCCATCCCGAAGGCGGCGAGCGCCACAGCCAATACGACAATCAGGGCCCCTCTCATAAGGCATAGCATCGCTTTAAGGATTTAAAAAGAGGGGCTCATGCCGCAGACCGGAAACTCGCCCGGCGCCGTGCCGCCCAGGATGTCCAGCGGGGCGGCCCTCGTTTCCCCACTTTCCGGATAATGAGTGCCAAAGCCAGCAGCCCCGCGAGGCCTGCGGCAGCCGGGCACGCAAGGTCCGGCGGCGAACCATCCAAGGCACCATCACCGCCGTTCGCCTGGTCCGTCTGATTGGTCTGGTTGGTTGCGTTGTATGCTGGTGCAGTTCCGTTTCCGGGCGTGGTATCCGTTGTCGTGTTGTTCGCAGGCGGCGCCGGCGGCCCGGTCTGGTTGGTCGTATTCGCAGACTGGTTTGTCGGCGCAGTCGGGGGTTTTGGCGGCAGGGTGCTTCCGCCGAAACATGGGGAGAGGTCGAGATGCACCTCCTTGTTCCGGAAGCCCTTCTTCTCAATCACCATGATGAACATCCCCCGCATGAGCATCACGTTGCCGGGCAGGCGGATGAGCGTGAAGCCGTCCTTGTCGGTCTTCGTGTTCGACATCAGGGGCGTGCTGAAATCGACGTACTTGACATAGATGTTCGCATCCCTGACCGCCCCGTTGGACTCGTTGAAGACATAAGCGCTGATGGTCGAGGCGTTGCAGTCCGCGCTTAAAGAATACGTGAATTCGGAAAGGGCAATGTCGCCCAAATCCCTCTGCTCGTATATCCTGGGCCCGATGGTGAGGGCGCAAAGGGTTCCGGAAAAGAAAAGGAGGGTTAGGAGGAATGCCGCATGCCTTGCCATTTCGTCACTTCGCTGTGGCGAACTGGGCAAGCAGGGCCTCTATCTGGATGCGCTCGTTGGCCCCCTGGACCAGCCGGAAGTTGTATTCGCCCAGAAGCTCAATCAGCTTCATCCTCTGCTTCTCCGGAAGCTCGAGCCTGGGTATCTCCCGGTAGACCTGGTAAAGGATGTCCTCGCCGCTTAGGCCGTAGGATATGACCAGCTTGTCAAGGTTCTCCCTTGCCTCAAGGAACTTCCCGGAAACGGCCATGGCGACCATGTCCTTGACCTCTTTCGGCGTTGCCCTGCTGCTTGTCTTGTGCACGAGTTCCTCGGTTATGTGCTCGGAATGCATCGCGCAGCCCTGGAGGGTGTTGAGCGCCCGCCTCATGTCTCCCTCGGAGACGTAGAACACCGCATCGAACGCCTTGTCGTCGATTTTGAGCTTCTCGGCCTTTTCGACATGCCCGAGCGCCTTGCGCATCTCAGCGGAATTGAGGGGCATGAACCTGAACACCGCGCACCTGCTCTGGATGGGCTCGATTATGCGCGATGAGTAGTTGGCCGATATTATGAACCTGGTGACCGAGGAGTTCGCTTCCATCGTCCTGCGCAGCGCCTGCTGGGCGTCGGATGTGAGCGCGTCGCCCTCGTCCAGGAAAATGAGCTTGAATGGCGCGTCGCCCAGGGAGACCGAGCGAGCGAAATCCTTTATCCTGCCCCGGACGATGTCTATTCCCCGGTCATCGCTGGCGTTCAGTTCCAGGAAGTTGCCGCTTATGTGGTCGCCGAAAAGCTCATGGGCGAGAGCCAGGGCGCTTGTCGTCTTGCCGACGCCTGGCGGCCCGGCGAAGAGCATATTCGGCATGTTCTTCTTCTTCACGAAAGCCTTGAGGCTTTTCACGGCCTCCACCTGGCCCATCACATCATCAAGCTTCCTTGGCCTGTATTTCTCTGTCCATGGCAGGATCGATTCGCGATCCTGGCAATCGCGAACGGTTTGCCGTTCGCTCTTTGGGAGAATGTCCGCTTCCATCATACCTCTTCCGGTGTCAATGTATATAAATTTTCGCGGATAGAGAACCGCAACGTGGTAGCATGGACAGGGTCAAGACAGGTATCGCAGGATTGGACGAGATGCTAAACGGCGGCATTCCCGCAGGGCGGCACGTGGCGCTTTACGGGGGCCCCGGCGCAGGCAAGACATCATTCTGCTTCGAATTCATCTACCAGGGCGCGAAGATGGGCGAGAACGGCCTCTACGTGAGCCTTGAGGAGACGGCGGACGACATCGTGGAGAATATGAAGAGCACCTTCCCTCTGCTCACCGACACCGCCCAGCTTATAGAAGACAAGAAAATCGAGCTCATCAAGCCAGAGAAACTGGATCTGGAGGAAGTGGCGAACCTCCTAGAAGACCGCATCACCTCCAACGGAATCAAGCGCGCGGTCATAGACTCGGCGACGATGATACGCCTGGCATTCAAAAGCGACGTGGAATACCGCCAGACGCTCTTCGAATTCCTCTCACTGCTCCGCAACCTGGACGTGACGACAATCACGACTGTGGAGGCCACAAGCGCGAGGCGCGAGGAGATGCGCTTCGACATAGAGCACTTCGTCATGGACGGCATCATCAACCTCTACAACCTCGACCGGGAGGACCGGCGCGTCCGCGCGCTGGAAATCTTCAAGATGCGCGGAACCGACCATTCGCGCGACCTGGTCCCGTTCAAGGTGACGCCGAGCGGAATCAAAGTGTATGTGGGTGAAAAAGTATTCTAGGTACCCAATGCCGCCCCATGGGAATTTTTCCCTTCGCAATTCGCTCCAGCCTTGGGGCTCCCCCTGCAATCCCCTGCGTATTATTACGTTTTTTTTCCAGCAATAAAAACTAGAGGTGAACGAATGAAAGTGAACCTGAAGAAAATTGGCGCAATTGTCGCAGGCGCGACAATTTTGGCAAGCGGAGCGGCGTTTGCCGGACTGATGTTCGGGTCGACGACGCTGGTCGATGACAACGGCGCCCCAGTGGCGAAGGTTGTCGTTGGCAGCAAGGCCCAGCCGAGCGACGGTGTGGCAGCAGCCTTGATCGCCGGGAAGATAGTGAGCGAGACCTACAAGAGCTCGACACTGACCGCGCAGGTCTCTGGCACAGCGGCATGCACCCCGAGCGGCGCAGGCAACGCGACCGGAACGTGCAGCATCAGCAACGAGAAGGCGAGGTTGGAGATAACCGTGCCTGGCTCAGTGGCTGCAGGAACCTGGTCTGGCGACAA
>JAKEGJ010000011.1 GCA_022627495.1 Microcaldota archaeon
GAAGGCGAGTCTGCGACCGTTAGCGGCGTGACCGTCAAGGTGCTCGAGATAACCGAGGATGTCGGCGCTTGCAGCGCAGGCACGGGCTCGGTTTCGTGCACTGCTGACATGAGCGGCGTATCGGCGCTCATAATGCCGAACAATGCCCCGTCAGTGACTGTCGCGACCCCGTACACGGGCAGCTACGGCAACCTGGTCGTCCTCGACACCGATGCCACTGGAGTAAACACCCTCGTATCAGTCGGCGGCGATGTGGTCAACTCCGTAACGGCAGACCTCCTTGCGGGCTCTGCGGTCGACTGGACCGCTGAGACGAAGGTAGTTCGGGAAGTAGTCCAGGGCTCGAAGATAGTGGTGGCCGGCAAAGAAGCGGCTGACACTCTCTCTGCGGCTGCGGACTTCGTGGCCCAGGTCCAGAAGGTGTAATAACCTTCTTTAATTTTTTATTTTTATTTTCCTCTTTTTTCCCCTAATCTTTTTGTCAATATGCCTGGTTTCCGCGTTTGCCCCCCCCCCAAATCAGACAATCAGACCTGCGCGACCAGCACCGTGAAATTCTTGCCGTACGCCTTCGAGCAGGCGGGGCATGTGGTGTACCAGAAATAGAGCTTCTTAGTTTTCTTCCCCCGGGAATCGACGAACTTTTCCATCGCCTTCACCCATTTCCCCGTATCGGAATACGGGCCTTCGAACGCCTTCAGTAGGAATGTCCCTGAAATCCTCTCCATCCTCGCTCCCGGGACGTCTTTGCTGATCGCGATGAAGATGTCCGAGCCCCACATTGATTTCTCGTCCGAGAGCATCAGCTGGTCCTGGTCGAGGGCCCCTGCCTTCGAAATCAATTCCATGTTCTTAACCATGATTTTGTCCATGTTCAGGGGGATATGGAAAAAACTCGTTACGTGGTCGCGCAGGAAAAGCCTGTCGTCCCACCTGACCTCCTTCCCGTCCCACGGGGCGGGGTCGAACCTCTTGCAACAGCCGGTCTCGGCCCCAGGATTGAGTTTTTCTGGTTTTGCCATGGATTCGGGATTCTGATACTCCGCTTTTATATCCTTTCGAATCATATACAGGCCTACTGACTGCCAGCGAAGACAAAGCCGGCGGGCATTTTTTAGGTGCGATTCTTGAGTCCGACTTTGATGGGGATAAAAAACCCGTCTTGGAATGGCATTGAGGGTTTTTCATGTACGACCACAGGAAGGTAGAGAAGGAAGTTCTGGATTTCTGGGCAAAGAACGACATTTACCGCAAGGCGAAGGAAAAGAACGCGGGCAGGGAGACTTTCTACTTCTGCGACGGGCCGCCGTATGCGACCGGGCAGATACACCCGGGCACCGGATGGAACAAGACCATCAAGGACGCCGTGTGCCGCTACCAGCGAATCTGCGGAAAAGACGTCCGCGTCCAGGCCGGCTACGACACCCACGGCCTCCCGATAGAGGTCAAGGTGGAGCAGGAACTGAAATTCACCAACAAGAACGACATCGAGAAATACGGCATCGGCAAGTTCACCGAAAAGTGCAAGTCCTTCGCTACGAAATACGTCGGCATCATGGGCGACCAGTTCCGCTCGCTCGGCGTGTGGATGGATTTCGACACTCCCTATATCACATACCATGACAGCTACATCGATTCCTCCTGGAAGACGCTACAGATGGCGAACGAGCACGGCCTTTTGCACGAAGGCATATACGTGCTCCCCTACTGCTTCCGCTGCGAGACGACGATGGCCAACTACGAGCTCGAATATGACGACGAGACCGACCCGAGCATCTACGTCAAGTTCAAACTGAAGGACAAGGAGAACGAATACCTCATCGTCTGGACCACGACGCCATGGACGCTCGCGGCCAACATGGCCGTCATGGTGCACCCTACATTCGCCTACGTCCGCGCCAAGGTCGGGGACGAGGTGTGGGTAGTCGCGAAAGAGCGGCTCGACCATGTCATGGGGCTTCTGGGGCAGAGCGCGACCGTAATCGAGGAGCTGCCCGGGCGGAAGCTGAAGGACCTCGAGTACCTCCACCCGTTCCAGGACAAAATCCACAAATTCTACGACCGGAAGGTGGTCCAGAGCGACGAGTTCGTCACACTCGAAGACGGCAGCGGCCTGGTCCATACCGCGCCGGGCCACGGGCCCGCCGATTTCATAATCGGCAAGCGCTACGGCATTGAGGCGTTCTGCCCGGTCGACGGCAAGGGCAACTACACTGAAGACGCCGGCGCGCTCGCAGGCAAGAACGTCCGCGAGGCGAACCCGCTCGTCACCCAGATACTGACAGACTCCGGGGCGCTCGTCTACGAGGCGCGCATCCGCCACCGCTATCCGCATTGCTGGCGCTGCAAGACGCCCCTCATCTTCCTGACTACGAAGCAGTGGTTCATCACGATTTCCAAGATGAAGGACCAGATGCTTGCCGAAATCGACAAGACCGAATGGCACCCGGATTTCGCGAAGGACCGCTTCCGGGAGTTCGTCTCGAACGCGCCGGACTGGTGCATCTCGCGCCAGCGCTACTGGGGCATACCGCTTCCCATCTGGAAGTGCGACTGCGGCAAAACCAGGGTCGTCGGCTCGAAATCCGAGATTCCCCCGGTAAAAGAGCTCCACCGGCCTTACATCGACGAAGTGGAGCTGCCCTGCGAATGCGGGAAGCCGATGAAAAGGATACCCGATGTCATGGACGTCTGGTTTGATTCCGGAAACGCCATCTGGGCCTCGCTTACACCCGCGGAGGCCAAAAAGTACGGCGAGCGCGCAGACCTGATTATCGAGGGCCAGGACCAGATACGCGGCTGGTTCTACTCGCTCCTGGGCTCGGGCGTCGTCCGCTACGGCTCATGCCCGTACAAGCGCATACTCATGCACGGCTTCTTCGTCGACGAGAAGGGCGAGAAGATGAGCAAGTCCCTGGGCAATTTCGTGCCCCTTGAGGAAATCCTAGACAAGTACGGGGCGGACAGCTTCCGCCTCTGGGGCGTCAGCAACACTGTCTGGGAGGAGCTGAAATTCAGCTGGGAGGAGCTGAAGAAGGCCACGGGCGAACTGAACATCGCATTCAACATGGTCGTCTTCCTGGAGCGCTTCCACCCGCAGAAAAAACTCGAGAAGCCGGAACTCTCCAAGCTAGACGAATGGATGATGAGCCGGCTGAACTCCACCAAGCGCGAATTCCGCTCTTCGTTCGACGCCTACGAGCTCAACCGGGCGGCCAAGGCGCTCCGCTCGTTCATCGTGGACGATGTAAGCCGCTTCTACATGAAAATCGCCAAGGAGCACATTTCCTCCGGCGACAACGCGGAAGGCGCTCAATGGGCCATCTACACCGTGATGCTCGAATCCCTCAAGATGCTCAGCTGCTTCTCGCCGATGCTAAGCGAGCACCTCTACCAGAGGTTCTTCAGGAAATACGAGGGCGCCGAGTCAGTGTTCCTGCTGCGCCTCGAGCCGGAGTCCGAAGGCGCCATCAACGCGCTTTACGAGAAGCAGGTGGAGAATGTCAAGGAGCTGGTGTCAATCGCGCTCCTGGCCAGGCAGGGCGCGGGCATCAAGGTCCGCTGGCCGATACGCACCCTGTACATCGAGACCAAGTCCCACGAGGTCTCGGATGCCGTGGGCGCCTTCAGCCCGACCATCCTGAGCCTTGTCAATGCGAAGGAGGCGAAGACCATCGAAGAGAAGCCCGCCGGCGAGATGGCGAGCGAGGCGTTCTCCAAGGGCTCGGTCCATATATCAAAGAAGATGGACGAGTCGCTTTATGAGGAAGGGCTCCTAAACGAGGTGAAGCGGCGCATCCAGATGATGCGCAAGGAGGCCGGCCTGGTGGAATCGGATGGCATAGTGATAAACATCAGCACTGAAAAAGAGTTCGAGTCCATCCTGAAGCGGCAGGAGAAGGCGCTTTACGACGCGGTCAACGCCTCGTCCATATCCTACGACATGGAGAAGGAGATGAAGGAGTTCACGATAGACGGCAGGCTGGTTCGGCTCGCGCTGAAGAAGGAATAGGAAAATGCGAAAAAAGGGGCGGGCGCGATGATGTTTCAGTTCGCGCTCTTGAACATGCTCCGCTTTGCGATGCTGCTCCAGCAGCTCTTGCAGATGTAGCGGTGGTCTATTTTCTTCCTTTTTGAGCTCTTCACGCATGAGTAGCATATTGCGCGGCTGCAGTAGTCGCATTTCACAAGCTTTGCAGTCTGGTCGTTGCATCTTGCGCATGTTTCTATGGACATCAATATCACTCCTGTAGATGATTTCTCAAAATTATATCGAGTATATGAGGGAAAGCTATTTAATAGCTATTCAGGGAAAGCTTCACCATGGGAAAAGGGCAGGCGGCGATTGAGGGAACTTCCCGGGAACTTCGTTCCCGAGCCCCCAAAGCTGGCGCTTTAGGGCCCATCCCTTCTCGCCGCTTTCGCGGCCAGGCGGCGATTGAATATTTGACGACTTACGGCTGGGTGCTTCTAGTCCTGGTAATCGTAATAGGCGTTCTGTTCTCGACGGGCATCCTCTCCCCCGGATACATGATGTCCGAGGAATGCAACTTCGGGAGCAGCCTCAAATGCACCGCGACGCTCTTCAACGAGGCCGGCCACACCCGCGTCTTGCTGACCGTCTTCAACGGCTACCCGTACAAGGTAAGGATAAACGACGTTGTCCTCCAGACGCAGGACGGCGACCAGCAGTTCATTGGCTTCTCCGCTGGCGTGAACGTCACAAGCGGCTCCAACGTAACATTCGAGGCTGATTTGGGCGGCGCCCCAATCCCGGAAGGGACCATCAAGCGCTTCACGGGCAACATGACGTACGTCTCCTGCGCGCCGGAACTGGGCAGCGACTGCAGTGCAGTAGCGCATGTCGCAAGCGGAAGGGTCACCGGAAGGATAATACCGAACTGAGCCCGGCAATCCCCAGTTCAGCCCGCGCTTACTGAGAATTCGCCCTTTATTATCTCCACATCGCCCACATGGCTGATTTTCTTAAGCTCCTCTATCAGTTCCGGGTCCAGACCGTCTTGTAGGCTCAGCCTGACCTTGGCGAGCTCGGCGTTCTGGGGGAGCTTGTTTCTCGACTTGTGCTGGCGGAGCTGGCTCACAATTTCGTTCAGCACCGCCACCTTCGCCGCATCGCCGGCGTATTCGTTGCCCGCGTCGGGCCAGCCGGCTTTCTGGACGCTTTCCTTCGCGCAGAAAACCTCGCGGTATATCTCCTCGGCGATGTGCGGCGTGAACGGCGCCATCAGCCGTATGGAGTCGTACATGACTTTCCGCAGCGTGTATCTGGCCGCCAAATCCTCGCCCTCGTATATGCGGTATTTCACGTATTCGATATAGTTGTCGCAGACGTCCTGCCAGAAGAAGCGCTGTATCTTGCCAATCGCATAGTGGTATTCGAACCTTTCCAGATGCTCGGTGCATTCCCTGGTCAGCGCCGCAAGCCTGCCGAGAATCCACCTGTCCGTCATCCGGAGGGCCGGCGCATCGCAGACCTCCTCTTTCGCCGAGGATTCCACGAACCTGGCCGCGTTCCAGACTTTGCCGAGGAAGCTTTTCGCGTACTTGATGTCCTCGTAGCTGAAGGGCCTGTCCTTGGCCATCGCGCCCGAGAGCGCCGCCCACTGCCTTATCGCGTCAGCAGGGTAGTCGCGGAGCAAATCCGAAGGCGACACGATGTTGCCAAGGGATTTGCTCATCTTCTTGCCGTCCGGGGCGAGCACGTTGCCGTTTAGGAGTATCTGCTTCCATGGCGGGACTCCGGTCAATGCGACTCCGCTCCGGAATATCGTGTAGAACGCCCATGTGCGGACGATTTCGACGCCCTGCGGGCGCAGCGACGCGGGGTAAAGCTTCTGCATCCTGGCTTCGTCGTCCGGCCATCCGGAGATTATCAGGGGCGTTATGCTCGAATCCACCCAGACGTCGCACGTGCTCGTCTCCGGCTTCATGGGCTGGCCGCACGCGCTGCATGGCTTGTGCTTCGCCTTCTCCGGGTAGAATGGCAGGCCGTCCTCGTCTGCCGCGGCCGTCGCGAGGCATTTTTCGCAGTAATAGAACGGGAGCGGAGTGCCGAAAACGCGCTGGCGCGAAATCACCCAGTCCCATTCCGCGCTCTCCACCCAGTCTATGAGGTAGCTGATTCCGAAATCCGGCACCCAGCCGATCCTTCCGGCCATCGCCTTGATGTTCTTCGCCGTGCTCCGGATGTCCGCGAACCACTGGAGGGACGTTATAAGCTCTATCGCGGTGCCGCACCGGTCGTGCACCTTGACCGTCTGCTTCAGGGGCTCCTTCTTCACGACCTTGCCCTCGCGCTCCAGCTTCTCTAGCATGAGCTTTTTCGCTTCCTCCACCTTCTTCCCGGTGAATTCGCCGGCATCCAGGAGCTTCCCGTACCTGTCGATGCCCTCTATCATGGGGAGCTTGTACCTGTGCATCCACACGACGTCCATCTTGTCGCCGAAGGTGCAGAGCATGACCAGGCCGGTGCCGAATTCCTTGTCTATGTCCTTGTCTCCGATGGCCGGGACCTCTTTCCCCAGGGGCGTCGTGATGCGCTTTCCCTCGAGGCGCTTATATCGCTCGTCTGCAGGGTTGAACATGACCGCCACGCAGGCATGGAGTAGCTCCGGCCTTGTTGTCGCGACGACCAGCTCTTCGCCGTCCGGGCCCCCGAATTTTACGTAATTGAGCGTGCCGTCCTTTTCCAGATCGTCCAGTTCGGCCTTGGCAATCGCCGAGACGCATTTCGGGCACCAGTACACAGGATACTTGCTCATGTAGACAAGCTTGTTCGCATACATCCGGATTAGCGATAGCTGCACCTTCCTGTGGTATTCCGGCTCCATCGTCCGGTACTCGAAGCGCCAGTCCGGGCTGAAGCCCATCTGCTGCATCTGGGCGCGCATCCTGGCGATGAATTCCCTGGTCCATTCGATGCATTTCTCGCGGAACTGCACCTGAGGGAGCCTGCCGAACTTCTTCTCTACCTTGACTTCTGTCGGGAAACCCTGGGAGTCCCAGCCCTGGGGGTAATAGACATTGAAGCCCCGCATCCGCTTGTATCGGGCTACGAAATCTATGAAGCTGTACGAGAGGACGTGGCCCATGTGGAGCTCGCCGCTTGTAAAAGGCGGGGGGGTGTCTATGGAATACACTGGTTTCGTGTTGTCTGTTTCGTCGAAGCGGAACGTCCCTTCCTCTTCCCAGAGCTTCTGCCATCTTTCCTCGATGTTCCGCTCAAAGCGCTGCTGGAGCATAAGTATCGCTAGGTAATTGTCGTCTGCTTTTTAAAAAACAGGGGTTTGGCCCGATTTTTCAGGCCATCCTTTCAACCGGCGAGATGCGGACATTGTATAGCCTTCCGGTGTGGAGGTCCAATACGTGCTGTGTCTCGTCCCTTACCGACTGCTCCAGCCTCTGCGCCGTCAGATTTACCTGGTTTCCCCCACCTTCCCGCCCGGACGACCACTGGTCTGCGACTTCTGTTGCCAGGGCGCGCCCTGCAAGGCGGCCGTATTCAAGGAGCATCTGCTGGCGGTCCTGGTTCAGCTCCCTCTTCTTGGCCGGGTCCTCTGTCTCGTCAAGCTGCCTTTGCAAATCCCGCAGCCTTTTCATCAGTTCCTGTGAGCGCTCAACTGCAGCAGTCTGCAACGCCGCCCTGAATGCGCTCGCCTGCTCTTCCGTCCTCCCCCCGCCGGCCCTCCCCAGGTTCCCGAATACCGACATCACGTCGGCTACAGCAAATCCGTAGCCGACTGCGGCACGGGCGAAATCCTCCCTCTGCTGGTCTGTCAGCTGGCCTTTCCCTTCCTGCATGACCAGCTGAGGCGAGCCGGATATGCCCATTGCAGTTCCGCGGGCGGCAGTGCGGCCCAGGTCTTCTCCAAACTGCCGCATTCCAGCCTGGTCTCTGCGGACGTGGGCTTCCTGCCATCCTGCCCACGATTCCCGAACATCCGAGCCCAGCTGTATGAATTGCCTGAACCTCTGGAACATGGCGGCAGGGTCTTCCCGCGGCATGGATGCGCGCGCAACCGCCGCGAACTCCTGCTGGTTGTTGTTTCCGGCAGCAACGACAAGCGGCCGCAAATCCCGCTCGAGCATCTGGGGAAAACTGGTGGATGCAAAAGTCATTGCTAATGCTCCTGTGCGTGACTGAACATCAAACTGCGCCTGTGATTCGCTCCGATTTCCATCCGTCTGCGCTGTTGGGCCGGCCATAAAATAAGTTAGTAAAAAAGAATTTAAGAGGTTATCTGCTGGCGTAAAGGCTGTCGCGGCCGTTGGGCTCAATCAGCAGGGAGGCGCTCCCGCCTGCTGAACTGGCATAATACGAGCCGGAATATATGATGAATGCGCCGTTGCCGCGCCTCGTAATCACTTCCCCCCGTGAATTGAGCGGGAAGATGTACGCGTTCGTGTAATTGGTCGTGACGCCGTTGTTGTTGAATGTGCCGGCCTCCACGATGAAATTGACGCGCGCCATCTCCTGCCCTGTCAGCGCGCGGACATATGCCGCGAACTCGTTTAGATTCACTGTCCTTACGCCGGCTCCGGGCGCAGAAGGCTCGCTGTCCCTTTCCCGTGGAAATATGATATTCAGGCTTCTCCTATTCTCGCGCGGCAGAAGCGTTACCAGGAAACGCGCTTCGCCAGGCACCAATACGGAGTTCGCATACCTGCCATTCGTAGTTGCAAGCGGGCCTGTCCCGCCCATCTCGACCGGCAATTCTTCCGGCTCCCTATACCGTGCGGTCTTGGTGTTCAGGTCCGCAAGCCTCTGGTCCAGCCTCACGATGTTCAGCGTCCTGCCGCCAATCTCTATGGTAGTCGCGGTAGGCGAAATGGCCGACGTCGTGGAAATCGATGAATAATCCGAAGGCGTTGTGGACCTGCTCCCTGAAGCTCCCGCTGTTGCGGAGCTATTCTGGCTAACATTATTGCCTGGCCTTGCCTGCGCCCCCGCAAGTCCGGATGCGCAGCCTCCGAGGCCGACAAGCGCCACGCCCACAAGCGCCGCCTCCTTCATCCTGGCCCAGAACCTGGACGGCGGCCTGGCCTTTTCATGAGCATTTGCCAATCTTTCCTGACCATGGTCAAGCTTTTTCATGTTTCCCACCCGTATGTACTGCTACAAAACTTATTAAAAAAGTGAGCTTTTCGCACAGTTTTTTGTGAAAATATACGCATATTGACGTATTTGTAATTTTTCACAATTTATTTTATCCCCGTTTAATGTATCTCGTACTTTATTACAGTAAATCTAGCTATTTTTATACATATCCTTATAACTACTCACACTAAATTTACATGCCTTCCCGTCATGCTCCGCCCATAATTGCATTGCCGCGGAAATCACCAGATGAGCATCTGCCGTAGCATTGGCGGCTGGCTGAATGAACCCATAATCAATTTCGCCTCCTTGCGCCCGAGCAGTTCCGCCGCCTTGCCGGCATCCACGAAAATGAACCCCGCGCCCAAATCCGGTTGCGAATCCAGGCCAATCGCGAAATTGTACTGGCGCGCCTTTCCATTGTCGAAAAAACCGAGGTACCTGACCTCGCCATCCAGGCCGAGTTTGTCCAATAGGGAGCCGATGGCCGCCCCTATCCCGTGCGGGCCGAGAACCTTTGCCGGCAGAGCGTTGTTTTCGCCAAGGACAATCATTCCGTCGAAAACCACGAAAAGCGCGACCGCGATGCTCTCTATGCTCCGTCTCCTGGCTATCGTCATCAGGAATCGTTCGAGCTTGGGGGTTATCTTCGTTTTCAGGTTCCTGGCCATTATTACACCATTTTTGTATATATAATACAACAAACAATATTTAAAACTTGCTGTTTTTCACAGTATAATGAAATTTTTATACTAATTTTACATCAATTATGCTGATAAGTAGATAAAATCACATCTTATATCAAGCATTTTATAATATTAATGTTAAGTTATAACAAATATAAATTCATGTAAATCTAAGCCTATTTATGTGCCGGGGTGGCATCAGACGGCCAGTCTCATCCCGTCCCGTGCCGCAATCGTCTTCACTCCGCTTTCCCGCTCGATTTTTTCTGCTTCCTTGGCCGGGCCCAGTTTCAGCAGTTTCATGCCCATATGCGTCATGACGCACAACTTCGGGCGCGCCACCTTCAGAATTTCCGCCACTTCCCCGGTCCAAAGATGCCCGCCGTACTTGTCGGCCTCGGGCTTGATGCAGTTGACTATCAGGAGGTTGCACCCGGAGAAATCCCGCCCCAGCCTCTCCATGTACTCCGTATCGCTGATATGGCCGAGGATTTTCCCGTCCATTGCGAGCTTGAATCCGAATGCAGAGGGCTCCTCGTGCTTCATCGGGATGGCTTCGAGTGCGAATTCCCCGTGGCCGGTCTGGAATGTTTTTTTCTGGCCGAATTCAGGTATGTGCACGACGGCGGCCTTCGACTGGTGGTATCCGCTTATGCCCCTGTCGCCGGTCTCGTCGCCTGCGAGCGTGTCCCGGCTCCCTATGATGATGCCCTTCTTCTTCAGGCCGTAGTGCGACATGCCCTCAATCAGCGCCATGGCGTCGCTTACGTGGTCGATGTGGTCGTGCGTCACGATTATGCCATCCAGAGTCAGCGGGTCCTGCCGGTTTTTCAGGCAATGGATGAGCGCTCCCGGCCCCGGGTCGACGTGGATGTTGGCCGATGGCGAATTAATCCTGAAGCCGCCTGTTCCCCTGGCCTGCTTGATGAGGTTGATGCGGCCGCCGCCTGTCCCGAGGAAGACGATTTCCATAACGGCAATTCGTTTACAAAGCCTAATAATTGTTATTCAGCAGATTGGCAATATATGGAAGGGCCTGTTTTCAGGAATTTACGCATCGCAGCCAACACCAGCTCGTCGACGGAGGCGTTCGCCAGGCGCACGAACGAGCTTTCGAGGTTCATCAGCGGTATCGGAAGGCAATGCTGCGAGCTCGAGCGTTGCATCGGGGGCAGGCGCTCGCTCCACCTCATCAAGGCGCATCCCGAGCTTCGCGAACGCTCGAGGGAGGGCAATGTCAGGAGATTCACCCTGCCCCTGCTGGAGACAATCGGGACGACGAACCCGAACAACATATACCGGAAAGCCAGAACCCTGGATGAGCTTCAGGACGCGTTCGCCCCGCTTATCGCTGAAATGGCCCGGATTATCCAAAGCGTCGATGTGGTGCTCCTCGGCGGGACCTATTTCGTCCCGTGGTGCCTGCTGCAGGCCGCAAGGCAGCAGCGGAAGCCGGTGGTCCTCTGCTACGCCGGCATCCTCAGTATGGAAATCCGGCATCTTCCGGAAGAGATGCAGGGGACGCTCAAACTAATGGAGAAGGATTTCTACGACCCCCGGATATTCTACATATTCCCCTCCGAACTCACGCGAAGGACGGTACAGCAGATATTCGGCAACACCCTGCAAAAAAGCGAAGTAGTTTACAACGGCGTGCCCCCGGAATTCCTCGCTTATTCGGAAAATCCGGAAAAAGAGGTCCCGATAGCATTCGTGGGCAGGAACACTTCGGTCAAGAACCCCGAATTCCTCCTGGGCCTGGCCGGCGCACTCCGTTCGAAAGGGAGCACCCACCGGATTCATATGGTCACATCTGCAGACCCCAATAACTCGCTTATCAGGGAGCTGCGCAAGGCCGGAGTAATAATACTCGAGCCGATGGATACGGGCAGGCTCGCGGATTTCTACCGCTCAGCCAGCGTCATAGTCAGCCCCTCGAAGTTCGAAACATATGGCAATGTACCCCTCGAATCCGTGAGCACCGGAACGCCGGCCCTAATATCTCCCGGCATGGGCGTCGGCGAGGTATTCCGCATGCTCGGCATCGGCGGCTATATCACCGCATTCGACGACCCGCTTCAGGTTGCTGAGAGGGCGGATTCCATCATCCGGACGAACGAATCGGTACCCAATGAAGTCCGGGAGCGCATACGGAAGGACCTCAGCTGGAACCAGGCAATCCTGAGGTATCTGGAGATATGCGAAGTCCAGGCCAAGGCGGCCTGACATAAACGTCACTACCCAATCGCTTTCGCTTTTTACCTGTGTAAGCGCAGCTTTTTCTTCTCTTTTTATGTGGCTCGCGACATTTTTCATTCCATAAAAGATAAACGGGCAGCATCCTCCCTTACTGTGCCGCCTTCCTAAAGCCATTTAATGTGTATTCACATAATACACATAAGTGATAATATGGCAAACATGACATTGTCCATACCGGAAGACCTTTACCGGGAGATGCAGAGGCACTCGGAGATAAAGTGGAGCGAAGTGGCAAGGCAGGCATTCGAGCTGAAGATACGTGAGCTGCATTGGATGGATGAGGTGCTAAAAAGAAGCGAACTCTCCGAGGAAGATGCGGAGCGGATAGGCCATAGGGTCAAGCACGAAATCGCCAAACGATTTCTGAAAAAAGGGCATGGTGGACTATGAAACCCAGATTAATCGTGAATACGAACAGGATAATTGCAGCTCTTATTCGGGATTCAAGTTCCAGAAAATTGCTGTATCATGCCGATATGGAGTTCCTCGGGATTCGATTCAGCGAACTCGAAATTGGACGGCACACGGCATTTATTCTGGATAAAGCCAAAATCAGCGAGGCGGAACTAGACGCAATCCTAGCCAAAATTACCGCAAGAATAGTTTTCCTTGATGATGAACTGATACGCCTTCATATGGAAGAAGCCGGGAAGATCATGTCGCATATCGACCCGGATGACACCCCCTTCATCGCCGCGGCCCTTGCTACCGGGGCCGACATCTGGAGCGATGACGCGCATTTCATGAAACAGAAAAGAATTAAGGTCTGGAAAACCGCGGATTTGGCAGGGCTGCTGGAAAATAGCGCTAGCGAACCGCCCTGACTCTCCTGCAGAACATGCACATGCCACCCGAGCACGGCTCGCCGCACCCCGAGCATTCGGCCAAGGGCGCGCCAGCGCCATATTTCATCCTGAGCCCGCCTTCCATGTCCAGAAAAGCGTTCACAATCTTGAATTTCGTTCCGGGATAGCGCTCTTCGGTCTCGTTCAGCATCTTCCGCACATGCCCCCGGAAGGCGAATCGCGCATAAGGGCATTCGACATGCTCGATATCGATTCCTTTCACCATCGCATAAATGGCGTTCTCCTTTTCTGGAGTCAGCATGAGCGGACGTATCCTCGGGACGAATCGCGTGTTTTTTGAAACCGGCTCGTTCAGGCGCGCCAGCCTCGCGGGCTCGTTGCGCATGATGTTCATCATGACCGTCTGCGCCATGTCGTCGAGATTGTGGCCGAGCGCGAGCTTTGTCGCCTTCAACTCCCGGGCACCCTTGTTGAGAAGATATCTGCGAACCACGCCGCAATGCGTGCAGGGCAGGGGATTGGCGGCATCCGGTTTCCGGCCACCGGCATCCGGCCCCCAGACGCCGGCATCGGGTTTCCGGTTCCGGGTTTCGTCCTTAACCATCTGGTCGAGGGTCCTGCCCGTTTCTTTGTCGAACCGAAGAACCGCCTGCTCGATGCCCAGTTTCTCGCATTCGGCGCGCGCAATCCCGAGCGTGCGGGCGCGGTAACCCTTTATGCCCTCGTCAATCGTCAGTGCGACAATCTCGAACGGAAGGTCCTTACGGAGCTGGGCGAGCGAATGCAGGAGGACCGTGCTGTCCTTCCCGCCGGAAAGCCCTACTGCCACCCGATCGCCTTTCCGGAGCATCTTATGCGCCGTGAGCGTCTTCCGGAAGCGCTTGTCGAACATCCGGATGAAGTGCTCTTCGCAGAGGTGCTTCCGGGCGTAGTGCAGGAATATGGCGGGCTCCTTGCCGCAATGGCAGCGCGCTCCATCAATCCGCTCCAAGTCAGCCACCGAAAACAACCTTTATCACTTCGACCCTGTCCGATGCGAGGAGCGGCCTGGTCTCGGGCGCCAGCCTGCCGTTCACTTTCACGACCACTTCTTCGCGCATGACGCCCAGCTTTTTCAGGAGCGATGCGACATCGCCCGAAAAGCGCATCCTCTTTTTTTTGTTGTCGAAAACGAGTTCCATTCCTCTCTCCTCAGGTGAGCAATTGTCAGATAGGCTAAATAATGGGTGAGTTTTTATCTTTTGCCCGATACTAGGCATGCATGAAAATCGCATCCGTATGGGCACGCGAGATACTCGATTCCAGGGGCAACCCGACCGTAGAAGTCGAAGTGGCGACTGAAGCCGTCCTCGCAAGCGCCGCAGCGCCAAGCGGCGCATCCACGGGCACGCACGAGGCGGTGGAGCTCCGCGACGGCGGAAAGCGCTACATGGGAAAAGGCGTGCTGCAGGCGGTCCAGAACGTCAACGAAATCATCGCCCCCGGGATAATCGGGATGGACGTATCCGACCAGGGCGCAATAGATTATCGGCTGAAAGAGCTTGACGGAACGAAAGGCAAGAGCCGTCTCGGAGCGAATGCCATGGTGGCGACGTCGATGGCGGTATTGCGCGCAGCCGCAGCCACTGAAGGCAAGATGCTCCACGAATATCTGGGGGGAAACATCCTGCCCGTACCCATGTTCAACATAGTAAACGGGGGCAAGCATGCCGGCAGCGGCCTCGCGGTGCAGGAATTCATGATAATCCCGCAGGCTGAGCTGTTTGGCGAACGCCTGCGGATGGCGAGCGAGATATACCACGTCCTCGGAAAACAGCTGGCCGGCAAGCTCGGCCCGGCGGCCCGGAACGTAGGGGACGAGGGCGGCTATGCGCCGCAGATTGACAATACCTACAAGGCGCTTGACGAGATTGTAAGCGCGATAGAGGAAGCGGGCTATGACGGCATATGCGCGCTCGCGCTGGACGCGGCTGCATCGTCCTTCTACGACGAGAAGGCCGGCACCTATAAAATAGACGGGAAGGAGCTGAAAGAGCCGGACATGGTGGACTATTATGCCGACCTTGCTAAGGCTTATCCGATTAAGAGCATCGAGGACCCGTTCTTCGAGGAAAGCTTCGAAGCCTTCGCCGCGCTCCATAAGGCACTGCCGCAGACGCAAATCGTCGGCGACGACCTGGTCGTCACGAACGTAGCGCGCCTCGCCCAGGCCATCGACATGCGTTCCATCAACGCCCTCCTCCTGAAAGTCAACCAGATTGGCACAATCAGCGAAGCGATGGATGCAGTGCGCATGTGCCGGGAGCACAAGCTTAATGTCATCGTGAGCCACCGCTCCGGGGAGACCGAGGACTGCTTCATCGCTGATTTCACCGTGGGCATCAACGCCGGACAAATCAAGACCGGCGCGCCTGCGCGCGGCGAGCGCACGGCCAAGTACAACCAGCTCCTGCGCATAGAGGAAAAGATGCTGGCCGGGCAGGAATGAGCCGGAATCGTCATGTTTATATTTGTTATGTTATAGAAAGTGTAATCGGGTATACATCATGAGGAAACTTTTACAACCAATTCCAATCCAGGAAATCGAGCGCAGAAAGCCATCGGTCTCGCTTGCCCCGCTTCTTGAAGAGGGCAGCATGGCCAAGGTGAAAAAAGCTCCCAAGGCAGCGGTCAAGGCCGAGGTGAAACGGGAAAGCAAAGAGCCGAAGAAAAAGGGCCTTTCCGCGCAGCAGTATGCAGCGATATTATCCTTCGTCCTGATGGTCACCGCCATCCTCTCCCAGGCTACGGCCATAATCGGCTGTACATCATCCACGCTCAAAGAGCATCAGGACGCCGCGCCGGTAGTCACCACCGTCAATTCCATGGACAAGGGCGACTCCCAATCCAATGCGACCGCCCCCATGATTGCGCCAAAACCGCCTCAACCGGAGTCAGTCAAGCCGGTTCCGAATCCGAACGGCCGGCTGAATCAGACGTCTCCCTGACCGGAATCGCATTCCTTGAAGGCGAAATCCTGGCGTTCCTACCAAATCCTCAGGCCGCCGCTCAGAAAGACTATCACCAGGAGATAGACCGGGGCGCAGCAGAGGATGCCCAGCAAATCGACGGGCGAAAGGCCCTTCTCGCAGATGTTGCCGACGTATCCGGTCGCGGTCCCCGCCTGGCAGCTGAAATGTATCATGAGAAGGACTATCACTATGCACGCCAGCCAGAACAGGCCGCCCCCCGCCTGCTCTTTCTGGATGACTATCCTTGGTCCGTCCTGGGTTTCCATGCCCTCCATCTCGGACCCCATATTTTTATTCCGATTGGCCTCACCAGCATTTAAAAAATTAGCCTTACATCGATATTCAATCCCAGATACGAGTGAAGAAGATGGTTGACCGGAAGCCAAATCCTACAGACGCGAAGACCTACTACCAGCAGGGCAACGACTATTACGAGAAGGGGGACTACGACAAGGCCATAGAGAACTACAACATGGCCATCCTCCTGAACCCCGTGTTCTCGGAGGCCTACTTCAACCGCGCACTAAGCTACTACCAGCTCAAGAACTTCGACAAGTCCATTGCAGACTACACGAAATCAATGGAGCTCGACCCCCAGAACCCGATAATCTACAATAACCGGGGCGACGCCTTCTACCGCAAGCAGGACTTCCAGAGCGCGGTCAAGGACTACGACAAGGCAATCCAGCTGAACCCCAACTACCTGAAGGCGTTCTACAACCGCGGCCTCTCATATGCTTCCATAGAGGAATACGAGAAGGCCGTCGAGGACTTCACGAAGGTAATCAAGCTCAAGGCGGATTTCGCGGAAGCGTACCATCTCCGCGGTCTCGCATACGAATATGCCGGCTCGCTCCAGAGCGCCATGGCGGATTACGAGAAGGCGCTGGAACTGAACCCCGAACTGACCGAAGCCAAGACGCACCTCGAGAGCGCGAAAGCCAAGAAGGACCAGGAGGGCAAGGGCGGAGGGGAAGGCGGGACCGCTGATGTGAAAATGCTCACGAAGCCCAACATGACGTTCAACGATGTCGCGGGCATGACGAAAATGAAGGAGGAAATCCGCGAAGCCGTAGTATACCCTATGCGCAACCCAGAGCTTGCCCGCAAGTACGGTAAGCTCGGAGGCGGAGGAATCCTGATGTACGGGCCGCCTGGGTGCGGGAAGACATTCATCGTGAAGGCCGCAGCCGGCGAATGCCAGGCCGGGTTCATAAACGCGAAACTGTCGGACCTGCTGGACATGTACGTCGGCAACACGGAAAAGAACATCCACAAGGTTTTCGAGCTTGCGCGCAAGAACTCGCCGTGCCTCCTCTTCTTCGACGAAGTAGAAGCCATAGGCGGCCGCCGCGACCAGCAGGAGGGCCAGCAGTACATGAAGATGGCCGTCAACCAGATGCTTTACGAGATGGACGGTGTCGAGGCGAACAACTCGAACGTGCTCATCATCGCCGCGACGAACGCGCCGTGGGATGTCGACCCGGCCCTGCGAAGGTCTGGTCGTTTCAGCAAGACCATATTCATCCCGGCCCCGGATTACGAGTCCCGCGTGGCCATGCTCAAAATGTACGCGAAGAAAAGGCCCCTGGCCCCCTTCATCCCCTTCAGGTTCCTCGGCTTCACTGTCACCGGCTACGCTTCGGCCGACATGAAGGCGATAGTGGACGACGCATCTACCATCCCCTGGAGACAGGCCTTCATGGGCATAGAGAAGAAAATCGAAGAGCTCACAAAAGGCGGCATGGCGAAGGAGCAGGCGGAGGAGCTGGCCAAGAAGCAGGTGAACCAGAGGCCCGTCACACTCGGCGATTTCGTGGTGGCAATCGGGAAGAAGCGCTCCTCGCTCCCGCCATGGTACGAGCAGGCAAAGAAGCAGATTGGAAAGCAGGAAGAAGTCACCATGATAGACGGGAAGGAGCACAAGAAGGTGACTGACAGCAAAATGGGCCCCGGCGAGAAGGAGGCATTCAAGGATTTGCTCGGCATCATCAACAACCGCAGCCAGTGGTATTACAAGATTTACATAACGTCGATAAAGGAAGTCACGCTGGTTGTCCTCAAGATTGTCGTCTTCTTCACCGAAGGCGGCAGGATAGTCTAACCCGAAGGTTCTGCTTTATATTCCATTATCCCGATTTCTTTCCATGAGCCTACTCATCCAAGGCGGCATGGCTTTCCTGGGCAGCAAGTTCGAGCAGAAGGACATACTAATCGAAGACGGCCGGATTGCCAAGGTGGGGAACGCCCTGAAGGGTGATGAGGTCATAACGGCAGCCGGGCTGCTCGTCCTCCCGGGCTTAATCGACCCCCACGTTCATTTCCGGGAGCCGGGCGATACATACAAGGAGGATTTCGCCACGGGGAGCCGGGCTGCTATTGCGGGCGGGTTCACGACCGTTATGGACATGCCGAACAACGCCATCCCCACCACCACCAAGGCGCGGCTGGAGGAGAAGGTGAAGCTCGCGAAGGAGAAGGCGATATGCGACGTCCTGTTCCACTTCGGGGGCACCGACTCCAATTTCGACGAAGTGAAGCGGGCGGACCCTGGCTCGCTCAAGCTCTACCTGGGCCAGACCACCGGCGGCTTGGTCCTCAAGAATCCCTCTTCGCTTGAAAAGCACCTCCGCAATTTCCCCAAGGAGAAGCCCATCGTGCTCCATGCATGCGACCATTCCGAGGGCGAGGAGGAGAACCTGGGGAAGACCTACGCCACAATCGAAAACGCCCTTTCGCTCGCGAAAAAAACAAACAGCACGATACACCTCGCGCACGCTTCGACCGGGAAGGAAATCCAGCTCTCGCTCCGCTACCCGCGCTGCACCGTTGAGGTCGCCCCGCACCACCTGTTCCTCTCCAGGGACGCGCTGGAGAAGCTCGGCCCGTACGGGAAGGTCTATCCGCCGCTCCGCACAGAGCAGAAGCGCATAATGCTCTGGAGCGCGCTGGACCGGGCCGACTGCATCGCCACGGACCACGCGCCGCACACCATAGAGGACAAGGAGCGCGGGGCGGCGGGGTTCCCGGGCCTCGAGACCTCTCTCGCCCTCATGCTGGAAGGCGTGGAGCGCGGGCTATTGGACCGCATCTGGGTGGCCCAGAGGATGACGCAGAACCCGGCGAGGATTTTCAATATCAAGGGCAAGGGCAGGCTCGAGAAGGGCTATGCCGGGGATGTCGCCATAGTGGACCCGAAGAAGAAGTGGAAAATAGAAGGGAGCATGCTCGAGACGAAATGCAAATGGACGCCGTTTGATGGCATGGAGGTCCGGGGCAAGGTCCACACGGTCGTCAAGGGCGGGAAAATCCTCTTCGAGAAATTCCAGTTCGTCGCTTGAGATGGACGGCATCAAAAAAATAATAGGACCCTGAGCGAAAGCCAGCGGCACCTCTAATCTGCGCAACTTCCCTATTTCATCGGAATGTCGAAAAAGGGGAAAGAGGGGAAAACGGTCCTCGAATAAGGCATTCGGGGAACTTGTGCCCGTTTTTTTAGGGCACATGGTTTCCTGTTTCCAGCGCAGGGTGTCCGATGGAGGGTTTGGGGTTTTAAATTTTTGATGAAAGCGAGCCATAATAGGGCGAAAACGCGAGCGGAGTCAGCCTGGCTTTCTGTTCAAATAATCTTTAGATATCTTTAGAAATAGTAAAGGTTCATTAAATTATTTTAATATTCCACGTCTGAAAATATCTTTAGGTATCTATAGATATCTTTATATATTCATTGTATAGAACAGAAACAGGTATATTTATGGAGTCTGAAACAGAAGGCCAAAACCTGGAGTTTAAGGCCAGGTTCCCGGATTCGCAGCACGATGTCGCAAAGGTTGCCTGCGCCTTTGCCAACGCGTTCGGGGGCAAACTCGAAATAGGCATTGGTGACCGGGGTGAGGTTGTCGGAGTTAGCGCTGATGAAGTGGACAGCGTGCAAAAGCATGTTGGTGACGCGATCCAAATGTTATCCCCGGTCCCATTCTATAAGATAACTGTGGAGAAACGTCAGGGCAAATCTATAGTCATTACAGAAGTATCGCCGATGGGAAGGGGCTTCTGCACGCTCGGCGGCATCGTCTATCATCGCTTCGGCAGCCAGAACAGGAAACTCGAAGGAAAGACATTGCATGATTTTTTGATTCACCGCCAGGTTATTAGTTTCGATGAATCACAGAGTGATGCGTTGCTCGAGGATATAGATCCCGAAACGCTGGAGGAGTTTCTCAGGATACGCAACCCGTCACTGAAATTCGAGAAAGAAAAAATGGCGGAGTACCTCACAAACCTGAGGCTGGCCAGGCGAAACGGAAACCTGAAAATCAATAACGCCGCCCTATTGTTCTTCTCCAAAGAACCAGCGCGCTTCATTCCCCAAAGCGAGGTAAAGCTGGTGCGTTTCAAAGGAACCGAAGCCCATACCGTAATCGACTCGGCATATGCCAAAGCGACCATCCCGATCCTTCTGGACACTGCGGAGAAATTCATAGAAAAAAACACGCGAATGGCGCACAGGATAGAAGGAATGTATAGGGTGGAAGTCCCGGAATACCCGAAAAGCGTGGTGCGCGAAGCGCTTGTCAATGCCATAGCACATAGGGATTACTTCAACTTGAACACGATCCAGGTAAACATTTTCGATGACCGCATGCAGATAACCAATCCAGGAACACTGCCGGAAGGACTGACACTGCAGATACTTGGGACCATTGCGATACAGCGCAATCCCATCACATACGAGATTATGCGAGACCTCCATCTTGTTGAAGCCATCGGCACCGGCATAACGAGAATGCGGCAGGACATGCGCACGGCCGGCCTTCCGGAGCCTGCGTTCGAAGAAGTCGCCAATTTCTTCAGGGTCACGCTTTACAACAGCAAAAGGCCGTTGAACGTGCAGCTGAGCCCGCGCCAACAGATATGCGTGGAATACCTGGAGAAAAATCCGACGATAAGCGCCAAAACGTATATGCAGATCAATTCGGTAAGCCTGTTCACTGCTGCAACAGACCTGAAAGACCTGATGAAAAAGGGAGTGCTTGATCGTATAGGGAAGACGAGAGGCGCATACTACGTCTTCAAAAAAGGGTAAAGAAGGTCCGAATCAGGAAACGATCAACGGATCAGCGAACAACATTATTCGGCGATCCGAAAAAAGGACCCATTCTTGCCCGGCAAAAACCGGGATTCGGAAATGCAAAAAATCCTTGAAAAATATGGCGTGAAGGAAAAGTGAGAACCAGAAGAAAAAGGAAAGAGGGAAATTTCCGCACTCTGCAATTTATTTGCGAAACCTGGCTTTGTGTGACATCAGCTTCTTGGGAAGCCGGGCTTTGATGGCCATAAGCTTCTGCATCATCTGTTCCTTTGATGGCGGTAATGGCTTTGTGCACTTGGCGATTCCCGGGAAGTTGTTAAGCCCTTGGTAGCCATCCGAGAAGTCAGGATCAGTCACATCTCGTACCTGCATGCACAGGTCGTAACCGAAGAGTTTGGTGCCGGACTTGAGCGCAGTGATTGTGTTATTGGCTGGAGGGTAGCCCTCCCAACTGTCGAACTTGAAACATCCCATTCCACTATTCCATCCTGGATAATCTCCGATGAAGTTTTCATTGGTGAATGTGTTGTATTCAACCGGACCGGCCTTGAGCAACCAGGGATAAGTCCAAATAGATACATCCACAACCAGGAAGCCTGCAATTCCTTCATACGCATCAACAGAACCCCATTTGTTATTCCTGAAGGTATTGTTGAATGAGTTGTTCCCAAGGAAACCTTGGCATGCGAATGCAAACGAATTTGAGAAGTCGTTCCTCTCATAAAAAGAATTCTCTGCATCCCGGACACAAAATCCGAAGATATAGGGGCCGCCTTCCACTATATTGTCAGTTACACGATTGTTCCTTGCGGGCAGCCCTGGATCCCATATTTCGGGTGGGGAGCCGTCTCCGTCAGCGCTAATACCGAGAAAGCATATCGGGCCAATGGACGTTATATGGTTATTTCTTACTGTACAGTTGCTGGATTGCCAGATGCTGATTCCATTACCGACCTCCCCATTCAATATGCATTGGTTTCCTTCAATCAGAGCGCCACGAATTGATCTGATTATTCCAATAGCCTGAGGCCAATAAATGAATTGAGGAGCAACAATATTAATGATATTGTCCTTTATTTCAGCATAACCCAGATCACCCTCAATAAGATGGGGGCTTACCACTATTCCAGAATCAGTGGCTTCGATGATATTGTTATTGATACGTATTATAGCGTTAGGAAGATCACGGCAATATATCCCTCTAGTGGCTCCGGAGGGCAAACTATTTTTAACATAGATAGTATTTCCTGTTGCCGTGACACTCCCCAGCGTATCTGAGTCATCTGCATTGATTGCACCACTTATGATTCCGTCGCCCAGCATCTCGAAACGGCAGTTTGTAACATTGAATGCCCCATTAAGGAATTGAGGTGTATCCACGCCTCCAAAACTATCAACAATCCGTGCAGTATTCGATGCAGATACTGCGTTTGACCATCTTTCGGCGCCGATGAGAGTCCAGGGGCCTTCAGTTTCTACTGTGTTTGTAAATACGCAATTATGGATATTTATATACTCTCTTGAGGATTCCGCCAATATCGCAGAATATTGGCAGCTGTCGAAATGGACCCCTTCCACAGCCAGATTAAAACCTGTGGGATTCCCATTTGCATCAGGGGGGTTATGTTCATCCATAGTGATAGAACCAAATGCATTATCGTAGGAAAAAAGTAAATTCGTTCCTCCACCATAGATAGCTGACTGATTCGTGGTTGTTCCGTTTGGAAGAGTGATGCTTCCAGGCTCCCCTCTTATCGCCACATCGCGATACATTATTTTGACATGGCCAACGCCTCCAAAACCGCCCTGGCCGAAAAAGAAGTACATCGGGTTGCCAAGAGGGGTTGTGGATTTGGCGAGAACATTGTTGTAGTTATCAACTGCATACTGGAAATGTTTCACATCCCACTGGTAATATTTTGACCATAGTCCATCAGGAGTGTCCATAAGTGTCTTCCATGCGGATCGGATTTTGCCCAATCTTTCTAAGCGGGCTAAATACCGGTCATAGGTGATCCGATCATTGGATTCAAAATATTCAAAAGAAGTTGGTACCCGATTTTCTCCATCCCAATAATAGAGAGTCGCTTTATTTTCTGCCAGCATTCCAGCAAAATCACGCTCAAACTCGATCATAAAGAATCTTTCAAGCGTGTGTAAATCCTTGACAGTCCCCATCCATTCTTCCGAATCCCCCCATACGTGTACAATTAAAACGTATTCTTTGCTGAAGGATTCTTCTGGTATCTCGACATTCGGATAAGCAGGCGCGTTCGGTGCATTGCCTGAAACAACCGGGATATCCAAGTTATCCTTATCTGGCAAAGGATCATCGGGGCCGTTCAAAACATAACCAGTAATTGTTCCTGGCAAGTACCAATCATAAGATGCATTTGCTTCGGTTCTTCCGCTTGGACCATATTCACCAGCCCAGTCCAGCGGATAAACCCAGACGCGCTGTTCTTCTGGATGATGAATAACATAGTCCGCATGGGGAGGCTCAGCATATGCCGCTCTCGCCACATTCCCCAATCCAAGTCCCGCCGCAGCGACCGCTCCAGCGGCAAGCCCTGCTCCTCTGAGGAAGCCGCCACGAGAAATGAGTCTTGGGTTTTGTGTCTTGAGTCTTGATCCTGTGCCCGGTCGTGTGTTCAGCCGCGAACCGCTCGAGCTCGTCAAACCCACCGAACCGAAATTCCCCGCATTCCTTCTTCCGAACCTGCTTGGTACAACCATGATTCACACCTGAAGAGAGCACATCCGCCTCTCGCAAAAAGCAATGCAGGGGATATTTATAACGGTTTCATTGGTGTCGGATATCCTGAAGAAACGACACGCGAAAATTATCCTGGAAAATGTTGATTATTCAAAAGTCATCGCTATGGAATGCAGCAAAAGAAAATATGGAAAAACAGGAAAAAAAGCTAAGACACCTTCTCTATCCGCACATGCGCCTCGTTGCCGGAATAGACCGAGGTTATCCTGATTTTTACCCAGCCGCCGGTGCCAGTCGCATCGACCACGATTCCGGGATTGCTGAGCGGGTATTTCAGGATGTCGCTTGGCTCCTGGGTCCCCTGGGGCGTCCTGATTTTCATTATGACTTCGCCGCCCCGGCCGGATTGGTTGGTTGCCAGGTATTCCGTGTTCGCCGGGATGTAGACGTCGGTTACGACCGACGTATTGGTCCCCAGGCTGCCGACTGAGTTCGCGAGCGATGCAATCCTCGTCACGGTGAGTTCAGCCTGGTATGAGGCAATCTGCTGGTTGGCTTCAGCCGTCTTCAGGTACACTAGCACCAGGAGCGGTATGAATATCAGAAGCACCAGTGCCACGATGACCAGGAGTTCCGTGCTTACCTGTCCTTTCATGATGATTTCCCTCCCTCAATGAGCGCGAGTGGTCCGGGGCTTGGGCTTGCGGAGCTCTTTCTTCTTGCGGAGAATCTCGTTGATTTCCACTGCAAGCTCGTCTATGCCCTCCTTCAGGGCGCCCCTTTCCGTCTTAAGCGAGATGTGGCCGTCGTCCGTGTCGAAATAAACGTTCACCACGTACGTGGACTTGCCGCTTTTAACATGGACGCTGGCGTTCCGGATGTTGAACGATTCGCCGAACTTCTCGAGCACGTGCCCAATCTTGGCGTATATCCTGCTGAAATACGCGGCATCGTCCTGGCTGAGGCCGGATACCTGGATCTGGATGCCGTCTTTGGACATCTCCTGCACTTTCTTGAATATGTCGAGCGCCGAGACCACGCCGACCGGCTTGCCTTCGGTGACTACTATCACGGTCGAAACCTGCTTGTCTATCATCCTCCTGACGGCTTCCTCGAGCGTGGCGTTTTCCTTGACAAGTGTTGCTTCCGGCCGCAGGAACTCGGATATCTTCATCTCTTCGACGTTTATCGGCTCGGACATGCGGATGTCCTTCCGCCCCCCGGTGAGGTTCGGCTTCCCGCTCCAGGTGCCGATATCGTATGTGGAAACGACGCCGATTAATTTGCCCATCCGGGTCACGACCAGCCTGTGCGTGTCCTTCTCCCTGAGCGTCCGCTTGGCGCTGCCGACAGTCTCGCCCTCGTCGATGATGTACGCCGGGCTGCTCATGAGCTCGGATACCTGCATCTGGGGGACCATGCTCTCCACGGCCATTTCTTTAAGGAGCTCGACTCTCGTAGTCAGGCCGAGCGGCTTCTTATCCGAGTCGAGCACCGGGAGCGCCTTGAAGTGGCCGAGGAGGAACGCCTCGACGCGCTCCGGCACGCCCGCAGATTCCATCAAGACTGGCGGCTTTGCTATCACGGTCTCGCATTTCACCTTGTGCGGGTCGCGTATGCCGTGGCTTATGCAACGGTGGTCGATTATCCCGAAATAACCCCCGTTCTTGGTCACTATGACCGCCGGCGACTCGTCAAGCTCAGTAAGCGCTTTCGAGAGAGAATCCGAACTATCCAGAACCAATGCCCGTACGATTTCCATAAGTTGCCACGCCTCGCGCAGTTGTTAAATTATATAAAGTAAATAGGTATATAAACCATATATGGCGAACCAGGTGCAGTTGCAGCCGCTCCAGCAGTTCTCCTACATAGAAAACATGGTCTCGAAACCGACCTGGAAAGACATACTTCTCGAATTGATCGCGTCCAACTCCATCGACCCATGGAACATCGACCTCATAACGCTCGCCGACGGCTTCATCCGGAAAGTCAAGGAGATGGAGCGCATGGATTTCGTGGTCCAGGCCAACGTCATCCTCGCGGCATCGATACTCCTCAAATACAAGAGCGATTACCTAAAAGCGCTCAGCGTTCAGACGGAAATTCCCGAATTCGCCGCGGCGGACGAGGCGGGCTTCCCGGAACCGGAGGCGCTCCCGCAGCTCACCCTCTCCTCCCGCATCCCGCCCAAGCGGCAGATAACCCTGGACGAGCTCGTTTCCGAGATGGAGCGCATCATCAAGTACGACGAAGTGGAGCGCGTCCGCATCCCCAGGGGCGGGATACTGGAGACAATCGACATGGACCTGGGCGAGCGCAACATAGAAGAGGACATGGCGCTCACGATGGCGCAGGTCCGGGAGAACACAGATTCGGAAGGCTGGTCGCTATTCTCCCGCCTGATAGCTGGCAGAGACATGCGCGACACGGTCTATACGCTCCTCTGCGTCCTCCACCTCGTCCAGCTGGGCTCATTGGACCTGAAGCAGGACAAGATGTTCGGCGAGATTTTCATTTTCGTTCCCAAGGAAAAACAGGCCGCTCCGGAATAGCTTCGGGCCTGCGTTTTCGGAGGGGCGCGTATTCTTCTGATGGACAATTCCCGAAATCCAGCTCACGCCCGGGAAGGGGGGGGTGCGTGGAGAAAAAGCCTGGATAAATAAAATGATAAATAATAAAAAGAAAAAATCACTCGATGTTCGAGAAACCTGTTTCTCGGACAGTTGTGGCCGGATCGCCGGTCACTCGATGACGGTCGCGCCCGGCTTCGCCTTCGGCTTTGATTTCACGATTTTCACGTTCGCCGGGGTGAGCAGGATCATCTCGTTCGAAAGGAGCGCTATGTCGCCGTTAATCCTTCCGGCGTGCGTCTTCAGTTTCGAGATTATTCCCTTCAGCCGGTTCGGCTGCTTGGAAAGCGGGATCACGTTCAGGATGATGATGTTCTTCGAGCCGAGCTCCTTGAGCGCCATCTCTCCGTCGCCTTCGTTCCTCAAATCAACCCTCTTCACATAGAAATCTGCAGGGGGGCTAACGACGTCTCCCTCGGTTCCCATCAGCTCTTCAAGGTCAGGCACTTCTGGTTCTTCATTCTTACCCAAAATCTTATCGAAAAGTCCCATTCTATCACCACTTTACTGCATGGAATATTCTCTAATGCTCTCTTTAAGGCAATTACTTTTTAAATCTGACATGCGTCGGAGCGCGCCCTATCGCGCCTGCATGCATGCGTATGCCGCCAATCCCTGCGGGAGCATACTATTATAGACGGCGCTTCGCACCCGGGCGAGTTCTTTTTAAACCTTAACATTATCTAATTCCCTGCTTTTAAGGGAAAAAGGTGAACAAATGGTAGACGCAATTCTGTTAGCAATAGGCGCAGGCGTCCTTACGCTTCTCTATGCGGGATTCACCGCGTACCGCGTAATCCGGGCGCCGGGCGGAAGCGAGAAGATGCGCGATATCGCGAAAGCCATCCAGGAGGGCGCGAACGCCTTCCTGATGAGGCAGTACAAGACACTCGCGCCCATCGTGCTCGTCCTCTTCGCCCTCATCGCGTTCGGGGTGAACGTCCCGACCGCACTCTCGTTCCTTGCAGGCGTGGTGTCATCCGCGCTCGCAGGCTATATCGGCATGCAGGTCTCCGTCCGCGCGAACGTTCGCGTGGCCGAAGCAGCAAAGTCCGGCATGCAGCCGGCCCTCGGACTCGCATTCAGCGGCGGCGCGGTGACCGGCATGGCCCTTGCGGGCCTCGGCCTGATAGGCGTTTCGGCGCTTTATTCGGCATTCGGCAGCCTCGCCCCCCTCATCGGGTACGGCTTCGGCGCCTCCCTGATTTCGCTCTTCGCCCGTGTCGGCGGAGGCATCTACACCAAGGCCGCTGACGTCGGCGCAGACCTTGTCGGCAAGGTCGAGAAGGGCATTCCCGAAGACGACCCCCGCAACCCGGCCGTAATAGCGGACAACGTCGGCGACAATGTCGGCGACTGCGCCGGGATGGCCGCGGACGTCTTCGAGTCGTTCGTGGTGACCGTAATCGCCGCGATGCTTATCGGCCTGACGTTCACGGCCGCAAGCCCGCTTGTAACCGTGCCCCTGGGCATAGCGGCATTGGGCGTCATATCAAGCATAATCGGCTCGCTTTTCGTGCGGACCGGAAAAGACAACAAAATCATGCCCGCTTTCTACAAAGGCGTACTTGCCAGCGCGCTCCTCATGATAGTGCTCTCGTACCTTTACCTGGGCAACCTGGAGGCGGCCGAGCTCCCGGCGATGTCGCTTTTCGCCTCGGTGATAATGGGCGTCGTGGTGACGATACTCCTTTTCGTAATCAGCGAGTATTACACGGCGACCGAATACAAGCCCGTGCGCGACGTGGCGAAAGCCGCGTCCACCGGCGCAGGCACGAACATCATATCCGGCCTGGCAATCGGCATGGAATCCACGGCGCTTCCCACGCTGGTTATTATCGCAGCCATAGTCGTGTCGTTCAAGGTGGCGGGCTTATACGGCATCGCACTGGCTGCGGCCTCGATGCTCTCCCTCAGCGCCATCGTGATTGCGATTGACGCCTACGGCCCGATTACCGACAACGCCGGCGGAATCGCAGAGATGTCCGGCCTTCCCGAGAAGGTGCGGAAGGTGACCGATGCCCTCGATGCCGTAGGGAACACGACAAAGGCGACGACCAAGGGCTACGCGATAGGCGGAGCCGCCCTTGGCGCCCTGGCGCTATTCGTGGCGTACGCCGAGGAAACGCACCTCACGGTCGTCAACCTGCTCTCTACGCCGGTAGTAATCGGCCTGTTCATAGGGGCCCTCCTGCCGTTCATCTTCTCCAGCCTGCTCATGCTCGCCGTAGGGCGGGCAGCCTTCCAGATAGTCGAGGAGGTCCGCAGGCAGTTCCGGGAAATCCCGGGCCTGATGGAGGGCAAGGGGCGCGCTGATTATGCGCGTTGCGTGGACATTTCAGCCGCGACAGCCCTGCGGGAGCTTGCAGTCCCCGGACTGCTTGCTGTTCTTACCCCGCTTGCCGTCGGCCTGGCGTTCGGCCCGGCTGCCCTCGGAGGCCTCCTTGCCGGAGTGATAGCGAGCGGGCTGATGCTGGCACTCATGATGACGACTGCCGGCGCTGCTTGGGACAATGCCAAGAAATACATCGAGCAGGGCAACCTGGGCGGCAAGGGCAGCGAGACGCACAAGGCGGCGGTGGTCGGCGACACGGTCGGCGACCCGCTGAAAGACACGGCAGGCCCGGCGCTGAACGCCCTGATTAAGGTGGTGAACACGGTTTCGCTGGTGTTCGCGGCCTTCATCGTGGCGAACTCCCTCAGCCTGCTTTGATTTTTTTAATTTTTTAATTCTCTCCTTTTCATCTGACGAGGTTCCCGGCGGCCAGGACCTCCCCTCCGAGATAGATATAGGTCCGGTTCTTGCCTTTTTTCTTGGCTTCCTGCTCCGCCTCGTTGGCCTTGTCTATCAGCGTGTCGAGGCTGTCACCCGAGCCCAGCCGGGCGACTCCTACGCTGATTGTCACATGGACGGCCTCGCCTCCGGTATGGGGTGTGATGGCGAGCCCCGCCACCTTTTTCCTGATCCTTTCAGCAGTCCTGCAGGCCGTCCTGAAGGATTTCAATTCGGGAAGCAGGATCACGAATTCCTCCCCGCCTATGCGGAAGACGCTGTCATACGGCCTCAGGCTCGCCTCGACCGTCTTCACCACGTCCTTTAGCACCATGTCGCCGGTCGTCTCGCCGTACTCCTTGTTGAACAGCCCGAAATTGTCTATGTCAAAAAAAAGCATGAAAAGCTTCTTGCTCCTGAAGCGCTCGGTCTTGGAGCACTCGTCGGGGAATTTCTTTTCCAGGCCCCTGCGGTTGAACGCGCCTGTCAGGGGGTCGGTGAGCAGCTGCTCCTCCGCGGTTGTCCTGCGGGCTTCCTCGACCATCAGGCTGTTCCGCAACTCGTGGAGCTGCCGCGTAAGCGTGAGGACCTTGTCCTTCTGCTCCCGCAAATGGTGGCAGCCGCCGGCATCAGGGCATGGCTCTTTGCACAGCTTCTTTCCCCCATTCATGTTTTACAAATTGTCTGAATGTGTTTATAACCCTATCCGCGCCATTCAAAAACCTTGTTTCCGTTTTACGTATCGCTGTTCCTATGGAATCCCCGGACGTGCCGTGGGCGAAAAGGGAGGATGGCCGCGTAAAAAAGCGGCTGGACGAGAAGCCGAGCAGGGCCGCGGTCTTTTTCCTTGAATTCCTCGAATCCAAAGGCGTCAGGAGAGGCCGGCTAATCGACCTCGGCTGCGGGGCGGGGAGGAACGCAGTCTTCTTCGCCGAGGCGGGTTTCGAAGTGCATGCCGTAGACCGCTCCGAGGACGTCCTGAAGGACATAGACCTCCACGGGGTGATGCCGCACTGCCACAGCGTCACGGACTACTGGCTATTCGAAGACGATTTTTTCGATTTCGCCCTGGATATCTTCTGCTTCTGCGAGCAGGAGGATTCCGGGCGGCGCGCATTCTACCTTGCCGAGATGCTCCGGGTGCTCAAGCAGGGCGGATACCTCCTGCTCAGCGTCCCTTCCGATGCCTTCCAGAAGGAAACGGTGGGCGCGATGTTCGAAGGTTTCGAAATCCTCGCATCCGAAGAGGCCGAGGACCGCATTCACGGAAAGAGCAGGAAGGCGCTCAACCTGATCCTCAGGAAAAAATGACCGGCCGCCTGGCCGATTACCAGGCGCACCTTTCCTCGGTCGGCATGAAAGGCCCGTCCTCCAATACCGTGAACTCGTGATGCTTCTCCCCGGGTTTCGGCCGTGGCGACTGCGTCTCATGAGCTTTTTTCGCCTTCGGGTCCGGCCTGTCATAGAGCCCCGGCCCGGGCAGGGGCGCCCCGACTCCCGGGAACGTCACGCCCCACATCTCGCGGTCGTATAGAAGTTCCGCGGCACGGAACCCGTTCGGGCTTCTGCCATTCGCTTTCCCTTTTCCAGAATCAGTCCTGTCCGTGCTGCTGCCTTTACCGTCCTTTGATTTCCAAACACCCTTTCATATTTTTCACCCCAATATCGCTGCTTGCGCAGCCGCTTGTGTGGTGGATACCGCGAAATTGAGGTATATAAAGATGTGTACCAAAATTTTTTTGTTAGTTGCCTCGCCTGCCCACTCGGCGGCGAATGGCGCTTGGATCTGCCGCCCCGGCCTCCCCCGTGTCAGCCGGCATTACGTCCCGGTGGCAGCTTGTCCCTGCTTCTGCAGGGTGTAGACAAGAATCTCATTGTCCGGATTTGCGGGCGATGAGAAGTGGAACGTGTCTTCGCCGAGTACCTGGAATCCTGTGAGTTCGATAAGCCTAAGCACATCCGTAGACCGATATGTCCGGTCATCACTGGATGTGAAATAAAGCTGGCGGTCGAGCTTCCGTATGTCCGGGTCGGTACATTCCCTGTAGTCCAGCTGCTTGAGCACGAACGTTTCACGCATCCCGCCGCGTTCGAAGGTGATTCCCACATCGGAAATCTTTCCGCCCTGCCGCGCGTAGTACTCGTAGAACGCGTCGTTATAAGGATTGCCGAATATCCGGAAATTCACCGCGCAACGCCCTCCGGGGCGCAGCATGTGCATTAGGGCGCCGAGCATGTGCACCGGTTCATACACCACCGCGTTCAGCGCGATGCCGGCATCCGCGACGCCGGCGTCGACCGATTTCCCAATGCATCTCACGTCCGCCGCTATCAGCCTGGCGTCCGGAAGCCTCTCGCGCGTCGAGGTCTGGAGCACCCTGGCAGAGATATCCACCCCGATCAGGTCAACGTCCAAAAATCCCCTCATGAATTCGAGTTCGTACCCGTGGCCGCAGGCCACGTCGGCTACGACTACACGCTGCCCCGGCCTGTCAGCCCTGGCGGCCTCCAGGAGCGGCAGGTGGAACTTCCGGAAATAATCCGGGTTCTTTGCGGGCGTGTTTATCTTGCTGGAATAGGCTGCGCCGCTTAGCGCTCCATAATCCGGCCTGGGGGAATTGCCTTTCATGTGTCTAAACGTGGGTGATAGTGCTTAAAATACCCTCGCCCGCCGGATTCATCTCCGTTCGCCGTAGGCCTCAAGGAAGCGCTTGTACTCCTCGAGTATCATCTGCGTGACGGAAGGCCGCCTCGTCTTCAGTATGTCTATCACGGTCTGCGTGCTGAGCGCCTCCGGCTGGCCCGCCAGTTTCGCCCGCAGCGCCCGCATCTTCGCGCTCTGGCAGACTTCTGCTATGTCCGCGCCGCTGAAACCCGGGGAAAGCTGGGAAAGCTGGGCGAGGTCTACCCCCGGGGCGAACTTGCCCAGGTGGATTTTGAACATGGCCTCCCTGCCGGCAGCATCCGGCGGCGGTATGTAGAATATCTTGTCGAAGCGGCCCGGCCTCATTATGGCCGGGTCCATCAGGGACGGCTTGTTCGTCGCGGCAATTACGACGACGCCTTTCTGCCCCTTCACGCCGTCCATCTCTGTCAGGAACTGGCCGAGGATTTCTGAGCCCCCGCCGCCTCCGCGCGCTGGCGCGAACGTCTCAATCTCGTCCACGAATATGATGCCGGGCGCGTTCTCCCTCGCGCGGTTGAACGACTCCTTTATGACCGTCACGGCCTGCGTGTAGCCCTTCTTCATCACTTCCGCGGCGCTGAGCGTCTGGAACGACGCCTTAAGCTCAGTCGCCGCCGCGCGGACAATCAGCGTCTTTCCCGTGCCGGGCGGGCCGAAGAGCAGGATGCCTTTTGAAGGCTTCACCTTGAACTCTTTCATCTCCTCCTCGTGCAGGAGCGGGAGCTGGATGGCCTCCAGGAGCGCGGTCTTCACATCGTCAAGGCCGGCGACATCCTCCCATTTCACCGCCGCTTCCTTCGCGGCCTCCTCCTCTTTAGGCTTCTCCGCGCCGGTGCGCCTTTCGAAGTCCATCCGGAACTGCTCGTACATGTCCAGCTGCGCAAGGCCCGTGCTCGGCTTCACCGAAGACAGCACCTGCATGAAATGCGCCATGGAAAGCGGGATGACCACCCCCTTCGCGGTAGCTTCCTTGGCCGCGAGCCGCTTCGCTTCAGTCGTGATGTTCTTTATGTCCGCGCCTGAGAACCTGTCGGTTTTCTTGGCAAGTATGTCGAAATCCACATCCGGGGCAAGGGGCAGCCTCCCCATCGTGACCTCCCGCAGGCTGACCTTCAGAATCGCCTTCCTCGCTTCAGGGTCCGGAAGGTGCATGTAGATTATCTTGTCCAGCCTTCCGGGCCTAAGCATCGCGGTATCGAGCGCGTCCGGCCTGTTGGTGGCGCCGACTATCATGACCGTGGCCTTGGATTTGCTCGCTCCGTCTATCTGCTGAAGCAGCTCCGAGAGGACGCGCTGGCCCACTTCATCGAGGCTTTCGCCGCTCCGTTTCTTGGCAACGGCGTCTATCTCGTCGAAGAAAAGCACCGTCGGCGCGTTCTTGCGCGCGTTGTCGAAGACCTCCTTCACGTTCTTCTCCGATTCACCGTACCATTGCGAAAGAATCTGCGAGCAGCGGACTTCGATGAAGTTGTACTTGAGCTCCTTGGCAAGCGACCTCATCAGCATGGTCTTGCCCGTGCCGGGCGGGCCGAAGAGCAGTATGCCCGTCGGCGGCTTTATGCCGTATGTGAATGCGATTTCCTGCTTCTCAAGCGGCATGATAATCGCGTCGCGGAGCTCGGCCTTGACGTCCTCGTAACCGCCGACATCCGCCATCGACTTCTCCCCGCCGCCGGCCGACATGTCGGTCATGCCGAACTTGCCGTATGATTTCATCTTTTCCGCGCGGCCAATCTCCGATTCCCGGCTTACGCTGATTCCGAAGTGCTCAAGGCCGCCAAGGACAGCAATCGTGGCGATGATTCCGCCGGCGAATTCCAGCCGGAATCCGTTGCCATATACCATGGTGATTAGGAAATACGCCGGAAGCAGGACTAGCATCGCGAGCGATGCCATTAGTTGAGGCCTGGTCTTGAACCTGGGGGGGAGGTAGCCGACCAGGAAAAGGGCGATGGCCCATCCGAGAAGCTGCAGGAAAAGCGAGTCGCCCAGGAGGAGGCGGATGAAGTTGTCTGTTATCAGCCCGACCGATTCCCAAATCCTGCCGAAATTCCCTATGTCAAGGAACGCGCCCAATGCGTTGTTCAGGGCAGGCATTATCCCCGCGATGTCAACGGCGGGCTTCGCCATCTGAAGTTCCGGCTGTGCGGGCTCGTACAATTTCATATTAAGCGGCAAATACGCCGTGTTCTGGACCAGCCAGATTGACGAGAGGACCAGTATGAGCGCGACAGACGTGAGCGATATCGCGATGCTCTTCTTCGAGCCGAAATACAGCGACCCGATTGCCATCCCGATGATGCTGACCCAGCCCGATAGCGGCAGGCCGCCGAATGCGAATGGCGCGAGCACGAGGACTTCCAGGACTGCAATAATCATCCATTCCTCGAACACCTCGAAAAGTATGACCACCAGTATGAGTAGGTAGAACCAGGCGAACACCGACGACTGGTAGAGTACTGCCAGCAGGCAGAAGACCGCGCCGAGGATGACGCCAATCGGCGGCGACTTGCTGGCTATCGCGCCGCACAATGCGGCAATCGCGAAAACAAGGTAAACCGGATAGAACGGGAATGTGGCGAGAAGCATCAGGGTCCCGAGGAAAACCAGGACGCCGTTCCAGAGCGGCTCGCTTCTCTGGGCCGATGATAGCATTGCCGCCACTTTCTGGGACGCCATCGACTTCTGCTGCGTCCCCTGCTGCGCGAATTCCTGGGCCATGCCTCCCAATCTCGCCGAGCGCTTTTTAATTTAACGGATGGGGATGCTGAAGCTCAGCCGGTTGCGAGAAACCGTCCCATGCGGCTTATCGCGTCATGGAGCGTTTCCAACTGCTGGTTCACGCAGATGCGGATGAATTTTTCATACGGGCCGAATTCGCTCCCCGGGGCGACTGCTATCCCTTCCGAATCCAGAAGCGACAGGGCGAATTTTCCCGAATCCTTGATTGCGGGGTGCGTGGCGAACACGTATATGCCCGCTTCCGGCTTCGCGAACCGGAAGCCGCAATCGGCAAGCGCCTTACCCGCCTCATTGGCGCGTGATATCCAGATACTGCGGGCATCATCCAGCACCCGCTTCTCATCCGCCAGGCACGCAATGCCTGCCTCCTGCACGAACGGGGCGACGCAGGTGGCGGTTATCTGGTTGAATGCGATTAGCCGCTTCGCCACTTCATCCGGGGCGACGGCATATCCGAGCCTCCATCCCTCCATGGAGAACTCCTTGGAGAACGAGCGCACCCTTATCAGGCGCTCGCCATCGTAGCGGGGGATTTCCCGGAACGAGAGCCCCTTGTACGCCTCGTCGAGGATGACGTGCGCCCCCTCGCGGTTTGCATCAGAAACAACTTCCCGCACGAGTTTTTCCGGATAAACCGTGCTTGTCGGGTTCAGGGGATTGCATATCAGCAGGATTTTCGCCTTGGCCGCCCCTCCCTCCCCCGCTTCAGGCGGCTCGAAGCTCCAGCCGCTCTGGAGGCTGGATTCCAGCGCCTTCACCTTCAGGCCGAGCTGCCTGCACGCAAGGGGATAAGCCGGCCAGTAAGGCGCCGGGAATGCCGCCGTGTCGCCCTCACTGCACAGGACGCTCAATAGGCCATATATGAGGTGCTTGGAGCCCGGCCCCACGACCACGTTCTTCGCCGAGCATCCTTCGCGGTCAGCAATCCTCTCCCGAAGTTCGGGCAGGCCGGCTGACGGGCCGTAGCCGGATTTGGATTTCCGGAGCCTAGCCACCGCTGCATCTGTTGCGCATTCCGGCGCGGGCAGGTTCGTGTCGCCCACATTAAGCCTGACGACCTTTTTCCCTGCGCGCTCCAGGGCGAGCGCCTTCTCCGCAAGTTCGTAGAAGCCCATCCATTCACCCGACGTTCCTCCTCAGTTTGTCGAAGAACCGTTTCGCCTCTTCGTAATCCTTCCCCCTGATGACATGCTTGAGGAATTCGAGGCGGGATGTGATTTTCTCCAGTTGCGCCAGCGAATAAGTATTGAAGAGGATTTCCGCGAGAAGGTGGTCGTCTTCGGAAAGCAGGCCCCTCGCCAGCTTCCGGTGCCTCGCGAACGTGGTCCCCGGGACGGCCGAATTCTCCATGCACGCGGCGAATACGAGCGAGGCGGCGAACGGCGTCGTGAGGGAGTATGCCATCATCCGGTCGTGCTCGTCGAAGGTGTAGTCGAAGATGTGGAGCCCCAGCTTTTCGTATACGCTCCGGAAGACGGCTGCGCCTTCGGCGTCCGAGCCTTTGATGACGACCGCATTCTCTTCCCGGAGCGCGGCCATGTCTCCGAACGTCGGGCCGAACATCGGATGTGTTGATGCGAACCTGCGGCCGGCTTTTTGGTAATAATCCGGCAACGCGCCTTTCACGGACGCGATGTCCGCGAGTATGCAGTCATTGCCTATATGGGGGGCAGCGGATTCGAACGCCGCGACCGTGTTCTGCAGGCTCACCGCATTGAGGAGCATCTGGGGCCGATATTGCGCAAGCGCGTCGAGGCTGGGCAGGGCTTTGGCGCCGCGGCTGGCCGCCGCCTCCGCCTTCGCGCGGTCAGTGTCATAGACGGCAATCTCATTGCCATCTGCAAGCACGGATGCGAACCACGCGCCCATCTTGCCGGCGCCGATTATCGCAATCCTCATGCCTTCGCCTCCTTGTAGCAGCCGAGGAACTTGTAGGTCTTCGTCTCCTTCTGCACGTTTTCCAGGATTTTCGCGACCTTTGCATCCTGGTCCGAGCCCTGGAAATCCAGGAGGAACGCGAAATTCCCTATGTCTTTCTGCGCGGGCCGCGACTCGATGCGCGTGAGGTTTATCCCGGCATCCGAGAACAGCTTCAGGACCGAGAACAGGGCGCCCGCCTTATGCGCAGTCGAGAATATTATAGAGCATTTGTCTCCTTTGGCGCCCCCGGCGGCGCTCCCCCCCTTGGCGAGGACCACAAAGCGCGTGTAGTTGGACTCGTGGTCCTCTATGTTCTCCTTGAGAACGTCCAGGTCGTATATTTCCGCGCAGAGCTTGCTTGCTATGGCAGCCGCGGCCTTCGGCCTCTCGTTCGCGAGCATCATGGCCGCGCCCGCAGTATCGTAATACGGCCTGGGCTCGAGCTTGTTGCGCGCGATGAACCCCCTGCACTGGGAAAGCGCCATCGGATGCGAATAGACGACCTTTATATCCCGGTAATCCGTGTCCGGAAGGGCGAGGAGGCAATGGTGCACCGGCACCTTCACCTCGCCGACAATCTTGAGGTCGGTCTCTACGAGCAAATCGTTCACCTGCGTCACCGCGCCGGCAAGAGAGTTCTCCACAGGCACCACGCCGCAGTCGAACTGGCCCTTGGCGACCCCATCGAAGACATCGATGAATTCCGGGCAGGGTATGGGCACCATCTTCCCGTCATATTTGCGCGCCGCCACTTCGCTGTACGCGCCGTGCTCGCCCTGGAACCCCGCGAGATTCGGGCTCATCTTCTGGAGCGCCTTCGATTCAGCGATGATGTCCCCGAACACCTTCTGCGAGAATTCCGGCCGCACAAGCCCCCTGGAATGCCTGGCCGCGGCATCAAGAACCTGCTTCTCTCGCTCCGCATCTTCGACGCCCGGCTTCATCTTCCTGGTACGGAGCGCGAACTCCATCCTGGAATTCAGGAGCTTGAGTATCTCGCTGTCTATCCTATCTATTTTCCCGCGCAGTTCCTTCAGTTCCATAACATCACCATTTTTTCCGCATCCCGCCATCCGGTTCCTTGCCCAGCACCCTGGGGACTTTTTGTTCAATCAGCATCAAATCCGCAAGAACGATTGCGGCCGCGGCTTCAAGCACTACGGGCACCCTGAGGGCGATGCAGGCGTCGTGCCTGCCGGCAACCGTTATCGGCACCCGGTTTCCGGTCTCGAGGTTCACCGTTTTGCCTTCCTTTGCGATGCTCGATGTGGGCTTGACGGCGACCCTGAACACGAGTTCGTTCCCGTTCGTTATCCCGCCGTTTATCCCCCCGGCGTTGTTCGTCGCGGTATGGCCCGAAGCATCCAGAATCGCATCGTTGCACGCGCTTCCCCGCATCCTGCTGCAGGCGAAGCCCGCGCCGAACTCAATCCCCTTGACTGCCGGGATGGAGAGCGCGGCATGCGCAAGCAGCGACTCCGCCGAATCGAAGAAAGGCTCGCCGAGGCCCGGGGGCACGCCAATGGCGCGGCATTCCACGATGCCGCCGACGGAATCGCCCACCTTGATTGCCGCCTCTATCTCCGCATCCATGCCAGTTGCGTCCCTGGCCCCGTTGATTTCAACGACCGAGGCTTCGACCGAAGTCCCGGACGCTGCGAGCATCTTCTTCGCGACCGCGCCCGCGCAGACCAGCGCCGCGGTCAGCCTGCCTGAAAAATGCCCGCCGCCGCGGTAATCGGAAAACCCCCCGAATTTCTGCCATGCGGCCATGTCGGCATGGCCCGGCCTGGGCGTGCCTTTTAGCGCAAGGTATCTTCCGGAATCCACGTCCTTATTGTCAATCAGAATCAGCACTGGCGCGCCCGTCGTCATCCCATCGAACACCCCGCTCATTATGCGCGGCGCATCCTCCTCCTTCCTCGCAGTCGTGCCCTTCGCCCCGCTTTTCCTGCGTGCCAAATCCGGAATAATGTCCTCTGCCGAAAGCGCAAGCCCTGCCGGAACGCCGTCAAGGAGCGCGCCCACGCACCCGCCGTGCGATTCCCCCAGCATGCTCACCCGAAAAATCCTGCCGAACGTGTTCATAATCTCATCCTCAGCGACTCCAAATCCGCAAAGAAGCCCGGATAGGATTTCGATACGCATCCCTCATCGTATATGCGGACGCCCTTTTCCGAATTTAGCGCAGCAACCGCCCCGGCCATCGCGATGCGGTGGTCGCCATGCGAATCCAGCCGCCCGCCACGAAGCTTCCCGCCCATAATCTCCATCCTATCCCCGATAACCTTAATATCCGCCCCCAGCCTGCCAAGCTCCAGTGCGAGCACCGCGGCCCGGTCGCTCTCCTTGTGGTGCAGGCGCGATGCGCCCATTATCACACTCTTCCCCCTGCAGTTGCAGGCAAGCGCCGCAAGCGGAGGGAACAGGTCCGGCGAGTTTGTGGCGTCGTATTCGAAACCCCGAAGGCTGCCCCCGTGGACTTCCACCCACCCGTCCCCGGAAACGACGTCCGCCCCGGCATCGAACAACGCCGCCTTTATCCCCTCGTCGGGCTGGAGGCCGCTTATGATGCCCTCCACCCTGGCGCTGCCTCCGATGGCCCCGGCGACCAGCATGAACGCCGCGCCGGACCAGTCGCCCTCGACAGCATACCTCCTTCCGAGATATCTCTGGCCCCCGCGTATTTCGAAGCGCCCCATGCCGTCTTCGGAAACGCCCTTCGCCCCGAAAAGCGCCATGACTGACTGCGTCATCGCCACATACGCGCTGCTTTTCAGGCCGACGGCCGTAAGCTCAGAATCCTCCTTGCAGAGCGGGAGCGCAATAAGGAGCCCGCTAACAAACTGCGAACTGACCGAGCCGTCCACCGTGACCGGCCCCCCGCGCATCGGCCCTTTGATTTTTATCGGGGGAAATCCTTTTTTCGTGCTGCATTCCGCGCCGAGGGCGCGAATGGGCTCCTCAATCATGCCGACCGGACGTTTCATCAGCGAGCCCTTTGCGCTGATGACGAATTCCCGGCTATATAGCCCGGCGATTGCGGAAACCATCCGCATGCAGGTGCCCGATTCGCCGCACTCGAGCCTTCCGCTTCTTGGAATCCCGCCGCCCTGGACCATCAAGCCTTCGGGGCAGGATGCCACCTGCGCGCCGAGCGCCTGGACCACTTCGATTGCGGCAGCAGCGTCATCGCAGAACGTGGGGTTAGTTATGAGCGTTTCTCCATGCGCAAGCGAGGCGATAATCACTGCGCGCTGCATCATGCTTTTGGACGGCGGCGCCCTTACGACACCTTCGATGGCTCCGGGTTCAATGAATTTCATAGAGAATCCTCTCCGCTATCTCATCCGGCGTCTTCCCGTCCGTAGCAACGACCATGTCGGACGCTTCGGCATACGCGCCAATCCTTTCGAAAAGGAGCGCCCGGAGCTTCTTTTCCGGCTCCGGCCCTGCAAAAAGCGGCCGCGTTCCGTCTTGCGGCACCCTTTCCATTATCGTCCGGACATCCGCCCACAGCCAGACTACGCTTGCCAGCCTTTTTAGGGCATTGCGGTTTCCGGCACGAATCACGATGCCGCCGCCGCAGTTGATGGCGCTGCCCTTCGTACCCTTCAGGGACGCGAGCGTCGCGCTCTCCAGTTTCCGGAATCCCGCCTCCCCATCATCCTTGAATATCCTGCTGATTCCCTTCCCGGCTTTTTTCTCGATTTCCGCATCTGTGCTGACGATTGGCATGCCTTTTTTAGAAGAAACCGCCTTCGCCACGCTGTCCTTGCCGCTCCCCATCATGCCGACCAGGGCGATGTTTCCGGTTTTGGGTTCCGGGTTTCGGGCATAGACGGCCTTCCTCATCACGCCGATTGGCGCCTTTTTACCGCAAAACAGAGCGAACGCCCGCAATCCCTGGTGCAGTAACCATTCCCGGCCGTCTATCACAGTGCATCCGGCCTTTCTCGCATCCTGCGCAAGCGCGCTTGGCGACGAGTAGTGCGCATCCAGGACGGCCATGCCCCTATTAAGGGATTCCGGCCGGACGACGCGGTCAGCGGTGCCCAGCGCGGAAACTATTATGTCCGCCTTGCCAATCGCATCTCCGCTTTCTGAAAGCCCGCAGCTTTCGCAACCGAACCTGGCGGCTATGGCGCCCGCCTTTTCCGGCGTCCGGTTCACAACCGTGATTTTTCCGGCCTTGCCCTTCTTCAGCGCAAGCACCGCAGCCTTTGCCGCACCGCCGGCGCCAAGGACGGCGCATTCCGCTCCCTTGACCGCAATCCCGGCCGCTTCTAGCGCTCCCGAAACGCCGTCCGGGTCCGTATTGTATCCCTGCGGCATGCCGCCCCCTTTGAATAGCACTGTGTTGACTGCGCCCAGCTCCCGTGCATTCGCATCCGCAGCCGTAACATGCGATGCCATTTCCTCTTTGAAGGGCGCAGTCACGTTCATGCCCCGGATTCCCATCGCCATTGCGCTTTGCAGCGCTCCTTCCGCGCTTTCCGATGCAAGGCGGATGTATCGAGCATCGATTGATTGGGCCTTGAAAGCGGCATTGTGCATCTGGGGGCTCAGGCTGTGCAGCACAGGCTTTCCGACGACCGCGAACAGTCCGGGCATTCCCATCGCTATATCCCCCTCAATTCCTCCATTATCCGCTCGAGCCTGGCCTTGTCTATCTGGCCCGGGGCGGTCTCCTTCCCCAGGGAAGAGGATGCGTAAGTGAAAACAGCGCCAAGAAGCGGCGCCACGACGCGCGTCAGCCTGCCCCGCTCTCCCATCCCTATTACAATCAGCGGCCTCCCCAAATCCAGCAGTCCGAAAAGCCTTGCATTGTCTTTTTCCGAATTGGCCATGCAGGATATCTTCGCGATGTCCGCACCGCTTTCGAAGCACCACTCCACTATCTGCCTGAGCTCCTCGGAGGACGGGGTCTTTTTGTAATCGTGGTAGGATACTATGACTTTGCATCCCTTGCCCCTGGCAGCCGCCACGATGTCGTTTTTCAGCCCGTCGTCGGATTCAACCTCAATGTCGACATACGCCGCGCCGCTATCAACCGCATCAATCAGGATGCCCCGGCGGTGCTCTTCGTCGATGATTCCCGGCCTGCACGTGGCTATCAGTTTGAGGGGGCTGGAAAAAATCCTGCGGATATTGGCCTTTGTCAGCTCCTGCGGCTCCATCTCATCCATCCTAATCTCCGCCAGCTCAAGGCCTTCAAGCGCCCGGATGCACCCATCCGCCGTGCCCTCGGCTATGCTAACACATATCATTGACTACACCCTCCATCTCCCCGAGGCCCACATCCGCCATCCGCGCGCTGCCGATACGTTCAAGCAGGATCATCCTGATTTTCGCCCCGTACCTCTTCTTGTCCTTGCGTATGGCCTCAAGCACCTCCGCCTTCTTCGCCCCAAGATGCGTAGGGAGCCCGATTTCCTTCAGCAGCTTCTCCAGCCCCTGCGCCTCCTTGGCGTCTAGCCCGGCCTTTTTGCGCGAGAGGTTCGCGGCGGCCACCATGCCTATGCTTATCGCCTCGCCGTGCGGGATGCCGGCCGCCTTCTCGATTGCATGGCCTATCGTGTGGCCGAAATTCAGCTTCATCCTCTGGCCCTTCTCGCCCTCGTCCGCGCTGACAATCCTCATCTTCACCTGGAGCGAATCATGCACCACTTTCTCGATTGCGGCCCTCTGGAGCGCGAACGCGCTGTCCCAGTTCCCTTCCAGGAAGGAAAACAGCGACGCGTCGCCGATTGCGGCCGTCTTGACCGCCTCGGCGAATCCGTTCCGGAGCTCCTCCTTCGGCAGGGTGCCGAGCAGGCTGAAATCGCAGATGCAGAATTCCGGCTGCCGGATTGTGCCGATTATGTTCTTGTAGCCCCGGAAATTTATCCCGTTCTTGCCGCCCACGCTCGCATCGACCTGCGCAAGCAGGGTCGTCGGCACGAACCCGAAGCGCACGCCCCGCATGTAGGTGGACGCGACGAACCCGGCGACATCGCAGACTATCCCGCCACCGACCCCAACGATGAAGGAGGAACGGTCTGCCTCCAGTTCCAGCAACCGGGCATATATCGCTTCCGCAGTTTCCAGGGTCTTGTGGGCCTCACCCGGCTCCATGGCTATACTCTCCATTCCACCCAGCTTCTCCCCGTGGAGGCGGCGGACGTTCGAGTCGGTTATCGCCACTATCTTATCCGCGCCCCCGCAGTAGCCCTTCAGGTTCCCGATGGACTCGCCGAGCGCGATTTTGCATGCGCCGCTTGGCGCCTGGAGCGTCATCGTCCTCATTTCACATCACCCATCATGCCATGCAGCTTGCGGACCTTACCGAGCATTTCCTTGAACTGCGGCGGTGTCAGGGCCTGGTCCTTGTCGCTTAGCGCCTCGGCCGGGTTCCTGTGCACCTCGACTATTATGCCGTCCGCGCCGCATGCCACCGAAGCGAGGCTCATCGGCGTAATCAGGCTCAGCCTGCCTGTGCCGTGCGTCGGGTCGGTGATGATTGGGAGGTGCGTCAGCTCCTTCACCGCAGGCACCGCGCTCAAATCCAGCGTGTTCCTGGTGTAGGTCTCGAATGTGCGGATGCCGCGCTCGCAGAGGATTACGTCCGGATTGCCTTCATTGAGGATGTATTCAGCGCAATTGAGCCATTCCTCGAGCGTCGAGTACATGCCGCGCTTGAGGAGCACGGGCTTGTTCGCCTTCCCGACTTCTTTCAGGAGCGAGAAATTCTGCATGTTCCGCGCCCCAATCTGGAGGACGTCGGCGTATTCGCAGACCCAGGAAACGTCCCTGGTGTCTATGACCTCGGTTACGATGGGTAGGCCGGTCTCGTCCCTCGCTTTTTCGAGTATCTTGAGCCCTTTCAGGCCCAGGCCCTGGAACGCGTATGGCGATGTGCGCGGCTTGAAAGCGCCGCCGCGGAGCATGTCCGCCCCGGCCTCCTTTACCGCGCGTGCCGTTTCGAGCGTCTGCTCCTCGCTTTCGACGCCGCAGGGGCCGGCAATCACCGTGAACCCCTGCCCGACTTTGACGTCCCCTACCTGCACGACCGTCCTTGCGCTTCCGCTTAATGCGGCCAGCTTCAGATTTTTCATGACCATCACAACCATCCTCCGTCGATTCTCAGATTTTTATATCAATGACTCTAAGTGTCAGGCGCATCAGGAAAACCACCAAGGGAGAAAAAAGGCTTATTCGTGGTTCTCCTGAAGGCGATAGCCAAAGCTGAATCCGAAGAAGGCGCCACGTGCGGGCGCATCGCCTATCTCTTCAGCCATCGTCATTCGAACCACATTAATACATCTATTCTACACATATTCTGGATGAAAAAGCTTATAAAAGACTGTATCAGGCATGTCGACCTTCAAGCCGGATGGGCCGACGCGGTTGCGTATCTGCGCTCACTTCTGTACCCGGATATCCGGCTCGACTCTCCGCCAATCATTGTTCATGTACTGCCATAGCACATGGAGCGTGGAATCGTACACGAGGTTGTTCTTGGCCGCCATCTCTTTCGGGCGGTCAATCTCGACTAGTATGAAGCGCCTCATCCAGTCGATTCCTTCCCGGAACGGATTGCGCTCGATGACATATATGCGGTTGCGCTCCTTCTTCACCTTCTCGCACCATTCGATGACCTTGTCTATCTCCTCCTTTGTGACCATGCAATCAACCCCCTCTGGCGGTCCGTGCCGACAGCTCGTCGAAGAACTTCTTCGTCCGCCTTCCCCACGCCTCCTTGTCCTTTATCGCACCCGAATCGTCGAACATGTCCTGGACCGATGAAAAATAAAGCGCCTCGCGCATGTTCTGCATGCGGAGCTCGACTGCGACAAGGCGCAGCTGCTCGACCATCCTCGCACCTCCGAGGGGCCCGCTCGACACTCCGCAAATGCCCAGCGGCTTTCCGGCGTATTCGCCATAGCACAAGTCGAGCATCATCTTCAGCTCGCCCGGATAGCCGTGGTTGTATTCTGGAGACACGATTATGACCGCCGCGGCATTCTTCACCTTCTCGGCGAGCTTCCTGGCAGCGGCTGTTTTTCCGGTATTGTCCGTGGCTTTCTGCGCATAATCCCGCACATCCAGGATTTCGCTTTCAAACCCGCGTGCCGCCGCCTCGGAGAGGATGAACCTCGCGACCTTCTCAGACTGCCTTCCCTCCCTTCCGGTCCCAAGAATCACAGGCACGTACATGCGGTTCCACTCCACTAGGCTGTCGCCTTCGCGAACCTCGCCTCAGTTGCCTCCCAATCCAGGTTCCTGAAAAACGCGCCTATGTAGTCCGCCCTTTTCAGGCCGTAGTCGGTCATATATGCATGCTCGAACACGTCCATCACAAGGATGGGGGCGCACCCCGAAGGATGCCCGGCATCATGCTCGTTTATCCACATGTTGAATAGGCGCTTTCCGGTTTGGTCGTAGTATAATACGACCCATCCTATGCCGCGCATCGCGCCTGTTGCACGAAAATCCTTCTCCCAGCCTTCAAGGGAGCCGAATTCCCCTGCAAGCGCCTTTGCAAGCTCCGGCGCAGCATCAGGTTTAGACCCGCCATTTGCCATGTTTCCGAAATACAATTCATGCAGGCGCATGCCGTTGAACTCCCAGCCGAAGCGGCGCTTCAGCTCGGCGTATTCCGGCGTTCCGCCCCTGCCTTCCTTCGCCATCGCGGCAAGCGCATCCGCCACCTTGTTCGTGTTCGCCACGTAGCCTGCATACAGCGTGAAGTGGTTCTTCAGCAGCGTGTCGCTGAACCCTTCCATCCCCAAAAGCCCGTCGAAATTCTTCGCCTGGTATTCCATCCAATCACATCCTCCAATCCTGCATCGCAATCCCGCTCAGCCCTGCCGTTTTATGACTTGCAGGATGTCTCCATCAGCAAGGGTGTGCTCAAGCCCGACGCGTTGCGGCTGGTGCTTGACGCTCTTTCCCCAGACCAGGCCGTAGCGGAACTCCTTCTTCAAATCCCGGTGGAGCTTCTCGCACACCTCGCCCACGCTGATGCCGCTCCGGACAACCATCGGCTCGTCCATGTCGGCGGCCTCGCCCTTGCGCTTGGTGAATATGTGGATGAGGTCGAGCCTGTCGTATATCTGGCGCTTGAGTTCGTCGATGCCTGCGTTCTTCTCCGCCGAGATGGACACATACTTGAAAGGGAGCTTGGGCGGCATCTTCACAAGGTCCGCCTTGCTAAGGACGTAGACTGCGGGCACGTACGCCCTGTTTCCTTCCACCACGTCTATGAATTCGTCCACGGTGATATCCTCATGGAGTATGACATCCGCGTTGAACATGCTATACTGGTTCAAAGTCGCCTGAATCCCCCGCTCGCTGATCTTCGTGATTGGGACCGTGTGGTTGATTGTTATGCCGCCTTTCATTGCCTTCCCGATTGAGACCTTGGGCCGCCTGGCGTTTACCCGTATGCCGAACCCGTATAGCTCCGTCTCGATGATGCGGCGCTGGTCCGGGTGGTTGGCCTCTATCATGATTAGTATCAGGTCCGCGTTGCGCGCCACCGCGATGACCTCCCTGCCCCTGCCTTTCCCGTCTTTCGCGCCTTCGATTATTCCCGGGAGGTCGAGTATCTGGATTTTGGTGTTCTTGTAGTCCATGGTGCCCGGGATGCATTTGAGGGTAGTGAATGCGTACGCGGCCGTCTTGGACTCCGCATTCGTGAGCTTGTTCAGGAGCGTGGACTTGCCTACGCTGGGCAGGCCGATTATCGCCACCGTGGCGTCGCCGCTTTTTTTTATGTCGAAGCCGCCCCCGCTCGCCCCGTGCTTCCTGGGCGCGAGCAGCTCGCGCCGTATCTGCGCGATTTTCGACTTGACGATTCCGATGTGGTACTCCGTAGCCTTGTTCTTCTGCGTGCGCGCAAGCTCGTCTTCAAGCTCTTTTAGTTTCTCTTGGAGTCCCATGTGCCTCTGGTAATACATCAACCTGTCAGTTTTTCAAATATTTGGCTCAGGCACATAGTGAAAACCGCAGGTTTATATCTATTTTGTTCCATCTTATGTAACATGTCTTGGCAGCGCAGAAACAAACCCCCCGGAGAGCGGCCCCACCTGGCAGGCAGGACCTCCTCGGAGCGGCTGTCATCCGAGGACACCCAGCCCGGCCCCACGCCATCAGAAGCGTTCAGGCGGTTCTCCCCCGAGCTGGGAAAGACTGTCCCTCCTGACGAGCGCGCCATCGAGGCGGCCGCGGGAGTGCCATTGGGCCTCGCATCAGAATTCTCCAAGCTGAATTACGAGATAATCCGGTTCGTCGGCAGGGGGGGCATGGGCGAAGTGTACGAGGCGCGCTATCGGGGCAAGTCGACCGCGCTCGGGCTCGATGACGGGCAAACAGTCGCCATCAAGCTGCTTTCAGAACAGCTTGTGAACACCCCTGAATCACGCACCCGCTTCTTCCGCGAGGCGGAGATAGTCCGCGGCATACGCCATCAGAACGTGGTGAGGATGTACGAGAGCGGGGAGGTATCCAGCCGCCCGTTCTTCGTGATGGAGTTCCTCAGGGGTACCGATTTGGCGGACGAAATCGCGAAAAGCTCGCTCGCCAAAAAGACGATTGGGGCCGCCCGCTCCCTGCGCATTGCGCGCCAGGTGTGCCTCGCGCTGGCCGAAGCGCACTCCAAAGGCGTAATCCACAGGGACATCAAGCCCGAAAACATTTTTCTTTGCAGGGAGGGCACCATGGATGACGTGAAGCTAATCGACCTCGGGCTCGCCCGCCTTTCCGGAATCGAAGGGCAGCCCCAAATCACAAAGGCAGGCAATTTCGTCGGCACTCCTTTCTACCTCGCCCCGGAGACCGTGCCAGACTCGTCCGAGGCGCCATCATTCGACCATAGGATTGATATCTACTCCCTTGGGGCGACGTTGTATGAGATGCTCTGCGGAAGGCCGCCGTTCGTATCGCAGACCCCCATGGCGGTCCTTTATCAGCTTAAGACGCAGGCGCCTCAGCCGTTGAGGGAAAAGAGGCCGGACCTCGGGATTCCTTTAGCCCTGGAATCGCTCGTCCTTAAATGCCTGGAGAAGAACCCGGACAAACGCTATCCAAGCGCGCAGGAGCTCGTCGGTGCCATCGATGGCCTGGGCATATTGAAGACGCAGGAGGATGCTCCGGCCTCTGCCCCGCCTCCCTTGCCGAAAAAGAAGCGGCCGAAGGTTTTCTGGGCAATCCCCCCGCTGGCCGCGGTTGCAGCGGCCCTGGGCATATTCGGCGCAATGAAGTTGCGGGACAAAGCACTGGAAACATCGCCTATCTATAGGGCCGACATTCACTCGGAGCCCGCGGGCGCGTCTGTGTTCATCGAAGAGAGGCTCGATGGCGGTACCATGGTCACAAGGAAGCTGGGGCAGACTCCGCTCGAGGTCCAGCTGAAGGGCAGGCAAAGGATTTACCTCGAACTTGCCGGCCACAAGCGCTCTTACCACCTGCTGGAACCATCGCGCCCGTCGCTAAGGCACAGGATACAAGGGCGCTAAGCCAGCCTGTCGGCAAGCTCTTCCGCGGCTTTCGGGTCCGTCTTATATAAATCATCCAGATGGCGCGCAGCCTCGGCAGTGTCGCCAAGCGCCATCGCCATCAGGACCAGGAGCCGGTCAATCTGCGCATCCCTTCCCAGGGCCTTCGCAGCTTTCAGGAACTCAAGCCCTTTCCAATACTCGCGCATTTCATAATATGCAGTCGCGCCTAGGACAGCGCAGGCGGCCAGGTCGCGCGGGTCAGCCATCCTGTTGAATGCTTTCCTGGCCTCAAGAGCCGCTTCATGCATATCGCCGCACCAGAATGACGATTCGGCCACCAGGTACGCTGCCAGCGCGTCATCAGGGAACTTCGCTTCCATCTCCCGCGATAGCGCATATGCGCTTTGCGCCTGCCCGCTCTTTATATACGCCGATATCTGGGCGACATACCCTGCCCGGTGAAGCTCCATGCCTTTAGAAACCCGGATGACATTATTAAATTTATGGCCCGAAAAGGGGGTTATGGCCCAGGCATTCTCCCCGTTTCGCGAGACAAGGCAAACCGGCGGCACGCAGCCGTCCATCGCGCTCACGCTGGCCGCGCACGGCCTTGATGCGGTGAGATTCGTCCAGATGGCGCTTGAGCATGCGGTTCGGCCCCGCCCCGAAGCGTCGAGGCAGCTCGCGGACGCGCTCCGAGGCACGAATCCAGCCCTCGCAGGCCGCATCGAAGCGCGCCTGCCGGCGAGAATCCAATCCGACAGCGAACGGGTTGCCACAGACCACGGCCATACGTCCGTACCTCCCCAGTCCTCGGTTGTGCCCTTGGCCCGAGGCCGCGAGGCAGTCGCATTCGACAGCTCCAGGCAGCAACCGGCCCACGGCCACGAATATGTCCGGGCCGATTCCACCGCGGATCCGCGCCGGAGCAGGAAAACCGAACAATAAACTTATTGTTTCATAGTTTCCCACAACATTTAAAGACATTGCCGAACATATAACGTTCGTGAAAAGGCTGACAAAGGGCGCGGCTGATGGCATCGGGGCCAGTCCGCGCAACATTCGTGCAGGCGGCGCCGGATGCGCGTTCATCGCTGGAGCCGCATTAGTCGGTGCGTTGGGCCTCTGCGCCTGCTCGAATGAGAGGGACAATTTCAGGTGCTACGGCTTTGGCCAGGACTCCCTCAAGGTGTACGTAGAATCCGGGCGAAGGGGGAGTTCGGAACTGGGCCAGGAACTCGCGCTCAGCAGCCCAAAGCTGGGCGTGGAAGGGGAGCCGCTCGCATCATTCTGCACCTCGTCAGGCCATCTCATTTCCGTGAATCGTGACAAGGTGTTCATACGCAGGCTGAGATATGCAAATGGCGCACTCAGCGTTGACAGAATCCTGGAAAGCACCCATACGGCGCCGGATGAGTATGCTGTTCCCGGTGTGCGGGTTGTGTCTGCGGATATTTGGCGCAATCCCGACGCCCCTTACGACCAGATAACGATAGCGACCATCACGAACACGGGCCTGTTCCAGGCGGCCCGCTATTCGCTGGAAGGAGTGGCCTCCAACAATCCGGACCACGGATTATTCGACCTGACACGCAAGATCCAGGTGCAGAACCGCTGGCCGGAGCACGATGTCGCAGCAGCCTCTGTGCATGTTCTCGATTCCGAGATGTTCGCGGTCGTCCCTTTGGGCGAACGCGGCAAGGGCGCAGTGAGGGGCTTCTACAACATCGTTTTCACAGGAAAGCGCGGAACCCCCTTCTACTCGAGGGAGATGGACATCCGGACCATGAAGCTCCACGCGAATTTCCCCGAGCTCCAGAACGTTTTCGAGATTTCCGAAGCCACGCGGTACGACCGGAGCCTGGGCGGCTGGATAATTAACCTGCGCGGCGAGAGGGCTGACGGCAGCGACTTCCCGATATTCGCGATTCTGACCCCCTAGCCTTCTTGCCGCGCGCAAGGCGCGAACTCATTCCAGCTTCTTCAGTCCCTTCCACCCGAAAAACGCGGAGGGGAGCGCCCCTCCCCATTTTCCACGTTCCTTTCTGACCCTCCCCCTCAATCGAGCCTTTTCAGTCCTTTCCACCAGCAGTTTGAATCCATTGTCTTCATTTTAGCATGGAGCGACTTCGCGCTCCTGGTTTTCAGGCGCGCGCCGATATTGTCTATCCAGCTCTGCGCCCCCCGATAACCGACGTCAAGATACTCCTTCGCCTGGAATGCGCATTCGAGGTAGTCGGCATCCTTCAATATGATGCGCTCTTTTTCTGAAAGGTCGAGCGTTCCGAGTATCGAGTTCTGGATTGGCGGCGGCATCCCGGCCGCCTGCTCGCGCTCCACCTTGCGCTCAAGCTCCTTCGTCACCTCTATATAGCGCGCCGTTATCTTGTGCATGTCGCCGAGGCGCGCCTCGTGCATGTCGTGGAAGACGGCGGCGGTGCAGAGCCGGTTCGCATCAGCTTCGCCGAGCCCTTCCATCCTGGCAATGATGAACGCAATGACGCCGGTGCGGAACGAATGGTCCGCCACGCTTTCCGGATTCTCCACCTTCTCGGCCCACCAGCCGCTCCTTTTCACGCGCTTCAGCATGCCTGCCTCGAATATGTACCTAGCTGCCGTTTCCATGATACTTCCATCCATCTAATCCTTAATAATCATTGGAGCTGGACGGATTGTGGGTGATGGCTTGCAGCCAAAAAAATCGAAAGTAAAAAAGATTCAGGGGATTATTGGCCGAACTGTTGTTTCAGCTTGCCGGCCGAGTCCTCCGCAGCTTTGCCCATGGACTGTAGAAGCCCGCCCATCATGATTGTCCTTTTTGCTGCGTTTGCCAGGTTGCTCCCGGATATGGCGCTGCCAATGCCGCCCGCGCCTTTCATCGGGGCGCACCCGGTTATGTGGTTGGGTTGGTCAGCATAAGGGCCCGTTGGGTTCAGGTCGACAACCGAGTCTGTTCCTCCGAAGTAGCCCCTCAAATCATTGTTGTACGTGTATGGGCCAAGGAAAACATGGACCGGGGGAGTCCCAAAGAATCCGCCCGTCGGGGTGAATGCAGTCATGTTGTTGCCCGCCACTTCGTTGGAATTTGAGGCGTTGGCAAATGGCTCGGCAGTGAGCGGGGGGATTGGAGGGTAGTCAAATGCAACCAGCGCATGCATGGCGGATCCCTGGATTTTGTTATTTCGTATCAGCGCACCCTGCAGGGGCAAAGGCGGAGCGAAGAAGCACCCCCCCGGGTCGCCCATGTGGATGGCTGCTAGCCCAGACCCCATCAAAATCAAGTTTCCTGATAATTCAAACGCGTCTCCGCCCATGTTCGACAATGAGAGGCCTGAGCCGAGGGAACCGGCCGGCAGGTTTATCGTATTGCCCGCAATCCTTGCGGATTTATTATAAAAGCACCAAATGGCCGCATCAAACAGGGGCGGAGTGGAGGTGAGGGCATTTGACTCTATCCTCGTGGTGCCGAAATTCATCGTCGTATAGACGCAAATGCCCAGGGACTTAATCTGATTATTGAATATTTCCAGCGAATCATTTGTGAGGGCAGTGGTTATGCCGGTATCAGCGCCTAGCAAAGTTGAGAATGCGCCGGTATTATCCAGGACGTTTCCAGCCAAAAGAATCGCCCCAGGCGAACCCGTCGCCCCCTGCCCCATGATGCCAATCGGCAGCCTGCTTTCAAAATCAAACGGCTGCTCCGGGCCAAACGAGTATGGTGGCAAAACAACGGGCTTCACCCCGGTGATGCGGTTATTGGTTATCTCGAGGCTGTTCCACTTGAAGGATCCGACCGCCGCAAGCGTCTGATCCTGGAACCAAAGGCCGTCAATTTTTATGTCGCCATCCGAATATACCGTAACCGCCCCCCAGGGTTGGGAGGTGAATCCGCCACCGCCATTAATCACGGTCCTGGGATTTCCGTCACTGTCTGTCCCATCTCCAACAAGTGCCACGGGGTATGGCAATACGACGCCGGGCGTTCCCAGGATGGGATTTGTGCCGTTAAAATTGAATGTTCCTGCCTTAAGGCGCACTTTGCCGGTAAAACCCGGGATGGGCATCGGATACGGGGGATTCGGTGGAACATCAGGAACCAGCTGCATTCCCAATACCGCCAATTGGACATTCGAGAGGTCCAGGAACGCATCGCCAAACGGATAAACCTCATAATACCCATCAACAGGATTGAGCGAACCGAAAGGCGGTGCGGATTTTGCGACCCCTCCTCCAACCAGTCCAGCGGCTGTGATTGCCCCGACAGCAAAGCCCGCAGTCCTCAAAAAGCCCCCCCGCGTCATGCCGGAGGCCTGCGACCCTCTTCCCGCATTCCCGAATCTTCCGCTTCTGTTAGGTACCGTCATGTTTTCACCTGATAATATTAGCACTCGCGCCTCTTGGAAAAACAACCCCGCCGCGGTTTTTAAATCTTGGGGGGGGGGGGCACATCCTTAACCATGCCCTGCCATGAAACCGGTTGTCCACTCTTTTTTTAACTCTTAGACAATAGTACCCTTCGATGGTGCAGCACCTCAAGGCAAATCTGCGGAAAAGAATGCTCGCGCAGCGCGATTCGCTTTCGAAGGAGGAGCTCACGCTCGTCAGCAACGCCATCGGGGAAAAACTAATCAATCATCCACGTTTCAAGGAGGCGCAATGCATCGGCTTCTACCTCCCGAAGGGGAACGAAGTCGACACAACGGGGATGATCTCGCGCACGTTCTCCCTGAATAAGGAGGTTGCCGTTCCAGTGACGACCGACCACGCCATGTCATTCTGCAGACTGCACTCTCTCGAGAAGGTGCGGAAAGGGAAATTCGGCATCTGTGAACCCGAAACCCTGAACCCTGAACCCGTCGAGCCTCCGCTCGTCATCGTGCCTGGCGTCGCCTTCGGCCTTTGCATGCACCGCCTGGGCTACGGCAGGGGCTATTACGACAAATACCTCGCGAAATCGTTCGCCTACCGGATTGGCGTCTGCTTCGACTTCCAGCTTGTGGAAAAGCTTCCCTCCCACGAGAACGACCAGCGCATGGACGAGATAATCACCGAGAAAAGGGCGATCCTTCTATAGTGTATAATCCAGCGTCATCAAAAAACAACTATTTTTAAACTAATTCACTATTAAAACACTATTGATACACATGAAAAGTTCAACATATATCCACCTGCCCGACATCGTGAGGGAAAAGGCGGAGATGCTTGTGGAAGCCGGCATGTTCGGCAACATGAGCGAGCTCATACGCGAAGCGGTCAGGCATCTTGTTGAGGAAAAGAAGCTCAGCGACCTGGATTTGGCCATCGAGCTTTACAAGAAGGACAAGGTATCCCTTGGAAAGGCGGCGGCGATCGCAGGCATTCCTTATGACGAGATGCTCGACGCCCTCTACCTGCGCGGCGTGCAGCCCCGCTTCGAGCCAGCGACAACGAAAGACGCGGACAAAGAGCTCAAGGCGGCCAAGAGGCTTCTTGGATGATTGTCATTCTCGACACATCGTGCATATCCGCATTCATACTCGCCGGACGTGTGGGGCTGTTGCTGGAAATCCTCAAAGGCCAAGACGTGGCCATAACGGAGCAGGTCCAACGTGAGCTTGGCCTGAGCAGGAAACCCCTGCTGCGGGATTTTCGCCACCAAAAAATCATGGTGATGCAGGCAGAAAGCGCGATTGCGGACAGATACAATATCCACATCGGGGAAGCTTCGGTGATATCCCTTGCTGCCAAAACAAGGGGACTGGCCGTCATAGATGACAAGAAAGCGAGGAAGGCTGCGCAGGAAGAAGGAATCGAGTATGTCGGAACAGCCACCATCATCCGTTTCGGCCTTGAGAAGGGAGCCATAAGCCGCGATGGAGCTGAAAAGCTGATTGGCGAACTCATCTCGGCCGGCTTTATATGGGAACGGAGATAATCGGCTGGATTCTGGCGGGTAAGCGATTATAAACATGACATCGGTAATCCCCTGCGGTGATCGTATGACAGACCTCAGAAGGACTGTTAAGTGCTCGAACTGCGGTTCGGAATCATCGGTTTCATTCAACAGCGAGCTTGAAGTCCGGGAGCTCCTTTTTGCCGGCAAATGCCGCTGCGGGAACTCGGTGCAGATAAGCTACAGCATCGTGGGCGATTCCGCAATGCCCTCCGCGCCCAAGCCATCCGGCACGGAGCCTCCGCTAGTGAACATCGACGAAAGCCTCTTCACGCCGGAAATACCGAGCGATACATTGCGCGATTTGATGGAGGATTAGCCGGTCGGTATTTTCCTTCCATTTCTATTTCCTTTTTTCCAATCCCAATTTTTCGGTAAGCTGCGCGACGGAATCCAGCACGTAATCAGGCTTCAGGTCGCCGATGTCCGCCCGCTTCGAATTCCCTGTCAGGACCAGCGCTGATTTCATGCCGCAATTGCGCGCGAACGCGATGTCCGTGTCCAGCCTGTCGCCCACCATGAGCGTTTCGCTGCCTTTAAGCCCATGTTCGGCCATCATCAATTCGAACGCCATCGGGTTCGGCTTCCCGACCACATAAGGCGTTCTCTCGGACGAAAACTCGAGCGCGGCGACAATCGCGCCGGCCCCGGGCATCGTCCCTTTCTCGGTTGGGAATATGTGGTCCTTGTTCGTTGCCAGGAACAGCGCGCCTTTGCGCAGGAGCACATGGGCCTTCCCCAGTTTCTCATACGTCAGCGTCCGGTCGAGGCAGACGGCGACGATGTCTGCGCCCGCCCCGTGCGCATCGACCTTGATTCCGTTTTTTTCCAGCTCTTCCGAAAGCCCGGGTTCGCCAACGGGGAATACCGTTTTCCCCGGATGCTTGTCCCGTATGTGCATTGCGAGGATGTACGAGCCGCAGTAAATCTCCCGCTCTTGCGCCGCAAACCCGAGGCCCACGAGCTTTTCCGCGACGCCCTTGCGTGTCCGGGTGCCTGCGTTCGTCAGGAATAGCGTCTTCGTCCCGGCATCCCGGAGAGCCCGGAGCGTCTCAATCGCTCCGGGTATCGGAGTCCTGCCAAGGAAAAGCGTGCCATCCAAATCGAATACGGCCGCCTTGATGGCCAATGCCTTCTTTGCCATGCTTTTTTATACGCCCCGCCCGATTATTATATCATGAGGGTAGCCGTGCTTTTCTCTGGCGGTAAGGATTCAGTCTATGCGACAGGCTGGGCGCTGAAAGAGGGCCACGAAGTCGTCCTCCTCACCGTCCGCCCGCCGGAATACTCGATGATGTTCCACCATCCCAACATCGATGCAACGAAAAAGCAGGCGGAAGCGATGGGCCTTATGCAGGTCATCGTGGAGACGACGGAGGAGAACTGGCGGGAGACGGTCGTGGAGGCCCTGCGGAAGCTGAAGCCGCAAGCCATAGCCACCGGCGCGGTCGCGAGCACGTACCAGAAAAGCCGCATCGACGCAATCGCAACGGAGCTCGGCATCCAGTCGTTCGCTCCGCTCTGGCATGCAGGCGAGGACAAGATGGAGGAGATGCTCAGGGATTTCGAAATCTACGTGACCGCGGTGGCCGCCGAAGGCCTCGGGCCGGAGTTTCTGGGCGAGCCGCTGGAAAAGCTCATCCGGGCGAAGAAACCAAACGTCCACCTGTTCCTCGAAGGCGGCGAGGGCGAGACGTTCGTGGCGAACGCCCCATTTTTCAAAAAGCGCATAATCATCCGCGGCTGGAAGAAGACCTGGGACGGGGTTCGGGGCGTGGCTGAAATCGAAAGCGCGGACTGAGCAGCCAATGCCCGGCCGGTGCGCTCCCCCGGTCCGGCATGCCAATATCGTTTTAAACTCTAGTCCGCCAAAGCGTTGCTGGTAAGAAAATGAAAACCACCCCAGACCGACCTCTGTCCGACGATGCCAGAACCAGCATTCCCGCTGCTCCGAAGCGCCGCCTTCTCCCAAAGGTATTCATGCGCACCCCCGGAATCATCGAGCAGCTTAGCCATGCCAGGCAGCTTCCGCCCTGGGACCGGCCGTTCTCCAGCATAGTCCTGGATATCCGCAAGAAAAAAAGCGAGCTTTCGGAGCAGTTGCATGTCCTGAAATTCTCCCCCGCACGGGCATCCCAGCATGCGGTCAATGAGGCGAACCTTGTTCTCATGCAGGCAGAGCAGCTCCTGACCGCATTACCCTCAGATTCCGCATCCGCCCCCAAAGACGAGGCCAATAAAAGATTTTGCAGGGCGGTCGACACTGTCCTCATGCTCGATGCGGCAATCCGCGCGCTGAAGTCCCCCTGACCGCCCTTTCCAAGCTACTGCGTCTATTGGCCGGCGTAGCACTCGTAAATCTTGGTTCTCCAGCCGCCTACGGTGCATATGTCGGCGGAGTCCGCGCTTGCGCAAACAGTTCCTATCTGGCACCATCTGCACCCTGAGCCGCTAAGGCAGTCCGCGCAGTTGGTTTTTGACGAGCACGTATCCCCGCCAACAGGCGCCGCGCACGCGGATTCGCTGTATGCCCAGTTCACCTGCTCGCAGGTCACATCCCCGGCAGGCCCGCTTTCATCTCCGTAGAAGCATCCGTTCCTGCTCTTGCACCAGCCGCAGCCCGCCTTCGCCACGCAGTCGCCGCATGTTGGCGTCATCGTGGCGCAGTCCACCTGGGAATCTGCGGGCACGCCCGCGCTCCCTCCTCCCGTGCCGGTGCTGCCGCCGACATCTACAATCGTGCCTTCCCCTGTGGGCGGCTCCTGCGTCCCGGCATCAGCTTGCGGGATTTCGCCACCTGTTCCCCCGGCCGCTCCGTTCTCCCCGCCTTGAGTAATCGCTCCTTCTCCCTCCGAGCCGCCTGGCGTTGGCGAAAGCGGGGTCTGCCCGCAGCAGCCGAAAAACACCAGCGACAACGCTATCGCCGCAATAACCAGCCTATTCATGCCATCCCCCCCTTTATTGAAATATCAGTCTCCTTTTTCCCGTCGCAGAGCCAGACGCCCTTCTTCTCGGTGATGCTGCCTACGATGCCTGCCTCCACGTTGTGCTTCTTCGCGATGTTTATGACGGTGTCAGCGCGGTCCGCGGGCAGGATTATGCACATGCCCACGCCCATGTTGAACGTCTTATGCATCTCCGCATTGTCCTTTACGTTTTCGCGCAGAGCTTCGAAGATAGGTTTCGGCTTGGGGAGGGCGTCGAGCTTGTAGCCGATCTCTTTGTTCAGGCGGGTCAGTTTCGAGAACCCTCCGCCTGTGATGTGCGCGATGCCGTGGACGTCGCATGCGTCTATCGCTTCAAGGACCGTGCTGGCATAAATCCGGGTGGGCGTCAGCATCTCCGCGCCCCACCTGCCAATATCCAGCGCGCTCCGGGCAAGCGTGTATCCGTTGGAATGGAGGCCCGAGCTTTCCAGGCCGACTATCACATCGCCCTTGGCTATCTCGCTGCCAAGCACAAGCTTCCTGACGCGCCCCACCACTGTGAATGTGAGGTCGAAGGGCTTTTTCGTGCCCTTAATGATGTCCGGTATGACCGCGGTCTCGCCGCCGACGATTGCACACCCGCTCTCCTCCGCGCCCGCGACAAGGCCGTCCATGATTTCGGCGACCAGCTCCGGGTCCTCGTTCGCGAGGCCGATGTAATCCACGCCGACCATTGGCTCGGCCCCGACGCAAAGGATGTCGTTCACCGACATGGCGATTGCATCTATGCCGACCGTGTTGTACTTCTCCATCTCCTGGGCGACTAGGAGCTTCGTCCCTACGCCGTCGGTGTGGATGACGAGCTTCTCGTCGCCGCACTTGAAGAGGCCCCCGTAATGGCCGAATACCGGCATGGCCTCGCCATACCCCTTCCGGAATGAGAATGTGGATTTTATCTTGTCCCAGATGTTGCTCTGGATCTTCCTGACCTTGCCCACATCAACCTGATACTTCATGAAAACCTATTGCCTCTTCCGGTTTAAATTGCTGTCGTCCCCCCATCGATTTATTAAGCTTATCCGCTTTATCAACTCAGCCGGAAGGGGAAGCTTTCTATGAGGTTCATCGGGGCGTTTTTCGAGTTCTCGCGGAGGGTGCTTGACGCCGCCAGGCAGGGCGGCCTCCCCCAGAAGGACATCAAGAAGCTCGACAACCTGCTGACGCGCACCGGCAAGCGCAACACCGTGCTGGCCAAGGGCATCCTCACCGCCCTGAACGCAGGCGGCGCGAGCGAGAAGGACGTGTCCCGCTTCGGCGAGCTCCTGGTCAAGGCCGAAGAGAGGGTGCTCGAGGACCGGGAGCCGTTCAACGAAACGGACAGCAAAGAGGTCTCGGACATATTCAAGCGCGCATACATATCGTCTAAAACAGCGAAATGGTTCTCGGGCCAGGTGGACGAGCTGCTGGCCGAGGAGATAAACGAGTTCATAACCGGCTCCAGGCGGGTGGACATCGGCGTCCCCTCCCGCAAGTCCGTGAAATTCGAAGCCGAATCGGATGCTGAGAAGAGCAAAGGCGAGGATGAGCGGAAAAAGAAGATGAAGATGTAGGGCCCGGAGGCTATCCGGACCGCTGATGCTCCATGAAAATCAAACTCTCCCCCGAGCTTTCCTACCTTATCGGCCTCTGGCGCAAGGCCCGCTGTCCCGACGGCGTCGGCGTCGAAGGCGGAAAGAACGTCCTGGAGATTTTCACGAAGGAAGTTCTTGATAGGCAGCTCACGACTTCGGACAAGATGCTGACCGGCCCGGACAAGGTCTATTTCTACCACACCGCCTACCGGAAATTCTTCCAGCAGATTGAATCCGAGCAGCTTGAGCGCTTCAAGTACCTGAACGAATATGCGGCGAACTACATTGCAGGCATGTTCGACGCGACCGGCTCCATAGACGAGCGCGGCGTCGTCTCACTGGGGTTTGCCACCAAGCAGGACGAGATGATGCTGCTCCGCCTAGGCTTCCAGACGCGGAGAAGGGCAGACCGCCTGATAATAGAGCGCCCGGTCCTTTTCCTGACGTTCATCAAGAACTACGTCCAGGCGTTCAAGGACCACAAGGTGTTCGAGATTATCCGGACGCAGGAGCGCGCCCCGAAAAAGGGTTAAGGCCGGAGTCAGCCCTTTCTCCGGCGCCGGGCCGCCGCTGCCGGGGTTATCGCGAACGTGCCGATGGGGTCCCTGGCCTGCAGCTCTATTTCAGCGGCGAGTGCTAGCCGCCTCTCCGGGCTAATCTGCCTCCCGCTTTCCAGTGCGACGAACCCCCCAGGCGGATTCCTCAGGGCAGAAGATAGCCATCTTTCCGAATAATCGGTAATCGGGCTGGCGGTTTTGAATGTGAATGTGCGCTGGGGACTGCCCAGGATTCCGTATGATACCGAATATTCGAACGTTTCCCTCCTTTCGGGCGCCGGCCTCCGTGTCTCTGCGAGCCTGCCTGCCGCGCTTCGCGGCTGCGCTGCCCCTCCTCCAATCCGTTGGGAGGCATTGGCAATCTGCGAGTCCCGCATATCCGCAAGCGACCTTGCCAGCCGGCTTTTCTCAAACCGCCTTCCTACGACCGCGCCGCCTTCCCTCTCGGCCGGGATGGCATTGAACACCAGCGAGTTGAACTGGTTCCAGTTTACGCATTCCCTCCAGTTGACGCCCTGCTTCCACCCATCCGAGCGCATCATGCCCAGATTCGACATGAATTCGCC
>JAKEGJ010000012.1 GCA_022627495.1 Microcaldota archaeon
CTTAGGATTAAACGTACTTTCCTAAGCGAAATCATGTCCTTTTCAGCGGATTTTCCAGTTTTGAATTCTATCGAGGTGTCAGAATTAGCAGGAACTACACAGGGATAAGTCGCTGGAATAGCCTTTTAAATATTAATGTAAGATATAAATCCCAAAGGTGAACAGATGAACATAATCGGCTACATGAATAAATTGAACGCTTTCGGAAAATACCTGCTATTGACTGTGCTGGCATTCAACCTTGTTTCTATCGTTTCCGCTCAGGACCCGGGAGCGGCCAACCTCGCTTCCGCCCTCAACATCCTCTGCAACAACGCGAGGACGTTCCTCGGCGCGACCGCGATGATTCTGGTCGTTCTGGCAGGCGCGACGTATGCGGTGGGCCAGGTGCTCGGTGCTGAAACCAGGGCGAGGGCCGCGGTGTGGGCAACGGCGATGATGACCGGTGCGGTCATAGGCATCGTCATATACATCATCATGCCCCCGATCATATCGGCGCTCATGGGAACTGCGGCCGGCGCGGACGTCTGCTCGGTAACGGTTTCCTGAATTTTTTCTTTTTATCCATTTTCTATTTTTCCTTATCTTCAGTTTCTCCTTCCCCAGCATTGCCCCGGTTCCGCCAAAGCGATGAGTTCGGCGCGCCAGGTACGCCTATCTTTAAAAATCTTCTAACGGAAGGGTAGCCATGGCGATGGGAGTGAACGAAGAGATGCCCATACTGAAGGCCAACAGGCTTTCATCTGGCATCCCGGATTTGGACATCATCCTCGAAGGCGGCTATTTCAACCCCGGAAACATCATAATGATAGGGCCAAGCGGCATAGAGAAGGCGGCCTTCGCGTACCATTTCATATCATCGGTCGGGGCAAACGAGAACGCTTACATCATATGCGGCAATTCCTCTCCGGCGGACATCATCAACAAGGCGTCCACGCTTGGGATGAACCTGAACAAGCCGAACATATCCTTCATAGACTGCTACAGCGCGACATTGGGCAAGGCGGATGAGAGCAATCCGAAAATCAAGGTCGTCCCGGGACCGGGCGCCCTGAATGACATCTCGCTGATGCTGAACGAGGCCATCAAGGAAAGCACGGGCAAGAAGATAAGGATTGTCTTCGACACCCTTTCCACGTTCGTGCTCTACAATCCGTCGGACTCCATCCGGAAGTTCCTAAGTGTCATCGAAGGGCGCCTGAAAAGCGTGAACGCCACTGCGATTTACCTTGTGGATGACGGCGTCCATGACAAGCAGGTCCTGAGCCTGATGGCCCACGGGATGGACGAGACGTACACGATAGAGGATAAGGGCGGAAAGATCGTGATGGTGCTTCCCGAACTGGACATGCCGGTGCCGATTAAAATCGGGCCTGCGGGCGTCATGGTAGTCTGAAATGAAGGGGCAATGCAGGAGGTAATCTTATGGCAGGCGAGCTCGATGCGATACTGAGCGAGATGAAAGGGAAGGGGATAGGGGGCGCGGTCGTCCGGGTGGACGGCGTAGCGGTCGCCTCTACGATTGCGCTTAACGACCTCAGTTCCGGCCTTCTCGCATCGGTCGCGAACATGTCCGACGCCATGATGAAGAGGCTCGATGATCGGCAGAAGGAGATGGAGGTCGCCTTCGACGGGCTCATCCTGGTCATGATACCTTTGAAGAACCACGTTTTCTGCGGGATGATAAAGGACCGCGAAGAGAAAAGGATCGTCCAGGAATACGCCGATAAGGCGAAGGCGTTCCTCTCGTAGCCCCGCAATTGGAATGCAGGGAATATCCGGGCGCGGGTGTCTGTTTGGTTGAGTACGGGAAACTGCTTTCGAGATACCCTTATGCGGAGCTGAGGATTGAGCGCGCCTCCGGCTCGAATGTCAGCATCAAGGACGGCGAAGTGAAGAACACGTCCGGCGAAGGCGAGGGGCAAAGCGTGCGCGTATTAATCAACGGCTCCTGGGGCTTCGCATCCGCGTCAAGGGGCAGGAAAGGGATTGAGGAGCTGCTCAGGGACGCTGAGAGGCTCTCGCGCCTGGGCGCGGGCAAGATAAAGCTCCCTGAACCTGAGGCGCGGAAAAAGGAGGTCCTTGCCAGGGTGGAGCCGGTCGGCCCGGACGAGCAGGTGGACGCCCTTCTCGAGGCGGCGAAGGGCATGAAAACCGGGAAGGTGTCATCCACCATCATTTCCTGCTCGGATTCCCGGACGCGCAAGGAGTTCTACAACTCCCATGGCGCGGAAATCATCCAGGAGACAGGGTACACTTACCTTTCATGCTCGTGCATCGCGCGCTCGGGCGACATCATCCAGCGGGGCTCTTCCCGGACCTGGTCGCGGAGCGGTTTCGGAAAGATTGATTCTGCGGCCACCGCCGCCCTGTCCAGGGACAAGGCCCTGCGCCTCCTCGATGCCGCCGCGCCTCCGAAGGGCAGGTTCACGGTCGTTCTGGACCCCGAGATGACGGGAGTCTTCGCGCATGAGGCCCTCGGCCATGCGTGCGAATCGGATGCAATCGTGGACCGCGAGTCGATTCTTGCGGATAAGCTGGGAATGGATATCGGCAACGAGCTGGTCACAATCGTGGACGACCCGGCTGCGCCGGATTTCGGGCAGTATGCATACGATGACGAGGGCGTCGAGGGAAGGATGGCCGTGCTCGTGGAAAAAGGCGTGCTGAAGGGATACATCAACTCCCTCGAGACCGCATGCGAGCTGAATCATGCCCCCAACGGTCATGCTAGGGCCGAGGATTACGGCGAGGCGCCGATTGTGCGCATGAGCAACACCTATTTCCAGAAGGGCAAGACGCCGAAGGACGAGGTGTTCGACGTAAAATCAGGCGTCTACCTCAAGGGCATGAGGGGCGGCAGCGTGGACATATTCTCCGGCGGCTTCATGTTCAAGGCCGAGGAGGCCTACGAGATAAATGGCGGGGAGCTCGGCAAAATCATGCGCGATGTCACGATAACCGGCAACATCCTCCAGACAATGCTCGATGTCGAATGCGTCGGGGACGATTTCGGCACGTCCCCCGGAATATGCGGGAAGGGCGGCCAGAGCGTGCCGGTCTCTGACGGCGGGCCGCACATACGGGTGAAGAACGTCGCGATAGGTTAGGCGGGCGGGTTTCCAGTTTTCGGTTTCCTGTTCCCCGGTTCGGGTTTCCTGTCGCAAATGACTCGCGGGAACGGGCTTTTTCACCTGAGTTCGCCAGTTACGGCAGAAGAATTGCCCGACCTGCCGATGGAGCATCAGAATGGCTGGAGACGACATCTCTATTGATTGTCGGAAGAATGGCGACGTGTTGCCGGAGAAAGTGCAGTTGCGAAGTTGGGTTTTCATTCATTTCCAGTCAGGGCTTATCAGCGTGTTCGGATGGCCGTTCACCTCAAGGCTCATCTCCTCGACGAATCCGGTCATCTCCGGGATTGTCATGCCCTCCGGCTCGATTATGGGCTTAACGAGAAGCCACTTCTCAGGAGAGGCCTTCCAGCTGTCCTCTTCGCGTATCAGGTGCGCATGCCTTGCGTAGTCTGCCGTTCCCGGAAGGGGCTTCCAGTAGAAGAAGGTCGCGAACTGGGCGCCCAGGCCGACTATCATCCTGGCATACTCCCGGACCAGCTTGAGCGTTTCCATGGTCTCGTTCTGGAATCCAACCATCATGGCGGCATAAAAGGCGATTCCGCTGTTCTTCAGCAGGGTGCATGCTTCCCTGATTTTTTTCCGGACATCGTCCTGCGATGCCACATCATGGTATTTGTTTTCCCCGCGCATTGTCTCAAGCAGTGGGTGCTCGAAAGACACGGCGATCTTGTAGCAGCCTGCGCGGGCCGCTTCCTCTACGAATTCCTTATTCAGGAGGGGGTAGTAGGTTCCTGCGTCGATGCACCATGGGATAGAGTGTCGCTTGAGGGCGCAAAAGAGCGCGTCTCGCGACTCCCGTGGAAGCAGAAGAACGTGGTCGTCTTCGATGCACGCGTGGTCGAATCCCAATTCCGATATTCTTTGAACCTGCGCCCGTATCCGGTCGGGGGAGAAGGCGCGTATCCTCCGGCCCCACATAGACGAGGTCGTGCAGTAGTTGCACGCATTCGGGCACCCGCGCGAGACCGAGAGGTCTATCAGGGCGGCCGGGCCGCCGATTACCCCGCCAGAGTGGTTGGTGGAAGGCCCGTAATTGCCCGGGATCAGCAAATCGAATTGCGGGTCCGCCAAATCATCGATGCTTGCTGCCTTCGGCCCCATGCCTGTTTGGACAAGCGAGCCTTCCGAAAGATAGGCGAGCCCCCGGATGCCTGATTGCGCCCCATTGCGCCCGCCGGCCCCGAGCGTTTTCAATAATTCGACAAAGGGCCGCTCCCCCTCGCCCAGTACGACGAAATCCGCAGGGGCGTTTTTCAGCATGAATTCCGGCTCGAAAGAGGGGTGGTGCCCGCCAAGGACGATTGTTGCGTCCCCTGACACTTCCTTTGCGGCCCTTGCGCAATATGCCGCATTAAGCCATTCTGCCGTGAAGATATTCCCTATCCCGACAACATCCGGCCGGGCCTCCCGAATCCTCGCCTTAAGCGCGTCTCCGACCAGCCCGTGCCGGAAAATGCCCGGCTTGATCATTTCCCTCCCGCTTCCTTCGACAACCGCGTCGATTAGCGACACCTGGACGTCTGGAAGCTCCCGCTTCACCTGCCCGGCAAGGCTGAGAAGCCCGAGCGGGGTTCCGCATCGCAGCGGGTCGTTTGCATAAATCATCCTTGGCGGATTTATCAGCAGGAGTTTCATCATGTCACCGCTGATTATGTGTCAGTTTATATATAAAATAGTTTATATTTCAAAACCAGAAAAATGGAACATTTTAATTAATTTTGTTCTCATATTTCTTTATGGATACGGCATTGAGCCTAAAAGACAGAACTATATTATACGAATTAGACTTGAATAGCAGACAGCCGCTTTCGAGGCTCGCGAAAAAAGTGGGGCTGGGAAAGGACGCCCTGGCAGCCAGGATACGGAGGCTTGAGGAGGAAGGCTTCATCCGGGGGTACATAACGATGATAAACCCGAATAAGTTCGGCCTCACAAGCTGCAGGTTCATAATAAGCCTCAGCAACACCACGCCCGATATCGAGCAGGAGATAGGGGCATTCCTCAAAAATACCAGGGAGATACCCTGGGTGGTGCGCGTTGAGGGGCCCTGGGATTTCGAGGTGTGGTACCTGTGCGAATCGGTCAACGAGGCGAGCGACTTCTGGAACCGCTTCGAGGCGAGGTTCGGAAGTTTTGTGGAAAATATGAAATTCAGCGTCTGGATGGGAGTCCGGTATTTCGGAAGGGCTTACCTGCCCGCCAATCAATCGAGCGAAATCCGCGAACAGCTTGCCAGCGGGCCGCAGAAGATGAAAATCAGCGGGACGGACATCAGGATATTGAAGATGCTGGCCTTGCGCGCCAGGATGCCTGTTTTTGAAATCGCCCAGCGCCTGGACATATCGACAAAGACCGTGACCAAGAGGATGCGAGAGCTTGAGAAAAAAGGCGTAATCGTGGGCTACCGCCTCGCATTTGGCCTGGAAAAGCTGGGGATAAAGTACTTCAACATCCACCTGAGCCTGCAGGGCATGGACAAGGAAAAGATGGCGCGGTTCATGGAGTATGTTTACAGGCACCCGAACGTGGTGTACGACAACCAGATCCTTGGCGGGGAGGGGTTCGCGCTGAGCGTGCAGGCATTCTCCCATGACGAACTGAGGGGCCTGGTTAAGGACCTGAAAGAGAGGTTCGGGGCGAACATCAGGAAGCATTTCATTGCCGAATTCACAGAGGAGCTGAAATTCAGCTTCATGCTGCCCCTGGAAGGGAAGGGGAATGGAAGCTGAAAAGCCGCGCGGATGCTGTCCTTGGAGTTAGTGCCCCGAGGGGGCAATCTGGCGCAGGACTGCCGCACAATCAGGCATACGTTTGCCAAAACCACATTTGGCATGCGCCAAGAGAAACCGAAAAAATATATAATATCCCCTGATTATGCCTAATCTGAGGGATGCGAGTCTCTTTAAGGTGCTGAAATGGCTGAAACTGAAAGGAAATCCGGAAGGGGTAGCAGAATCAAGTCGATTGGAGTATCCGAATCCAGCGTCAACCCGAAAATCAGCAGGGGCGACTTCGTCAAGACCGTCGGGGTGGGCGCGGCAGCTCTCGGCATGTCAGCTATGGGTATGAGCGGAAATTCCAATGCAGCTACGCTTCCGCCCGGCGGGCCGAACGATCCGCATGGACTGCTTGCAGGCGCGAGTACGACTGTGCCTTCTATAAAACCATTCCCGGCTTTTTCGACTGCGCCCCCCCAGCCAGCACCATACATACCCGCCCGAGGTATATTGACCAGTAAAGTGACTGCAGTCAAATTCCACACGAATGAAGTGGTCGGCAATAACTTCGATGGCTCTCCACAATACAAGGCCTCCAACCTGCCAGGTGGCCTTGTGGATAATCCGGTCGGAATGCCCAAAGAGGTCAATGGCATCAAATTCGTCGAATATAGCGGCGAACTGAGTGGATATCTATTGCGCAATTGCCTTGTTTATGGCATGCTTCCTGTCGAAACTGTTTATGGCCCAATCGATGAAACCGGCCTTGACCACAACACGCTTACTCCAGTCCAACGGACACACCCGACACTAGGCGTTCCTCTGTTTTATACAGTTGACCCCCAGTCCGGCGAAACTGGCATGATCAAACAGATAGTATTTGAAGATACCTCCACCACCCCAGGCGTCTGGAAGAATTATCCTGCAGGGACTGTACGTGCGACCCCGCCAGAGATATTCGGCAAAGTTTATAACAATCCAAGATACGAGTTGAAAGGCGTGAATTTCCAGCTTCAAATCCCAGAAAACTGGAATGGTGTTTTGCTTCATGAAGTCAATAACATGATGTTCTCAGATATTGATGGTGTTTATGACCCGATTTATCTCCTATCCCAGGGTTATGCGCTTGCAATTATCCAAGTAAACCCTTGGGAATCAAGCACAGATACGAACCGCAACAATGATGAATTCTGGAAAAATGGCGCATACAGCATGGCATATGGCTATTATGCCGCATCATTTCAATCTGGAATTAACCCGCCGTTCCAGCCCGGCACTGCTCCATTTGCTTATACCACCTCCTGGGCGTATAATGGCGTATATGATGCTGGTGTAACTATACAGCGCTCCACTGGCCTAATGTCAAGGCCGATGTTTATGCGCGATTCGATCGCTGTGATGAAAAACATATGCAAATATCATGCAGGGACAGAAGTCGAACACACATTTTACATGGGCTGGTCCGGGGGTGGATCTGCAGCAATGTTCCTGAAGACCGGCCTTTCATATGACTCAGGCAGTACCAAGACAGGCGTTTTCGATGGTGGAAACAGTCTGGTTCCATATGCCAACTGCCCTGTTTTGCCTGATGGAACTTCAAATCCACAGCCAAATCCGCAGTACGATCCAAATGCACAAATGGTGTATGACGGTTTCATCCTAAAATCACCAGGCGGGTTTTATGGTTTCAACTCTAACGGAGTCGCATATGGAAGAGCGACAATGCCATTCTCAAAAGCACCGGTGATGATACTTTCAGGAGAAACTGATATACTCGCCACACGTTTCAACGAATTCGTGCTTCCGAGAACTTCATTCATAACACAAAATTCCAATCCGATGTTTTCGCAATACTGGCCTGACACAAAACAAACCTTCTTCAGCTATTCGTTTGAGCATGATCCGCATGGTGCATGGACTGGTTTCATGGCATTGGCTTATGATAACGGCGGGCTATACGTAGATGAAAACGGATTCAATACTGATGGAAGCGGTAATGAGTTGAACTACCACTATGCCAGACTCTATTCAACTGCGCTTCATTGGCAAAATCCAAGCAACCCAAGCGACCCATTGAAAATACTCCTAGATGGGGACGCTGGCATTTTTGGAGGCACACTTCCGCCTAGAAGCGGGCCCGTATTCCATCAGATGGTTACAAACATGCACCAATATGTCTCAAATGGCGTCGCGCCTCCAAAAAGCAACATCAACCCCTATTGGATAACCAATGACTATTGGCCCAAATTCCCTAACATCGGCCCAGATGACCGCAAGGACCAGGCCTTTTTGGCGCCAAAATTCTATCTTGGCCTTACTCCGCCATCCCCGCCATTCTTTGGTCTTATCCGTATGGCAATCAACGCCGTCACGAGCTATAACCTGATCGACTATGAGGTTGAAGTCCTGAGACTTCCAGAAGACCAAGTACGGCTCGGATTGTATACTGCCTTCCAACAGGGAGAAAGGATAAGCCGTCCATTCACAGAAACCCAACTGATAAGGGGATTTTCGTCTACAGATCCGATGAAACCTCTTGACTGGGATGGAACGGATCTTGTCACTCTAACTCTGCCCAACGGTATACAGATACCCCAGGCCGGCTATAAGAACCACGGCGGGTATGTGCGGGCAATGTCTTACGCAATCCAAACACTGGCAGAACGGCGGCTCTATGACCCCTTTATCGGCTCGATAATCCTGGCTGATGCTGCCCAGACGAAATTCCCGCTGATCACAAGCAAGAACCGTGGTGCAACGAAGCGGGGAATGCCTTCTCTTCCCGAGGTAGATCTAGAGGGATTTGAAGGCTTTAAATTAGAGTAATTTTTTCCTCGTTCGCGCCTTTAGGCGCTTCTTTCCCTTTTTTCCTTACGCGTATGGCATATCCACGCAAGGTTTATTGCGGGTTTGCGGCTGTAGGACATAACTCAAAAAGCTTGTCCTTGAGTATGACGGAATGTGCTTCTTCTCCCGGATGTTCTTTTGGGCGGCCCGTCTATGCCCCATGGCCGGATACCCCACCCCCACAACAAAGGTAACTGAGAAAGGCTTGAGGGATTTGAATAATTCCATGGGTGGGAGAACCGCGGGGCAAGGAAGGGAACGCAACAGTATGGCTTTTGAGCGGCAGCATGGCTCGAGGATAGAGATGCGATGCCAATTCTTGAGTCCCATGAATTAAGCGGTCTATCTATGCAGGTATGCAAGGGCCCGGTAACCCGTCCGAACCGGCCGCCGGACCTTCAGGCAGCCGGATGTACCAGGGTCATTCAACAGCAACCCCGTATAATTTATCGTAATATGCATCCCGATGTTCCACATACTGGTTCAGCATATCCCTGAGATGTTCGAACGTTTTGCTGCTGCATGCCTGGGGCATTCCCGGGGGGAAATCAGTAAATATTACCGTATTCCCCGGCATGTTGCCGTAGTTACCGTCGGCTATCTGCGTGCAGGGGTCATACCAGGGGTAACTCAGTGCCGGGAAATCCCGGGAGATAGAGGCCACCACCGTATTCCCACGGGTGCCGTAACTCAGCCATACGCAACCGAATTGTTTCTGGTCATCGCTCGAGACCTTGAAGCCCTTCAGACCGGTATCGGAAAAGTCATTGTTGACGAAGCTATTATTGCCGCCAGAACTCCCAACCCTGATGGCTTCGCATGGCAGGGGGCCGCAGAATTTGTTCCTGATGAAGACATTGGACATGCCGCCCACTATTGCCGCAGGCCACATCAGCGAGTTGTTTTTCTGCACGACCGGGCCGAATTTGTTTATTATGGGCCCAAGGACCGGGTCAGGATTCGGTTCCATTTCGGGATTGAAGCAGGCGGGCCATCCGGTGTCAGGGTTTATCGGCCCGCACCTCGGGTCATTGACGGGCAGGGCGGGATTGTGCTCAAGGGGGCGGAAATGGTTCTCGTTGGATAACCTGGTCACAAAAACCTGGAATGTTTCCGCCGTGATGCTTGAAAAGTCATTTCCGAAGAATTTGTTGTTTCTCGCCCCGTAATCAACGTAGCCGTAGACATTCACCAGGTTTATTCCGGCTACCGAGTGCCCGGAAAAGACATTGTTGGATATTTCCAGGTTCTCTGCCCGCGGCAGCTGCAGATAGCTGCCATCGCCGCGATTGTTCTTATTGCTCACGTAAACGAGATTGTTTTGAATCTTTCCCCCGCGTGTCAGTGCCAAGTGGAAAGGGACCATCAGCACCTCATAATCCTTGTACGCTTTTGGAGTGAATGACACCGTATTGTTCGAGAAGTCGATGTATGGCAGCCGATCAAGATGCCCGGATGCGTGCAGGGCCCGGACGTACCGTTCATATCCGATTCCCGGGATGTTGGCGAGGTTCGCCAGTTCCGAAATCATCCGGTTTCCCCTTACCACCACGCTCTTCCCAGTATCATAGATGAACACCTGCCTGCCCCCGACATTGTTGAACTCGCAGCCAAGGACGGACAGGTCAGCATCGTAATGCTGGGCCACGATTCCGTAGTATCCTCCGCTGTCGCCGGTATTCGTGCCGTCAAGTAGGCAGCCGGTTATGACAATGCTTCCGGCAAGCATGCCCGTCGGATAAAAGGGCGGATAGCCGGAGATTGAACTGATGTTCACAGCTGTGGATGTCCCCCAGGGATACGTTTCGTCTTTCCATTCCGGAACGCCGTCATATATGTCAACGCCGCTAATGACCGCCCCATTTACAGCCTTATAGCCAATGAAGTTGAAAATCGCCCCGCGGCTTTCGATGTTCTTGAAGTTCACCGGGCCGAGCGGGTACCATGTGGCCTCATCTTTTGGATTGCGCTTGGCGATCGCGTCCACAAGGAATGTTGCATATCCGCCTTCAATGACCGCCTTCCTTGAATCGACGATTTCTCCCTCAATCGTTAGAGGTTTTGTGATAATTATGGGATGGGGGGCTGTAGGAGCCCCCATCTTGAACGGCGTGAATTGTTCGCTGGTATTCCTCGCCCTGAGGAATACGGTTCCGTTGTTTGAGACATTCTCAACCGCCCACTGGATATTGTCCCAGTCATGCGGGTATGTTCCGGTCGGATACACGTTGATTACATTATCTCCCGGATTCCCAACTATGTTCGGGTCAGGGTAATGCGCTCTCGCAATCCCTCCAAGCCCCATCGCGCCTGCAGCAACCCCCGCTGCCCCGATTCCGGCGGTCCTGATGAACTGGGCGCGAGAGATGGGCGCATTCAATGCGCCGGGCCTTGGGTTGGAGCCTGATGCGCCGCTGCCCGAATTCCTGCCAAATTCCGCGACATTCCTTTTTCCGAACCTGCCTGGCAAAGCCATAATGACACCATTGAAGGACGAATTCGCCCAAGAGATAACTCATGCAGGGCGTGTATATATATATATTCTTTTTTTGACATGGTGAAAAAATTGCGTTTTGTTGCAAATTTTTGCGAAAAAACCTAATTTCGCGGGGATATGCCTGCAGCGCACCCCCACGCGGCCGCGAGATTGCGTAAGACCGAGTCCGCAACAACGCTTGGCATGCCCATGCGTCCCCCTCGGCGCAGGATGCCGGAAACAGTCAAATCCACAGCCGGAGGCTGGAAAGCTATATTAAGCCCAGTCCTGCCGCCTTTGCGGGGGAATGGATGAACGATTTTCTGCCGTTTGCGCAAGGTCTTGCATTGGGTTTTCTGGGCGGGCTCATGCCGGGCCTTCATTCGAATACGCTTATTTCAGTCCTCGCCTCCATGGATATTGATGACGGCGCTCTTGCCCTGATGATAATCGGCCTCTTCCCGGCGCACATGATAGCGTCCTTCGTTCCCTCGATTTTCTTCGGGATACCGGAAAGCGGGACCGTGGTCGCGGTGCTGCCCGGGCAGAGGATGGTGCTGCGAGGGGAGGGGCTCTCAGCATTGAGGACGGTAATCATGTCGTGCGTTTTGGCTGCGCTGCTCTCGTTCGCGCTGTTCCCGGTCTCGCTGGAGTTTTTCCCGCTCGCATACGCCGCGCTCAGGGGGATGATGGGGCATGTCCTGCTCGCGGTTTCGCTCGTGCTTCTTGCCCGCGGGAAAAATCCGCTTCTCTCGGCGGCCATTTTCCTGCTCTCGGGGATTCTCGGGCATTTCGCGCTCGGCTCTGAGATGCAGGACCCGTTCCTGCCCCTCTTCTCCGGGATGTTCGCGATGGCCGCCATGGCGAACTACCGCAAGGGGATGGTGCCGGAGCAGAAGGAGCCGGCAGGCAGAGAGCCGGATTTTGGGTTTGTGAAATTCACCCTGGCTGGGGTGGTGCTCGGATTGATGGCCGACCTGATTCCGGGCGTGGGCTCCCCGTCGCAGATTGCCACGTTCGCCACGATTTTCATGCCGCTTGGCACGCTCGGATATCTCGCGATGATAAGCTCGGTCTCTGTCAGCCAGGCGGTCTTCTCGCTCGCGACTTCGGCTTCGATAGGCAAGAGCAGGGTGGGCGCAACGGCCTGGCTTTCGGAGAGCATCGACATAGGGGAGAACCTCATGCTCCTGCTCCCGCTCTTCATTATCAGCATGGCGCTCGCCGCGCTCCTTGTATACGCGATGCGCAAGCACGTCGCCAGAATCGCGTCGCTGGATTTCTCGAAGGCGAACTTGTTCCTCGCGCTCTATCTGATAGCGATAACGTTCGTGATTGACGGATTCGCGGGTTTGGGGATTTTGGCATTGTCGAGCGCGCTCGGCCTTCTGACGCTGAAAATCGGCGTCGAGAGGACAAACCTGATGGGCGCGATAATCGTGCCGACTTTGATGCTGCTGTTCAGGATATTCTTCTGAATTTCAAAGCCCGAGCCTTTTTTTCACTTCTGCATGGGAGAGGCATTTTCCGCAACGAATCTGCCTGCGGGCTTCTTTGATTTCCCGGACAACCTTTTTGGAAAGCCTGTGCGGGGTTTCAGGAGGCATGACATTCACCTTGAGTATTCGTCCACGCGTTTTATCTCCAGCTCCTTCGTCCGGAGCTCAAGCATCGCCTTGACCAGTTCCTGCGCGGTGCTGATGTTCGTTATGCACGGGATTCCGCCCAGGATGCCCGCCCGCCTCATTTTGAATCCGTCGGTGCTCGCCGCGCCTCCGTGAGTCGGGGTGTTTATCACCAGGGTGATGGTGCCGGAGTCTATCAGCTCCAGGACATCCGGGCTCCCCGCCCCTATTTTCGGAATCGGTATCGCGCCATCTATCGCGCCCACCGTGCCCATCGTGCCGTATATGCCGAACCCGAGCTCTTTCAGCATCGAGGCGAGCTCCGGGACCTGCGGCTTGTCCTCGTCCCTGACGCTTATGAACGCGGCTTGGTTATTGCCGTCCGAAACGCGAACCCCCGCGGCCAGCAGCGCCTTGTAGTAGGCCATTTCGAAGGACTTACCAAGGCCCATGGTCTCCCCGGTGCTGCGCATCTCGGGGCCGAGCTTTATGTCTGTCCCCATCAGCTTGAGGAACGGGAAGACTACGCTTTTCACCGCGAAATGGCGCAGCTTCGGGCGAAGGTTCGGCAACTTGTCCCCCAGCATGGCCGCGACCGCGAGCTTTGTGAGCTGGATGCCGATGGCCTTGCTCACGAAAGGTACGGTGCGGCTCGCCCTGGGATTGGCTTCGAGGATGTAGATAGTGCCTTCTTTGGCTACGAACTGGATGTTGACGAGGCCGACGATTCCGAGCGCTTTCGAAATCTTGTCGGTGTATTCCACGATTACCGCCTTCTCCCGCTCTGTGAGGCGCACCGGCGGCAGTACGATGTTGGCGTCCCCTGAATGCACGCCCGCGGGTTCGATGTGCTCCATTATCGCGCCGATGAACACGCTCCCGCCATCGCAGACGGCGTCCACTTCGCACTCGATGGCATTGTCAAGGTATTTGTCGATGAGCACCGGCCGCTTCTCGCTCAAATCCACGGCTTCGTGGATGTACCTGCGCAACTCCTCGTCGTTGCGCACGATTTCCATTCCCCTGCCGGATATCACGTAGCTGGGGCGGACGACAACCGGATACCCGATGCGGGAGGCGGCTTCGAGCGCCCCCACCTCGCTGACCGCGATGTCGTTTTGGGGTTGCGGGATTTTGATCCTGATGGCCAGTTCCCTGAAACGCTCCCGGTCTTCTGCGATGTCGATTCCGTCAATCGGGGTGCCGAGAATCCGGGCGCCGGCTTTTTCCAGGGGCTCTGCAAGATTGATGCTGGTCTGCCCGCCGAGCTGGACGATGACGCCATCGGGCGATTCGTTCTCGATTACGTTCATGACGTCTTCGAATGTAAGCGGCTCGAAGTACAGCCTGTCGCTTGAGTCGAAATCCGTGCTGACGGTCTCAGGGTTGTTGTTTATCATGATGCTCTTGTATCCCATGTCGCGCAGCGCGAACGCAGCGTGCGAACAGCAGTAGTCGAATTCGATGCCCTGCCCGATGCGGATTGGCCCGGAGCCGATGACCACCACCTTCCTGCCTGGAAGCGGCCGGGCTTCGTTCTCGTCCTCATACACCGAGTAGTAATACGGCGTCAGCGCTTCGAACTCGCCGGCGCACGAATCGACTATCTTGTATGTCGGGAGGACGCCCAGCTCCTTGCGCCGCTTTCTTATTGAAAGCTCGTCGCTGTGAACAAGCGTAGCGATTTGCGCGTCCGAAAAGCCGGCCCGCTTCGCCTCGAGCATTTGCAGCTTCGTCAGCGCGCCCGTTTCCCCTGCCTTCGCGATGCGCCGCTCAAGCGATATCAGGTCCGAAATCCTGCGGAGAAACCAGCGGTTGATTTTCGTGATGGAATGAATCTCATCTGTGCTTTTACCCCGCCGGAACGCTTCCAGAAGGGCGAAGATGCGCAAATCCGTCGGCGGGAAGAGGTGCTCCTCGAATTTAAAATCCTTAGGCAGTTTCGTTTCGAGGCTCCGGAGCGCCTTGTTGAGCGCCTCGGCGAACGTCCGCCCTATCGCCATCACTTCGCCTGTGCTCTTCATCTGCGTGCCTATCACGCGCGAGGTCTTGGGGAACTTGTCGAAGGGCCAGCGGGGGACCTTGATGACCACGTAATCGAGCGCGGGCTCGAACGCGGCGCTCGTGCCGGTTATCGCGTTCCTTATTTCCGGAAGGCTGTGGCCAAGAGCGATTTTCGTGGCCACGCGGGCAATCGGGAAGCCCGTCGCCTTGGATGCGAGGGCTGAGGAGCGCGAGAGCCGGGGATTTACCTCTATGACCGTGAATTTCCCGCTATCCCGCTCCAGCGCGAACTGGACATTGCATCCGCCTTCTATGCCGACGCCCTCGGCTATTCTGAGCGCGGCATCGCGGAGCATCTGGTGGTCGGCGTCGCTAAGCGTCTGTGACGGGGCAATCACGATGCTTTCCCCGGTGTGCACGCCCATCGGGTCCACATTCTCCATGTTGCATATGATTTCCGCGTTGCCGCAGGAGTCACGCACGACCTCGTACTCGAACTCCCCCCATCCGATTGCGCTTTTTTCGACAAGCGCCTCTCCAGTCATGCTCATGCGGAGCGCGAGGTCTAGCAGCCTGCGGAGCTCCTCTTCGCCGTACACGGTTCCGCCGCCGGTGCCGCCAAGCGTGAACGACGGCCGGACGATTATCGGGTAGCCGATTTCGCTGGCAGCGCGCACGCCGCTTTCAATGTCGCCGACCACCTTGCCGGGAAGGATTGGCATGCCGAGCTTTTCCATGAGCCCGTTGAAGCGCTCGCGCGATTCGGCCAAATCAATCGCCTCGGCCCCGGTGCCCATAAAGCGAACGCCGTACTTGCTGAGGATTCCCTTTCGGTGGAGCTCCATCGCGAGGTTCAGCGCCGTCTGCCCCCCCATCGTCGCAATCAGCGCGTCGGGCTTCTCGCGCGAGATGATCTTCTCCAGAATTGGGGCCGTAAGAGGCTCGATATAGACCGCGTCGGCGGTGTCCTTGTCCGTCTGGATGGTGGCGGGATTCGAGTTCACCAGGACGACCTGGATGCATTCCTCGCGCAGCGCCCGGCAGGCCTGGGTCCCGGAGTAGTCGAACTCCGCGGACTGGCCTATCACAATCGGCCCTGAGCCTATCACGAGGACTTTCTTCGGCTTGACATCCACTGGCGCTCCACTCCGTTGGTTATGTGTTTCGGGTTTTGGGTTTTGGGTTTCCGGTTATCTGTTTCCCGATTGCCGGTTTCCGCGCTTTTTCGCCGGGACTCACTTCTTCTCAGGCTGCGGACCGCCGGCTGCTGGCTGCTGGCTGCCGGATGCCGGCGGCTGCGCCGGGGGCTGCTGCATCCGCTGGACAAAGTGCCACATGAAGCTCGCCCCTTCGAAGAACGCCGCCTGTGCCAGCTCCTGCCTGGACATCTCCTTCAATTTCTTCTTCTCGGCCTCCCAGAGCTCTGAAAACGCGCGGTAGGTCATCTCGCTCATGAAGCGCTCGAAATTCTCCTGCAGTTTCTCCGGCGGGATGCAGATGTGCGTCTTGTCCTTCACGTTCTCGGGCACGACGCCGCCCATCCGCTGGTGGCATTCGTAGCACATGTGCTCGAACGACGCAACCTTGGCCGGCTCGGCCTTGCACTGCTCGCAGAACGTGTCGTTCCCGCAGAAGCTGCATTTGACGTTCTTTTCCGCGCCCTCGGCGCTGTTGCCTGGTTCCTGTTCGTTTGCCATAACATCACATCATTTTCATGAATTCTTCGAATAGGTGCAATGAATCGTGCGGGCCCGGCGACGCCTCAGGATGGTACTGCACGCTGGATATGCGCCTTTTTGCGTCCGCCATGCCCTCGATGCTATTGTCGTTAACATTGATATGCGTGATTTCGAACCCTTCGGGCGCCGTCCTTACCGCAAAGCCGTGGTTCTGCGTCGTTATGAAGACTTTCCTGCTGCGCACATCCTGCACTGCGTGGTTCGCGCCGCGGTGGCCGAACTTCAGCTTGTATGTATCCCCGCCGAATGCGTGCGCAAGGAGCTGGTGGCCGAGGCATATGCCGAACATGGGCGCCGCCCCTTCCAGCCCCCGGATGGTCTTGTGCGCGTGCGCGAGGATTGATGGGTCTCCGGGGCCGTTCGAGAGCAGGATGCCATCCGGATGGAGGGCCAGGACGTCTGCTGCGGGCGTGGAATGCGGAAGCACATGCACCTCGCATCCGCGCTTGATCAGTTCGCGCACGATGCCCATCTTCACGCCATAATCGATGAGCGCGACGCGCTTTTTCCCGCCCTTGCCGAACACCTTCGGTTCCTTCACGCTCACTTTCGAGACGAAATCAATTGCAGAGTAGTCGAATTCCAGCTTTGAGAGCAGCTTCTTGGGCTCCAGGTCGGCCTCATCGCCCGACACGGCGATAATGGCAGGCATGACTCCCTTGTCGCGGACGTGCCGGACTAGGAAGCGGGTGTCAATTCCGCATATGCCCGGCACCCCATTCCTGCGAAGCATTTGGCCCAGTTCCCCGGTGGACTGCCGGTGCTCTGAATCCGGGCTGAGTTCGCGTATGACGAACCCTGAAGGCTGGACATCGTCGCTCTCATTATCGGCAGCGTTGGTCCCGTAGTTCCCGATTAGGGGATAAGTCATCATGAGAATCTGGCCGCCGTAACTGGGGTCGGTGAGGGCTTCCTGGTATCCGGTCATGGATGTGTTGAAAACCAGTTCGCCCATGCGCTCGGCTTTCGCCCCGAATCCCGTCCCCTGGAGCACCGTGCCGTCCTTCAACACTAAGGCTGCCCGCAGTCTCTCGCCGCTCATAAAGAATCAGAATTATCTAAGGCAATGGGGAATTTATAATGATATGCGGAAACGAGGCTTTGCATCATAAATAAGCCTGATCAAACTGTTTGACTTCAACACGATGCTCGCAGTAAGCCGTAATCAGCATGGTGATATTCGTCACAGTAACCCTGC
>JAKEGJ010000013.1 GCA_022627495.1 Microcaldota archaeon
ACCAGCGAGTTGAACTGGTTCCAGTTTACGCATTCCCTCCAGTTGACGCCCTGCTTCCACCCATCCGAGCGCATCATGCCCAGATTCGACATGAATTCGCCCGGGTTTATGCCGCTGCGTTTGCAGAATGCCTCCACCACATCAAGGGCTGTCCTGCGGACGCCCTCCCATGAAAGGCCGCGCAGCTGCGTGGCCGAAGTGACAGCAGTATCATCCTCATGCCTTCTTTGCTCTTGTGCCATAAATCATCCCAATATCATTGCCAACTCAACCATTATAATCCTATTAAGCGGAATCCCGCTCATGGTGGAGTTCTCCAAGCCTGAAGCCTACCTCAAGCAGATTGCGGTTTATCTGAAGGAGGGGATGGACCAGCAGGCCTACAGCCTGAGCGGGGATTTCGTGAAAAAGTTCCCCTCCGAGCTGCTTTCGCACGTGCTTATCGCCGAATCCGCCTTCCGGATAGGGCGCTACCAGGAATCCAAGGTCCAGGCCCAGAAAGCCATCCGGCTCGCGCAGTCCGAAAGCGACATCCGCTTCTGCGCCCTTGTTTTCTCGACCGCATGCTTCCAGCTCAAGGACTACATCGAGGGCTACAACACCCTCAAATCCGCGATGAAAGGGAAGTTCCTCCCCGAAGTCGAAGAAGCACTGCTTATACTCTCGCTGGCGATGGCTGACGAGCAGAAGGCATTGCACCACATGAAGAACCTCATGGTCCTGAACCGCGCCCGCGCCCTGGACTTCATGAAAATTTATGCCGACGGGCTGGCGCATGGCTGACGAATCCGCCCTTATGGCGGCAAGCCACCGCGGCGTAATCGCCGGAGCCACACCGATGCGCTTCCCCCCGAATCGCCCCCAATCCTGCCCTTGGCGCAAGACAAAAGCATTTTAACCTTGCCTGCCTTGCCATTTGCAAAGGGGGCGGACGCGCTTTCTTAAGGTGAAATTATGGCCATACCAAGCAGATTCGGAAGAAGGAACATTGGGAACGCCGGAGCTTTCGGCTCGAGAAATGCGGGGCACGCCGCGGGCAACCGCCTGCCTGCTTCCAGCAACTCCATGCTTAATGCGCAGATGTCGCGCGGCCAGGCCTTAAGAGTCATGGGTCTTGGGGCTGCGGGCATAGTGGCTGCGGGATTGGGTTTGGGGCGGACGACCAGGGCAGTAACCCCGGGTGAGTATCCGGTTCCTTGCGGCGTACCTGCGGTGTACACCCTGACTGCGGGCCAGAACATCCCAGTCGGCACAGTGACTGTTGCAAACGACGGGACGAACCTCTATGTCCTTTACGAAATAACAGTAAACGACTGGTGCATGACCGAGACGCATATGCACATCGCGCATAACCAGGAAGAGATTCCGCACAATTACAATCCAAAGACCGGGAGCTGGATTCCCGTCCCCGGGCAATTCAGGTATAGCAGTTCTCACGAACCATGCGTCAAATCCTACCTGTACACCATCCCGCTCAGCGAATACGTGGGCGGATGCAATGAAAACCTGATTATCGTGGCTCATGCTGCGGTCAAATATACCGACCCGAGCTGCACCCAGACCGGTGTCGTATACGGCATACAGAGGTACACCGGCAAAGTGTTCCAGGTCGACGTGCTCTCCGGAACGTCATCGCTTGTGTTCACGATAGGCACCCCGCCCGGAGCCAACAGCGCTTCGCCAAACGGCCTTGCCTACGACCCGATGACCCAGCGCTTCTATTACACGGACTACCAGCTGGGAACCAATCCAGATACGCTCTATTACTGGAATGCATTGACCGGCCAGGTGCCTGTGGGGCAAATCGCCGGCACGGTCGCATGCGCTGATTTCTACGGTGGCAAGTATTACTACATAGCGTCAACCACAGACGACCTGTACGAGGTGTCATTCAATCCGGCGTTCTCGGTCCAAAAGATGGGGGACATCTCTGGCAATGCGTATGGCTACACGTTTGATGGCGACATTGCGATCTCCCCAGACGGAGTGGTCTACGGTTGGGGCAAGACTGGCTCGGCCTATCACTTCTTCAGGGTCAACCGCGATGGCACCGGATTCCAGCTGATAAGGACCAATGCGACCTTCTCGCTGCAGATTGCCTTCGGTTCTGATGGAAAGCTCTATGGCCACGATGCCCGAGTCGGATTGGGCGGTCGTTTCTACCTAGTCGATACGAATACGGGTGGATTGACTATGGTTCCATCGGCACCCTCTCCCCCTAATGAATATACGGACATCGCATCCGGGCAGATTTGCGTACCCGTGGTCACAACCGAGACCGCGTTCGGAGGCGATACGCCGGGACCGGGGCCGCGCTGGTGGTTCTACGCCAATTACACCGTGCAGTGCTGCCAGACCCAGTGCTTGCAGTACCAGACAGAGACTGCATTCGGAGGCAACAACTCGGGTCCAGGCGCTCCGCCATGGTGGTTCTTCTTTAATGCCGCATTGCCAGGGCCGCAAACAATCTGGGCCGGCCAATCTTACAATATCGGCACTGTCGAGATTGTCGGTGGGGTGGCAACCTTCAACCTGATCGACGGCTGGGAACTGCAGGGTGTTTCAGAAAACGTCAAAATCCAGGGGTACTTTGAACTCCCGCCAAACAGGCCTGAAGCCGGCTCGTTCGACAACAAGAGCACGTGGCCAGCCGGCACGAAGACGTTCCAGGTTCCGCTGGGCGAACAGCTCTACCCCTTCTACGTGTTCCACCTCGACGTGCGGAAATGTGTGCTGTACTGACAGCGCATATTTTTTCTTATTTTTTCCTTTTCCTTTTCCTCCTGGTTTTTTCCTCGAACCTGATAGGCCCTGCAATCCCTAGGCCGATCCGCTACCATTTTTTAATCATGACGGGCGAGTAACCCCTATGAGGCAGGATGCCCTCGCCCCCGGACGGGTGCGGACCGTCCCCCGCCTTCAATATGTGCAGGAGGAATCCATATGAGAATGCTCACAGTGCATGCGGATTACATAGAAGTCGAGCCCAGGAAGCAGGCCATTAAAGACGCCGAGCCGCTTACTAAATCCGGGCCCGAGCGCTTCGAGGAGGTGCTCGTGGTTTTCACGGCGGTCGAGGACGGAGATGAGGAAGGGGTGATGGCCGAGCGCCTCGCCCAGGAATCCGCACAGGTCGCCGAGCAGGTCAAGGCCAAGAACATCCTGCTTTATCCGCTCGTGCACCTCACTTCGAAACCGTCCAAGCCGTCCGTAGCCCGGGCGGTCATAGCCAAGGCCGAGGAGCTCCTGAAAGCCAGGGGATACGCCTCAGCCCATTCGCCCTTCGGCTGGTACAAGGGATACACCCTAAAATGCAAGGGGCATCCGCTATCCGAGCTTTCGCGCGAACTGCATGGCGCAGGCGCGGCCAAGGTGGATGCAAAACCAGGCGAGCTGGAAGCGGTTTCCAAGAGCCTCCAGCAGGAGAACGCCCTAAAGTCGCACTTCCACATCCTGGATTTGGACGGCAACCTGCACGATGTGGAAAAGTTCGACTTCGGCAAGTGGCCGGCCCTCAAGAAGCTTGCGACCTATGAGACCAAGAAGGTCCGCGTATACGAAAAAGAGCCGCCGCACATCAAAATCATGAAGGAGCACGGCCTGATAGACTACGAGCCCGGCTCTGATTCGGGCAATTTCCGCCTTCTCCCCAACGGCCGACTCATCAAGAAGATACTTGAGAGGGCCATCACCGACTGGTGCGTGGATTACGGGGCGCTGGAGGTGGAGACGCCCATAATGTACGACTACGAGCACCCGTCGCTGAAGAAATACCTCAACCGCTTCCCGGCCCGGCAGTACGTGGTCATCAGCGACGAGAAGAAGCTTTTCCTGCGTTTCGCCGCATGCTTCGGCCAGTTCCTGATAGCCCACGACATGGTGTTCTCGCACCGCCACCTGCCCCTCAAGATGTTCGAGCTGACGCGCTACAGCTTCCGCAGGGAGCAGTCCGGCGAGCTCGCCGGATTAAAGAGGCTCCGCGCCTTCACGATGCCGGACATGCACACCTTCGCATCCGACATCCCGATGGCATGCTCAGAGTTCGAGAAGCAGTACGACATGGGCCTGGAATGGAACCGGATGATGGGCCTTGATACCGAGGTCGCGTTCCGAATCCAGGAGGATTTCTTCAACGAGCACAGGGACTGGTACCTGGGCATGGCGAAGCGGGGCGGCAAGCCCATACTGGTAGAGCTGTTCAAGGAGCGCTACGCATATTTCATAACCAAGTTCGAGTTCAACTTCATCGACAGCATGGACAAGGCGAGCGCCCTTACGACCGTCCAGATTGACGTCGAGAACGCCGACACCTACGACATCGGCTTCGTCGCGCAGGACAACACCAAGAAGCGCCCCCTTATCCTTCACGCATCAATCAGCGGAAGCCTGGAGCGCGTGATTTACGCACTCCTTGAGGCCGAGGCGATGAGGATGGCCCAGGGCAGGAAGGCGATGCTCCCGGTCTGGCTCTCCCCCACGCAGGTGCGCGTCATCCCGGTGGGCGACAAGCACAAGGAGCACGGGCAAAACGTCCTCGGCAGGCTCCGGGGCCGGACGGTCAGGGCCGACATAGACGACCGTGACGAGCCTTTGGGAAAGAAAATCCGCGACGCCCAGAAGGAATGGGTGCCCTACATCGTTGTCATAGGCGACAAGGAGATGGAGAGCGGCATGCTTTCCGTGAACGTGCGCCAGCCCGAGGAAAAGAAGGAGCTCTCCGTAGAAGCGCTGATTGAACTGGTCGAAAAGGAGAATGGCGGCAAGCCTTTCGAGAAGCTGACGCTGCCCGCCGAGCTCTCGAAGCGCCCGGTGATTTGAGGATTTTTGAAATCCCTTTTTATAATTTCCCCAAGTAATCCTGCGCTATGGCGGGCTCAGCATCAATGCTCAATCCAATCCACGCCGCGCGCGATGCGGCTGCACAATCCAGGTTCCGCCAGCCTGCCCTGGTAGAGGCGAGCGTTACGATGCTCGGGCGTTCCTTCCGGACCACTATCCACGAAGGCGCCACCACGAACGAGCTGATTGAGAAGGTCGCGCGCGAAAACGGCGGCGAGGTGACTAAGAAGTTCTATCCGGAGTTCCAGACCTGGGAGATCACCTCGGTCAGGATTGGCGGCGTGGCGCTTATGAAGTCTTCGGAATCAGGCATCCATTTCTCGCTTGGCGAATCCGGAATTCCGATGGCCGCCACCAAGGACAGCGGCATTGTCTTTCCAAACGGCGACGAGCTTCCCATCGGCCCCAATATCCGGAACATCGCGCTTTGGAAAACCCCGGCCAGCTTCGATCCGGGCAATCTCGCGGACCTTGACCGGATGTACGGGAGGCAGGGCGGCGTGAAGGCAAGCAGGGAAGCCCTGGACGAGATATCCCGGGCGCACGGCGGGGGAAGGAGCGGAAAGATTGTTCTGGAAAACAACCTCCTTGTCCTGAACAAGGACACGGGAGAGATACTTTCGGTTTCCGAGCACGCATTGAAAGAGCATGCGCCCGCGGGAATCATGCCCGAGCAGGTATGCATATCGCTTCCGCAATACGCCTCGTGTTCCCCCGCGCCTCTGGAACCCCGGGGCTTCGTTCCGCCGCAGTTCGACGGATTCGCAAGCCGCCTTGATGCGGGCCGCCTGATGGTCCGCACTTTCGACGGCTCAATCGCCGAAGTCGTCCGAATCCAGATGAACCCGTTCTCGCAGGACAAGCTGGACGCGGGGAACAAAGCCATGCCAAAAGAGCAGAAAATGATTCCCTCCCCCGTGTCAAGGCCGGAGGCGCTTGCGCAAGCCCCCCGGCCGGCCTTCTGCATGCTCCGGTTCGGCGGGGAAAACAAGCGTGACAATCCAGGCACACCGCCCCCGGGCCCGCCCCCGGCATCGCCCGGCGCGCGGCCGGTCCGTGCAAAGTGCGCGCTTTGGCACAGCGGCGAAAGGATGGGGCCGGCCGCATCGCAACCAAGTCAGCGGCCTTCGCCAATCGCCATAGCAAAAACCGTTCCCATCACCTATGTTGAGGCGGCTAAGGCCTGGAATGAACGTCGTTCCGAGCCTCTAAGGCTTGGGATTCCAATCGGGGTGGCACCCCTCAAGGGGCCAAAAACGCGGACATCCGGGCGCAAAAAATCCCATCCGCAGAACGCGTGGCAGGTCGGGCAGGTGCGCAAGGTGCTTGCGCTGGCCGGCATCCTTTCAATCATCGTGCGGCTGCTGAAAGAGCGGGCGCAGGATCTGGCCCGGGGCCATAAATCGAAAAAAGCAGCAAAAGCCATCAAGGCGACTAGATATGGCGCTAAGAAACTGCCGCGTTCGGCCAGTTCCGTAAGTGCGATGGTTGAAAATACCCGGAACGAACGCAGGCGCAAGGATAACCGCATCCTGGGGCAGAAGACGCCAATCCCGTGCGCAAACCCCCGCACCCGCCGCAATCACAAGGCCACTTCCGCGTTCCAAAACACTCCGGCATCATCCAAAGGCAAGCCTGCTCATCATGCCGCCCGCCGAACGCGTGCCCCATCCGTATTCCAATCAATAAAACCTGCGGCCACCGGGCGAAAGGGCCCTTTGATTGCGAAAACAAAGGGGAGAAAGAAACCGTCCGGCCGCTCCATAATCGACCTGCTGGGCGTCTTCAGAAGGAAAAAGAGAAAAATCACTGGAAGAGCCTTGGCAGGAAATTGAGGATGAAGAAGAACAGCGCCCCGTAGCTTATCGCCTTCACGACCATCTTGTTCTTGACGTTGACGTCGATTATCCTGAAGCCGTCGAAAAGCGGTATCGGGAGTATGTTGACGGTCCCGACGACGAAGTTCAGCGCCGTGCACAGCCCGAGCACGACGTATAAGAACTGCATGGCCGGATTGGCGTAGCGGGAGAACATGAAGTCCTTGCCCAGGTAATACATCTGGAGGCCGATTTTCCCGTCGCTGTCCGTCATCCGCACCACCTCGCCCTTGTTGGTGAGGATTTTTATGGATTCATTGGCGCCATACGGCGGGGCATTGAAATCAATCTGGTCGGCCGGAATGCCGTCTATCTCGTATACAAGGGTGCCTGCCGGAAGCGGGCGGGTGATGTTCGCGCTGGCATTCGTGTCGTTATACTGCACGTAGAACACCCCCCCGCGCATATCCGCAGTCGTCAGGAAGAATCCCATAAGAAGGATGAAGAACGCAAGCGATGCGAGCATGTTGGCGGTCGGGCCTGCCACCAGGACGCGCGTCTGCCTCACCGGCTCTGCCCGGGCCAGCCTCTTCTCGTCCGGCTCGACGAACGCGCCAATCGGGATGATGCCGAAGAGCACTATGCCGGACGACAGGAGCGGCACCTTCGCTATCCTTGTAAGTATGGCATGCGCGCCCTCATGCACGGCCATGACGACCGCGAGGGCGATGATGCCCTCGAAGAAAGGCAGGTTGATTCCCGGAAGCAGGAAGTCGCCGCCGGGGCTCACTTTCGATATCGCGTCAGTCCCGAAAAACAGGCTCATCACAAGCGCCTTGAAAATCACTATCCCGTAGTAGACGATGCCGAAAAGGATCAGGAGAAAAAGCCCGCCTGCCAGCAATATCCCGCCAATCAGCAGGAGCCCCATATCCACGCTCCCGCCGACGCTCTGCGCCGCGGAGCCGCTTCCCCCGCTGCCTATCCCTACGACATAAAGAAGGAATGAAAGGGCGATTGGGGCCACGAAAACGGACAGGACGACCAGTAGGGCAAGGCCCAGGCCCAGGCTCGCCGCGGAGATGTTCTTCCTCATGAGCTTGACACTCAGCAGGCCGTAGGACATCGCTGCGCCCACATCAGCCATGAAATTGAACGCCCTCTCGCCTTTTGCGAGGCGGTCGATGGCCTTGATGCCCTCCTTGCTTTTGACCAGGACGAGCCCCAGCTCGCTCGGGAGCTTGTACCTGCTAATCAGGATGCGGTTCACCGCCACCATCTCGGCCGCCACAAGCGCGAATTTCCAGAGGCCCGGGATGTCGAGCTGGAAAACTATGAGATAGAAAAGTATCAGCGCTATGGCTATGATTAGCAGGAGAATCATCATGGAAGGAATTTGACGTTGGGGATTTTAATAGCTATGGCGGGAAATGAAGGTCATGCAGGAACTCTTTTGCGATATTTGCGGCAAGTCCCCGGTCCGGGCCCAGATTTTGCTCGAAGGGGCGAGGCTTCTTGCATGCGGAAACTGCATGCGGGGCGGGAAGGTGCTGCACCGTTTCGACGACGAAGGTGCCCAGCTGGAAAAGCCCATGTCGGCCTCGCCGGTGGAATCCGCCGAGGAAATAGCCGAGAATTACGGGAAAATGATAAAGGCGGCGAGGGAGAAATCCGGCCTTCCGCTGGCCGTCATCGCCGAGCGCACCAGGGAGAAGGAAAGCTACCTCCATGCCATAGAGCATGAGCGCCTGATACCGACAATCGAAGTCGCGCGCAAGCTGGAGCACGAGCTGGGGATAAGGCTGGTCGAGAAGACGCAGTCCGTGGCAGGCCCCGCCGCATCCGGCCCCAAGGCATTCACGCCCCCCACGCTGGCGGACATGATCGATACCCGGAAGAAAGGCAAGGGCAAATGAGCGAATCCTGCCGGCTTGAAGCGGGGCGCCGGAGCTGACTGCTGATGGGAGTTGACCTGGGCGATTTGGCGGTTAAGCAGACTATCTCGCTCGATTCGCTATCAGGCAAGGTAATCGCCATAGACGCGTTCAACATCCTCTACCAGTTCCTTGCCTCGATTCGCCAGGAGGACGGCACCCCCCTGATGGATTTCCGGGGAAACGTCACCGCGCACCTCTCCGGCCTCTTCTACCGCAACTGCCGTTTCCTTGAAAACGGCATAAAGCCCGTGTATGTCTTCGACGGGAAGGCGAGTGCGCTCAAGGAGCGCGTCCAGGGGGAGCGGGCGGAAGTGAAGCGGCAGGCCGAGGCTAAATGGAAGGCCGCATTGGAAGCCGAGAAGTTCGAGGATGCCAAGAAATACGCCCAAGCCACGTCCCGCCTCACGGGTGCCATGATTGAAGAGAGCAAGAAGCTCCTGGACGCGATGGGCATACCCTCGGTGCAGGCCCCTTCCGACGGGGAGGCCGAAGCCGCGATAATGGTCCGGCAGGGACTGGCATACGCGACCGCGTCGCAGGATTACGACGCATTGATGTTCGGCTCGCCGCTTCTTGTGCGCAACCTCTCGATTACGGGCAGGCGCAAGGTGCCCCGCCAGGACCGGTATATACTGGTCGAGCCGGAGCGCATAGAGCTAAGGGAAACCCTGGCCTCGCTCGGAATCGACCGCGCACAGCTGGTGCTGATAGGCATACTGCTTGGCACGGATTTCAACGAAGGCGTGAAGCGGGTCGGGCCCAAGACCGCCCTCAAGATTGTGAAGGAGCACAAGGCGCTGGACGCTGTGACTGCGTACGTGAAGGAGAACTACGATTACCAGTTCGAGGTCGATGCGGAGGAGGTCCTGCACCTTTTCCTCGACCCGCCATACGTGCCGCCCGGCGAACTCAAGTGGCGTCCCGTGGACGCGGAGCGCGTCGCGAAGATGCTCGTTTCCGAGCATGATTTCTCCGAAGAGCGCGTCAACAGGACTATCGAGGGACTCCAGAAGGTCCAGAAGGAGCGCTCTGCGCAGAGCAAGCTCGACAACTGGTTCTGAGACTCAGCGCTCAGGCAAATCGACTAGGTCAACCCAGCCCTTGTCGCCCTGCCGCAGCATCTTCCTCTCAACAAGGCCAATTACCGTGGATGGTTTCAAGGCGCTCCTGGCGGTTTGCTGCAATGATATATGTTTTTATCTTTATATCTCGTATATAATAGTTATATAAGTGATTATATGGCATATACCACAATCCAGATATCAGAAGAGACGCGGGAAAAGCTAGCCCGGCTGAAATCCTCGGCCAGAGGAACTTATGACGAGCTGCTGAACGCCCTGCTCGACCTTGTCCCGGATAAGGATGACGAAGGGGAATACACCGATGACTTCAAGGCGTCCCTTCTACGTTCCCTTGCCGATTTAAAGCACGGCCGTACCTATTCTGCGGAAGATGTAAGGAGAAGACTGGGGCTTAAGTCATGACCTTCAGGCTGGTCTATTCAGAAGAAGCCCTTGCCCAGCTCAGGAAGCTCGACAATCCCACTGCGAAGAGGATTCTGGACCGGGTGGATTCAGTTCTGGAAGACCCAGCGCATTTTTTTAAGCGCCTAGCTGGCAGGGATGAATATAAGCTGCGGGTTGGCGACTATCGGGTGCTCGCAAGAGTGCCTGTTCGGGAGAATACGGTATTTATCATGTCTCTTGGTCATAGAAAGAACATCTACAAGCAGCTTGAATGAAAATCAGCGCTCGGGCAAATCCACCTGGCCAATCGCGCCCATGCCGCTTTGGCGGAGCATCTTCATGTCAACCAGGTCGACAACCAGCGACGGGACGGCGTATTTCGTCCTGCCGCCGTCGACTGCGACGTCCACCGCGCCCAGGATGCCTTTTTCGATTTCGGAGAATTCGACCGGCGGCCTCGCCCCAGCCGTGTTCGCGCTTGTCGTGACTATCGGCCTGCCGAACTCCTCGCAAAGCTTCCTGCAGAATGGCGAATCCGGCATCCTTACCCCGACCCTGTCCGTAAGGGAAGCCCGGATGTCCCTCCTTTTCTTCAGTATGAACGTGTAGGGGCCAGGCAGGTATTTTTTGAGTATCATGTCCTCCCAGACGCCGGTGTCGCAGTAATACTCGACCATCCCGAAATCCGCCATCATCACGGAAAACGGCCTCCTCCCCGTAATGCCCTTTATGCGGTTCATCCTCAGGATGGAGGGCTCGGACGTGGCGTCGCAGGCCAGCCCGTAGACTGTGTCGGTCGGATGCGCCAGTATCCCGCCGATATGCAAAAGGGCGTGGGCCACGTCCACCGCGCTTTCGTAATCGTCCTCGGTTATCTTCAATACTGTCATGCCACACCCAAATCCTTTTTCACGCGCGAAACGCCGAGAGCGGCAATCAGTTTGCCCAGCCTGGGGCCGCGCTCCTTTCCAAGAAGCGCCTGGTAGAGGTCGGCGAAAAGCTTTTTCGGCTCGATGCCGTTCGCCTTCGCGAACTCGAAAACCGCGTTGTGGATGGCGAGTGCGTCCATCCCGTCCGAGAGGCTCGCCACCAGCCGGATTGCGGCGTCGCCCGGCTTGATTGCGCCGGGCTGGTACTTGAAGCGGTAATCATCGGGCATGAAATCGCGTGCAATCCATTCCTCGATATGCGGCCGGAGGTACATGGCGCCTTCCCGGTCCCCGGTCTTCTTAGCGACCTCCTCCCAATCATGGTAAATCTGGTAGTAGAGAAGGACGTCCAGGAACCCTGCCTTCCAGTTCAGCTTCTCCGCGGAAAGCTCGTACGCAATCGCCATCTTGCGCTCGTGGCGGTTGAGCGCCTCGCGGTCCTTTCCCGCGAGTTCGGAGGCCTTCTGGAAGTCCTCCATCGTCTTCAGCATGCTCTCCGCAGTCGGGTTGATGTCCACGTTCTCCTCAAGGTCCGGCTTGACGAGCATGTATTTGATGATTTCCGGGGGCACGAGCCTGACGAGGTCCGAGACGCCCATCCCGATGCCCTTGGACTTGGAATATTTCTTGCCCTGGAAGAGGATGAAGCCGTACTTGAACGGTATGTGGTAATCCGCCTTCATGAGCTTCAGCGTTATCTCCTTGCAGGTGTCTTCGGAGCCGCCCTTCGTGTGGTGGTCCATCCCCGCACCCTCGATGCTTGTTTGGAAAATCTGCTTCCATGTCGGCCAGTGCAGCCTCCAGACAATCTTGTAGCGATGGTCGGCAATGGCGTTCGAGCCACGGTACCCGCACCCCTTCGTGTATTTGACATCCTTGTCGCAGGCGTAGAAATATGTGATGTCTCCGGTCGGTCCGCTTCCCTCCGCGTATTTTTCGACCTCGCCTGCCACAGCGTTATGCTCTAACACGCGGGTGGTGGCTATCCGTCCGCACTGGGCGCATATGGGCATAATCGGAGACCAGTCTTTCTTTTCCTGCTTTCCGCTGGTCTCCTCCACAATCCGCTTCGCTTCGGCCTCGTTCTTCAGGTAGAACCTTGCCCATCCGTCGAACTTCCCCTCGGAATAAAGGTCGTTCATGCGCAATACCTGCGCCTTGACCCCGAATCCCTGCATCAGGACCTTCACTTCCTCGAGGAAATGGTCGCCGAAGCTCGGGCCTTTTCCGGTCGGGTCCGGGACGTCGCATAGCGGCTTCCCAAGGTGCGGCTCCAGCGCGGATTTGTGGCTTTCCATTGCGACGGGCACGGAGTCGAACGCGTCGAGTATGTCGGCCAGGAAATAGAACGTGACCTTCTTTCCGCGCTTCTCAAGCTCCCTCCGGATGGAATCGGGGAAAAGGAACTCGCAGAGGGTGCCCAGGTGCGCCGGGCCCGATGTGGTGATGCCGCTCGTAATCACATACGGCTCCTTCTTCTCGGCTATCACGCGCTCGGCGAGCCATTCCGACCAGTGCTTGTGCTCTGACATAGAATCCAACCTACTGTCTCCGAAAGGTGTTATTATTGTTTCGAAAGCGCAAGTGCCGGGCGCCCGCGTGCCCTCCTATCTACGGGCCGCCCTCTTTTTCGGCACGGCCGCCTCGGGCGGCGGGGCTTCCGGCCCTATTAGCGCCCTCCAGAACGAGTATGTGAGGTTGACCGCTATCAGCGAGACGGCTATCGTCTCAAGGAGGGAGGCGGCCAGGGAGAGCCCGAAGAGGACGATCGCGGCGGCGAGATTGTCTGTCGTGGCAGCCAGCTGGTTCTCGATTATTCCCTGGGGCACCGAGAACACCATGACCGTCCCGAATAATGCAATCACGAGGATGATGTCGAAAAGCAGGACGGCCCAGACGTTTTTCGTGACCGTGGTGTAAGAGCTTTTCAGCGACCCCAAAGCATCCGTGCCATTGACCGCCATGTCCGGCACCGCAAACTGGATGAAGAACACGGCGACGATGACTGCGGCAAGCGCGCCCAGCATCAAGAATCCCGCGACCATCTCGTTCCCCCCCGAAAGGAGCGCACCGCCGAGAGCCAGGCTGAAAACTATGATTAAGAGGGCGATGATCGCCCCGCAATATCCGGCCACTGCGGGCAGGAGCTCCCGCGCCTTCTGGATAATGCCGGTTTTCCGGTTCTTTCTCATCCCGGATACGATGCAATACGGGGTTGCGGATACCGCGGTGCTGACTATGAAGAATGCGATGGCAATTAGGGCGATGGCAATGACGAACGCTATCGTGAGGACGTCCAGGCTTGCGCTGCCGCCTATTGCAAGGCCGGCGGCCATAATCAGGAACAGGAACATCAGCTGGGCGCCGAGCCCGATTGCCGCGACTTTCGCGAACTCCGCCACCGTTTCGCCGGGCCTTTTAAGGAAGAAGCCGACGGCATCCACGACGGCGTCGTATATCGTTTCAAACACCCCTGCCATGGGAGGAGTTGCATGAGCAAGCTTTAAAAATACCTCCGAACACGTATCTGGAATGTCAGCGGTCACAGGGAGGGGGCAACACCTGATCCCGTTCCGAACTCAGAAGTTAAGACTCTCCACGGTGTTTTGAGTACTGCTCTCCGAGCGGGAAAATACACTGCTGCTGACACTTATTTTCCCCCCTTAGTGTTACTCCTGTCGTCCCCGTCATCCTCATGGATGAAAAGAAGTGGGCGACATACTCCTCAGTTAGCACTATCAGTTCCTTTCCCGGGCCCGGCCCAACCCTCCCAATCCCTCTAAATGCGCCTTTCCCCCCTCTGTTTCCTCTTTATCAGCAATTATTGGGGCCGTTTTCGCGTTCCATCTTTTTTCGGACGCTTCTGATTAGCCTCTCTTCCCGCCTTTCCCAATTGCGATCCCCGAACATGCGGGCTTTCTGCTGCCCGGCCTCCGCTTCCTTGATGGTCAAAAGGCCGATTTCTTGCGCCGAAGGAAGATTGTATTTCGTTGCGATGTCGAATGCCCATCCAAGCAATCCGCCCGCCCTCAGGCATTCGACGCTCTTTTCCGCCAGTTCCCTTACCCTGCCTTCAGCGGTTTTTTTCTTTTGCATCCCGTGTATGGCGTTGAAATAAGCCGATCCAGCAAGGGCGTAGCACCCCTTTTCCGCGCATTCCGCGCCCACTTTCTCGGCCGCACACGCCATTCTCCTCAAATGCTCGGCCCGGCTAATCCCGAGGGCCATGAAGTGCCATTTATCCATTTTCAGTACGCCGGCCATCTCCTCCTTCAGATCCATGGCGTCCCCGTAAGCGAGAGCCAGCCTCACACGGATCCGGTCCTCCTCGTGCTGCCCCAACCCGAAGCCGATTGCAAGGCGCGCCGTCCGCTCGAGCATCCAGGCGATTTTGCCCGTGTCCTGCCCGTACATCAGCGCCTTTTCCAGTTTTTTATCGCTCTCTTCAACCAGGCTCCTGACAATCAGCATGGCGGCGCACCTTTGTTTCGCCTTTTCGCAACCCAGCTCACCTGCTATCCTGGCGGCAGCCTCCAATCTGTCTGTCATGGGCAGCCTGCGTATCTCTTCCGGCCCGCCCATCTCGCGCGCAATCCTGCTTTTCTCAAAAAGTTTTATCGGTCCAAGAGCCATATGCTTACACCGTTCAGTTGCTAAATGCCGCGACCTATTTATAATACCGTGGTATGTGCTATATTATAGTGGTTTTAACGGGAATTGCTGCTGTAAAAGGGAGCCGCGGCCATCTCTCCAATTATAATCATTTCATCCAATAACCTACCCATGGACTTTTTCGAAACGCTCGATAAGCGGCGCTCGGTGCGCGCGTTCTCGGACAAACCTGTGGACGCCCCGGCCGCAAAGAAGCTGCTGGATGCAATCATGCTCGCGCCTTCGGCGGGCGGGCTCCAGGCGTATAAAATATACCTGGTCCGTGACAAGAGCACCCTTGATGCGCTGGGCCTGGCGGCAAATGGCCAGGACTGCGTGGCCAATGCGCCCCTCGCGCTCGTCTTCACTGCGGACCAGAAGCGCTCGGCCTCGAAATACGACGAACGCGGGTTCGAGCTTTACTCCATACAGGATGCCACCATAGCTGCGGCTTACTCCCAGCTCGCCGCGACGGCTCTCGGCCTGGGCTCGGTCTGGGTGGGCGGATTCGACCCGCTCGAGGTCTCAAGGCTTGTCAGGGCCGGGCCATATGAAGTCCCGGTCGCAATCATCCCAATAGGCCATCCTGCGGAGAATCCGGAGCGGGTTCAAAGAAAGCCCCTAAAAAGTATCGTGCGGGAGATCTGAGTATGGACACGAGGATGCGTGCGGAAAAAGACATCGCGAAACTCATTAAAATCCTGGAGGTCTTCCGCTCCTACGGGTTCGAGAGGAAGTACCCGGAAGTCTGGGAATACGCCGAGAACTATGCCTCAGACGCCCGCCACTTTTACGAGCAGGGCGACTATTTCACATCATTCGGCGCGGCCAACTACGCATACGGCTTCATAGACGCCGTGCTTGTCATAGAGGGGAAGAAGGATGAGCACATCCTCTAGGCGCACCCGGCGCCCGGCATCCGGCAGCCAGCCGCGTTACGGGATGCAGGAAACCGGGAACTGGAAACGCCGCAAATTCCTGGGCCAGCATTTCCTGGAAGACAGGAACATCCTCGCCCTGGAGGCAAAACTCGCAAGCCCGGAACACAAAACAGTACTCGAAATCGGCCCCGGGGACGGCCGCCTCACGGACGCCATACTTGCGCTGAAGCCGAAGAGGCTGGTTGCGGTCGAGAAAGACGCGCGTTTCGCATCGCTTCTGCGCGAAAAGTACGCGGGCAGGCCTGAGGTCGAGGTCGTAGAGCGCGATTTCCTCGAATTCGAACCCCCGCAATTCGACATCGCCATCGGCAATATCCCCTATTACATCTCCTCCGACATCGTCTTCCGGCTCGCCGGAATGCGGTTCGAGCGCGCAATCCTCATGGTCCAGAAGGAGTTCGCAGAGAAGATGGCGGCAAAGCCCGGCGACCGGAACTACGGCCGCCTCTCGGTCACATCCCAGCTCGCATTCGGCATCCGGTACGAACGGGCAGTCCTGCGCCACCTCTTCCGCCCTGCCCCCGAAGTGGACTCAGCAATCATCACCCTCAAGCCGACCGGCCTCAAGCTTACGCAGCAGCAGGAGAATGTAATCCGCTGGCTCTTCTCGCACAAGAACAAGACGGTGCGCAACGCACTCCTGGATTCGAAGATGTTCGAAGCACGCGGACTCGATTCCCTCGGGCCCCTCCTCAGGCGGCGCGCACGCACCCTTTCGAAAGAGGAATGCCTTGAAATCGCGAAGGCGCTAATCAACGTTTAAAAACCTCAGGGGAGTTAGCACTGAAGGTGATGGAATGGTAAAAACCTTAGAGGAGTTCAAGGATGAGATGCGCGCCTTAAGACAGGAGATGTTCCAGAACGGCGACACTGCGGATGTCAGGCTGGTCGCAAGCTGGCTGGACCGGATAGCGATGTCCCTTGAGGACCTATCAGACTCTCTCGAAGGGCTTACGCAGAGCGTCGAGTCGATATCCGATGCAGACCCCTGCTGCTGCAGCGTGGCGCCTGCGCCCAGGAAGAAGGCCAAGCCGGCAAAGAAAGCGAAGAAGGCCAAGCCGGCAAAAAAGAAAAAGAGGCGATAGCCTCCTTTTCGTTTTTTTCATAATAATGTAAATAACCCTCAGCCACATATCCAATCTGTAAGGTCGCGGTCGATTGCATGAGATTTTTCATACCCATCATTCTGGCTTTAGTGCTGTTTTCGGGATGCATCCAGCTTCCAGGCGGGGCTGGAACCGGCTCAGGCGCCCAATCCGGCCCTGCCGAAAATGGCGCCCCTTCGTCTGGCGCAGGCACGCCGATTGGGCCGCAGGAATCCTCCGGGCAACCGGAAGAAGCGGCCCAGGAACCGCAGCCCCCGGCAGATGAGGGGCCTAAGGCGCCGGAGGAGCAGCAGCCATCCCAGCCCCCGGCCTCGCAGACGGCCGGCCTCGAGTCGCAGGAAATCTCCTATACCTCGGGCGCCTGGAAGGTCTACGGCACGCTTTATGGCAGCGCCAGCAAGTCCCCGACCAAATGCATCCTCCTGCTCCATGGCCTGGGCCAGACGCGCAATGCCTGGCCGGCAAGCTTCATCGGGACGCTGCACGACCAGTTCCCGGAAGCCATCATCGTCGCCCTTGACATGCGCGGGCACGGCAAGAGCACTAACCTGGGGACATACCAGGCCTTCGACATGGCCGGGTACAAGGACATGAAGACGGACGTCCTTAGCGTTGACGAGGCGGTCGACCCCATCTACCCGAACATAGGGCAGTACTACATCATCGGCTCGAGCATGGGCGGGACGGCCGGCCTCTATGCCGCAGTCCAGGACGACAAATACAACAAGCTTGTCATGATTTCTCCCGGGATGGAGTACCAGGATGTGGACATCTCGCGCCCGCTCGAAACGTACATGCACGACATCCTCGCGGTGTCGGCGTCCGGCGATTCGTATTCGGCAGATTCCGCAGACGAGATACTCTCCATGCGCGGCGGCACCCACACCGAGGTGAAGCGGTTTTCCGGCTCGGAGCACGGGACGGATTTGTTCGCAGCGACCGAAGATGCGAACCCGTCGCTCTCGACCGCGATTGTCCAGTTCCTCAAATAGTCGGGAGAATCAGAGCATCCCGAAAAGCCCCTTCTTCTTTTCCTTTTCCTCCTTTTCCAAATCTTCAAGCAGCTCTTTCTGCCTCTTGCTGAGCTTTTTCGGGACCTCTATCACGACGCGCACCAGTTCGTCGCCTTTGCCGCCCCGCTCCAGTTTCGGCATCCCCTCGCCCTTCATCCTGAATACTGTGTGCGACTGAGTGCCGGGCGGGATATGCAGCATCGCTTTCCCGAAAAGCGTCGGCACCTCGATTTCGCCCCCGAGCGCAGCCTTGGAAAACGACAGCGGCACCTCGAGCGCCAGGTCATCCCCATGCCGCTCGAAGGATTTGTGCTGCTGGATATAAATCCTGACGTACAGGTCGCCGGGGCCGTCCTTGCCGTGCTCCCCAAGCCCCTCAAGATGCAGGCGCATGCCGTTCTGGACGCCTGGCGGAATGCCCACCTTGATGTGCTCATGCTCGCTGACTTTCCCCGAGCCGTTGCAGCTTTTGCAGGGATTCTCCACGACCTCCCCCTCCCCCCTGCATTTCGGGCAGGTTGTGACCGTGAAAAACTGCATCGGGCCTGCACGCCGCGTCTGCTGTACCTGCCCCCTCCCTGCGCATGCGCTGCACGTCTTCCTGGAGCTTCCCGGCTCGCTACCGCTGCCTTTGCATTTTGCGCACGCTTTTGTGCGGTTGTACGCGATGTCCTTCTTGATGCCCTTGGCAGCCTCCTCAAGCGTTATCTCTATGGCAGTCTCAAGGTTCGCTCCATACTCCCTGCGCCTGCCCCCGCGTCCCCGCCCCTGCCCGCCCATTCCGAATATCGAGCCGAACATCCCGCCGAAGGGGTCCTGCCCGAACCCGAAGCTCCCGAACATGTCCTCGAAATCCGAGAAATCGGCGCCCCTGAATATGTCCTCGCGGCTGTACATCGAGTCGAATCCCGCATGGCCGTACTGGTCGTACTGGGCCCTTTTCTTCTCGTCGCTCAGCACTGCGTAGGCTTCTGAAATCTCCTTGAACCTCTCCTCCGCGCCCGCATCCTTGTTGCGGTCTGGGTGGTATTGGAGCGCAAGCTTGCGGTACGCCTGCTTGATTTCGTCCTTGCCCGCGCCCTTTTGGACGCCAAGCACTTCGTAGTAATCGCGTTTCTGTGCCATTGCCTCGCCTTAGGGTATCTTGCGGTACAAACCTAGCGGTACATGTTATTGTGCCTTTCCTCATCAAGGTTCTTCCATACCACTGCGACATGGAACGCCCATGCTTCCTCTTCGCCCATGCGCTGCCGCACCCGGGGTTCGGGCTGGGGCTTCTCCTTGCCGCTTAGGACCGCATACGCCTCGCTGATTTCCTTGAAGCGCGCTTCGGCCCCTGCATCCTTGTTCTTATCCGGGTGGAACATGAAGGCGAGGCGGCGGTAGGCCTCCTGTATCTCCTTCCTGCTCGCCCCCTTGCGGACTCCGAGAACCTTATGGTAGTCTTTCGCCTGCATCACCGCCTGCCTGTATTCCCCCTCATCTTTTCTTCATCATTTATCGTCCACCTTCTCGTACTCGCCTTCGACGACGTCATCGCCGCCGTTTCCGCCTTTCTTCTTTCCCTTCTTGACGCGCTCGTAACCCTGGCCGGAGCCGCCCCCGGAACCCTGTTCCGGGTTTCCTGCTCCGGGCCCTGCGCTTCCGCCCATGCCCGGGCCTCCGGCACCCGGCCCTCCGCCCTGCTGCTGGTACATCGAGCCCCCTATCTCTTCAAGCGCCTTCTTAAGCGCTTCGGTGTCCGCCCTGATTCGGCCGACGTCAGCCCCCTTCATCGAGTCCTCGAGGGCCTTCTGGACCGCGCTGACCTTGTCGAACTGCTCCTTGGACATCTTTTCCTTGAACTCCTCGACGGTCTTTTTCGCGACATACACCATGCTCTCAGCCTCGTTCCTGGCGGTCGCAAGCTCGAATGCGGCCTTGTCCGCATCCGAATACTTCTCGGCCTCTGCCATCTTGGCCTTGATTTCCGCATCCTGCATCTTCAAGGGCGCCGTCACGCGCATGGTCTGCTCCTTGCCGGTAGCCATGTCTTTTGCGCCCACATGGAGGATGCCGTTCGCGTCGATGTCGAATGTGACCTCGACCTGGGGCACGCCGCGCATGGCGGGCGGTATGCCTACGAGGGTGAACTTGCCGAGTTCGATATTGTCCTTCGCCATCGGCCTTTCGCCCTGGAGGATGTGGATGTCCACCGCGGTCTGCATGTCTGCGGCCGTCGAGAACACCTGGCTCTTCTTGGTGGGTATCGTGGTGTTCCTCTCGATTAATTTCGTCATCACGCCGCCAAGGGTCTCAAGTCCGAGGGAAAGGGGCGTGACATCGAGGAGCAGGATGTCCTTCACCTCGCCCGACATGACGCCGCCCTGGACCGCTGCGCCCATCGCCACGCATTCCATCGGGTCGATTCCGCGCTCGACTTTCTTGCCTATCGTGTCCTCCACGAACTTCTGCACTATCGGCATCCTGGTAGGGCCTCCGACCATGATGATCTTCTCGATGTCGTTCGGCGCGAGCTTCGCATCCCGCAACGCCTGCTCCAGCGGCTGCCTGCACCTCTCGATTACCGGGCGTATGAGGTCCTCCAGCTTCGCCCTGGTGAGCTTGTAGACGAAGTGCTTGGGCTGGTTGGCGACAGATGCCAAAAACGGCAGGTTGACTTCGCTCTCAAGCGTTGTCGACAGCTCGATTTTAGCCTTTTCCGCGGCGTCAAGGATTCTTTGCTGGGCCTGCCTGTCCTTGGTGATGTCGACCCCGCTTTCCTTGCGGAACTGGTCGGTCAGGTATTCCGCGATTATCCTGTCCATGTCCGTTCCGCCCAATTGCGTGTCGCCGCTTGTGGATTTCACCTCGAAGACGCCGCCGCCGAAGTCCATGATGGTGACATCCAGCGTGCCTCCGCCAAGGTCGAAGACCAGGATTTTCATGTCCTTTCCGGCCTTGTCCAGGCCATACGCAAGGCATGCCGCCGTGGGCTCGTTCACGAGCCTGACCACCTCGAGCCCTGCTATCGAGCCCGCGTCCTTCGTGGCCTGCCTCTGGTTGTCGTTGAAGTAAGCCGGCACCGTTATGACCGCCTTGTCCACCGCCTCCCCGAGGAACGTCTCGGCGTCCTTCTTGATTTTCTGGAGCAGGATGGCCGACAATTCCTGCGGCCGGTACTGCTTCCCCAGAACATCGTATCTGTAGTCGCTCCCCATCTTCCGCTTGAATGCGGTTACCGTTCCCTCCGGGTTCGTGACCGCCTGCCTGCGCGCAGGCTCGCCTATAATCCTCTGCCCGTCGCGAGTGAAGGCCACGTAGCTCGGGAACGCCTTCCCGTACTGCGTTATCCCCTCTCCGCTCGGAATGATCTTCGGCCTTCCGCCTTCCAAAAACGATGCCGCGCTGTTGCTCGTACCCAAATCAATGCCAATTATCTTTCCCATGCATTTCACCTCGAATCATATTGTTATCAGATTGTCATGCCGCTATTCCGACCGGAATCCGCACCGGGCTCCAGCCCATTGCAGGTTCTGCTTTCGCTTCCGCAGTTCCGTCCTTTCCTTCCATCGCCCTAGGTTCGCCCTCTTCCATCTACCTCGCCTCCTTTCCCCTGCCCACGGCGACTTTCGCGTGCCGCAGGACATGGCCTTTCAGCATGTATCCTCTCTGTATTACCTCCACTATCCTTCCCTCATCGCCTTCGGTCGCCCGGAGAGCGTCGTGCCTGTACGGGTCGAACGTCTCGCCCAGGCATTTCATTTCCACCACGCCTTCCTTCTTCAGGAGGTCCAGCATCTTCACGTATATAAGTTCCATGCCGTGCTGGAACTCGTTGTGCGGGCCCTTGCCCATGTGGGCGAGCGCCATCTCGAAATCGTCAACGACCGGAAGAAGCTTCAGCATGGCGTCCGCGGCGGCCTTCTCGCGGAGCATCTCGTTCTCGCGCGCGGCCCTTTTCTTGTAGTTCTCGAACTCGGCCTGCAGCCTCGCGAGGCGCTCTTCGAGCTCCTTGGCCCGGTTCGGGTCCGGAAGCATCTTCTCCTCCTCATGCCCTATCTGCTTCTTCGTTTCGGCCACGGGCAACTCGCCGCGCTTCTCCCCGCCGAGTGCTCCGGCCGTTTCCTTGTGTTCTTTTATTCAATCACCCTTTCTTGGATGTTTTAAAATTTTAACAATTTGTTTAATATTAAGAAAGATTTTTAAATATTTAGGCTAGATAATAAATCATGGGGCAGAGGCGCTTTTATCGTCAGATAGTCATCCGGTTCGTATCCGTCACGCCTCCCGCTGATGACATCAACGCCGATATCGATTACATGTACCAGTGCCTCGGACTCGGCGACGAGCGGGATGAGGTGGGGCCCCTCGTGTTCCGCGCGCTTGTCAAGTCCGGCCCGACTGGCATCTCGTCGCGGGATATCATGTCCCTCGGTGAGATGAGCCAGGCGGCTGTTATCTATCACCTTAACCTTTTCCAGCGCTCGGGCCTTGTAGTCAAGGACGGGCGGAACTACGTTATACGCGGATTCTCGCTCTCGAATGCGCTCGATGAATTGGAAAACGACATGCACAGGAGATTCGAGCACCTGAAGACGCTTGCGAAAAAAATCGAAGGGAAATAAAAGAAAAGGAAAAGATAAAACCTACTTCTTCGTCAGCATGATGCTGTACGTGCGGTCGTAGGAAAGCGGCTGCCAGCTCGTTTCGGAAGCCATGCCGCTCGCCATGTCCACATCCAGAAGCATCTGCCTCGTGTAGGTGTTCGGGTCCCCGTTCTTGTCCCCGACGTAGTGGACGTTGACGACGTCGCTCACCAGGTTGACGTTCTCGCTCTGCTCGATGCGCACGACCACCCAGTATTTCCCTGCCGCCAATGACGGCGGGGCGTCGAAGTCGAAATTAATCCAGTTGTCCGTAAGCGTCGTCGCGTTTATCGGCCTCTTGACGGACGCGACTATGCCGCCGGGACTGCCGCTGTCGTCTCTCCTGATGTCGACGACTATCTCCGTGCCCTTCTGCGTCTTGTAGGCGATTCTCTTCATGAAAATCCTGACGCGGTCAGGGGCTATGGGGTTCTGGACGTCCATGGCCATCGCGCGCCATTCCTTGAACGACACGCCGTCGTAATCGAGGCCGGATATGTCCTCGCTCCCCAGCGCATTCACGCTCCAGTCGCGCGAATACAGGGTGCCTGTCTCGTCCTCGATAGTCACCTTGAGCGTCCCGACCTTCTTCGGGTAGAACTCGAGTGCCTGCGGCTGCGTGGCGTTTCCGCCGATTGTCACGGACGCCTCCTCGTTTCCATCCACTTTGAGCAGGAGCGTCTTGCCGTCTGCGCAGGTCACCGTTGCCACCACCTTGGCGGTTTCGGACAATGTGCCGGCCTCAAGCTCTGAAAAAGCATAAGACGGCGTGCATTCCGGCTGGGCGGGGCCCGTGCCCGGAAGCTGGGGTGTTCCTCCCCCTCCACCGGTGCCCTGCGGCTGCCCTCCGCCTGCGCAGCCGAACAGCAGGACGGCTGCCAATATCAGAATAATAGCATTCCTCATGGTCTTACCTCCCTTTCTTGGATTAGAAAATGGAAAATTTATATATTGCCCCTAATATCCTTTCCGGATTTCCCGGACGCCTTCAATCCATCCGCGCAGGTACGCCTGGAGCTCGAGCGGGCTCTCCGTGGACAGCAGCCTGAAATGCCTCTCCTCATCGTCGGGGAGGTCGAAGTGCAGAAGTTCGTCAAGGTTTAGCTCGCTGTATTCCCTCATCGAGAAATAGTCGGCGTACTCCTGGGCCCAGATGCGGCCCCTCTCAAGGCCGACGATGTAAGACTTGGATTCGCTTTTATCGCGGTTGCGCAGCAGGTTGTCTCCCAAGTCTGTCATATGGCCTCGATAAGCTGTTCCGCATTTCACTTTTATAAAGATAGCGAAAATCAGAACTTTTCGCGAATTTGCCTGACGCCGTCAATCCACCCGCGCAGGTAATCCTGCCATTCGATGGGGGTCTCGCTTAGCATCAGCCTGAAGTGGTCCGTCTCATTGTGCGGCAGGACCAGGTCGTCGAATTCTCCGACATCCAATTCGCTCCACTCGCGCAATTCAAAGTAATCCGCGCAATCCTCGGCCCAGACCCTGCCCCTTTCCAAGCCTATGAAATAAGATTTGGCGTGGCTCCGGCCCTTGATGCCAAGCAGACGTTCCAGGACACCGCTCATTGCCGTTCCACCGCCTCATCCTGTTTATGTGTTATATATAGTGTGTAAAACTGTTTAAAAACATGCGCACCCGCGCCCGCCCGTCCTTTTTATTTATAAATACACTAGACCATATGCTATAACATGGAACAGGGACCACGCCAGAAACCGCCGCCCCCGCCTCCGGCCGCATTCAGGCCGAAGCCCGGTACATCTTCGAACGGCGGCGCTGCTCCCGCACCGGAAGGCATCATGGCGAATCCCGCCTGCGTCCCGGCCAGCCTGCTGACGCGCTTGCGCGCCCTGCTTCCGGCTGCCAACCAGGCCTCGCTAACGGCCGATTCGGAGGGGAATATCCTGGAGGGCGGCAACCGGATTGGCGTCATGGAGAAAGGCCGCCTGCTGATTGAATACGGCCCCCTATTCTCGCGCATCCAGTTCCCCCCCGCCATGCGCGCGATGGTACAGGCGACGCGCATGAAGGTCTTCATCGAAGTGACCGAAACCGGGTCGAGCTTGTGCGCGGGCGACCGCATCGGCCAGAAGAAAATATATTCCCAAATCGGCTGATTGCCATGAATACCACGCAAAATCCCCTGCTCTCAGCGTTTGTCTCAAGCGCCCGCTTCGCAGGAAGGCGCACGGCAGCCCGTTTCGCAAAACCCCCGGAAATCGAGACTCTGATTGTGGACGTCGACCGGACATTGACGCGCGAGGATTCGCCAAAGCTGGCCCTCGAGGCGCTTTGCGGCAAGGCGGAAGCGAACCGGGTTTTCCATTCTATCGTAAGGAGCGCGGTTTTGGGGCGGATTCCGGTCGAATCCATCAACGGGGAGGTGTTCGGCGAGCTCTACAAACGCGGCTTCCGGCGCGCGGACTGGGTGCGCATCATGGAGGAGCAGGAAAGGGACGGGGGCCTGCGGCTGGATTTGATTGAAGCGATACTGACGCTCTCAAACCGTCACGGAATAACGACCGTCCTCGCCACGCGCTCGTCCGAAGACGCCGCATTGTGGCTGGCGCACAGGTTCGGGTTCGGCCATGCGATTGGGAGCAGGGAGAGGATAAACGGCTCGTTCGATGGCTTCTTTCGCATGATTGGCGTGGTCGACGGAATCCATCAGGGCACCGAGGTGCTGACCAAGATTACTGCGGCATCCAGGCTGCTTGCCGAGGGGGGCCGCACGCTCGTTCCGGAGAGGACCGCGGTCCTCTCGAACGACCTCCTTGATGCATTCGAGATGCTGGCCAGCGCAAAGGGCGTTCTTCTGGTGCCGACCAAGATGAACACTCTCGAGAGGCTGACCGGCGCGTTCAGACTCTACGACGAGAAGGTTCAAGACGGCCCTGATATCGGGCCGCAGCTTTACGCGGCCTTAGGGTTTGGAAGAAACTGATCAGCAGCGCTCTGGCATTCTCAGGCATTATCTACTGTGTCTGGATGTCGCATCTATTCACTCATGGGTGGGACGAATTCCCTGAATATCACATCTATTGGACTCACCCCACGGCCTTTCGCGAATTCCAGGTAGTCCATTTTGGTTCTTGGACATACCTCTCCATCACCGAAGCCAACGACAAAGCTAAGGCGTGTCCGGATTCCCATCCCGATGCAGTCGCTTGCAAACCCGCACAACATCGTAAATGCATGCTCATATCCGGGCCTTGATATCATGATGTAGTCATCGGCACTCACCGCGTTCATTGATATCCTGACCTCGTCAAGGCCGGCAGCTCTCAGCTCCTGCGCGGGGTCTCCATCTCTCCAGCATTTGACCAAACCATTGGTATCTACCCTGATTTTTCCGCAATAACCGTTTTCCCTTATTCTCGCGATAATGTCCTTTACCAAATCAAATTGCAGCAGCGGCTCGCCCAGCCCGACAAACGCTATCTCATCCACCACGCTGCTCTCTTTCGTTTCCAGCTCGCGCATGACCTCCTCGGCCTTCGGTGCCTTTTCCAGCCAGAGGCGTTTTCCCGCTTTTTTCTCGTATATGTTGGTCCTTCCCCCGATAGCATCTTTCCTGCTGCAGAACCTGCAGTTGTTGGTGCATGAATAGCCGGGCACCACATTCACATACCTTATATCCGCTCTGGGGTCATGGGGCGAGGCAAACCTGTAAACGAGAACGCCGGTCATGCCATCACTCCCTTCAACATTTCAGGGAAAAATGCCGAATCCGCCCCATGGTTTGCTACCAGGGCATAAACCATCCTTTCAAGCCCCACGCCGGTGCAGCCACTCCATAATGCATTTCCGTCTTTTTCCCTTATTTTGAACCTCGAAGTCATGGTAGCCGCAAGCACTGCGCAGCCGGCAACCTCCAGGAAAGCCCCGTTCTCTTCCCGGCCCGGGCAATAGACCTCAAGATCCTTGATTGGAATCTCCTCCGGTGCCTGCGGCGTATCCAGTTCGCCGTCTCTTATCTGGTAGCAGCCGCTTCCTACGGAAATCCTGTAGCCGAGGCCGAGTTCCATTAATAATGCCTCCAGCCTTGCAAGGCATTCCTCCCTTATTCCTATGACCTGCTCTCTTGTTCCGATATAAGCAAGTTCAAACCTATGGAATTCCCTTTGCCTAACTAGGGCTTCAAACCTGGTCGAATCCTCATTCCGGTAAGTTGGGCCGGAACAGTCGAGCCATCGCAGCGGCAGGATTTCCGCCGACATCTCCCTATTCTCCAGAAACTGGTAAACAGCCGTGCATTGCAGCGGGTCGAGCAGGTAGGTGTCGGCTACCCCCCTTGTGCCCGCATAAGGGGTGGCTGCTATTAAGTAGTCATCCCACTTGCCCAGGATATCCGCTTTTCTGAAAGTATCCAGCGGAGCAATCTTGGGGAGGGTAATCTCTTCAAAACCCATACGCCCGCCGATTTCCCTTCCCAATAAGGTGCGAATGGCATTCATCATCTTCGTCCCTTTCGGGAGTATGACATACTGCCCAGAGCCGTCGACGAAATCAGCGATAATGCCGGACTCGAACAAGACCGCCGCCCCGCCGAAACCACGGGAGTCAGCGATGGGCGGTCCCATCTTCACAATGTCGCCTTCGCTATTAGGGGCCTTTCTTCCGGTCTTTGTTGCAATATTTGTCATATAATGTTCGTTATTATCGCCTTATTTATATTTATATCCTCCCAAATGGGAGCATATGGACACCGCAATACTCGAAGACCTCGGCCTTACTGGCGCCGAGATAAAGGTATACATATCACTGCTTGAGCTTGGCAGCTCAGGCGCCAGCGCGGTCATGCTGCGCTCGCGCCTGCAGAACTCAGTCGTCCACCGAGCTTTGAACAGCCTTATCGACAAGGGCCTTATCAGTTTTATCATGGAAGGCAACCGTAAAGTCTACCAAGCGACCGGGCCGGATTATTTCTATTCATTCATCGACAGCAAAAGAAGGAAATTCGACGAAATTTTTCCCGATCTCAAGAAGCGGCAGGAATCCTCCCGCTCAAAAACAGAAGCCACGATTTATCGGGGAAAGCGGGGAATTTCTGAAATTTACGGCAGGCTCTTGAATTCCGGGGGCGGGGAGTATCAGACTTTCGGTGGCGGGAAGCGGGTAACCTATGAAGTGATGGGAGCGCAATGGTGGACCTCGCTGCACACCCGGCGGATTTCAAAAAAGATCCGCGCCCGCCAGGTTTTCGATGAAACAATACGCGATTTCGGAGAGGCTTTGAATAGAAGGCCATTATCCCGCGTCCGGTTCCTGTCGCAGGATTTCGAACAACTGACCGAGACTGTGATAATCGGCGAATATGTGGCAATCGTAATGTTTACCGAAGAACCCTACGGTTTGCTCATAAAGGACCCGGTCGTAGTCGAAAGCTACAGAAAATATTTCAGCATTCTATGGGAAAAAGCCCGCAATTAGCCCATTGCGGTTTGAATGCCGAGCGAAGCGAGGAAAGAGCCGGTTTTGGGCCGCCTCGGAGAGAACGGCTAACCGTTCTCTATGCGCCGGAAACAAAAAATCTGTTTCCGACCGTTTCCTAAACGGCGGGACGCCTTGTATTTGGCCCTCGGTCAAAACAGGCGAATTTTCCTGAGAATTACCCGGGGTAGAACTGGAAAATCAGATGAAAATCCGCCTTGTTTTTGAACGTCGTTACGTTCAAAACAGGCATTTTTTTCCGTAAGGCTTTTCCACAGCGAGCCCGCTGGCGAGCTTGTGGAAAAAAACGCCTTTGTGTGGCCGACGGTTCGGCCACAGCAGGCGATTTCCCTTTTGGCTCCGCTCATGCTTGCATCTGCAAAATGAGGGGAAATCGCCTTGGCCGGGATTCGAACCCGGGTCGCGAGAGTTCTCCCCGCTTTTAGGAAAAGCGGGACCAAAACTTTTTGTCGGCGAACCCTCCGAAGGTTCGCAAACAGACAGTTTTGGGCCGCCTTTTTCCAAAAGGCGGATGACAGTCTCGTATGCTGGACCACTACACTACCAAGGCTGATAATGAGATTACCCATAAGTTCTCGCTACTTTTTAAAAATCAATCGCTCGGGCGGTATCGCGCCCCTGCGCTTTCGCCGCAGTCCCCGCGGCCCCGTTCCTGTCCGGCTTCCTCCGCGCCTCGCTCCAGATGAAAATCCCTTTCGCGACCTCGACCACGCCCACGTAAACGATAACTATCCCGATGACCATCGCAAGAATTTCCGGCGTCAGCGGGACGAACTGGAAATACGGCGCGAGCGGGGGGTAGAGGGCGCCTATCGAAGCTGCGGTGGCGAGGACGGAAGTCCAGATGAGCAGCATGCTCGGAAGCGAGCGGAAAAGCGGCTTGGCAGTCCGCACCGAAAACACCACGAAAATCTCGGAAAGCACGGATTCCAGGAACCATACCGTCCGGAACAGCGGGGCGTTCGCGCCGAGGAAGAAGAACACGAAGGCCATGGTGAGAAGGTCGAAAACGGAGCTTATCAGCCCGAAGAAGACCATGAACCTGTTTATGCGGCCGATGTCCCACCTCCGGGGCTTTTTCAGTTCGTCCTTGTCCACGCTGTCCGTGGATACCGCCAGCATCGGGACGTCGGAAAGCAGGTTGTTCAGCAGTATCTGCGACGGGAGCAGGGGGATGAACGGCAGGAACACGGATGCAATTGTGAGCGTGAACATGTTGCCGAAATTCGCGCTGATTGTGGAGTCTATGTACTTGATGATATTGGCGAACGTTCGCCTTCCCTCGGATATGCCGTTCGCGACTGCATTCAGGCTCTTGCGCATCAGGATGACGTCCGCCGCCTCCTTTGCGATGTCCGTGCCGTTGTTGACCGAGATGCCGACATCCGCCGCCTTCAGGGACGGCGCATCGTTCACCCCGTCTCCGATGAATCCGACTATGTGCCCGTTGGCGCGGAGCGCCTCCACCACCGCAATCTTGTCATTCGGTGTCAGGCGGGCGAAGATGTTGTGGCTCTCCACGACTGACCGCAATTCATCCGGGCCCAGGCGCGCCAGATCCTTCCCCTGGAGGATCAGGCCGGACTTATTATGGACGCCGACCTGCCTGCACACGTTTTCCGTGACAAGCGGGCCGTCGCCGGTGAGGACATAAATCTCCACGCCGAGCTTCTTGAACCTCTCAAGCGCAGTCATCGCGTCCTTTTTAGGGGGGTCCATCAGTATCAGGAAGCCGAGGAACACGAGATTCTCCTCGTCGCTGACCGCATACTCCTTCTTCGCAGATGTTCTCCGGTAGGCTACGGCCACCACGCGGTATCCTTCAGCGCCGAACCCCTCGGCCATGGCGGTGAGCTTCTTGATGCGGGTGGATATGGATATCTCGGAACCTTTCTCCAGCACCTTCGTGCAGGCTGGGAAGACGGTCTCCGGCGCGCCCTTGGTTATAAGCACCCTTCCCTCCCCGCCCTTCACGATGACGCTCATGCGCTTGCGGGTGTAATCGAACGGGACCTCCCCGGTCTTCTCATACCCGCGCGTCTTTTCGATGTCGAACCTGGAGAGCGCGTACGTCCATATCGCGGAATCTATGGTCCCCCCCCGGACATGCCCGTGCTGGATGACCGCAGAATTGCACAGCAGCGAATACGTGAGTATCCGCTCGTCCTCCTCCCCCAGCGGATTCAGGTACCGTATCAGCGTTACGACGTTCTCGGTCAGCGTTCCGGTCTTGTCCGCACAGAGGACGTCGATGTTGCCCAAATCCTCTATCGCCTGCAGCCGCTTCACGACCACGTGCTTCTGGACGAGCAGCATGGCCCCGTGTGAAAGGCCTATTGTTATCACGACCGGAAGCAGTTCCGGCGTTATGCCCACCGCGATGGCAAGCGCGAACAGCAGTGCCTCAAGAAGCCCATGGCCCAAGGCCCCGTTCACGATGAACACGAACGCGGTCATTACAAGGACGACGCGGACCAGCATCGCCCCGAAGCTCCGGATGCTTTTCTCGAAATCCGTCGGCTCCCCGCTGTCTTTCATGGCCTTCGAGGTCTTCCCAAGGAAAGTCTCCCTGCCCGTCCCGAAGACTACCGCCTTGGCCGAACCTGCGGTCACTACCGAGCCCATGAACAGCGTGTTCGCCAGTTCGTGCGGCGCAGGCTCGCCTATCTTTAGCGCTTCTGCGGTTTTCTCCACCGGGTTTGATTCCCCGGTAAGGACGGATTCGTCCGCTTCAAGTGCGTGGGCTTCCAATACGCGGGCGTCCGCAGGAACGATATCGCCTATAGACACCAGTATCGTGTCCCCCGGCACCAGCTCACTCACCTTGAGCTCCATCGTCTGTCCGTCGCGTATCACATGGGTAGTCCTGGTGACGTATTTCCGCAGCTCCTCCAGCGCCTTTTCGGACCGGTATTCCTGGACGAACCCCAGCACCGCATTCACGACCAGGATGGCGAGTATGATGATGGCTTCGGTCGCATCTCCCATGGCGGCTGCGATGGCCGTCGCCCCCAAAAGGATGTATATCAGGGGGTTCTGGAACTGCGAAACGAATATGCGCAAAGGCGTCTTGCGGTCCGCCTTCTCGATTTCGTTCTGCCCGTATTGCGCAAGGCGCGCCCTGGCTTCCTTCGATGAGAGCCCGCCGTCTCCCCCTCCAAGGGAGGCGACAGCCTCGTTCGCAGTCATCCGCCAGTACCGCTCCATGACTCTGGATTGGCGGAATAGATTAAATTAGGTTCGCCAGCCATTCATTTCGATGATTGACCTCCATGCGCACACGACCGCGTCCGACGGCTCGCTCCCGCTCGAGGAGCTAGTAATCATGGCTGCGCGCGGCGGGCTCAGGGCCCTTGCGGTGACCGACCACGACAACGTCCAGAGCGCGAGGAGAATCAACGGCCGGGAACCGCTGGAAGTCATCCCCGGCATAGAGCTCTCGGTCTTTGATCATGCCCTCGGCTACGAGGACGTCCATGTAATCGGCCTATTCATAGACCCGAAACACGAAACCCTCAACTCGAAACTCGACTCCCTCGGCCGGGAGGAGCAGAAGAAGGCAACGGTCGCGAAACTGAACGAGCTCGGGTATGAAATCACCTACGATGAAGTGAAGGCGAAATCCCAGGGCGTCGTCGGAAGGCCGCACATCGCGATGGTCCTGATGGAGAAATACCCATCGGAGTTCCCGAAAATGGCCGATGTGTTCAACAAGCTGCTCGGGCGGGGGCAGCCTGCGTGCATAGGCAGGGAGTCCGGCTTCGGCCTTGGCGAGGCGATAGCGCTCATACATGCCGCAGGCGGGCTTGCCATCCTCTGCCACCCGTTCATCTACCCATACGATGCCGATGCTCTCGCATCGAAGTTCAAGGGGCTGGGAGGGGACGGGATTGAAGTCTATTATGACTATGCGGCAAACCGCCCCTCGGTCCCAACGACTCCGGAGGAGAATGCGCGGTTGATGGGGCGGGCAAAGGAGCTTGCCGGGCGCTTTGGCCTCCTGGAATCAGGCGGTTCGGACTTCCATGGCCAGGGGAAGCGGGGATACCAGGAACTTGGGATTTTCGGGGCTCCGGATGAGGTTCTGGCGGCCCTGAAAGCCGCGCGGGGAAAACCTTTATAATCCGCCAGCGCATATCTATTAACTGGTTCTTAAGTTATAACACACGGCAAATTCAGGAGTATGTCAGAAGAACTTGGAAAGGTCTTTAATAGCAGAAATAGTCCGGGAAGTTTCATGAAACCGTCTGTACGGAGTATATACGGATGACGTTTGATGAAACTTTTACCGGCGTAGGGCCGGAGGAAAGTTTCAATGAAAGTCAGGCGGGCACTGGTAAGCGTATATGACAAGACAGGCATCGTGGACCTGTGCAGGTTCCTCTCGGAAATCAAGGTCGAAATCATATCAAGCGGAGGCACCGCGAAACACCTTGCCCAAAACGGCATAAAGGTGATCGAGGTCTCGGATTTCACCGGTTCGCCCGAGATGATGGACGGCCGCGTGAAGACCTTGCACCCGAAAATACACGGGGCCATCCTCGCGGACCGCGACAGCCGGAAGCACATGGCGGAAGTGAAGAAATTCGGCATCAAGCCCATCGACCTGGTCATAGTCAACCTCTATCCATTCGAGGAGACCGTCCGGAAAAACCCGCCCATGAAGGAAATCGTGGAGAATATAGATATCGGCGGGCCGACCCTTTTGCGCGCAGCCGCGAAGAACTACCGCTATGTCGCCGTGGTCTGCCGCCCGTCCCGCTATCATGACCTTATGGAAGAGATGAAGAAATCCGGGGGATGGCTCGCGGACAAGACGCTCGAGCGCCTCGCTCTCGACACGTGGGAGCACGTCTCACATTACGACGTTTTCATCGAGCAGTTCTTCAGGAAGGCGTTCGGCTACTCGGACGAGTTCCCCGAGCACCTGAACCTCACTTTCCGCAAGAAGCAGGCGCTCCGCTATGGCGAAAATCCCCATCAGCGCGCTACCGTCTACCGGGACGAGCAGTCCCGGAACCCGTCCATCCTGGATGCGAACCAGCTCCAGGGCAAGGAACTCTCATACAACAACATCCTGGACTGCAACGCGGCTTTCAAGCTGATACGCGAATTCGAAGAGCCGACCGGCGTGATTGTAAAGCACAACAACCCCTGCGGCGTCGCTTCATCCCAGGACATTCTCGACGCATTCAAGGCTGCGAAGGCAGTCGACCCCGAGGCATCGTTCGGCGGCGTGGTCGCCCTGAACCGCCGCGTCACCGAGCCGCTGGCCCGCGAAATCACGAGCCGCTTCGTCGACATCATCATAGCGCCCGGATTCGATGATAAGGCGCTGGAAGTGCTCCGGGCGAAGAAGAACATGCGCGTCATGGAGACGCCCGGCGTGAACATGAAGCGCGTTCCGTACCGCAAATACCGCTCGATTCTCGGCGGCCTCCTTGTCCAGGACGCGAATGTGAAGCTGCTCGAGCAGACCAAGGTGGTGACGAAGCGCAAGCCGAGCGATGCGGAGATGAACGCGCTCCTTTATGCATGGAAGGTCGTCAAGTACGTGAAGTCTAACGCCATCATCTTCGCGAGGGAGAACCGCGTGGTCGGAATCGGCGCAGGCCAGATGAAGCGCATCGACGCCGAGAAGCTCGCGGCCATGATATCGCGCGATTACGGCGGGGACGTCCGGGGCTGCGTGATGGCGAGCGACGCGTTCTTCCCGTTCCGAGACGGCATCGACTACGCCGCGAAGCAGGGCATCACGGCGATAATCCAGCCCGGCGGCTCTATTCGCGATGCCGATGTCATCAAGGCCGCGGACGAGCACGGCATCGCGATGGTCTTCACAGGGGTCAGGCATTTCCGGCACTAGGGGAGGGACGGATTCAGTTTGCAGAGAATCCGGGCGGCCCTATCCTCTTCCGAACCCCAAATCAATCAACCCCAAGCTGGAAACCTATCTCTTCATCTTGATTCAAGGTTTTCTTTATATATGGTGAAAGTATGATTTCACATATGGATGCCGATTAGTCAAAAGTATTCGTTCTGCTGCAAAACGGCAGGGCGGGCCCAACCCGCTTTGCAATCGGACCCGGACTCAGTTTGCCGGGATGTCGCCGATTCTCGTGGCGTTGATTATCCAGCACTCGCTGGATGCCTCCCACGCCCAGACGAAACGGCTGCATTCGTAGCTCATCTCGTACCTTCCGGGCTGGAACGTCTGCCCCTTCGGGTCGAATATCTCGCACTCGGAATAGGGCGTGTCCCTCCAGCAGACCATGTCGAGGCCGTATATGCCGCTTTTTTCCTGGAAGGATATGTAGCCTATCGTCGTGCCCTTTGCGGGGGCGAAATCGAAGCGGAATATGAAGTCGCTGAACATCGTGAACATCATGCATCCGAAAAAAAGCGCGAAAAACGCCATGCCAATCATGGGCCCTATCTTCTCAGCTTCCAGGTTCATAAGTATCGGTATCAGAAATGCGCCCAAAGGATAAAAATCTTCGGTTTGGGCAATAACTCGGCTTTTGGGCGATTTTTATGCGCCTTCAGTGCCGGTGCTTCCCGTGCCCCTTATGCAGGAGCAGCTTGCAGGATTTCTGGCTCTCGCACGAGCATCCGTACGGCTCGAACTGCAATGTCGTATGCGATATGCCAAACTCATGATGCAGCAGGTCCTCTATCTTCATGGAAATCATGCGCGTATCGATAAGTTCGACATTGTCGGTTTCGACATGCATCATGGCGAAGGCGAATTCCGAGCACGTGCGCCAGAGGTGGATGTCATGGACGCCCCTGACTCCCGGCACGCCCAGGACTGCCTTCTCAATCCTGTCCACTCCTACGCCGTATGGCGCGGATTCGAGCAGGATGGAGAGTGAGCTGCGCAGGACCGTGTATGCGCTGAAGAGGATGATGCACGAAATCACCATGCTCACCGCGACATCCACTACGTACTGGCCGGTGAAGATGATTATCACCGCCCCCAGCAGAACGCCTACAGAAGACAGCGCGTCTCCGGCCGCGTGCATGAACGCGCTCCTGGTGTTCAGGTTCTCCTCGTGCTGGAGGTGGTATGCCACATACAGGTTGCCGGCAAGCCCTATTAATGAGGTGAGGAGCATGGGCACGCCGCTTATCGCATAGCCGGTGCCGTATCTTTGGAAGGCCTCGTAGGCGATAACGAGCGCCATCAAAACCAGCAGAACGCCGTTGAAGAGCGCGGCGAAGACCTCTACGCGGTGGAACCCGAAAGTGCGGCGCGCGGTCGGGGTGCGCATCGCGAGCCACAATGCCGAGAGCGAAGCGCCCATCGCTATCAAATCGGAGAATACGTGGGCGCTGTCTCCAAGAAGGGCAAGGCTGTTGGAATAATGCCATCCGGCCAGCTGGATGATGAGGACGCCGAGCGTCACGAGGAACGCCCTCATAAGCCCCTTCCCTTCGGATTCCATCGTAACCTACTGCCGGGCCGATTTTTAAGAACTTTCCCTTTTTTATGCCGAGGCCAAGCATCCCCGTCGCATGACTGCCCGGATGCCGGTTCACAGCCCTCTTGCATACTTCGATGCCAGCAGCGTGTAGCGGTCTATCCTTTGGCGCTCCTCTTCCCGCCCGCCGCTTCCGCTCCACTCGATGGCCGCGATTTTCGCCCGCACGTTCGCCCTGTAGCACTTGTACAGCGGGAGCAGGGTTTCGAGTTCCGTGTCCTGTGTTTCGGCGGCGTACGCATCGATGAACGCTTCGGAAAGGTCCTCCCTTCCGCAGTAATCGAGGTCCATGGCCATGAAAGCGACGTCGCTCGCCACGTCTATGCACCTGAAATCCCTGCTGAACTCGATGCAGTCCGTTATCCGGATGCCCTCTTTGCCGCCCTGGAGGAAGACGTTGCGGGTGTGCAAATCACCATGGCAGTCCCTGACCATGCCCCCTTCCCTGCGCTTGAGCAGCAGCTTCCCGTTCCTTTTGATGAACCGCTCCGAGCGCGCGACAATCTCATCTACCCATTTTCCGAGTCCGCAGGCCTTTTCTATAGTGGAACGGTGGTTCGCCAGATCGGCTATCTGTGAACTGACCAGCGCGGGCGAACCGTAATCGTCCTTGGCCACCTCGGCAATCTTGTGGAACCGCGCCACCTGCGCCGCGAGCTCCCGGACATCTTCGGCCCAGACCCTGCCCTGCCCGACCAGCCTGTCCATCATTTTTTCCCGGTCGAGCGTTTTCATCCGAACCGCGTATTCGACGGGCTCCCCTCCGCCTCCCATCGCCGGCTTGCCGCCTTCCAAGCAGATGGGCACGACGCCGAGATAGACATCCGGCGAGAGCCTGCGGTTGAGGCGCACCTCCTCGCCGCAGAAGAATTTCCTTCGTTCGAGCGAGGAGAAATCCAAAAATGAGAATTTCACCGGTTTTTTTATCTTGAAGACCTCCGAATCCCCGATGAGGACCCACGAGATGTGGGTTTCCACGAGTTCCGCTCCCGTCGATTTGACCAATCCTTCTATGTCCCCGCGTTCCATGTCACCGACCAACGAATTCCCTGACAATCCTGACCATGTCGCGCTCATTCATCGCCGAATCCACGACCAGGTGCTTCTCCGTAACATCTTCGAAGAGGCCTTTCACCTTGAAATATACCGAGAAATCCGCATCGCTCGGCCCTCCCCTCTTCCTTCTGGCGAGCCTTTTGCGGATTTCATCCTCCGAGAGGACCGTCCTGAGTATGAATGCCTCCGCGCCCGCCTCCTTGGCCAGCGTCAAGAACCTCTGGCGCTCGGAAGCGCGGTAGAACGTCGCATCAGCCACGACATCCCTTCCCTGCTTCAGAAGAGCAGCCACCTCCCCGGCCATCCTCCCGTATACCGCGGCCTTCTCCTCCTCGCTGTATTTTGGGGACGGGAACATCGACTTCCTCGTTACATCGCTGCTGACATGCGCCGCCGGGAGCTTTTTGGATATCGCTTCCGCAAGCGTCGTCTTGCCGCTTCCCGGCAGCCCGCAAACGATTATAAGCATAAAACCTAATACCCCTATAGGATTTATTAATCGAGTTTTACGGTGATGCAGATGCCTGAGGAATTCGACGTAATAGTCATAGGCGGGGGGCCCTCCGGCTCCTGCGCCGCAACTTTCCTTTCAAAGGCCGGGAAGCGCGTCCTGCTCCTGGACCGGGCGACGTTTCCGCGCGAGAAGGTCTGCGGCGACGGCATCAGCGGAAGCTCGGTGGGCATACTCAAGGAGATGGGCCTCCTGGAAAAGGTCAATGGCATCGAGCACGCAGACATGTACGGTGTCACGTTCTCATCCCCCAACGGGACCGTAGTGCACATCCCGGCAAAACGGGCCGACGGCTTCCCCCCCGGCTTCGTATGCAGGAGGGAAGTGTTCGACAATCTCCTTTTCCAGAACGCGAAGTCATTATGCTCAAGAACCATAGAGGGCTTCCTGGCCGAGGACTTTATCCGGGAGTCCGGCGCGGTGAAGGGCGTGCGGGGCTCTCTTGACGGCAAGCCGCTGGAATTCCGCGCGAAAGTCGTCGTTTGCGCGGACGGCGCCGCAGGCATGACTGCAAGGAAGCTCGGCGTCAACAACGCCTCCGAGGCGCACCAGTTCGCCGGCATCCGGGCATATTATGATAACGTCCTGGGCATGGCGGACAGGATAGAGATTCATTTCGTGGATGGGGCCCTGCCCGGATATTTCTGGATATTTCCCCTCCCCGGGAAAAGGGCCAACGTCGGCCTGTGCATGCTGGTCTGCGACATGAAAAAAAGGAAGGTGAACCTCCAGGCCCTCATGAACGAAATCATCGCGAAAAACCCAATATTCGCGCCCCGTTTCAAGGATTCGAAGCGGGAATCCCCGGTAAAGAGCTGGCTGCTTCCGGTCAACACCCGCAAGCCGAAGGCCGCAGGGAACGGCTACGTGCTGGTCGGAGATACAGCCTCCCTCATTGACCCTTTCATGGGCGAAGGGATAGGCAATGCCCTAACCAGCGGCAAGCTGGCCGCCAAAACCATACTCCGCGCATTGGACGAGGGGGATTTCTCCGAAAAATCCCTCTCCCGCTACGACGACGAGCTCAACGGGGCGATATCCAGGCAGGTGAAGCAGAACTACCGCCTCCAGAAGATGGCATCCAGCGCGTTCCTCACGGACTTCATCATCGGCCGGGCCAAAAGGAGCAAGTATGTCCAGGCGGCCATAACCGATTCCCTGCTGGATGCCGAAGACTACACGCGCCTAACAGACCCGCTCTTCCCCATCAAGGCGCTCTTCCTCTGACCTCCGCTTCCGCTCCTTCCAAACCGGGTGCCGCGTACGGCCATCCCGGCTTTGCATCATAAATAAGCCTGATCAAACTGTTTGACTTCAACACGATGCTCGCAGTAAGCCGTAATCAGCATGGTGATATTCGTCACAGTAACC
>JAKEGJ010000014.1 GCA_022627495.1 Microcaldota archaeon
ACAATGACGGGCTCGTGGACGAGGACCCCGTGGACACAATTGACAATGACAACGACACGAGAATCGACGAGGACTCCGCTGACGACGACTTCGACGGGCTCTTTGACGAGGACAGCGCCTGCATGGACGCTGTGGAGATAAACTTCGAATACGTTTACGACATAACCGATTTGGCGATATCCCCGACCGACGACCTGAGGGTGAACCTGATGGCGACGTTCGGGAGCGCAGGCCCAAGGGGCGGCAGCGGGGCGAGCTGCACTGCGGATGTGAACTGCAACGGCGTTTTGGACGTCAACGACCCCGCGACCACGCTCGTGGACGAGAGCGAGACGGACAACGTACGCACGATACAGCAGCGCCATGACTTCAACCTGCTGGGATGCACTCCGGTATGCGAGCAGGTGCACCTTGTGGACACGGGTGCGTATGCGTCCAACATGACTTGCGTGGACCTCCCCCAGTCGACGACTCTTGATGAGTACCTGAGCGCGACCGGGACTCCGGAGACACAATACGATTATGCCATTACGGGCGCCGTGAGCTGCAAGGGCGAGGCCTGCACCTCCACGGTGACGAACACGGCCGAGCTCCTCTGCGAAGACAGCTCGCTCGTGTATGGCTCCCCTGCATCAGCCTCATTCGAGGTGATATGCCAGGGAGACGAATGCGAGATAGAACCGGGCGACTTCTGCACATATACGCAGGGCGGATACGGAGCGCCGCAGCAGGGCAAGCCCCGTGCGATATTGTTCAACAACTTCGCCAGCGTCTATCCCTCCGGCATGGTTGTCGGAGATGAGGGTGGCGCGGATAACGACAGGTTCTACATGATGAACTTCACGAGCGCCCAGGCGGTCAACAATTATCTGCCCCAGGGCGGTACGGCGGGGTATCTCAATGCCGACCTGGTCAATCCAACGAACAGCTCATCCGGGATTTTCGGAGGCCAGCTCACGGCCGCGCTGCTGAACCTGAAATTCGACGATGCCGGAATCATAAGCGCCAGATATGAGCCTGGCGCCCTTGGCGGACTGCACTTCAAGCAGTGCGAAAAATACAACATCCACCCGGCGCTTGTCGGCAAGACCGTGAACGAAGTCATCGCGATGTCGAACTGCGCGATACAGAGCGGCGTGATAGACCTCACGACCCAATGCGGCGTTCCTCCTCGGGTGGGGATATCCGCTCTCAATGACGCGCTAAACGCGTTCAACAATAACTTCGACAACTGCGACACCGACAACGGCTGCCTTGAAATTGATCCGGACGAATGCGAATACTGCGTTGACGCCCCGGCCGGCATGGTGAGCTGGTGGGACGGCGACAACGCTACTGTCCCGGAGGACATCTGGGGCGATAACGACGGCGTGTTCATGAACAACGCCACCATCTCATCCGCGGGCATGGTGGGCAGCGCATTCCTTTTTGACGGCGTGAACGACTATGTCAGCATACCTGACCCGACAGGCGGGCTTAGCGCATTCACCTTCGATGCGTGGGTGAAATTCGACAATGTGAGCCGCGACGAGTTCATTGCCGGAGACTGGGGCAACGGCTGGCTCCTGTTCGAAAGATACGGCATGCTCCAGTTCTATGTGAGGGGCGCCTCGGGCAATACCTTCATCGAGAATGCCAGTACGGTCGGTACGACCGGATGGCACCATGTGGCCGCCACATATGACGGCTCGGGCATGGCATATGTTTATCTGGACGGAGTCCAGTCGGCCAAAAGTGCCGCGGGCAAAGGCGTTGTTGCGGCAGGGAGCCCGACGGCGAGGCTCGGCCACTCCGGGTACTATTCATCACCCGGGAACACTTCGCATCTCTTCTTCGAAGGCATGATTGACGAGGTGGAGATATACAACAGGGCCCTTAACGCAACTGAGATAAAATCCATTTCCGACTCTTTGGGCGAAGGCAAGTGCAAGGAGCCCGAGGAACCGCCTCCGGAAGAGTGCGTCGACCCCCCGACAAGCGTTTTCGCCTGGTATCAGGGTGAAAACAACGTCAACGACATCATCGGAGGCTATGACGGCTCGATGGTCGGCGGTGACGGCGACTATTATGGCACTGGCTATGTGGGGCAGGCCTTCAAGTGCGACGCAACGGACGGCAGTTACATCGACCTGACTCCGCTCCTAAGCGCGCCAGAACTCAACAGTAATGACGGAAGCGTGGACATGTGGGTTTACCTCAACGGCGCATCCAGCGCGAAAAGGGAAATCCTGACCATCTCCGACAGCACGGGGACAGAGCTGTTCCAGATTGTTGACGACCTGGGATACCTGCTTGTAACCGTGTCCAAGAACAGCTCGACGGACAGCGGCGCGATGTGGAGCGCGGTAAGCAATGATTTAGTCCTGACGCCGGATACCTGGCACCACATTGCCGTGACTTTCGACGGGCAGACGCTCAAGATGTACGTCGACGGGATTTCGGTGCCATTTGCCTACTCCACCGGCAACGACAAGAGCGGCTGGTGGGATGACGTTGTGTCCAGCGCGGACAACCTCAAGGTGTGCATAAGGGACAACGGCTATTGGACAGAACCGCTGCCCATGGACGGCCTCGTTGACGAGATAGAGTTCTTCAGCGCGCCCCTTACCTCCGATGAGGTGCTGGGCATATACGAGGCTGGGCACGAGGGCAAGTGCCTGGTGGAATGCACTGAAACGTCCTTGCATGCTACGGAAAACAACCATCCGGCAACCGGGGCGACGAAGCTCGAGGCGAGGATATACAGGATTTTCCCGTCAAACGGGACCGCGTCCCTCCTTTACGGCCAGAACATCAGCCTCCTGAAAACAAACGTGGACAATTTCAACGGGAACGCGTGGGACCCCCTAAGCAAGCGGTTCTACTTCGCCGAGTATGTAACGCTTGGCGCAAGCTACAGCCCGCTTTATTTCTATGGCCCGTCCACACACACATTCGCTGGCAACCTTACCGGAGCAGCCTCAGGTGGAACTTTCCACAACGGCTACTACTACTATGTCAAGGAGAGGACCGACGATTTCATGAAGGTCAGCTTCAATCCGGACGGCACTCTCGCCAGCGAAACCAAGATTGCAGACCTCTTTGGTACTGGGTCCACCAAGACGCTCGCGTTCGGGGACATCGCCATAAACAACAATAACGAGGTCTATTTCAGTCTGACTGAGCTTCCAAGCAATACTGTGGCGTTTGGCAAGTTTAACCTTGACGGAACGGGCTACCAGATAATCAAATCCGGGAACCTCTACGGCGCTGGCGGGACGCAGATAGCGTTCGGGGATGATGGTGTTCTCTATGGGGTGAATGCGAGGACGCCATTCGAGCTGTTCACCATAAACACAGCGACCGGTGCGACGTCATTCCTGGCGACCATGCAAGTGCCGTTCTCCGACCTTGCAGCGGGCTCATGCGCGAACTATGCGCCAATCCCGAACTGATTTTTTATTTTTTTATTCCCTTCTTTTTCCCAATCCCGCAGCTTTCAGAAATCCATATAAAGCCGTTTGGAGAGAATCATGATTGCCTGAGTCCATCAGTAGGATTCAGCAGTTTGAATGGGGTTATAGTATAACCTGGTAGTACGGCAGGCTCCAGATCCCGCCCCCGTATAAGGGGCATTTGTGGCCGTAGATACCTGCATATCGGAGTTCGAATGCGCGTCCGGAAACCGGAAACCGGAAACGGGAAACCGGGAACGCAGAATTTCTCCGTGACCCCATTTTTTTTATTTTGCTGAACGGGGGCTGTCGCCCCCGAATCCCCGGCAGGCGATTTCCGGGAACCCTGAAGGAAAACCTGAGGTGAACTGAATGCGAAACATCATCATATTCGCGATAATCGGCATGCTGCTGTTCGGGTGCATCAACCCGCCGCAGCCTGGAAACAACACGACAACCTCTCAGCCGACAATCACAAACGGCACTCCGGCTGCGAACGGAACGGCGCCAGCGAACAATACCCCGGCATCCAACGCCACCACCCAGCCTGCGAACCAGAGCCCGCCCGCTCTCCCTGCCGATTATACGGTCAACCTCGGGGACAACGTATCCGTGATTTATGCGCTTTATGTGAACGGAACCCTGTCCGACACGAACAACGCCACGCTCGCGAACGAGTCGGGCATATACAACCCGAACCGCAGGTACGTGCCGCTGGATTTCACCGCGCAATTCGGCTCGGGCATGATTGACGGCTTCGTCCTGGGCGTCATCGGGATGAAAGTGAACGAGACGCTGGCCTTCCAGGTGGACCCCGGGCGGGGATACGGATTCTACGACCCGGGCAAGGTCCTCGTGGTGCCGAGGTATTACAACCAGAGCATGACCGAAGTGGTGCCCATGGCCTATTTCACCGAACGGCACCTGAACGTGTCTAACGGCACCAGCTTCAATACGCCTTACGGATACGTGTTCGTGCGGGATTTCAATGACCAGAACGTGACTATCTATTACGCGGGGCTTGTGGAAGTGGGCTACCAGTTCACGTATCTCGGCATACCGAACCAGGTGGCCGCCTCCAATGTCGATTTTGCGACGATTGAGCGCATGCTGGAAGTCAACCGGACCTACGTCGTCGCGGATCCCCAGACCGGCCAGCCGGCGAGGTTCACGGTGACGGAGAAGACTGGCCAGAACATCACCCTTGACGGCAACCCCCCGCTTGCGAACAAGACGCTCGACTTCGTCGTCACGCTTTTAAGCGTCACGCCTGCGCCGCATGACTAGGCGCGGCGTACCCTTTTTTATACGTGCAGGGCAATTGTGTTCCCAATGGCGGCCTGGCATTCCCTAAGCATAAAGGATGTCTTTTCCAAGCTGAGAAGCGGCAGCGCCGGGCTTGGCGGCGCGGAAGCCCGGTCGCGGCTTGGCGAATTCGGCCCCAATTCCATCGCGATAAAAAAGGACATCTCGCCCCTGCGCATTTTCGTAAACCAGTTCAAAAGCATCCTCGTCATACTCCTCATACTTGCGGCGATGGTCTCGCTTGCCCTCAGCTACATCAACCCGGAAGAGGCCGAAACGATTGACGCCTTGCTGATTTTCGCGATTGTTATCGCAAACGCCGCATTCGGCTTCCTGCAGGAATACAAGGCCGAAAAAAGCATCGAAGCGCTTACCAGGATGGCGGCGCCCAGGGCGAGCGTCATCCGGGATGGCCGCGAGGCTGAAATCAAGTCCGAGGAGGTAGTCCCCGGCGATGTGCTAATCCTCCGCGAAGGCGACAAGGTGGCGGCGGACGCCCGGCTCCTGGAATCCTTCTCGTTCTACTGCGACGAATCGTCCCTGACCGGGGAGAGCGTCCCGGATTCCAAGCAGGTGGGGACGCTTCCTGAAAAGACGCCCCTTGCGGACCGAAACAACATGGTATTCATGAACGCAGTCGTCACGCGCGGCCGCGCTACTGCGCTGGTGGTGAAGACGGGCCTGCATACCGAAGTCGGCAAAATCGCCCGGGAAATCTCCGAGGCGCCGGACAAGGTCACGCAGTTCCAGATAGAGATCGAGGATGTGGGGAAGAAGGTGTCGATTATGACGCTGGCAATCCTAATCGTCATCGCCGCCACCGAGTTCCTGATGGGCACCGGGGATATCGTATTCATCTTCATCACTGCGGTGGCGCTCGGCGTGGCTGCGATACCCGAGGGGCTCCCGGCGGTGGTGACGCTCTCGCTTTCAATGGCCACGAACCGCATGGTGAGGCAGAATGCGCTTCTCAGGCGCCTCTCCACGGTGCAGGACCTGGGCTCGGTCAACGTCATCTGCACGGACAAGACCGGCACGCTCACCGAGAATGTGATGACCGTCACCCGCATCCACCTTGACGGCTGGTCGTTCGATGTCACCGGCAAGGGGTTCGAAAAGAGCGGCGAGTTCATCCCGCTTTCCGGAGGCTCGGTGGGGGACATGGACAGGCTGCTCAAATGCGCGGCCCTGTGCAACGACGCCCGGGAAAGCGACGGAGTTTTCAAGGGCGACCCCACTGAGATAGCGGTCCTGATACCCGCATACAAGGCGGGGCTGGACGTCGAATCGCTGCGCAAGAAATTGCGCCGTGTCGGGGAGGTCTCGTTTTCCGCCGAGCGGAAGATGATGTCCACGGCGAACTCGGACGGGAAGCGGACGTATAGCTTCGTGAAGGGGGCGCCGGAGGTGCTCCTCCGCCGATGCACGGGAATCATATCGCATGGCAGGGTCCGGAAGATCACCGGGGCAGACCGCGACGAGATACTCGGCCACAACAACCAGATGGCGGCAGGCGCGCTGCGAGTGCTGGGATTCGCCTACAAGGAATCCCCCAAATCGTATGATGAGTTGGATTTGGAGAGCGGCCTGGTCTTTTTGGGCCTCATGGGCATGAAAGACCCCCCGCGCGAAGGCGTGAAGGAAGCCGTGGAAGACTGCAGGCGCGCCGGCATCCGGGTAATAATGGTCACCGGAGACAACCGGTACACCGCCGAGGCCCTCGGAAAGGAGCTCGGCTTCGGGGCAAAGACCATGACCGGGGAGGAGCTTGATTCCCTTTCAGAGGGACAGCTCGCACAAGCCGTGGAAAGGATAGACATCTACGCCCGCACCAGCCCCAAGCACAAGGTGATGCTCCTAAAGGCCCTGAAAGCCAACAACCACATCGTCTGCATGACCGGCGACGGCGTGAACGACGCCGCGGCCATAAAGAACTCGGACGTGGGCATCGCTATGGGCATCCGCGGGACCGAGGTCACAAAACAGGCGAGCGACATCATCATTCTCGACGACAACTTCATCACAATCCGGAATGCGATATCCGAAGGCCGCGCAACATTCGACAACATCCGCAAATTCGTCGTATACCTTCTCGGCGCCAACATCTCCGAAGTGCTTATCGTATTCCTCGCGACCGTCCTGTCCCTGGGAATATCGCCCAAGATTGCCATTCAGCTCCTTTGGATTAACCTGGTGACAGACGGCATGCCGGCGCTGGCCCTGGGCATCGACCCCCCGGCAAACGATATCATGCGCCGCAAGCCCCGCAGGAAGGGCGAGCGGATGATAGACGCCGAAACCATCTATTTCATGGTTTCCATCGGCATCAGCGCGACTATCGCCATCCTCGTCGTCTACGCCCACCTGCTTTCCTTCGGGAACGCCCCTCTCGCGCAGACCGTCCTTTTCATAACATTCATCCTCATGGAGATGCTGATTGTTTACGCGGTGCGCTGGAGATACGGCAAGGGGGTCGCAGGCGTCGCTTCGAATAAGTGGCTTCACATCGCGGTGTTTCTGTCCATCCTGCTCGCATTTGCCGCCATAACCCCTCCATTGAACGTGTTCTTCGGGACCGTTCCCCTGGGCGCGGGGGAACTGGAGGAGGTAGGTGCCGGGCTTCTCGGATTCATGCTGCTCCTCGCAATCGCCCTGAAGGCCGAACCCCATGTGCTTGGGCGCATAAGCGGCAAGGGCCCCGGCATCCGGAGCATCGAAACCGGGAAACCGGGATGAGGGAGCCGGCAACACCGGAGTCCCGGCGGGTGATGCCCGCGTTTTTCTTGCAAGCCCGCCCAGCGCCTGTTTTTTAAACATGCCCGGCGTTATAACAACTATCATTATCGGCTCGCGATTCAGGCTGGTATTATGGCGGTCAATCCTTCCAAGCGCGGTTTTTCTGTCGAGCGGGTCCCCAGCGGCATCCAGGGCCTCGACAGCCTGATTGGCGGGGGTTTCGTCAAGAACAGCACGAACCTGATACGGGGCGGCTCAGGCTCTGGGAAGACCATCATGTGCCTCCAGTTCCTCTATCAGGGGATTATGAAATACGACGAGCCCGGCGTCTACCTGAGCTTTTCCGAATCCGACGGTTCCATCTTCCAGCACGGGAGGCATTTCGCATGGGACCTGGAAGCGCTCGCGGCGCGCAACAAGTTCGCGGTAATCCGCTATCAGCCGCATGAAATCGTCAAAATAATCGACGAAGGCGGCGGCGTCATCCGGGACATGGTGGAGTCGATGGGCGCAAAAAGGCTTGTTGTCGACTCTCTCACCGCATATGAGATGCTATTCGAAAACCAGTACCGCGCCAACGAATCGGTCCTGTCGCTCCTTGAGATCCTGCGGAGGTGGAACACCACCTCGCTTGTGACGTGCGAAAGCCCCATCTCCCTCTCCAAGGACGGCGGGGGGAGGCTTGGTTTCCTCACCGATGCGATATTGCACCTTTATTACCTGAGGGCCCGCGCGCACCGGTGCAGGGCCATAGAGATAGTGAAAATGAGGGACACCCAGCACAGCGACGATGTGCGCGAGTTTGAAATTTCACGGAACGGCATCCAGATAACACGGAGGTTTGGAGTTGTTGGCGCCGTATAGCCGCGGACAGGCGAGCATGGAACTGCTTCTTATCTTTGCAATATCACTCTTCGTTCTTCTTACGATAATCCTGCTTTCGTCAGGGCAGCTCGGCACCATTTCGGCCCTCAAAGGGCAGAATGATGCCCATAACAGCGTGATGGATGTCAGCGCAGCCGCGAAGGACGTATACGCCCAGGGCGAAGGCGCGAAGAAGCAGGTCTACGTCTACATGCCCTCGGGCTACGAGCCTGGGGAGTCATTCGTGTCGAACCGATCCCTTGTGATAAACGTGGACGGCACGGATTACGTTTCCTCAGAGGGATTCGACGTCCATGGCTCATGGCCGGGCACTCCGGGCGGCCACTGGGTCTGGGTCATTTCCGAAGGGAACAAGGTGCGCATAGGCACCGCGATGCTCCACCTCAGCAAGAATGCCATATCCGTGATTATGGACCGCAATTCGTCAGCATCGGCGTCATTCTACGCAGAAAACATCTGGGGCCGCGACATCGATGTCGTTGCGCAGCTTTCATGGGCCCCCTCGGACGTGAGCGTCATCCAGTCTACCTCCTCGTTCCACCTTACCCCGGGCCAGAAACAGCCAATCTCACTTACCATCTCCTCGAACGGCCAGGCCGTGGGCCATTACGGCGGTGAGCTGGCCTTCATCGCAACCGAGGCGAACAATACGGAAACCGTCCGCCTGCCGATAAGCGTTGAGGTGGTCGGAAACCGTGCGGATGAGGCCCCGCCCCTGAACGTGACGCCTGATTTGTGGACCGAGCGCCTCGACCCAACCAATTCCTCCACCGCCCTTTTCACAATCTGCACAAATTCGTATACCAGCGTCAGCGGAGTCACATTCTCCCCCAGCTCCGGAGCGCCGGGCGGCTGGGTTGAGAACGCCGGGCCCCTCGGGCCCATGTCCGGCGGAAGCTGCGCCCTTAAATCCATGGCGATTACCGTCCCGCCCAGCACGGCCGACGGCGTCTACCGGGGGACGATAGATGTGGCCGGAGAGGGCGCGGTTGGGGCGCAGGATACGATAAACCTTTTCATAGTTGTCGGCAATGGCAACGATTCCACGACGTGCTCCCCGTTCCTTGACAACACGACATTGTGCAACTGCCCGGTCGGCTCGCTTTATTGGGACATCCCGGTCTGCATGTGCCAGCCCGCGACCATATATGTCCAAAACGGAACGGTGTTCGGCGGCCCGGGCAACGGGACTTCGTACAACGGCACCATCCAGGGCGGCTCGGGCACGGACATAATCGCCGGCACGGACGGCAATGACCTTATCCTCGGCGATGAAAGCGGGGACTTGATATGCGGCCATGGCGGGGATGATTTGATATACGGCTACAACGGGGACGACATCCTCGACGGCGGCCGGGGCGATGATATTCTGTACGGCGAGTCCGGCTATGACAAGCTGTACGGGAAAGAAGACAGCGACATGATATTCGGGGGGCAGGGCAACGACCAGATTGACGGCGGGGGAGGCAACGACTTTCTATATGGCGAAGCGCAGGACGACCTGATGTACGGCGGCCCGGGCAACGACCTGCTTGACGGCGGGGTCAACAAGGATACAATGTGCGGAAACGCGGATGATGACACCCTCTACGCCGGCGATGGAAATGATGAACTGGATGGCGGCACAGGCTTCAATATTCTGGACGGGGGCGGCAGCGGGGGCGACTGCTATAATGGGCAGACGCAGTATAACTGCACTGCAAAACCCGGGTATCTCAACTACTGCGGGCTGTCTTAGCGTTCGGTGTGAAACATGCTGGCCCAGGCATCCGCGGAATTCATCCTGGTAATCACCCTGCTGCTATTCATATTCCTCATATTCTACGTTGTCTATGTCGACCAGGCGTCCAACCTTGTCCGGAGCAGGGAGCGGCTTTCTGCGACCCACGAGGCATACGCGCTTTCCATAGCAATGAACTACGTTTATCTTGCCGGCGACGGCGCGAGCCTTGAATACCCGCTCCCATTCCATGACGGGCGCGGCAACCTGACCGTATCCGGAGCTGTCGTGGAATCCGCGCAGGGCGAGGCCGTTTCGCAGTCCCCCCTGCTGGCGAACATTCAAAATGCTACGCAGGTGTCATCTGCGCAGGTGACTATCCGCAACAATGGGGGGGTGCTCAGCGTTGAGCCGTAAGGGGCAGATATGGAGCGCCGACTTCATTGTCGGCATCGCAACGTTCCTTTTCATGCTGCTAATCTTCGCCCTCGCATGGAGGATGCTGGATGTGCGCTGGCACCATTCCAGCGAGTACAGGCAGATGCAGACCGATGCCCTTTTCGCATCGGAAGCGCTGATGGTGACGCCCGGAGACCCGCCGTCGTGGGAGGCCATGCCGGATTTGAACGCAAGCCGCTCGCTCGGCCTTGCCTGGAGCCGCAACGTCATTTCTTCCAGCAAGCTTGCCAGGCTGGCATCTGAGAACTCCACTTCATATTACACCGTAAGGGAGAGGCTGGGCATCCAGCGCTACGAGCTTGGCATCCGCGTGATGGACATGTCCAGGGAGGACGTCCTCTTCGAGTTCGGCCGTTTCCCGGGCGCAAACGCGGATTCGGTGGTGCTGGAGCGCCTCGGCCTGCTTGACGGAAGCCCGGTAGTGGTGCGCATGGAGGTGTGGAAATGAAGGCGTTCATAACCTCGCTCGACGGCCTCGTGGCGGTCTCCATCATGTTCCTCATGCTCGTCCTCATGTTCTCGCAGGATTTCCACCCTACAGCCCCGCGCGGGGTTTACCTGAAGCAGCTGACCCTGGACGCGCTTTCGGTCCTGGAAAAAAGCGGGCGCCTTGGCGGCATGGCCTCGGGCAACAGCACCGCTGTGCGGGAACTTCTGGATGCCGCCCCGCCTTCAGTATGCATGCAGGTAATCCTCGAAGACACGGCCGGCTCCGTATTGTCAGTCGCACAAAGGCCGGAGTGCTATGAGACGGATTCGGAAAGGCAGTCCGCCGCAACCGTGCTTGCGCATGGCGGCCGCCTCTATCTGGCAAGGCTGGAATCCTGGTACAGGGAGGTGCCCTCATGAGGGGATTTGTCCTTTCAATCATTTCGCTCCTGTTCCTCGCCTTCCTCTTCACCCTGGCGACAACGCTCCATGACCACTACCTGCGCATGGAACGCTCGCTCCTGCTCCCGCAGCCGCTTTCCTACGCCGCGTACTCAATCGGAAGCGCGGCCGTGTCGCTGAATTCCATCGTCGGCCCGGGCATATCTATAGATGCGGACAACGAGACGCTGGAGCTGTCGATTGCGGACAGGATTCCCATGGAAAACGTATCGGAAAAGGTCTCGGAATACGCCAGCTTCCTTGAGGGCGGCCTATCCGACCAGACGCACGCATCCATCTCGGCCAACCTCTCAGGCGTATCCGGCGGCTCATACGGCCTGCATATAAACCGGCGCTACGTTTACACGAACGGCCTGGACGGAGACATGCTTTTCCGTGCGGAATCCGGCCCGACGAACGCGAGCTCGTATACGATATACGTCTCGGTTGCAAGGGAGCGGGAAAACGTCACGCATTTCAATTTTACGGAAAGCGGCGATGTGAACGTCACACTTATATACGCTGACCTCAACGGGACCATCCACGAGGAGGGCAGGGTTTCCTCCGATTCCGTCAGCAGGTTCCAGGTCTCATACGCCGGCGGCGGCACGCTGGAAGTCGGGTGCGGCCGCGCATCCGCGAGTGCCGGTTCCCTCTGGATGCAGGCGCACAACGTCACCGCGGAGACCGGCTGGCAGGCCATCCTTCCGCCGCCGGGAGAAGGCGACCGCGTGGGCTACGAGTACGATGCTGCGATGATCTACCGGATAAACGGGGCGTCGGTTTCCAGGCGCATCGGCACCTGAAAAGATATTAAAACGCAAGCGAGAAATGACTCCAATGCTGAACACGAAAATAGATGACATGGTTTCGCTCCTGGAAAAAAAGGGCACGCTGAGCCTCAGGTCGCTTGCAGCCGAGCTATCGCTCGATGAAAACCGGGTGGAGAAATTCGCGCTCTGCATGGAAACGGCCGGCCTGGCAGTCCTCCATTATCCGATAAATATGGTTGAAAATCCGTCATTGACGTTCGTTCCCCCGCCGGAAATATCAAAGCCCGAAGGGCAAAAGGGGAAGGTTCTCAAAGAATACGACATCGCGAAAGACGGGCGTGCTTCGGGGCGCGTCTGCATCCTCAGCTCCCCGGAAGAGCGCAGGCCCCTCTATATCATCCGCCTTCCCGAGGCGAGCCCGGCCACGCGCTCCTACCTTGAAGGGGTTAAGCTCGAAGTTTCAAAGACGTTCCATGTCTGGGCCGATGAGCGCAACCCTGAAGAGAACAAGAGACTTTTCGACTCGCGGCACCTGCTGATAAGCGACATCATCAGGAAGGACCTCGCCCCCCCGGGCCAGGTCGTCGACCAGCTGTCCCGGATTGTGCTTAATGAGATGTACGGCCTCGGCGAGCTGGAAGCCCTCGTGGCGGATAGCTGGCTCGAGGAAATCGTCATCAATGCCGCGAACCAGCCCGTCTCGGTGTATCACAAGGAATACGGATGGCTCCGGACGAACATCACAATGAAGAGCGAGGCCGAGATAGAGAACTACTCCCAGCAGATTGCGAGGAAGGTCGGCAGGCAGATAAGCACCCTGAACCCCATTCTCGATGCCCACCTGGGGGGAGGAGAGCGCGTTAACGCGACGCTCAATCCCATCTCGGCTTATGGCAATACCATCACCATGCGCCTTTTTGCCAGGAATCCCTGGACAATCGTCAGCTTCCTGCGGCCCGAGAACCGGGCGATGTCGGTCGAAATGGCCGCGCTCCTCTGGCAGGCGATGCATTACGAGATGAACGTCCTTGTGGCAGGCGGCACGGCAAGCGGCAAGACGAGCGCCTTAAACTCCCTTCTTGCTCTTATCCAGCCTTTCCAGCGCATAGTGACTATCGAAGACACGCGGGAGCTTTACCTCCCAATCTACCAGTGGAACTGGGTGCCCCTCGTGACGAGGATGGCGAACCCGGAGGGGCTGGGCGAAGTCACGATGCTTGACTTGATGGTCAACTCGCTTCGTATGAGGCCAGACCGCATAGTGCTCGGCGAAGTGAGGCGCAAACGCGAGGCCGAGGTATTCTTCGAGGCCATGCACACCGGGCACAGCGTCTACTCGACTGTGCATGCCGATACCGGCTCGCAGGTGCTTAAGCGCCTGATCGAGCCTCCGATTGAGATTCCCAAATCCCAGATTGAAGACGTGCACCTGCTCCTTGTCCAGTACCGCGACCGCAGGAGGAACATCCGCAGGACCGGCGAGATATCCGAGGTCATCTGCGGCGTCACCGGGCCCGAGCTCAACCGCGTCTATTCATGGAAGCCCCGTACGGACGCGTTCGAGCAGGCAAAGGCCCCGCACAGGTTTTTCGAGGAATTGAACCTGCGCACCGGAATGACTGAAAGCGAAGTCCATACAGACCAGAAGGACAAGGCTGCGGTACTTAGATGGATGCTCAAGAACAAGCTGGAGAGCATCGAGCAGGTCGGGCGCGTCATGAAGGCATACTATTCGGATATACCCGGCCTTGTATCTGCTGTGGAAAAGAACACCCCCCCGAACAAGGTGCTTTGACATGAAGTCCGAGCGCATACCGTTCCTGCTTCTGCCTGAACAATCAGTCATGCGCCTTAGCCGGAGATTCCGCGTCGGCCAGCTGCTCCTGCCCCTCTTTCCATCCCTGCGGGGAACGCTGCAGAAGACGAGGATTGAGTTCGAGGCGGGCGCATACATCGCCGCATCCATCATCTCGTCCTTCATCTACGGCATCCTCTTTTTCATAATCAGCATTATCGCCCAGTCGCTGCGCGCAGGCGGCGCGCAAGGCAGCCCCCTGCTGCTGCCCCTTGGCGTCGGCATCGTCATGTGGGGCCTCTTCCTCGCTCTGCACCTGTATTACCCGACCATAGTCATGAGGAAGGTCGCCGCAAAGGAGAACAAAGACCTCCTTTTCGCCCTTAGGGAAATCATCATCGATATCGACGGCGGCGTCCCGCTATTCGATTCCATGAAGAACGTGTCTCTCGCAGGTTACGGCTATGTCTCGGCGGACTTCGACCGGGTGGTGCGCCAGATAGAGAGCGGGATGCCTGAGCGCGAAGCCTTGAAGCAGCTCGCCCTCAAGACGGAAAGCGAGTACCTCAAGCGCGCCGCGTGGCAGATGGTGAACGCGCTGGAATCCGGTGCGAAAATGAGCGACGCCCTCGAAGGCATCGCCGTCGCAGTTGAGAACTATCTATTTCGGGAGATTAAGAACTACACCACCAGCCTCAACTTCCTGCTGCTGATATACATGCTCGGAGGGGTGGTCGCGCCCTCCCTCGGCATAACTTTCATGATACTGCTGTCCGCATTCAGCGGGCTGGGCGTGACGATTGACAGCGTCATCCTCATGATTATCGGAGCGTCGGCAATCCAGCTGGTGCTCATAGGCTATATGGCCTCGACCAGGCCGGGGCTGTTCGGTGGCTGACATGACCTCCCCAGCCCCCCCGCTGCAAGGAAAGGAAGATACGCTGATGGCGCAGAGGCCGTTCCGGCGCGTCGGCGCGGCCATGCCAAAAGCCGTCCTGGAGCATTTTTCCGAAAAGCTCAGGCATGCCGGAATCAGGAAAGACGTACGGGTTTTTGTCGGTTCGTGGGCATTGCTGGCCTTTTTCCTGGGCGCAATCCCCCTCCTGCTCTATCTCATCATCATAAACCCGATTGCGACGCCACAGTCCGCCGCCATAGCGGCAGGCCTCTTCATCGGAGGGATGTCGCTGGTGGTAATGCTCGCCTACCTGAAGCTGTTCTATGCCATCTCAGACCGGACAACCGTAGTTGAGAAGGTATTGCCGGATTTCCTCCTGCTGACAGTCTCGAACCTCCGCGCCGGCATGAGCCCCTTCGCCTCGTTCGTCCACGCAGCAAGGCCGGAATTCGGCCCATTCTACGACGAGGTGCGGCTGAGCACTGCCAAGACCGGAGGCAAGAACTCCCTCTCCGAAGCGCTGAACGAGGTCTCGGTGTATTTCGATTCCCATGTCCTGCGGAGGACCGTCAGCCTCTTCGCGAAGGGTCTTCGGTCCGGGGGGCATCTGGCGAAGCTTTTGACATCCATCGCGCAGGAAGTGCGCCGCATCCAGGACCTGCGGGCCGAGCTTAACGCCTCGACCAAGGCGTATGCCCTATTCCTTGCGTTCATCATCGTCCTGATAATGCCCTTTCTCCTCTCTATATCCACCCATTTCGTCACGGTTTTCCTCAGGATAAGCTCAGACAACTCGGCTTCCTCCGACCTCTCCTCAGGGTCAAGCCTGCCTGTGTTCTCCGGCGCCATCCTCATCACGACCAGCGACATGGTCGTCATCTCGCTCGCGGTGATACTCACGACGTCTTTTTTCGCATCAATCCTTTCAGGAATCATTTCGCGGGGGCGCGCCACATACGGGCTCAAGTACTTCCCCCTGCTTGCCCTGGCGGCGGCAGTGTCGTATTTCGTGTCGAAAGCATTTATCGAGTCTTTCCTGTCCGGATTCGCATCGTAACCACAACCCTTTATAATGTTGTTTACGTTTTTTTCGCTGGTGATAAGAATGTTCAAAAAAGGCCAAGTGTCTACAGAATATCTCGTTATACTGGCCGTCGTGCTTGTGATAGCGCTGGTGGTCGTGTACCTTGTAGGCGGCTTCTCCGGTCTGGGCGCAGGGTCGCTTGAGACGCAGAGCAAGAACTACTGGGGTTCGACCTCTCCCTTCGCTATAAAGGCTTACAAGGTGAGCGGTTCAACGATGGAGCTTGAAGTGGCGAACAATGACCTCGACAGGCTGACGATAACCGACATATCCGTCGACGGGACGTCAATCTACTCGACCAATACGACGTTCACCAGCGGCGAGAGCAAGGTGCTTACCGGGACCGTCGGCACCGCATGCGGCGCTGCAGGGACACCCTACACGTACAACAACGTGGTCGTAACATATGACAAGGGCGCCCTAACCGATGTCATGCAGACCGGCACCAAACCGCTGGTCGGGAAGTGCTCCTAGAGCCTTCCTTTTCATTATTTTTTTTCTTAGCACCTTAATTTTTGAAATGCCGCCCTTCTCGCAAACACCGCAAAAGTTTTATAAAGGCTCTCGTATACATCTGACTACAACTCGTTCTCCCGTGATCTTATGGATGATAGCGAAAAGATGAAAGGCGTTCAGACCGGAACCACCACGGTGGGCCTTGTCTGCAAGGACGGCGTGGTCCTGGCAAGCGACAGGAGGGCCACGATGGGCTACCTGATCGCCAGCAAGGACATCGACAAGATATACCGCGTCAGCGACCACATCGCCATGACGATAGCAGGCGGCGTCGGGGACGCCCAGATGCTCATCCGGTGGATGAACGCGGAACTCAAGCTCTACGAGCTCAAGAACGAGAAGCCCGCGACGGTCGAGGCAGCGGCGACGCTCCTTGCCAACATACTCGCCCAGTACAAGTACTTCCCGTTCTGGGTCCAGTTGCTGATTGGCGGCATAGACGAGAGGCCGAGGCTGTTCTCGGTCGACATGCTGGGCGGAATAACCGAGGAGAAATACACCTCCACGGGAAGCGGCTCGCCGATTGCATACGGCGTCCTCGAAGAGCTCTTCGTCCCGGAAAAGGACATCTCAACCAACCTCCCGGTCGCAGCCAAGGCGGTCAGCGCCGCCATGAAGCGCGACGCTGCAAGCGGCGAGAGGGTGGACCTCTGCGTCGTGACGAAATTAGGCTTCAAGCGCCTGGAAAAAGAAGACGTCTCAAAGCTCCTTGGCGCATAATCGCATCATTCCATCTTTCTTTCTTATCCGTCAGTATCCCAAACCCCGTTTCGTTTTATCCCGATAATCCCTATTATTCCATGCGAGGTGTTTGATTGCACTATAAGGACATAGTCAAGAAGATTTCTGAGATAATGCCGCCTGACTGCGAAGTCACCAAGGTCGAGCCGGAAGGGCTCTCGACCGTGATTTACATCAAGAACATCAAGGCATTCTACTCCAATGACCGGCTCATAAAGGAGCTTGCGAGCGCACTGAAGAAGAAGGTCACTATTCGCGTAGACCCGTCCAGCCTCACGAATGTCGACGAGGCTAAGGCGGCGATAGAGTCGCTCGTCCCCAAGGAGGCGGACATACGCAGCATAACGTTCGTCCCGGAGATGTGCGAGGTGCGCATCGAGGCCATCAAGCCCGGCCTCGTGATTGGAAAAGGCGGCTCGATACTCAAGGAAATCATGCTCCGCACGAACTGGGCCCCCGTGACGCTCCGCGCGCCCACGATGCCTTCCGCTACGCTCGACGGCGTCCGGAAGATTAACGCGCTCGAAGCCGGCGAGAGGAAGAAGTTCCTGGTCAATATAGGCAAGAAAATCTGCCAGCCCGCGCCGGCAGGCGACTGGATTCGCGTCATGGCGCTTGGCGGCTTCCGCGAAGTGGGC
>JAKEGJ010000015.1 GCA_022627495.1 Microcaldota archaeon
CTCCACGCCGCCTGTTCCGCTTGCCGCATCCGGAGTCATGGTCGAAACGCCCACGGGGCAGGCTATCGGGTTCGCGAAAATCACGCCTGCGCATTCTATGTTCCATTGCGCATTGATTCCGCTGATGCCCTGGTAAGTGAACGTGTATCCCCCGATTACCGTGGGCGTATCCACCATTATGTTTGTCGAGGGAATGCTCGCTTCGCTTGCGCCGACGCATCCAGCCGGTCCGGCATCCGCATCCAATCCGCCGTCCAGGTCAGGCCCCCCGTCCGCGTCAGGCCCGCCGTCCAAATCCGGTCCGGCATCGGCGTCCGGGCCTCCGTCTGCATCCAACCCGCCATCCAAATCCGGTCCGGCGTCAGCATCCGGCCCGGCATCATGCCCTCCGTCCCCGGTTTCTCCTGCATCGATTTCGCCCAGGCCGAACGGTTCATACGTGCAGCCGGCTTTGGCAATTCCGAGGGCAGCAACCAAAGAAATGCCCAGGGCCGTCGCCCGGCCTGCTTTCCCTATGACTCCAAGCCCTTCCAGAAGCGGAGGTTTTGACCTGATATCCTTCGCCTTTTCCCCGTCCTCCTTTTTTACCGGCTCCTGGCCTTGAACAGTACCCATGGCATCTCCCAAGTTACTTTGCAGCCGGACTTTATAAGTGCTTCTATATGGAAAAAAAGGCAAATGGCTGGATTAAGATTCCGGTACGGCCAATCAGGCAAGCTTCCATCTGGCTCCGCCCAAGCCGGCCTTGTCCTCGACTATGATGCCGATTTCCTTCAGCCGGGCCCTAATCCGGTCCGACATCTGGAAATCCTTGGCTGCGCGTGCGCCGTCGCGCATCGCAATCAAAGCCGCAAGCGCCTCCTCCGGCGAGTCCGGTTTCGGGCCCCCCAACTCGGATAGGAGCGCGAAAACCGCTCCGGACTTATCGCCAAGGCCCTTTTTCCGCTCCTCCAGGCCGAGAATCCAAAGCATATCCTCAACAGCAGCCCGGACTTTCGCAAGCCGCTTCCCGTCCGCTTTGCCGCTGCTTATATACGAATTGGACGCGCGGAGAAGGGAGTAGAGGGAAGCTATCGCTTCAGGAGAGTTGAGGTCGTCGTCGAGGTGGCTGTGGAACTGGGCAACCAGTTCGTCGCTTTTTTTGGAAAAATCGTTGTCCGCGTCCGTTTCCTTGCCGGCGCGGGGCCCGCTCTCGGCCGATTTCTCAGCCTCGCGTATCAGGCCCAGCGAATTGAAGATGCGCTCCACGCTCTCGTGGGCGGCCTCGAGCGCGTCCTCATCGTAATCTAGCGGGCTGCGGTAGTGGGCCTGGAGGTAGAACAGGCGCAGGGCGTTCGGCTCGTTGTTGGAAAGCGCCTGCGAGAGGGTGATGAAATTGCCCAAGCTCTTGCTCATCTTCTCGCCGTCGACCGTCAGGAAGCCCGTGTGCACCCAGTAGTTGCAGAACTTCTTCCCAATGGCCGCCTCGCTCTGGGCTATCTCGTTTTCATGGTGGGGGAATATCAGGTCCCGCGCACCGCCGTGGATGTCCAGGGTGTTGCGCGCATACTTCTGCGACATCGCGCTGCACTCGATATGCCAGCCCGGCCTGCCGCGGCCCCAGGGGCTGTCGAACTCTATTATCTCGCCCCCGGTCTTTTTCCAGAGCGCGAAATCCGCGGCGTCCTTCTTGCTGTCATCAACATCGAACCGCGAGCCGGCCCGTATCTGCTCCAGGTCCTGGCCGGAAAGGGCCCCGTAGGGCTGGAAGCTCGAAATGTCGAAGTAGACGCCGCTTGCGGTCTCGTAAGCATGCCCGCGCTCAATCAAAGTGCGCACCATCGCGATGATTTCCGGGATGTGCTCGGTGACCTTGGGGTAAATGTCCGCCGGGATGATGTTCAGCCGGCCGAACTGCTCCAGGGCTTGGGCGTGGTTTGTCTCGGTGAGAGCCTTGGGGTCTGCGCCCGTCTCCTTGCACCGCTTGATTATCTTGTCGTCCACATCTGTTATATTCTGTATGTGGAACACCCGGAAGCCCTTCTTCATCAGATACCTTTTGAGGACATCGAAGGAGACGAAAGCCCGCGCATGGCCTATATGGGCGCTGTCGTATGGCGTGAGGCCGCAGACGTACATCGCCACACGCCTATCCTCGAGGGGCGCGAACGTTTCCTGCCGCTTTGACAGCGAATTGAAGAGCCTCATTACCCCCTTTCTCGCCCCGAAAAATATTTATAAAGATACCCTACGAGTATAGCCCAAGACTCATCCGGTTTCCGGAGAGGCAGTGAATCAAGGAGGTTTTGATTATGGCAGAAGAGAAAAAGGACGTCAAAGCGCCTGCGATGGCGTCAACCACCGTCTCTGGGCTGAGCAATGACAGCAAGGTATGGGCGGCATTGTGCTACGTGTTCCCTATCCTCATGTTCATCATCGTCTACCTGACAGACAAGAAGAAGGACAAGTTCGTCTTCTTCCACGCATGGCAGAGCCTCCTGGCAGGCCTGGCCGGCTGGGTCATATCTATGGTACTCGCCGTAGTGACGTTCGGCATCGGCTCACTGTGCTTCCCGCTGTACTGGCTGGTGCTGCTTTACTTCGCGTACCAGGCATACATGGGACAGAAGTTCGTGCTCCCGGTAATCGGCGAGTTCGCAGAGAAGCAGATGAGCGGCTAAAAAAAGCCCTCATTCCAATTTTTTTCCCTTTCCTTTTCTCCCTTTTTCCATTTTACCACTTGCCCAGCCCGGGCAGTTCCGCTCCTTAACGCATTAAAAACCTTGTTTTCGATGACTTTCCGGTGATATATTGGCATTCGACATCGGCAAAGCGTTAAAGACGGCGCTGATTCCAGCGGTACTCGTAATCATTCTCGGGATCATCTCCCAGGGAATAGGGTTCATCCTGGGCATCGTCCCGTTCCTGAGCGTCATCATGTGCGCGATTGGCCCGGGCATCATGCTGCTCCAGGTCATTTGCCTGGCGTGGGCCGGCTTCAAGGCAGTGAAGGAAGCCCAGATGGACCTGGTCGGGGGGGCATTGAGCGGCGGAATTGCCGGAGTGATATCCTCGGTGGTCCTCGGCGTCATATCCGCTGTGCTGGCAGTGCTCGGCATCGGTGCGAACGTCGTTGGCAGCGACAGCCTGGGGGGCGCGGCAATAGGCGCCGGCATCGGGATTGTTGCCATCGTAATCGGCCTGGTCGTCGGAATAATCTTCTGGACTGTCGTCGGCCTCGTCATGGGTGCGATAGGCTCATTCGTAGCGGGCATGAAGAAGTAGCTTCTTCATGTTATCCCCTTTTTTTCTCCTTTTTCTCTTCCCCTCCTCCTGCTCTTCCCCGTGCGCAGGGCCTCCATGCGATATGTTTATTACCAAAAGGGCCGAATGGTATCCATGGCAAAACAGGCGCAAGCAGCCGCAGAAAGTTTGAATAAGGCACCCCCTGAAGCCGCCAAGCCGGCATCAGGCGCGGAACCGAACGACGAATCCCGGCTGATTGCCGCGATAGCCTACGTGTTCGGCGTATTCGTTTCCGTAATCATATTTCTCCTGAAACCCGAGGACCGGTATGTCAAGTTCCACGCCGCCCAGGCCATCATGGTCGATTTGGCGGTCATGGCGGTAAGCCTTGTCGTGGCGGTCATTGGAATCGGCATTGCCATCGCCTTGGGGCTCCTCACTATGGGCATCGGGTTCTTTCTGGGCTTCTGGGTAGTCTGGCTTCTCCTGATGCTCTTCGGGCTCTGCGTCCTGGCGTTGCGGATTTTCCTTGCCATCCAGGCATTTACGGGCAAGAGGTTCGGCATCCCGCTTATCGGCCCGCATGCCGAGAAGATTGCCTCAGGATGAAAAAAACTAGAGGAAGTCCGAAAGGCCCATCTGCTTGACCTTGTCGTCTTCGAAAATGCTCTTTATCTCGCGCTCAACCAGCTCCAGCCTCTGCTTCAGGTATGCAGGCAGGTCGTAGCGCGCGACTATCTCCCGCGATATCTCCAGGTACTTCTCTATCCCCCCCTTGTTTATCGTGAGGAGCAGGTTGCCCCCGCATCTCGAGCACTTGCCGGCCAGGGGGACGCGGCGGAAAATAGTGTTGCACGAGACGCACCTGAATGTCTGCCTGGAGAACGAGCGCAGGTTGCCGTAGAGGTCGGGTATGAAATGGCTCAGGATGAGCCTTTCGGCGGCGTCATGGCTGTCCACGGGCCGGAGCCTTCCCTGCAGGCTGAACTGGATGTCTATCTTGTCCGGGATGGACTGCAGCTCCACGTACGCAGTCCGGCAATTCCCGACATCCATGGTCCCGCCCGGGTGCGTTATGGGCAGCTCGAACTGCTCCGGAGTCCCCAGGACGTCTTTCACGGTCTTAATCTTGAAATCGCCAGGGGGGGTGAGCCTTTCTGCCGCCTCGTAGAACTCGAGGGGGTATTTCCAGACCATCTCGATGCAGTGCGCCTCGTCGTCGACCTCCTTGGGGTTTATCTCCATCGAAAGCACGAGGGGCGCGTCCATCGTGCCGCCGCGTTTTTCGTCCAAAAAGCGCCGCGAGAAATTGATCAGGGCGTCCATGAGCATCATCACGCAGTCCTCGTCTCCGTCAGCGTTCCTCCTTTTGGCGGTGTGGAAATACGGGTGGCCGTAGCCGACGTTCGCCTTCGTGAATCCGACGATGCGGCATAGCACTCCGGCGCTCGTATGCGGCGAAAGGCCCACGCACAGGTGGCCTATCAAGTCATCCCTGGATTTGATGCCATAAAACGGCTTCATGCCATACAGGTTCACAAGCATGTCGTCTATGAAATCCGCGACGCGGGTGAAATACGCCACCCCGTTCTCGGCGAGTATGATGTCCTGGTGGCGCAGCGTGAGCGTCTGCGTCTCGCTTTCCAGGGGCTTTCCCAAATAATCCCGATCGTATCCCAGTTCATGCGCCTTCCGGAGGCTGAGTCCGACCTCCTTGGGGGTGAAATGCGTGAGCGGCACGTCCGTGGCGTCGAAGCGGGAGGTCCCGTCCCTGAAGACGTAGACGTCGTGCTTCGCCCTGAGGAACCCCTTCTCGAGCCTCTCGGGTATGCGCACCGCGTTCGAAAGGCCCTTCACGCCCTTCACCTCGTCCGGCGAACATCCCACCCTGGCCTTCACGCCTTCGAAAAGCTCGATCATGTCCACCGGCCGCCGGTCGTATGACTGCGTCTTCATGTCGCAGTGCATCTCGAAATCCGCCACGCGCCCGCATTTGTGGCACACGCGCTCTTCTATCGCGCGCTCGCCGCAGGTGTCGCAGCGGCGGTAATAGCCCAGCTTCCTGCATTTTACGCACCGCATGCGCGAGACTTCCAGGTTGACGCTCTTCTCGCCCTCGCGGCCTTTCAGGGTGCGGTATGTCTTGCTGATGCTGCGGTTCTTGAACGAGCCCGTGGGGAAAAGGACGTGCGGCGAGCCGTCCATCTTCCTCTCCTTGGCCTTCTCGGGCCTTCCCATGCGGGCGCCTATGTATGTCGGCGCCTTGGGCTTAATCCGGATCCGGGAGAGGGCGTTCACCGCTTCCAGGGGCGTTTTCTGCGACGGGGCGGCATTGTCAAAGGCCGAGAAGTCCATTGCGCCTCCTGTTATGGCGCCAAACGATGCAAGGACGGCATACGCGTCATCCCCCTCAAGTATCACGCTATCCCCGTGCACGCGGTGCTCGACTATCAGTTCCTCGAGGACGCGTTTCGGGTTCATTGACGCACCGGATTTCGGGATGACGAGCGCCCGGACCCGGTCCCCATCCATCTCGAGCTTTCCGCCCCGAAGCCACGAAGCTAGCGCCGAGAGCTGCTCCATCGTTATGTCGTGCCAGTGGTATGTCAGCCTGGGGTGGAGGGGGATGCCGTGGGTGCGGGAGAAGGCGAATAGCGCTGCCGCATCCGCCGCCGCATCCGGCGGCTGGAGGCCTTTCGCCTCGATTTCGCGCTCCCACCACTCCTCGCAGTAGCCGGAGGGGATAAGGGGGTGGTTGGACTTGAGGAAGTCCCCGTACGTGCAGAGCATGTCCCCCAGGAAGAGGATCTCTTCGACATCGCCTTTGACCGCATACGCCTCCTCGAGCGTCCTCACCTTCATCACGCGGCCGCATTTCAGCTTGACCGCCGGGGGCTCGATTCCCTCGTGCGCTGATATCACGCACCCCTTGCCCGGGCGCTCTATCTTCATGTGCGTCCCGTAGGCCAGGAAATTATCGAGGAGAATCATCGTCGCAGGGTGGACGTCCTTCGCCATCAGGGATGTCGTCTTGCTCCTCCCGTAGCGGAGCCTGAAGCCCCCCTTTGCGGAAGGGTGGCTGAAGACCGGCCTTCCTGCGACCAGCCCCTCCATGTAGGTGAAATCCGGCTTTATCTCGATTTTGTCCTCTTTCTTCTTTATCTTGATTATCCTCTCAAGCCAGTCCCAGCCCAGTTTCAGCTTCTTGGCGTACTTGAATAGCTTGGCGGCTTTGGCCGCGACACCTTCGCACATGACGAGCGGCACTCCGCCCCGGACTCGGTCCGTCTCCACGCCGGGGACGCCGCGGTAAGCCGACACCTCGATGTCCTCGGTCGGCTCGCCGTCGATGCATATGGGGCAGTTGCCCGCTATCACCTTCACGTCGTCTTCGGGGGGCATGTATTGCAGGTGGTTCACGCGCGTCTCGTAGGTGGTTATCTCCTCGTAATACCGCGCAATCTGCGAGTCTGTCGCCCGGTAGTCCCCCACGCCGCAGACCTTCCGGGCGATGTCCGCAAGGACCAGGCTGAGAGCTGCCGCAGTGCCGCCAGCGCTCCTTATCGGGCCCGCGTAATAAACCGCCACATAGTCGCTCCCGTCTGGATTCACCTTGATTCTCACCTTGGCGATTCCCTCTGTCGGCGCTACCAGCACGCCCTCGGTGAGGATGCCCAGGCCCGTCCGGACCGCCTGCTCTATCAGGACCTCCCGGTTGCCCCTCATCAATTCGCCGCCGGCAATCCGCCGCGCAACCTCGAAGGCGATGTCCTCCCTCGCCATCCCGTCCTTCTCAAGCCCCCGGATGAGCTCGCTGACGCCCGGCGGCCCCACAATCCCCTCCACGCGGGCGGCCACGTCCTTGGCTATCTTGACCTCCACATCGTCGGTCGGGTCAAGCCCCTTCGCACGGGCTTCGCTGGCGACTGCGTAAGCTTTCTGCAATCCGTCTCGCAGGATTTCGGAATACTCGCTCATCTGCCCGCCTAAGGAAAATTCGTATACCAATTTAAAGATGAGCAAATTAAATAGTTCTTGCTTTTTGCGGGAAACAGATGCCAAGGTCCGTTTGGACGGCGATCCGTCCAAAGGACCTCAGCCTGTTCGCTTCGCTCACAGGCCGAGGTAGCTCAGTCGGCTAGAGTGCTCGACTCATAGGTTCAATCCGATGAGTGATGAGGGGTTCCCCCGATGATAATACAACACTCAACTGAGACATCGAGAGGCCGGGGATTCGAATTCCCCCCTCGGCACTTTTTCACTGGTTCCCAGTTTCCAGTCTCCGGTTTCGCCTCATGAAAAAGTGCCGGCAGTGGCCGAAGGCCACTCAACGGCAAATTTTTCCCTCCGGTTTTCTGTTTTCGGTTTCCAGTTCTGCCTAATTGGAAAAATGCCGGACTTGACGCAAAGCGTCAAGCAGATGGCAAATTTTTCCACCTGTTCCCAGTTTCCAGCTGACGGCAAATCCAAAGACCTTCAAAGCCGCAGCCCCAAACGGGCGCAACGGGATTCGTTCCCTTGCGGGAAAAGGTATATACGCCTTGTCATCGTATCATTCTTGCGACCAATCCAGGTGAAGATATGGACCTAAAGAAATGCGAAAGCTGCGGCATGCCGATGGTCCGGCTGTCCGACTTCGGCGGAATGAAGGAAGGCAACCGGTACTGCAAGCACTGCACCTACGAGAACGGCGACCTGCGCCCCCGCTACGACGTGCGCGAGAGCATGATAATGTACTACATGAAGAACAAGCGCAAGGAGCGCAGGGACGCGGAACAGTACGTCGACGAAATCATGGCTGGCATGAAGGCATGGCAGTGAAATGCCGGCGGAGTTGTGGCCAATTTTATTTTTTGTGTTCCTGATTTTCCGAGGGTAAAAGAATTGTTTATAATGATATGATGCGAGAAAGAACGGGGGTTCCATGTCCGAAGAAATAATCATCCCGGTTCCTGACAAGCTGAACGTTCCAGCCGAGGCGCTTTCGGAAGCGCAGAAGATAAAGAAAGGCATTTGCCCCTCGTGCGACGGCAGCCTGGTCTTCCAGGAAGGCTGCAAAGTCTGCTACTCCTGCGGCTGGGGCGGCTGCGAATAGTTTAAAACCTCTTTCAGAGCACATTAAACCAGTTTTGGGCTCGTAGCTCAGCATCTTTTGGGATGAGCGTTGGCCGGCCCCCTTACAAAGGGTTTTGGTCCAGCTTTTCCCAAAAGCTGGAAGCAGAGCACTCGCCTTGCACGCGAGGGGCCGGGGGTGCGAGTCCCCCCGAGTCCATTTTCCATATGCCTCCAGCCTCAGGCATATGCTATTCTCAGGGAAAATGGACTGCTGTGGCCGACGAAGGCGGCCACACAAAGTCCATAATCCATTTGTCTTGCGTTTCGAGTCCTGAGTTTTGCCTCACGGATTATGGATGATGTTGGAACCCGCAGGTTCCAAACAGAAGCCCATTTGCCTCAATAACCGGTCTTGTATCCCGAACTGTCCCTGCCCTTGCCCATCCAGGCCGCGATGTTGCTCTTGCCCCAGAGCCCGATGGTGCTGAAGAACCCGTCTTTTTTGAACCTGCGGTCGGATAAGGAGACTTCGAGCTTGCTGTCGTATACGACATTGCGCGAGGGCGGCAGCCTCCGTGTGAGGTCCGTGTCCTCGCAGATGACTGAACGGTAGCCGCCGGCATTGAGGAACACTTCCTTGCGGTAGGCGCAGTTGTTGGACGCCAGCCAGTACTTGCCCGTGAACGCGTGCGTCAGCTTGGCGGTGTAGAAAACCGTCTTGGAGAACGTATTATATACGAATTTACGGGCGCCCGAATCCGTATGGTACAGGTCCAGTCCACCGACCGCCACTACCTGCGGCGCGCTGAAGTGCTTCCGCATCCGGGCTATGAAATCTGGCGAGGGGACCGAATCGGCGTCCACGAAGACCACTATGTCGTTGGCTGCCGAAGAGGCGCCTGCCGTGCGCGCAAGGCCGTTTCCGCGTTTCGGCTCAAGGACTATCCTCGCCCCATAGCGTCTGGCGATTTCGACCGTATGGTCCTTGCTCTGGCTGTCCACGATTATTATCTCGTCCCCTTCCGCAAGCTGGGGCTGAAGGATGCCAAGAAGCCTGCCAATGTGCTCCTCCTCGTTATATGTCGGTATTATCACGCTTAGCATGCCAGACCCATTCCCCGCGCCTTGCTTGGAAATGATAACGTGCCGCCCTTTTTTAAAATCCCTTGCCCCCGCCCCGCCGCTTGGAGCAAGTTTTCCCATTATAATTTACCATATCCCACTTTTTTAAAAAGCATTGCCTTCCATAAGCAATGCGTGTCTGTCACACGAGGCGAGCTTAAGGAATACCTTGGGCCGGCCCTGTCCCGGAAAACCTTCAGGTTCTGCCGCCTGCGCGGCCTGGTCCGCGAAGGCACCCTGCAGAGCCTGCGCTTTGCCAGGGCATTCTCGCATCCGGAAAACCTGCATGCGGGCAGCGCGCAGCCGCGGAGGAGCCGTCGGGGGGCCGAAATCATGCGGGAGCTGTCCAAGACCGAGCCCTGGCTCCGGCTTCCTGTCATGGATGCTCTACGAAAGCTTTCGGGCGGTGCAGGGCCCGGAGGGCACGCCTCCCCCAGCGCGCGGATGGAAGCCATGGAACGCATTCAGGAAACGCTTCTCGATTGCGGCGTGCATGCGGTTTTCGGAAAACCTGCGAGTGCCGGGCTGATGCTCCATGCGAGGGAAGCCGCAGGCATCCCGCTAAGGCTGTATCTTGGCGAATCCTTTGGTGATAAACTGGGCCGCGGGCGGCTGAACCGGCATCCCGGCGGCTCCTGGTCGCTGGAGGTGGACGTCACCCAGACTGCGGCCCGCCTTATGCAGGCCGTCGAGTACTGGCTTGCCGATTTCAGGCTGCCGCTTCCCCATCTGGATATGCAACGGCTGTCGTTTGTGCGCGCTCCCCGTGAGCTGCTGAAAAAAAACCTGGCCGAGTGCATGGAACGCGGCAGGGTTGCAGGCGAGCATGTCCCCGTGATGTTCGCGCTTGACGTCTCCTGCCTCAGGCTCATCAACGACCAGCTGGAATGCATCGCAAGCGGAAGCGCCACCCCGCAAGACTTCCTGATGCGCGCGCTGAATGCAAGCATGGACTCGGTGCTGGCGCACGAAATCGCGCACCTCCAGGAACGCAGGGCGAGCGGCTTCGCTGCCCTGCACCCGATGGCGAAGGAAACCCTCGCATACCTGCTCCAGGCGGCATACTCCGAGCCCGCAGACGCGTTCCGGGGCATGATGATGCGCGGGTTCGATATCACGCTCATGATGCCCGCTTTCGATGCGGCCCTCCGGGCGATGGGTTCTCACGCTTTCTGCCTGGAGCGCGGCTATCTCCGGGGCTGGGCGCGGGGGATGCTGGACGAATTCGAAAAACTGTGCGGCTTCGGAACCGGGGCGAAGCCGGCCATCGGCACTGATGCCATAACGAATGCGCAAACAAACGATTACATAACCGAAGGCGACCTGCCATTGATAGAACGGGCGCTGTGCAATCCGAACCTACGGACGAAATACGCACCAATCAGCCTGCCCGATGCGGACTCCTGACACGCCATCCGGCGGCTTCAGGCCTCGAACCTGCTTATCTCGACTGAGAGGTCCTGGCATTCGCGCAGAAGGCCCTTCAATTCATCTATGCTGAAGGTGCTCGCGTTCGCCTCTATTATCCTGCTAATCCTGCCCTCCCATGCCCTGGCCCTGGGACGGCCGGCCGCCGGATATACCGCGCATGCCGCCTTGGACCTGCGCAGCAGGCCAGAGCATTCGGATGAAACGCTCTTGCGCATCCTTGCCACTATGGCCTCAATAGGCTCGGCATCCTGCACGTCCGGCACCGAGAACCGGTCCATTTCGGTCGCCTTCATGCCCACCAATCGCATATGATAATTAAAACCGTTTCGCCCAATCTTACATCTCATGACGGTGAAGGTGGCGGTCCTCGCATCCGGCCGAGGCAGCAATTTCCGGGCACTGCTCGAATCCATCAAAGGCGGCAGGTGCGATGCCCAGATACGCGTCCTAATCACGAACAATCCCGACGCGCAGGCAATATCAGTTGCAAAAGAGGCCGGCATTGCGGTCGAAACCGTCCAGCGGAACGATTTTGCGGACCGGCCCGCCATGGATGACCGGATAAAGTCGCTTCTTGACAAATACGGCGCAGATCTCGTGGTGCTGGCCGGCTACATGCTCCTCCTGAAGGGGAAAAGGCTCCTTGAAGCGTACCGGCACAGGATAATCAACATCCACCCCGCCCTCCTGCCGTCATTCCCCGGTGTCGACGCGCAGAAGCAGGCGTTCGATTATGGCGCGAAGGTCTCAGGCCTCACAATCCATTTCGTGGACGAGAGCCTCGATGCCGGCCCCATAATCTACCAGGAGGCGCTGGATATCAGCGGCTGCCGGAGCGCGGAGGAGGTGGCGAAGAAAATCCTTGCCCGGGAGCATGAGGCGTACGCCAAAGTCGTAGATTCCTTCTCAAAGGGCAGTTACGCCGTGGAAGGCCGGCGCGTCCGGTATGTCCCGCGGGGCTGAAACCGGCCCTCCGGCCTGGAGGCCATCAATCCAGATTGACGTAGAAGTAATAAGTCTCGGTGGCGCCCTGCGCGTCGTTGGCTGGCACTAGGACTTCGAAATTGCCATTCTCTCCGTTCCAGAACTGGCCGTTCTGCTGGATGGCCGTGCAGAAGAACAGGCCCGGTTTCGGCGGCATTTCCGCGTTCTTTATCGCGCAGGTGATGAAACCGCCCGTGCTTCCGGTATCGGCGTAAGCTGTGTTGCTGACCTGCCCGGCCCCGAAATCCAGGCTGCAGTTGGTGCTGGTGAACGTGTACGCCGCGGAATCGCTCATGTTCCCGAATCCCCAGGCGGAGTCTATGTCGCCTGCGCTCGCGGCCATCGCATCCACCTCGTACGCGGTGGAGTTCGTCGAAAGGCATACTGTCCCTCCGTTCGCCGCCGACCAGGTCCACGAGTACACGTACTCGCCCGAATCATTTTCGCGCAGCCACTTCTCCGCGGTTATGTTGCCATAGTATCCGGCCCACCTGTCAGTCAGCATCGTGCCGCTGATATTGAGGTTCGTGACATTGCCGCCTGCAGTGCTCGCGTTCGCCGCAGGGCCGCCTTCCCATCTCGGAAGGTCCGTGACGTTCGTGATGTTCGCATGATAGAGGTAGATCGTCGTCGCATTGAGCGGGGTGCCGTTGTAGAGTATTCCGTAATCGCCGGATGGTGAAAGGCCGCTCAAGGAGAGCGTGTTGGCAGCCTCGCTGATGGCGGCGCCCATGTTCGCCCAGGAGCCGCTGTAGCCCCAGATCTCAAGCCGGGATTCGTTGAACCCGACCGCTTCGTCGTTGGTCCACGTCCAGTTGACGGCATCCACCGAAACCGTTCCCGATACCGTGTCTATGGTGACATACTTTTCGTGGAAGGCCGTGTAGTTGGCCGGCAGAGCGCCCGGGTTTGCCGTCCAGTTGAAGTAATACCCGCTCGATGCGGATACGGAATCCGAAACTGAGAGGCTGCTGTAATCCTGCATGTCGCCTGCGGGCCGGTCGAATACCATGGAACTCATCGCAAAGGAGATTGGCGAACCCAGGCCGTTCTCGATTAAGAGGTCCCTGCCGTTGTTGTAGGTGCGTGAGCCGCTAATCACTACGTTGTCGGAATCGAGCACATATATGCCGCGCTGGGTGTTGTTGCAGGCAATGGAGTTCTCGAAAACCGCGTTGTCGGAGCGGTTTATTATTGCGCCGGTTCCGCTGTTGCAGAATGACGACGGGTCAATCGAGGAGCCGTCCGAATCGTCCAAGTCTATGCCAATCTGGTAGCCGTCCACATGACAGTCCCTGATGGTCACGTTGTCCGCATGGTCCGCCCAGATTCCCCTGCCGCTGTTTGTATATGTCACGCTGTGCCCGTCGCAGTCCACGCTGACGTCCGAGGCGTTGATGTAGATGCATGCTCCGACTGGCAGGAGGCCAGAGAGGTTTGCACTCAGGACGTATGTGCCGCTATCCGATATCATCAGGCAGCCGCTGACGTTGTAATTGACGCTTGTGGTGAAGTTGATTGTCGGGGCGCCCCACGATTCGCCTGCCGAATTGTTAGCGTAGCAGCGGTAGAAGTACGTGGTGCTGCTGTTCAGGCCCGATGCGTTCACGCTGAATGGGCCTGCGCCTATCACGCCTATGGATGTTTCGTTGCCCCAGGCGCTCTTATTCGTGCCGCCGTCGGTTGCGCCCCAGTAGATGTAAGCCGCCGGATTCTCGTTCCCGGTGCTTGTAAGGTTGCAGTTCAATACGGCCGAACTGATCGTGATGTTGGTTGCATTCAGGTTCTGCACAACGGGCGGGACATTGGAATACTCGAGTATCCCGTATATGCTGGCAGGGTCCATGTTCGCCAGGCTTAGCGTGTGCGTGGAGTTGTCCGCCGTGCCATTGAGCATCGCCCAGCCGCTTGAATTGTA
>JAKEGJ010000016.1 GCA_022627495.1 Microcaldota archaeon
CAACAAGCGCGAGGGCGCAGAGCAGTGCGACGGCACTGACCGCGGCTCGTGCAGCGCCGACCAGGCGTGCTCAGGCTGTGAGTGCGTTTCCCAGCCTGCTGAGTGCGGCGACGGGGAAGTTGAAGGCAATGAGGAATGCGAATCGGACAACGATTGCGGAAGCGGGCAGACGTGCGACGAATGCATGTGCTGGGACACGCCGCAATACTGCGGCGACGGCATAAAAAACGGCAACGAGCAATGCGACGGCTCGAGTGCTGGTTGCGATGGCGGCGGCGTTTGTTCGACAGGATGCAGTTGCGTGTATCCCCCGATGCTTAACTGCGATTACATATGTTCGCTGACATCTGGAGCCCTATTCATCGCGGGGGGCCTCTCGAGCGAATCTCAATGCATGAGCGCGGCAACTTCTGTCTTTCCGAGCAGGACCTGCTATACGACATGCAAATACGCCTGGTTCTACAAGGTGGACAATCTTGCCGGATTCGCAAGCTGCTGCTGCGCGATGAAGAAGGAGTTCGCATGCAGTGACTGCCCGGGTCAGAACCCTGTCTGCCCTGCGTCGGGAACAATCTGCCCGGCGAATGCGCCTTCTTGGCAGTCTCCCTCGTGAGCCTCCGGCTTCCGCATCCCTTTTAATTCTTTCAACCATACAATCCCCTTAGAGGTAACACCATGTCCATTCTTTCCACGCCAGGCGCCGCATTCGAGCAGGCACTGGCCGCAGGGCGTTCCCGCAAGACGACGCTGATACAAAACAAGCTCGCAGGCCGCGTATTGCATGATGGCCGGGAGGGCATGCCGCGCATCTGGACCGGCACCGTTGTGGCATTCCCGGCCCCCGGGGCGCCCTTTGGAGACACCACCACGTACCTGGACCGTATCAGCCGCCTGCGATACATCCTCGACACAAGACGCATCAAGGGCGAACGGGGCGCGGCGCTGGTCCTCGAAGCCGGAACATATGGCCTGGCGTGCATCAACGGCGAACGAATATACCAGCCCGCCGCGCCGCCGCTGATACTTCCCGCGTTTCCGCAGAGTGGCGGCTGGTTCGACGAAGACCAGGCAACAGGCCTGCCGGTGCTCGGGATGCGCGGCAAGCTGTTCCTTTGGCGCACAATGGAAGAGGCAATCCTGCCGGTGGCGCGGGACTGGGGGGCTTCGGGCTGGGCAAAGCGCGACATTTTCCTGAACCAGCGGCCTTCCTCGCGGCTCCATGCAGTCTTCCTCGCCGACGTTGAAGCCGCGGCGCAACCTGCGGTCTGCTGAAATTATAAATGCTGGGCGCCAAATCCGTTCCATGGCTAGCGCCCAACTGAGGTGTATTCCTGCCTCGTCGGCAACCAGAACGTGGACGACCAATCCCGGCTGGTCGCGGCAATCCGCCGGGAACCCGGCCTCACACAGCAATCCCAAGCGTTTTTTCACAGTCCTTCTGTTCTTCGCATGCCTTTCATTTGCGGCAGATGACGTGAGCATCACCAGGCACCTGAACCTCGCAACGGGCGTCACCTGCCCGGGCAATGTCCTGCATATGAATGCGACGTCCTCGGACGGCACACCCGTCCCGGATGTCGAGATACGCCTGGTCCTCTACGTCCCTTACACAGGCTTCCGGGGCCTTGCGCACACCGACGCGGACGGCTACGCCTCGCTGGAGCTTAGCAAGAACGGCAGCTACAGGATTTACATCTACAACACCACGCTCGACCATGACAAATACGTCGAATTCGAATACCCGCTCATGTGCCCGCCTCCCCCGCCCAAGCAGATGAATGTCACTGTCGAGCCTGACTGCGAAAGCCTGCGGCTCAACATCACCGCGACGAAAAACGAGACCGGAGAGCCGCTCGAAGGCGTCTTCATACAAGCCGGAAACTGGTCCTCGTTCACCGGCAATAGCGGCCAGGTGTCGGTCCCGTTCGAGAAGGATTATGTCTATATCCAGGCCGAGCGGGGCAACTACACGAAGCAGGAATTCTATTTCGATGCCCGGTGCCTGCCTCCTCCGGAATGCGTAACGGGTTCGGATTGCGATGGTTTCGAGTTCTGCAATGCCGGAGGGAACTGCGAAAACATCACGGGCGCATGCGGCTATCCCGAAAACCATACATGGGTGGCCTATGGATGCTGCGAGGATTCGGATTGCGGGAACGAAAGCATGTTCTGCGGGAACAACACCTGCGCAATGAAGCCGCTCCCGCCGGAGCCGCCCGAAGCGAACATCACCAACCTCACCAACGCGACCAATGCCGGCAACGCAACCAATATCACGAACATGACGAACCAGTCGAATGCGACCGGGAACGAAAGCGGCCCGGGAGAAGAAGCGCCAGCGGGCCCATGTACTGGTTTGATTCTGCCTATGTCCATCTGCGTTATCGTCGTTTTTTTCAAGTTCAGCGCTTGGCCTGCTTCCACATAGTCAGGAAGAACTTCCTGAAAGAATCGGCCGCCTCCTTGTTCGTCACCCTTATCACCAGGGGCTTCTGGAGAAGCATGATGAAAAGCACGGTGTCTTTGTAGAAATTTATCTCGGCGAATGTGTCCTGGTGAAGATATCTCACGCTGTGCTGCGGGTGGGTCTCGAAATAGCCGGTCCTGTCCTTGTGGATCCTCATATTCTCGTTGAATATTATCCGGATGCCATACCCCTTCTTTTCGACCTCCCGATAATACTTTGAGAAGAACGTGTCCGCCTGCATCCAGTCCCGGCCCATGCTTGCTCCAAAAACATATGAGACATCCCCCTTACCCAGCGCGCGGGCGATGTCCCAGAAAACAGTCCTCATGCCATCCCATCCGTAGAAAACCTCGACATCAAGTTTCTCCCTGGTCTCGCCATGCCTTGCAAGGAGGGCCGGAAGCAGCGCTTCAACCACCTGCCGCTCCCGGCCAAGCTCTTCCTCCTTGCCGTCGATGAAATCCTTCAGCCTTTCCGGATTGGCCGCGCAAAAATGCAGGGTTCCCTGCTTTTTCACGACCGAGATTATCCCCTTCTCCACGAGGCGGTTTGCGACATCATAAATCTTCGAGGGAGAAATCCCCGACCTCTTTGCGAGCTTTGTCCGGGTCGTCTCGCCAAGCTCCAGCAGGGCGTCGTACACTTTTATCTCGCCATCGGTGAGCCCTATCTTCGTGAGGTCGCGGATGTTCATGGTTCTATTCCGTCGCCTTGCTATATAATTCTTTGGTAGAGTTGCCCCCTCTGGGGACACCTGTAAATATATACCAGAAATGATTGTTATAATAAGGTGATTTATATGATAAAAAACCAAGAACAAATACAGGATAGGGACTTAAGGAAACCCTGCAAACGCAGGTCCGGCAAGATTGCCGCGGCATTGGCCTTCGCAGGCGCATTGCTATCAAGCGGCCCGATTGACGCACAAGCTGAAGAAACCCTGCCGAGGCAATCAATAACCATGAAAATGGGCGCGGCCTATGACCCTGTTGCGAAGGATGTGCGCATGCTCTCGATACTCGGCTCCAGCCTCACGCTTCCGGCAGGCCTGAAGCTGGGCGCAACGGCTGGGCTCTCCGGTTCCCTCTCAAGCCCCGGCCAATTCAATGTGGAAGAGGCGAAACTGAACCTCAACGTTCCTGTGGCCGGGCCGGTGTTCTTCGATTTGTACGGGTACAATTCAAGGCACTTCGGGGTCAGCAAGTTCTCGTTCGGGGGTGATGTGGGGGTCGGGCTGCCTTTCGGTGCGGCCCTGGTGGGGTTCGAGCATATCCTCGATGCGGGCCAGATGCCCGTCTATGGCGCCCTAGCGCTGGATGCGATAAAAAAGCGGCTGAGCATCTCTCTAAGCGGGGGGTATGTCACCAACTGCGGAGCGGGCACAGCGGGCCTCGGCGTCCGTTTCATGATTGGGCAGGGATTGCCTGCATTGAGCGTGCACACGATGACGATATTCAACCGGGATGCGCTCCTATTCGCAGACACTCGGGCCATGCTGGAATACGACTTCTAATTCTTTCTCTTTTTTAAGTGCGGGGAGATGGCTTCAGATTGACCTCCCTTTGGTCGGTTAAAACACCCCGCAATTCCCAAGATAAAACTCAAGACTCAATACACAAAACCAATGTCTTGTGGGCTTCCGCTTGAAACTTCGTTTCAAGTCAGCCCATTTTCCATCCGGCAAAACTGGAAACCGGAAACTGAAGAACCAAAGGAAAATGGGCTTCCCGGTTGGCCTTGAAATGCATACAAGGAGCCTCTGCCCCTACACTCGGTCCTGGATCTCACAAGCACGGTACAAGACGCTTAGGGCTGCTCCTTCCGGCCTGACCCGGTTCACATATTGTTCCGCCATATAAGGCAGGACGTCAACGCTTGGGGTAAAGGGCATGGATGCAAGACAAAACGCCCCGGGCATTCGAGCCGCCTAAGGGGACTTGCGGTGCGGGGACCCCTGGCCCCCCTCTAGCCCGGTATATACTCCGCAAAGGTAATTATTAAGGTTAGTCTTGCGGGTTTCCGGTCTCCAGTTTCCAGTTCTCTCAGGCTATCGTGCTATCCACAACGACATCCGCGCCTTCCAGGTAAATGTTCCGGATGGGCATCCTCCCTCCATACAAGTACCTGTAGGCGGCCGCGGCTTTGTCCACGCAAGGATACTCGTTCATCACGAACGTGTTCACCATCCGCTCGAAACCGAGGGATTCAAACTCACGGAACAATGTAGCTGCAAGGAAGGAGCAGAATGGCGAGCCGTTCGGATTGGTGATAGATACCAGCGCGCTTGCCATCTGCAGTTCTCCGCTGAATGTGTCGGTGATGCCCACCGGAACCAATATCTGCTTTGCGCCTTTCAAGCCCACTTCGATTGCTTCTGGATTGTTCATTCTTCCTCGGCGCAATTCTTTGGAGGCAAGGTTCTGCGCATAGCTTTCAAATATCGCCGCAAGCTTCACCGAGCCCTCCTTAAGCTGCCTCCGCATGCTCCTGAGCTTGGCCGCCTTCATCATCTCGGGAAGCGAGAAATCCCTCAGGAAAAAGCAGGCGGGCTCCTCGCACAGTCCGTGATTGGAAAGAATTGAGATAATCTCGGGCGGGACCGAGTATGATGCCTTGAATGCCCGCTCTTCCGTATTATCATGGAAAATGCCTGGCGCGATGTCGTTCGGCAGCAATATTATCGCAGGCGTCTCGATTCCCATGTCCATGCATCTGCCATAAACGCGCGCGGCAAGCTCAATTGTGAGAAGCATCTGCTCCCCAAGCAGGCGCGGATCGCCTTCTCTCGTCTCAGGGCCCTCTTTCACAGTGTAATTCCCGGTCAGCATTGCCGTCCTCCTGTCTTTGCAGCCTCGTGCAATGCCTTCGATTAGCGCGTTCTCGTCTGCGAAGCCTTTGGGCCTGAAAGCCGCTTCCTTGATTTTAGTTAACATCATGACACTAACTGACACAAATCAATTATAATAAAACTTAGGTCAATTTTTCCACAAAATTAGGATAATTTATAAATATTTTGCAAGTATTGTGTAATACGAAATGCTCTTAGACGCAAGCGACCGAAAAATCCTCCATGCACTCCATATCGACGCTCGCGTCCCGGAAACTGTCCTGGCCAAGCGCCTTAGGCTTTCCCGCGACGTAGTCCATTACCGCATCAGGCAGCTATGCGCTCGCGGGATAATCACTGTCTTTCGCACCTGGATCGATTTGGGTAAGGTCGGTTACCATAACTACAAGCTCTACCTGAAGATGTCTGGGGACCAGGCCAGGCGGTCGGAATTCTTCGACCATATCCGCTCCAGGGACGACGTATTCTGGCTTGGCGTGGCAGATGGCGCATGGGACGTGGGAGTAACGTTCTTCGCAAGGGACAAGAAGGAATTCTTCGACAAGAAGAACGAACTGTTCTCCCGCTTCAGCGATATAATCATCGAGAAGAAGACTGGGCTTCTCGTCGACATCTGGGTGTACCCCTTCAAGTTCCTGATTGGCGGGGAAGGCGAGCCGCGCACTCTTTTCGGCGACATCGAGGAGAACGAGCTGGAGGTGACGGACAAGAAGGTGCTTGCTGCGTTCATGCATGATGCAAGAGGAAAAAGCGTAACGCTTGCGCGCTCGGCTGGCGTTACTGTCGATGTTTTTCGCAATCGAGTCAAGCGCTTGGAGGATAAGGGCATCATCGGCTGGTACGCTGCGGCCATCGACCACACCAAGCTCGGCATGGAATTCTACAAGACGTTCCTGTATTTCGACAATCTCGGGAAAACGGAAGAGGCGAAATTGCTCGAGTTCTGCAAATCGCAGCCAAATATCGTGCACATCGTACGGCTGATAGGCCCCTGGGAGATTGAACTGGAAATCATGGTGGAGAACTACGCCGCATACAACAAGATAATGCACGAACTGCGCGCCCTTTTCCCGCATGAGCTGCGGAACATCGAATCTGCCGTCATGAGCGAGGATTACGTATTCCCGGCGCGGAAGACCGTATTCGGTTGAGTGCCTTGTCCTATATGCCTCGATTTTCCATAAAAGGCAACTTTATAAACACTTTTCACCATAATAATGCCTATGGCAAAGCCCCTGATCGCCACGATAGAATACAACCACGACTGCATCTGCTCCGATGTGCCGGAGCGCTATCCCGATACGTCGATACGCTATCTTGCAGAACTGGGGGAGTGGGGCAAGGCAATAAGCCACTTCTTCAACATCAGCGGGGCGGATGTGCCTCGCTTCATCAAGTCCCTCCGCGCGCATCCGACCACATTCGACGTGAAGACCGTGCGGAAAGGCAAGTTCGGCCAGGAGATTATCACCATAACAAAAAAGGACGCGTCGACCAAGTTCGCCCTGAAGCAGTCCGGTTGTGCATTCCTCTCCAATCCAATCTACGGCGGCGGTATAGAAAAAGCGCACCTATTCGCACCTTCGTTCGACTCATTAAGGATTTTCCTTGATTCTCTAAGGAACAGCTACAACGTGAAGGTCGCCTCCAAGCACTATCTGAAAGAGGACGAGAGAATCCGCCCGGACAGCCTGGTTAAGAGCGGCTTTATGGACTTCGTATCCGCGGCCGACCTCCTCACCAAGAGGCAGGCCGAAGCCCTGCGCCTTGCAGGTGGCATGGACTACTACGACATCCCAAAGCGCACCTCGCTTGCCAAAATCGGAGACAGGATGGGCATCAGCGAGGCGGCCGCGGGAGAGCTCCTCCGCAAGGCGGAGCGCAAGCTCATGCCTGCAATCGCAAAGATAATAGAATACCAGAACTAATCATTTCCTTCAAATCCAGAACCACCCCCCAGCGCCAGCCACGTCAGAAAATATGCAAAATCGCTTGTGCAGGCAAGGACCAGCGTAATATCGCTCTTTTCACACAAAATGTGGTATGCAACCACTACAAAAGAAGCTGGATTTCCCGAAAGTGGAAGTGAAGTTCCCGGGCAGGTTCCCGGCCGGGCACGTGAACGACGTCCGGGGCTGGAATTTCCCCCAGTCCGTCCTCACCGAGGCAGCCCGCGACGGCAGGATGCTCTCGATGGACCTCGACATGACCGGAAGCGCCTCGTGCAGCCTGCGCTGCGCTCACTGCTTCAACCCGACCGCGCGGCTGATGCAGAGGCGCAACGAGCTTCTAACCGATGCGCAGGTACTGCGGATTGTGGAAGACGGAAAGGCCCTCGGCCTCCGCTCGATAAAAATCATCGGGCCCGGCGAGCCCCTCGAGGACCGGACGCTCCTTCATTTCCTGGACTTCCTTGCGAATCGGGACATCACGCCGCTCATATTCACAAAAGCGACGGCGCTCGGAGACGAGCGCCTCTGCAGGGCCGTCCACGGCATCAGCCCGCTTATGCTTGCGGAGCGCTTGCGTGACGATTTCGGCTCGGCCATCCTCTTCGGCGCAAATTCATTCCATCCGGAAACGCAGGCAGGCATAGTAGGCGTCGGCGGATACCCCGCGGTCCGGAACCGGGCGATGGAGCTTCTAGATTCAGTCGGCTTCAACGAATTCATCCCGGGCCAGGCCACGCGCCTCTGCCTCATAGTGAATCCGATACTCAGGAGCAATTACGACGAAATCTTCGACATGTATGTCTGGGCCCGGAGGAGGAACCTCTACATCATCTCATCGCCCACGATGGTCTCCGGCTCCTGCCGGGAGAGCTCGGTATATGCTGCGATAAACCCGTCCGATGAAGAGCTCGTCTCCCTATACGTCAGGATAAACGCCTGGGCCATCCGCAACGGCATCTATGCGCTGGAGGATGTCGAGCGCGACGGCGTCAGCCCGTACGTGGGGGTGCGCCCATGCCAGCAGCTCGGGCACGGCATGTTCGTGCGCCGCGACGGGCTTGCCCTCCGATGCCCCGGCGACGATGTCAGCATCCAGGGGAACCTGAAGAACCAGGGGCTTGCCGGGATATGGGCGCAAAGCGAGAACCTGCGGCGCTTCGGCGGGATATTGAACGTCGGCTGCCCGCCGAAATTAGGAAAGACCATCCCGGAGGGATTCTTCGCAAGGGTGCTGGGGGAGCTGAGGAAAGCGCTGGAGGCCGGCAGTGCCCCGGAAAATGCCTAAAGCGAATCCCGCACAAGCTCGTAGAGGTCCTGGTGTATATTCGGGTTCGCCGCGATTATGCTTGCCGAGTGCAGGGAGAACGGCTTGCCTTCCTTGTCCGTGACTATTGCGCCCGCCTCCTGGATTGCCAGATAGCCGGCCGAATGCGCGCTCTCAAGCATCGGGATGACGATCCCGTCGATTTTACCTGTGGCAAGCCAGACGAACTCTGCCGCTGGGGAGCCCATGTTCCTCCAGATGACCGCGTTCCGGGCGAGCGCTTCGATTGCCCCGAAGCTGAGCGGCTTCATCTCCTCGTTGTAGATGTTGCATCCGCAGCAGACCAGGGCCCGCGATAGGCGGCCTTTCCCGCCCGCCTCCACGCGCTTCCCGTTCAGCCTAGCCCCCTTCCCGCGTTCCGCGGTGAGCGTCTCTTCGGATTCCGGAAGGAAGATTGCGCCGAAAATCGGCGTCCCGCCTTCGATTAGCGAGGCCATCACGCCATACGTCCCGATGCCCCTCTCGAAATTTCCCTGGGAATCAAGCGGGCATACCGTGAACGCCGTCTCATCCGCCCCTGCATCGCCCCACATGCTGATTTGGGGCGCAATCGCGCGCAGCTCCCGCATCATGATGTCCCGGGCGCGCTTTTCCATTTCGTAAGGGGTTTTCTTCACGCCAGGAGAACCGCGGAGATACTTCCCTGCCGCCTGAGTTGCGCTCACTACCGCTCTTTGCTGTTTATCATCCATTTACTCACGCTGATATTAACAATATAGACGGTTTAATAAAATCAGCTCAGGCGCATCCTAGACGGCGTACCTGACGCGCTTTTCAACATCCCGCACACGCGCAAGCACTGCTTTCTCTTTTTCATACGCCCGGTATCCTTCGATGAACGCGTCCTTCTTCTCCTTTTTTTCAAGGGCCCGCAGCATCGTGAACACGTCCACCGCCTTGTCCTCGACATCGTTCGATATGTACCCAAGGCCGAAGTCTATGACATGCATCGCCTTGCCGCTGCCCGTTCCCGCCCGGGAGGCTATGAGATTTGCCGGGGTGTAGTCCCCGTGGATTATATCCGCAGCGTGCAGCTTCGCAAGCATCCGTCCCGCTTCACAGGACTCCCCAAGCCCCATTTCCGGCCTCTCCCCCTCCAAAAACTCCATTGTAATGGAGAATTCGTCCAATTCAAGCACAGCCGGGCATGGCACGCCCGCAAGCTTTGCCTTATGGAGCAGCCTCGCCTCCCCCCGCGTCCGCTCCCCCCTTAATCTGCAATCAAGCTCCTTTTCACGGTAGCCCTTAACCATCCTGGCCTTGACCACGCATTCCCTGCCAAGCAGGCGTTTTCTCGTCAGTATTGCCTCGGCTCCGCGCATGGCATCAACCGAAGAGGAGCTTTGAGAGCACACCGAATATGACCAGCATGATGCCCCACCCTATGACGATGCCCGGGCTTATCACGGCAGCGCCCACGAGCAGCAGGAATCCGACCGCAGCAATCCATGCGGGCATGCTCCAGGCGAACACCTTGCTCCCATCGAGCGGGAATGCGGGTATCATGTTGAAGAGGGCGAGCATGATGTTCATGGCCGCGCCGAACCTCCACACCTGCAGGATGCCGGCCCCGATTCCGTATGGTCCGAAATCCGCGCCCAGAATCAGGAGGAAGCTGAAGAACTGGTTAATCGGAGCAACAAACTGCAGGATTATGAAAAAGAACGCCAGGGCGATGTTGAGGGCCGGCCCGGCCAGGGAGATTATCCCATTCTGCCTCCTGCTGATGGTATTGGAATAGATGTACACCGCGCCTGGCGCGGCGAAAAGGATGCCGAAGGCCGAAGTCGCCAGCATGAACAGGAGGCCCTGCGTCCACATGCGGAATCTCGCCTGCGCGCCGTAGTAAATCGCCACCAGCTTGTGCGCCATCTCGTGCAGGATGAACCCGCTCCCTACCGTCACAACAAGCGGGGCGAGGAAAAGGAGGAACTCCCTGGGGTAGCCGAGCATGCCGTCCACGCCCGCGAACACTATGCCGAGCGCGAGCGATATGGAGAACACGCTGATTGCTATCTGCAATGCCTCGTCCTTATCGATGTAAATCCCGTACAATCATTCCACCAGTTTCTCTTCGTAGAGTATGCGTATCTTAGGCGGGCTTATCAGGCCCACGTAGCTTTCTATCACGCCAAGCGCTTCGTTCCCGTCCGGGAGCGTTATCTTTATCCGCTCGTTCCTCTTCCCGTTCGCCGCTGCGGTTCCCGGCCTTCCAATGAGGCTTGGCATGTTCGCATCGTTCACAAGGGAGACTGCGTCGCCGGCCCTGATGCCCCGGACATCGGGATAATATGCCGCAATGGCAATGGACATCACGGTCCCAAGCGCCATCATCCTGGCCGCGTTTATGGGCGTGACTTCCGGGACCAGCGCGAACGCAAGAAGCGAGACGCAGAGCGCCGCAATCATCATCTTGAAGAACATGAATATCCGCATCGCTTCACCCCAACCGCCATACTCACCGATACATCGTCGCAGCCGCTGTCTTGAATTTCTGCACGCTCTCCACATCCTCCTTCTTGACGCTCGGGACGATGGACTTGAACGACAGCTCGAAATGCCTCGCCGAGACCTTCTTCGCCCCGTCCCGTATCGCGCCCATGCCCGCCTCCCGGACCAGGTTGTCTATGTCCGCGCCGGTGAACCCTTCGGTAAGTTTCGCGAGGTCCTTGAGGCTCACATCCTTGTCAAGGGGCATCTTCGAGGTGCATATTTTGAAAATCTCGAGCCGGGCCCGGTCATCCGGCGGGGTAATCTCAATCAGCCTGTCGAAGCGCCCCGCGCGCATGAGCGCAGGGTCGAGCATGTCCGGACGGTTCGTTGCCGCAATCACCACTACGTTTTTCAGGCTCCGCAGGCCGTCCATCTCGGTAAGCAGCGTGTCCACGATGCGCTCCATCACCATCGTGCCCGATTCATTCCTCCCGCTGCGCCTCATCGCGATGCCGTCGATTTCGTCAATGAAAAGGACGCACGGCGCCGCCATCCTCGCCTTCTTGAATATCTCCCTGACCATCTTCTCGGATTCGCCGACATACTTGGTCAGGACCTGCGCCCCGCTTATCGATATGAAGTTCGCCTCGGTTTCGTTCGCGACCGCCTTTGCGAGCAGCGTCTTTCCGGTCCCGGGCGGGCCGTAGAGCAGGATGCCCTTGATGGTCCGGATGCCCATCTTCTCGAATACCTCGGGCTTCTTGAGCGGGAGCTCGACCGCCTCCTGGATTTCCCTCTTCACTTCCTCGAGGCCGCCGATATCGCCCCACCGGATTGACGGCCTCTCGACATACACCTCCCGGAGCGCCGAGGGCTGTATCTCGTGCATGGCGTTGAAGAAGTCCTCCTTTGTGACAATTATCCGCTCAAGCACTTCGGGCGAAAGCGTCTCCTCCTCTATGTTGATTATCGGCAGGACGCGGCGCAGGGCCTTTATAGCGGCCTCCTTGGAAAGCAGGCTCAAATCCGCCCCCGTATATCCGTGCGTGACGGCCGCGATTGCCGGGACGTCCACGTCTTTTTCGAGGGGCATGTTGCGGACATGGATGTTGAGGATTTCGCGCCGGTCGTTCTTGTCCGGGACTCCGATTTCGATTTCGCGGTCGAAGCGCCCGGGCCTCCGCAGCGCCTGGTCAATCGAGTCCGGCCTGTTCGTGGCGCCGATTACTATCACTTCGCCCCTGGCTTTCAGGCCGTCCATAATAGTCAGAAGCTGGGAGACCATCCTTTTTTCGACCTCGCCCGTCACTTCCTCCCTCTTCGGGGCGATGGCGTCTATCTCGTCTATGAATATGATGGACGGGGCGTTCTCCTGCGCTTCCGCAAACAGCTTGCGCAGCCGCTCTTCGCTCTCGCCTACGTATTTGCTGATGATTTCCGGGCCGCCCACGTAGTAGAAATTGGCGTCGGATTCGTTCGCGACCGCCTTCGCGAGAAGCGTTTTGCCCGTTCCCGGGGCGCCATAGAGCAGTATGCCTTTCGGCGGGTCTATGCCAAGGCGCTCGAAAATCTCAGGATGGCGCAAAGGCAGTTCAATCATCTCGCGGACCTTCTGTATCGTGTCTTTGAGCCCGCCGACATCGTCGTAGGTGATGTTCGGGACGTTCTTGATTTCCTTGACTGGCTCCTTGTTTATCTTCACCTCGGTCTCCTCTGAAATCAGGACCGGGCCCTGCGGGAAGACCTGAACGACGATCAGCGGTATCGAAGTCCCGAAGATGCCCACCGGAAGCAGGTTGCCTTTCAGCAGTGCCTTCCCAATCAGTCTCTTCTTCACATACTGGTCGAGCCCAAGGGAATACCTGGCCTTCTCCTGCGGGCTGAGCATCGGGGCGAGGACGACCTTCTTCGCGGTCTTCGCATGGACGAGTTCCACGCGCACCTTCTCTCCGAGCCCGACCCCGACGTTCTGCCGGAGGATGCCGTCCATCCTTATCATGTCGAGGCCCTCGTCATCCTGGTGCGCCTGCCAGACTATGGCCAGGGCGGCCTTCTTGCCGGCAAGCTTGATTATGTCCCCGGTCGAGACGCCAAGCTCGCTTTTTGCCTTGGAATCAATCCGTGCTATACCGCGACCTATGTCGTTCTGGAAAGCTTCTGCGACTTTCAGCATGACTGGGGGCATCAAATCACCGGACGGCCGCGTTACCGTCCTTTTCTTCTATCCTGACCGCTATCCTTGTATTTAGCAGGGAGTCCTTTTTAAGGCTCACGAGGGTGCAGAGGTCTATGTCGTCCGCAGCCTGCACGCCGAGAAAGCGCATCGCGCTGTCGCGGGCGAGGGTAGCTTCCTTCTCCCCCACCCTGACCGAGAGCTTCTCTCCAACGCATTCCATCCTGGTCAGTTCGCCAATGAGCATCTCCCTGGACCTGCGCGTCATGATGCGGCTGTCATCGCCTATCTCCACATTGCCATTGCCCACCCTGGCGTTCTCGATGATTATCTCGTCCTCGGGGCGGATGCGCGCCGAGCGGCCCATGCCTTCGAATAGGACGCACCTGCGCTCGGATTTGCCGTCCGAAACGAAGAACGAGTAGCCCTGGACGGTCCGCGTCCCGCGCACGAAGCCGTCATAGCCCTCGACACGGGACACGATGCCCCGGATGTGGACCGGCTCGCCTTCGGCCAGCCCGTCGAGTTCGGCGAGGTCGGAGAAAGCGGCCTTGTCCGCCACCTCGAGCGTGCCGCTGTAGCCCATGTGCAGCTCGCCCATCTTCTCATAAGCGCCATGCACCGAAACCGAATCGCGCGTCCGGAGCTTCGCTGCCAAATCAACATCCTGGTTCCACAGGACGAGCGGCTTTGCGGCAGTCTCATCCTGCACCTCCACCACCCTTGATTTCTTTCCGGACGAGTACGTCGCCACGGGCCAGACCTTCTTCACGTGCGCCTTGAACGCGATGCGCTTCTCTCCCTTCGGTATCTCCGCGAGCCGATACGCCTTCTCCTCTGTTTTCAGGAGCCCCTTTTCCTTTGCAATCAGCCGGAGCGCCACCTCGCGCGTCAGGAAGCCGTGGAAGGATTCGATTATTTCCGCTGCCCGAAGCTCAAGCTCCTCCTTCGTCATCGATTTGAGCAGCTCTGCCTCGAGGTCCATGCTCAGCTTTCGCAGGCAAGCGATAAAAAGATTCGGAAAACCTGAAGAGGGAGACTGATTTAGGAAAAATCGCTCGCGCGGAGCCGTTTGCATAGGAGCATCCGGCATTCTTGCGGCAGCCGCCATTTTTCGTTCGGCAATCAATGCCGCCGTCTCAGTCCCGTACCACGCCATGCTGACTATCGGAGATGCCCCCGCGATAAACGATTAAAGCTTCCGCACCGATATACCATTCATGCACAAAATGTCGAATCTCGAGTACTCATTCATCGTCCGCGAGCTTGGCCAAGCGCTCAACGGAAAGCACTTCGGCCGCATCAGGAAAATCGGCGGGAGCACATACCGGATGAAAATCGCAGGCTTAGAGGTCATCTGCGAGCTCGGCGTCAGGCTGCACGCCACAAAATACATCGAGCCGGCCGAATCCGACAAGTTCACGGAGAAGGTGGAAAAAGAGCTGGACAACGCCCGCTTGTCAGAAATCAAGCAAATCAACAACGACCGCATCGTGTCGTTCGCCTTCGACAAGGGCGAGTTGGTTTTCGAGATGTTCGGGGACGGCAACGCCATCCTGGTCAAGGACGGAAAGACGGTATGCGCCCACAAGTACGAATCATGGTCCGACCGCGATATCAAGGCCGGCGCCCCGTATAAGCCCCCGAAGACCGCCCCTGCCGGGCGGCTTGAAGTCACCGACAAGTATATCATCGTATCCCTGATGAAGCTTCCCCTGGGCAAGGACTACGCGATGGAAGCCCTCTCAAGGGCGGAAATCGATGAAAAGGCGCCAGGCAATTCGCTTAGCGGCAACCGCATCCTCGCCCTTGAGCAGGAAATCGCAAAGCTCCAGTCCGAAGCAAAGCCTGTTGCCTTTTCCGAAGGCGGCAAAATCGCGGATTTCGCGCTAGCACGGCTCTCCAAATACTCAAAACTCGAAACCTCGGAACCCAAAACCCTGAGCGAGGCTGCGGACGAGTACTACGCGCATGTGGTGAAAACTAATCCGAAGCTGGAAAAGCTGAAGGAGCGGTACGACAAGCAGGCCGAGCGCCTTGCAGAGCTGCGGGAGGAAGAGAAGGCTAACAAGGAGAAGGGCGATTTCATCTACGCCAATTACCAGAAGGCTGAAGACATCATCGCGCTTGCGAAGGCCGGCAAAGAGCAGGAACTGGAGAAGAAACATAACGGAAAGATGGATAAAAAGGAGAAGTCGGTCGAAGCCGACCTTTGAAATGCAATTAACGCCGCCGCATTCATATCGCCGAATCGTTCGTTATCAGGTGCGGCTGGAGAATCAGCGCAGCGCGTTTCGGCTTGTCAACGACTATGGAAAGCACGGTGTTCGCGCTGTCCTTGGAGAGCATGTGGACGTTCAGGACGTTGACGCCCTCTTTCGACAGCAAGGCGGTCGTCTTGTTCAGTTCGCCGGGCTTGTCCGGGAGCTTTATCACGACCGCGTTCGGCTCCTCGCACTTGTATCCGGCCGCTTCCACGACCTGCTTCCCCTTGGCCGCATCGGACAGGGCGAGCGAGATGATGGCCTTGCCCCCCACGACGTCCACGTTGATGGCGTCGATGTTTATCCTGCTTTTTGCCAGTATGTATGAAATGTCGGCAAGGAGCCCCACTTTGTCGTCCGCAACTATTGTGACTGATTTCACATCCCCACCTCTAAGGTCATAATCGATAAATCTGGATATATGGCGTCCGCTTTATATACATAACGTCCTTTTTCCCGGCCAGGCCCATCTTAATCGCCACGCCGACCGCTTCCTTTCCCACAATGTTGGCCGAATCGAAGCTTTTCAGCGCTTCCTCGACCTCATCCGCGCCCGCCTTTCGCTCTTCATAGAAACTCCGGTACCGCTCAAGGTCCATGAACGTGTCCTTGTCTTCCAGCACCTTTCCCAGCAGGTTTTCGTCGCACACCGCGACGACCTTGCCCTTCGGGTCATTGTGTATCTTCAGGTACATGGGTCCCACCAAACCCATCCTGCGCTCAGGTTTATATGCCCGCGTAACCCAAAGCAGTTCATGAGGCTCATTTTGCTGGCGCTGATGCTGCTTCTTGCAGGATGCCTGGGGCAGGAAGCCGCTCCTCCCGCCCAAAACCAGTCCGCAGCGCAGGATGCGATGACCTCTGCAAATCCCGTCCCGCCTCAGGATAACGCGACGGCAATCCCGGAAGCATCCGGCAACCTTACCGTCGCTCCGTCGGACTCCCCGCCTGCCGGGGGCAGCATCACGAGTCCATCGGAAAATCCCCAGGGAAACGAAACCGGAACACCCCAAAACCATGCGCCTGATGGCACAAGCCCTCCAGCCCTTGGGGCTGAAGACCCAAAACCCGGAACCCGGAACCCGCCTGAGGGCCTCGCCTTCGCGAATGGCAGCTACGTCCTCGCGTTCGATGACGCCTCGGTCATCCCTGTATCTTCGGAGCCGTGCGGCATATTCAGCCTGTGGGCAATAAACGGCACCCTGCTCGAGAAGATGCTCATCTGCCCCGGCGAATCCGAGGTATGGGCGAGCCCTGAGGGCGCAACCTACCGCATCGAAGTCGTCTCGGTCGCGGCAGGGTATTCCGGCGCGGAAGCGTGGGCGAAAGTCATCATTTTCGGATAGGTCGTCATTATGACTCAAACACTGCGTTTTTCGCTAATCTCCGTTCTGCTTTGCATCTTCCTCATCGGTTGCGCTTCCCAGGCCCCGCCGCCGAATCAGACCGGCAACCAGTCCGGCAACGAGACCAATGTCAGCGAAATCGATTCATTTGAAGAATGCGCTGCGGCCGGCTACCCAATCATGGAATCCTACCCCCGCCAGTGCAGGGGCCCTGATGGCCGCACGTTCGTTTCAAGCGAGGATATGGCGGCAATCAACCAAAGCGTTCGGCAGAATGTTTCTTGCAAGTGCAGGCTCCGCCAACAATGCTGCGAGGAATGCAAGGCCGCCTACAGCCAGAGCCCGGTTGCGGCCGGTCCAAATGGCGCGCAGTGCGGGCATTTCATCAGCGGGAAGCCCATCAGCGACGAATGCGGCATTTACTTCGAATCCTTTCCTTCGACGGTTTCAGGATGCGGCTGAGCCGGAATCCAGGTTTCCGCCTGCACGATGTCATTCCACAAAGACCCCGGCGCCGCCCTTCTTCTCTTCGACGCGTATCATGGCGAGCGCGAGCGCTGCTGAAATGAATAGGATTGCCGAAGCGGTTATGAAGACCGTGTGGTAGCCGAGTATCTGCGCCTTGAGGACCATGAGCGCCGCCGCCTGCTGCAGGATGGTCGGGTCGTGCGTGTTGATGATGCTGTTTTGCGAAATCGCAAGCAGGCTGCTTTCGGTCGCATTTTTCAGGATTGTCGTGAAAATCGCTATTCCGAACGCGCCGGCGATGTTCCGCACAAGGGCGAGCACGGACGATGCAACGCCTATCTCTTCCTCCGGGACGGCGGACGCTATGATGTTGGTGCGCTGGGCCATCGCGAATCCCATCCCGGAAGCCATCACAAACACCGGGATAACCACGTCTATGGGGCCGGAGCGGGGGTCGAGCCCCAGGAAGAGGAGCATTCCTATCGCAGCGATGAATGTGCTGACTGCAATCACGATGCCCGGTTTCACCCGCCCGACCAGCTTCGAGCCCAGGGGCGCGGAAATCATCATCCCGGCCGCCATCGGCATGAACATGAGCCCTGTCTGCGTGGCGTCATAGCCGAGGAACGTCTGTACGAACACCGGGATGAGGAACACCCCGCCCATCATGCCCATGAACACGGTGAAATTGTTGGTCAGCGCGCCGACAAACGCCCCGACCCTGAAGAACTTGAAATCGACTATCGGCTCAGGATGCACCGAATCTATTCGGTAGAATGCATATCCGAACAGCAGTATCGCAGCGTAGCATGCGAGAGCTTCGTAGGACGCCCATCCCCACTCAAGCCCCTTGTCCAGGACCAGGACGAGCGCGGATAGCATAATGCCTAGGGTAAGCGCCCCCCAGATGTCGAATTTCACGGTTTTTTTCTCCGATACCGATTCCCGCACGAATAGGTACGCCATAGCAAGGCCGAGGATGCCGACTGGCAGATTGATTAGGAAAATTGAGCGCCAGCCGAAGGTGTCAATCAGGGGCCCGCCAAGCAGCGGCCCGAATACCGCGGACGCGGCGAAGGCAGATGACCATATGCCGAGTGCCTCGGCCCTCTCCCTGGTGCCGCGGAATGTCACGGCTATTATCGCCATCGCCGTAGGATAATCCGCCGAGCCTGCTATCGCCTGGATGACGCGGAACAATATCATCGAATTGAGGTCCCATGCCAGCCCTGCAAGAACCGAGCCCAAGATGAAGAGGCCGAAGCCCCAGATGTAGACCTTCTTCCTGCCGATTGTGTCCCCCAGCTTGCCCCAGACAGGCACGAACACCGCGTTTGCGAGGATGTAGGCGGTCGCAATCCAGCCGGCCTCGGAGACCGTTATCGAGAAATCCTCCATTATGCTCGGGAGGGCAAGGTTGACTATCGTCTGGTCCAGCCTTCCGAGGAATGTGCCAATTATGACGGTGAGAAGTATCCACCACCTCAAATTGTCCCCGGATTCAGACATTCGGAACCAGCTTCCCTGCCATGCGCGCCCGCCTAAGGCGTCATTTGATTATCCACATCTTCGCGGACATGCCGTTCTTCAGTTCCGGGTACGCCTGGGTGTCGAAAAGCGCCCGCACCTCGAACTCGCGGGGCTCCCTCTTGTCGGATATGCTGAACACGATGTCTGATGTCCGGGCGGTCATGGCCACAGAGTCCACGTACCCGACGTATTCCTTCGGACCGAACGCGTCAACCGTGAAGATGACCTTCTGCCCCGGGCGGATGTCCGCGAGCCCCTTGTCCTCCTGTACGCGCCCGACCACCCGGAAATCGCCGGGCTCGACCATCCTGACAATCGTGTCGCTTGGGCCCGTCATCTGCCCGGGATTGTCCTTCACCCAGATGACGATGCCGCGTGTTGCTGAATAGACGGTCGTATTTCCGACAAGGGCGAGGCGCTGCCCTTCCGAGACGCCATCTCCCTCCTCCACGTACATCTTGACAATGGGCCCTGATACCGTCGGGCCGATGGAGATTATAGGCGCGCTGATTTCGGCCTTTTCGACATATACCTTCCCTTCCATGTCATGGATGTAAAGGTATCCGGCGATGACGGCCGCAAGCACGACTATCAGCACGAATTCCGTGAGCAGGGGGTGCTTCTTTATCCTTGAAACCAGGGGATTTTCCCCAATCCCCTTCTGGGCTTCGCGGCCAGGTTCCCGTGCATGCGCCGAATGTCCTTCCATTTCAATCACTGTCCAGTTTCGCTATTATCCTGTTGATTCTCTCCAAGGATTCGCAGAGCGTATCCAGTTCGTCCCTGTCCAATCCTGAAAGGTTCGCCCGTATTGCCGTCCTGGCCGCCTTCTTGCGGCCTTCGATGACCGCCCTTCCGCTACCGGTTATCTCCATGCGGATTATCCTCCTGTCCGCGCGGTCATGCTGGCGCCTGGCAAGGCCTTCGTCAATTAGCCGGTCTGCAAGCGCGGTTATGTTCGGCTTCGAGCATCCGAGCTTGCGGCTCAATTCCGACATCGGAAGCGGCCCGTCATTGAGGAACGCAAGCATAACGTACTGAGGGTCGAGGGGCGGTGGCCTAAGGCCTGCGGTTTCGCTCCGGTTCCTCATAATCTGGAATATCCTGATGAACGAGCCCAGGTTTTTCGCGATTCTCTCCACTTGCGCTTCGTCCATTCTGTCCACTTCCCCGCCCTGCATGCTGGAGGGGGGCAAATTGATAATTAGTTAATGCCATGAACTATTTATAAACCCGCTGATGCGGTTTCCGGCACGCGTTTCCCTGGGGGGGGGGCGGATATGCAGGAGGAAGGATTTGAACCTTCGAAGGCGCGTAGCCCGCGCTCCATCGCCATACATCGGCGCTGTCGCGCGTTAGGCCAGCAGATTTCCCAAACCGCGTTTGGAAAGGGAAAATAACGCAGCCGTTATCGGCTTGAAGGCTCACGACTTTTTCCGGGGTTTTTGCCACCAGAGAAGCCGAAGCCAAAAAGCCCCTTGAGTCTGCCACGTTTGACCGCTTCGCTACTCCTGCATGAGTGTTGCTGTTACGCCTGAGGAAATACCTCAGGCGGGAGGGCGAAGCACAAAAAGCCTGCTTTTTGACCGCCTCGCTACTCCTGCAAACTTTTTAGAAAACAACAATGAACAAAGTTCATTGTGCCCATTGTCCGAAGCGTCGGACAATAGGGAAGTTTGATCAAAAACTGTTTATTCATTCTTTTTATCAAACTTCCTTAAGGCAATGGTTGACATTCCTCAAGAAGTTTGATGAAAATTTAACCTTGGAGGAACCAAAGGAAATTTTCTAGTACTCGACAACGACCTTGCCCTTCTTTATCTTGCAGACGCAGGGAAGCCGCTCCGCCGGGTCGCCGCCGAATGTGGCAAGCCCCGCCTGCTCTATTTCGTTGGGCGCTTCCAAATTCTCCATGCCGGAGACGACTTTGACCTTGCACGAGCCGCAGCTGCCGGCCTTGCATGCAAAAAGGATTGAGCATTTGCCGTCGAGTTCCGCAAGGAGCGAGCCGTCTGCGACCTTGACCGTCTTCGAGTCGTTCTTGATTTCAACCTCTGCCATAATCATCACGTGCGGGAGAGTTCTGCGAAAAGATTTTTTATCTTATCGTAAATTCTTAAGAATTTCCGATTCGCACAAAATTTTTGAAATTTTGTGCTTGGATGCCCCGGCCTCATTTCCTCGCGAAAACCATGTATGCGGTATGCAGGAGGCCGAAATTGGCCGGGCGGAAGCCGAATTCCCGGACCTCGTACTCCCTCATTATGCTCTCTGCCGTGAAGACCTCTGAAAACAGGGGCAATGCCGCAAGGTGGAGCCTCTTGGCCTGCTCGGACTGGAGGCAGTGCGCGGCAATGTATCCGCCCTTGCGCAGCGCCTTTTGCGCCATCTCCGCGGCCTTCTCAGCCTCAGCGATGTCGCAGAAAACGAGGTCGAACGAGCCATCCTGCTCGTCAATGCCTTCAAGGACGTCCCTGTGCTTGAATGTGACGTTCGTGAGCCCCGCCCGCTTCACATTGTCCTCCGCGAGCTTCCAGAATTCCTCCCGTTTCTCGTAGGAGACGACCTCCTTTGCGATATTGGCCATCTGGACGGTCATGAATCCGCTTCCAGAGCCGAGTTCAATCACGCGCGAGTCCTTCCCCAGCCCGGAGTACGCGATTACCATGCCCGCATCCTTGGGCAGCGTCACGGCCGGGCCGCCGCGCTTGAGCTTCCGCAGCAGCGGCGGGAAATGAAAATCAGGCTTAAACATGTCAAAACCTCCAAATCCCTCTTGCTCCCTAAGATATTTAATTGGGTTCGGGACAATCCTTCTCCATGACCAAAGCGCGCGCACTGAAGAAGCGCTACATTCTTTTCGACCTGCAGTGCCCCGTGGGATTGGGGGCGGAGCAGCTCAAGCGCGCGCTATATGCAGAGGCGCTGAAATTCTTCGGCGAGCTCGGCCTGTCATACGCGGCGTTGAAGCTCGTCAGCTACGACGAAAAGGAAAGGCGCGGCATCATCCGCTGCGAGCGCGATTACCTGGACAAGGCCCTTGGCTTCCTGGCCCTTCTGAATGCCCTGGACGGGGCGGAAGCCCGCATCGTTGCCATAAAGTCGAGCGGCACCATCCGGAGCCTCACCGAATCCTCCACCCATTCCAGATAGCCTTTATTTCCGCGGGCAACGCTGACGCATGCGATTTCCGGGACGCTGTGCGGATGCGTTTCCTTAATCCTCTGTTCAAGCGCTCCGTACGCGCGCTTCGCTGTTTTTATCAGAAGGAGGCGTTCCGGGTGCTTCTCTATCCTGCCTTTCCACCTGTAGGTCGAGCTTTCAATCGGGATGACGCTCACGCAGGCGGCAAGGCCGAGTCCTACCAAATCCGCCGCGGCCTTTTCCGCGCTCGACTTGTCCGGATACGTAGAAAGGACGATTATCATCTCTCTCCCCAGTCACCCTTCATTCGTCGCGAATGAACCCTTAACCGCTTGGCTTCTTGAAGACAATCTCGATTACGTCCCTGTGCTTGAGCGAATGCTCCTTCCCTACGGCCTGCCGCGTCTTCACGTCAATCGCCTTGATGAATCCGCGTCCGATGTCCGAATGAAGCTTGAACGCGAAATCGAGCGCCGTCGTTTTGGGGGGGAGCAGGAAGCAGTCCGGCAGTACCCGCCCCTCGGAATCCTCCAGTTTGCCCACGCCGCCTGGGAAAATCGCGATGAAATGCAGGAAGTCGAACACGGCGGCATTCAGGCATTTCTGGATGCCCGTCCCCCCGTATTTGTCGCAGACGGCCTTCATGATGTCCATGGCTTTTTTCTGCTCGGGATTCAGGTCCGCCTTCACCCGGAACTCCCTGTCCCCCGGGACATACTCTATGAAATTGGCCTTGGCGGCGCCTTTAAGGGCGATCTCGGCTTCAGCCGAACAGGCAATCACCAGGTAGTCCGGGAATGCCATCTTTATTTTCTGATAGTTGTCCCAGCCTGTGGACAGGTCGCACTTGTTCGCGGCGATGATTATGGGCTTCCCAATCTGCCGGATTTTCTTGCAGAACCCGAGGCGTTCATCCCCGGACCAGTCCAGCAGGCTTTTTTCATCGAGATTCAGCTCCTTGAGGACGCGCCCGATGATGTCCTTCGTCATCCCCAGGCCGCTGAACTGCTCTGTCAGGAAATCCTCGTTCTTCTTCTTGTTCAGCTTGGCCTCGCGAACCAGCTTCTCCCAGTTCTTGTCAAGTATGCCCTTTATCCAATAATCCAGCTCCTGCTCCAGGAAGCGCACGTCGTTGCACGGGTCGTAGCTGCCCACGGGCACCTTGGCGCCCATCTCGTCTGTAGAGCCGCTTGCATCGACGATGTGCACGAGCACGTCCGCCTGCCGCAAGTCGTCGAGGAATTTGTTTCCGAGGCCCTTGCCCTCATGCGCGCCGGGGACCAGGCCGGCCACGTCCAGCAGTTCGACCGGCACGAAGCGCCTTCCGTTCGCGCAGAACCCGCTTCTCGGATTGCACTGCTTTCCGAACTCCTTGTCCACGCATTCGACTTCCACGTAAGCCATGGCCCGGTTCGGCTTGATTGTCGTGAAGGGGCGGGGCGAGCGCTCGACCGGCACCGATGTCGCGGCCATGAAGAACGTGCTTTTGCCTGTTGATGGTTTTCCCACTATCCCAATTAGCATAACCTGCGTTTATCTGCCTCGTAAATAAAAAACTATGGAGATGGCGGGATTGTGATGGTTGCCAGGTCCACGCCCAAGCGCCTCAGTTCGCGCTCGACCGCGGCGCGCTGCGATGCGAATTTCGCCCGCGTCGATGCGTCAAGGGACGCACTGTTCTCTGCCACCCTTAAAACGACATACGCCCTTGTGAGGTGCGTCTGCCTCTCTGGCCTTGTCCGGGCCGACTTGAACCTTGAGATATTCAGCTCGTACGCCAGGCCGTACGCCTCCCTGTCCGCCGGCCGGAGCCTCATCATCGCATCGTATTCCGCAAGCGCGTCGTCCAGCCTCCCGCTCTGGCGGCACGCATCTGCCAGCGACTTGCGGATGTCGAATTCCCGCGTTCCCCGGTCCGCCCTTAATGCGGGGATATCCTGCAATAGTGAGAGCGCGGCCCGGTACTGCGTAATTGCGCCGGCATGCCTTTTCGCGTCATGCTCGCTTTCAGCAAGGGCTTCCACCCTGTCGAAGACGTTCCGCGCCACCCTCTGCAGGCCTGCGGTGATGAAAGGAGCGGAGGAGCCCAGCGCCGCAGCGGCAGTCAGGAGGGGAATCGCCTGCGCAAGGGCGGCCGCCCGCGCCGCACTAGTCGTTCCAGCCTGCGCCTGCGTATCGAAATAATCCGCGCGGATGAGGAGCTGGCTTGCCACAACATCGGCGACTGTGGGTAGGACGACCATCCTTCCGATGCCGGTCAGGTTCGGGCTGGAGGCATCCGGCCCGTACGATATAGACCTTCCGCGGTACTGGCCGCTGACCGTCGCCTCCGAGAAGTCCGGAACCGAGGTTGGTGCGGCCCGCGTCATGTCGAAGATGTAATTATGGCCGTTCACAGCCACGAAGAGGACTGCATGCGGCACTGTCGATGCCGCACCGGGCGCGCCTGTGTTGAAATCAATTCCTGCGAACCTGGCGCCTGCGAGCGGGATTCCGATGCGGGTTGCAGCGGCAAGGAAAGCGGTTGCAAGCTCATCGCAGTCGCCGCTGCGGCGCTGGAGAACCGCAGACGGTCCTCTCGGCTCCCGTCCGGCGTCCGGGACATACGCCAGCCCGAGCGTCCCCCCGACTCTCAGCGCGTTATACAGCTGGGTGAGTGCGGTCTCGACCTGGGCCTGCGTTGGATTTGGTCCGAGCGCCTGGAAGTCCCTCCGGATGCGCTCAAGCTGCGGCGGCAGGCTGGTTCCAAGGCCCAGGTAATTGCTGATTACTGTCTGCTGGGGCGTCGCCTGTGCGCCTGCCTGGGCCGGTCCCTGCTGGCCCATCAGCGGCATCCCCACAAACGGGGACGGTGCGGTCTGCTCTGCCTGTTTTTGCGCCATAGAATCACTTCCTCATTATGACTACGCTCTCCCTCGTCTTCACCTTCTGCGGGCGCACATCCGCGATGCGCTCGGCCCCCACCACGATTTCGGTTTCGGCAAAGCCGATGCGCTCTGCCATCTGTGCGAATATCTCGTCTACAATCACGTGCGTCTCGTGGATGACGGAATTCGAAACGTTCACATACGCCGCCCCTCCGGGGCGCAGGACGCGGAACATCTCCGCGATGCTCGCCTCCATGTCCTTGAAATATGTCCCGACAATCGGGATGCGGAGGCCGATTTCGCCGACCTCCGGAGGCATCTCCGTTTCCTGGCCCGGGTTTCCGGTTCTGATGAATGAGCGGATTGCCCGCATCCGGACCTCCTCTGCCTCGGCCTTGCTCATCGCAAGCAGGCTGAGTTCAAGTCCGTAGATTTTCGAATAATCGATGTTGTTGAGGTACGGGGGCGACGTTATGACCGCGTCCACCTCTTCGCCCCCGATGTCGAGCGCCCTGGCATCCCCGAGGAATACCCTGGGCACGTGGCCCTGCGGCCTGCCTTCAAGCTCGCGGCACATCCGCTTGACCTTCCGCCTGAATATCTCGCGGGCGGGAAGCGCGCGCTTGCGCTTGTCTATTTTCAGCACGCCTCCGTCCTTGAGGATGACGCTAGCCTGGGGCAGGACTGAAAGAAGCGCAAGGAGCAGGAGGTTGCGGCAGCGCCCATCCTCGTTCTCGATGGCCTCCCGGAGCGCGAGTATCTCGGTGTGGTTCCGCTTCGGGAACGCAGCTTTCGTGGAAAAAAGCTCGAACTGCCAGTCCAGCTTTTCGGCCGAGCGGTAGTCCAGTTTCCTGTTCAGGAAAGCAAGCGCGGATTCAAGGTCGCTTTTTTCATAATCTTCAGTCTTTGCCTTCGAAACGAAAGCCGCAAGCGTCGAGGCGTCCACCCCCGCCGATGCGATGCCCTTATCCTTGGCCGCAAGCAGCGTCGTCCCTACGCCGCAGAAAGGGTCCAGGACGGATTCCGGTCTCCTGTTTCCGGTTTCCAGTTCCGTTTTGAGCGCCCAATCGACCAGTTCGGGGGCATAACCCTCCTTGTACCAGAACCAGCCGTGGATTGGCTTCTCCTTGGAGAGCTCGAAAGTCATGAATGCCCCGAGCGCATAGTCAGTGGCCACCCGCATGGAAGGATTTCCCACCCAAACTATATAACCCATGCGCAACCGTATTGGCCGGGGTGGGGTTAGGATATGGCAATCGGGAGCGTGGCTTATAACCGGTTGGGGGTTTGGAAACCTGGCGCTCCCATTCCTGCATCCTGCCTCCTGGCACCCGGCCCGGTTCGCTCGCCTAAAACCCAATCTGTTTGTGCCGTAGAGGGGCGTTTCCCCTTTCGTCAGGGCGTCCTCTTCTTTCCCAGTTCCGCGCCTTCTTTCGAGAGCGCGTCCGCCTCGGCGTTGTGCTCGCGCGGGATGTGCTCGAAATGCACTTTAAGCCCCCTGCAGAGTTGCACGACGCGTTCGTGCAGCGGCCTCAGGCCGGGGTCCTTGACCTTGTACTCGCCGTTCAGCTGCCTGACAACCAGCTGGCTGTCGCTTTTCACGCGCGCTTCCAAATCCCCCATCGCGTGCACCGTTTCAAGCGCCTTTATCACCGCGGTGTACTCGGCGATATTATTCGTGCCTACCCCCACATACTCGCTCAATTCCTCCACTATCATCCCGTCGCGGTATATCACTATGCCGATGCCCATCGGGCCGGGGTTTCCGAGCGAGGCTCCGTCGGTGAAAATCGTAAGCATGGACTATCCTCCGGGCGCAATGATTTAAATCTGAGTCGGCCTAACGTCATGCATGGCGCATTCTTTCCATCCGCACCCAATCGTCGCTGTTACGAAGGTCGTCATGATGACCGTCCTCCTCAGCATCCTGGTATTGGTGATGAGGGAGCTTTTGGAACGGATACTCTACCCGCTCATGGCCTCCCTCTGGCTGGTCGGAATCGTCTTCATACTCGTCGCTTATCTGGCCTCCAGGTTCCAGACGCTGACGCTGGAGGAGAACAGCATGCTGTTCCAGTCCGGAATCCTCGCCACGCGCAGGATAATGCTTCCATACTCGAAGATAACCGAGACAAGCTATGTCCAGGGCCTTGTGCAGCGCGTCTTCGGAGTCGGGACATTGAACGTCGATACTGCGGGGGGCGGCAACATGGCCATCCACATGCCGGACGTGAAGCACGACGACCTGAAAAGGATACTGGCCGAGATACGCGCCAAAGGCGGCAAGGGCGACGGGACATAAGTGCGCGGGGGGATTGGAATGCAGGAACTCGAGTTTACCGAAGACTATCTAATCATCCGGCAGAAGCCGCTCATACTGAAGCTCCGGAGCCTCGGCGCGGGCGTGGAGGAGGGGGATGAGACGCGCATCACTTATCTCGAAGCGGCGTATTTCGCAGAGCGCAAGGTCCTGGACCTGGATAAGGAGGACCTGCTCTCCAGGGCGCTCGTGAAAGACGGGCTTGCCCGCGAGAAATACCATTGCATCCGGTACCTTCGCGAGCGCGGATACATCGTACGGCCGAGCCTGGACGGCACCGGGTACCTCCGCCTGCACCGCAAGGGCTTGCGGCCCGGAGAGGACAAGACCTACTACCTCATAGAAGTCGTCCCCACATCTTGGCAAATCAGCCCCGGGGGGCTCATGCCTTCGCTTGAAACCGCGGGGCGGCTCCGCAAGGAGCTTGCCATCGCCGTAGTGGATTTGGCGCAGGAGCGGCCCCTCTTCATCAAGTTCGGCAGGATGAACTTCGATTAATTGCGGGTTTTTCCAATCATCCCGCTTAGCCCAGAGCGGCGAAGCCCGCGTTCCAAGGGAGCCCGCCGGGCATGCACACCCGAAAAATCAGTGCGCGGCGAAAGCCGCCGTCCGAAAGCCGCCGTCCGCCTTATGCTCGGATTTATAAAAATTGCCGGCCACTCACTACGCCATGGAAACCCGCCCGTCATTCCTGCTGCTCGGCATGGCAGCGCTGCTATTTTCCGGTTGCATATCAATTGATTACATCCAGGATGTTGACCGCGAGGGCAACTCGATGGTCAGGGAAAGCGTGAACCTCAGCGGCCTGCTTTCGGCTGGGGGGCAGTACTCCGGCGCCTCGGAGGATTTCTCGGACGCCTGCGGGAATATCACTGAAGATGACCGCACTGTGAACTGCACATACTCTGAAGGAATGCTCGTCCTGTCCAAGGCCCTTTTGAAAAGCGACAACTATTACCTCTTCAGCAAGGCCTCGGAATTCCCTTACGTCGTCTATGCCCTTGAGGTCCGCCGGGTGCCCCCGGTGGTGGCGACCGACACCATATCCGGAACCTCCAGCCAGACTGAATACGATTTCACGGACCCCTCGGCCAAGCTCGGCGCATCCACCATGAAGACCGCCGGCGCATCCTTCACCTACTCCGTCCTCATGCCGGGCGAGCTTGTCAGCGCGGAGAACGGCGAAATAGCGACCGACGAATCCGGAAAGAAATACGCCCGGTACGATGTGCTGAAACTCATGGACGAGGGCAAATACATCGTAGTCAAATCCCGGGAGCTGGACGTGCCGCTTCTTATGGCGCTCGGCGCAGGCATCGTACTCCTTGTGGGCGGCATCGCAGTGTCAGCCGTCCTCCTCAAAGCCATGAAGAAATGACCTCGCCCGTCTTTTTTTTGCAAGCGTTTATAATCCAAAAGCGCGAAAAGAGCCCATGGGAGAGCAACTGGGGACCGTGATAGCCGGGGAGGAATCGCCGTCCACTTCCGAATTCTCATTCGTAGTGAAAGGCGGCGTCGTCCGCAAGGGCCAGTACGTGCAGCTCAAACACGGCGATGGCAGCATGTTCGGCTTCGTTTCGGAGGTCTACAAGGCCAACCGGTATTACGAGCGGGCGGAAAGCGTGGCGGAATTCGAGCGCGGAAGCGGGGGTGGCATGTCGTCCCAATTTCCCTCGGATTCATGGGAGTATGTCATCGCCGTGGTGAAGGTGCTCGGGGTTTTCAGCGGAAAGCGCTTCGAGCGTGCATTCAGCCCGCCTTCGCCCGGGGCCGCAGTGCACGATGCCGAGCGCGGCGTCCTCCGCTCCTTCCTGGGTTTCGAGGATGCGGGCCTCCACCTCGGCTCGATAGAGCACCACGACGTTCCCGCGCGCATCTCCATGACGCGCCTCCTGCAGAAGCACCTCGCCATCCTCGCCATGAGCGGCGCGGGCAAATCCCACCTGGCAGGCGTGCTCCTCGAAGAGCTGCTGTCCCGCAGGAAGGAGGACGGCCGCGTGGCAGTCGTGGTCGTCGACATACACGGCGAATACGGCGGGTTCGCGCACGACCCGGTTTTCGGCAGGCAGACCACCGTAATCGAGGGCGGCGACATCGCAATCCCGCTTAGGAAAATCCATCCGGAGGCCATTATGGAGTGGCTGCCGCACCTTTCTGCCCCCCAGCGCGACGTCCTGCGCCATTGCCTGAGCGCTCTCCGGGAGGAGAAGAAGGGCGCCGCCGGATATTCTTTCAAGGAGCTGATGGCGGCGGTAGATGCGGCCGACGTGTCAAAGGACGATGTGAAGCGCGCCCTTAAGCGCAGCCTTTCCGAATTGAAGCGATACCGTTTCCTTTCCCGCAAAACAGAAAACCCGAAACTCGCAGCGCAAGTCCGCCCCGGCGGCCTGCTCATACTCGACTTCAGCCCGATAGACTCGCTGCGGAAGAAGCAGATCCTGGTCTCGCTGATGGCCCGCAGGCTTTTATCGCTCCGCAAGAAGGGAAAAATCCCCCCGTTCATGCTGCTTATCGAAGAGGCGCACAATTTCGCGAGGGAGAAGGCCGAGGAGAGCGAGGCGGTCAGCAGGGCGATAATCGAAACGATTGCCCGGGAAGGCCGCAAGTTCGGCGCATCGCTGTGCCTGATCAGCCAGCGGCCGGTGAACCTGAGCACCACGGCCCTGAGCCAGTGCAATACCCACATAATCCTGCGCGTCACGAACCCGAACGACCTCGACCACATACAGATGAGTTCCGAGGGCATAGACGCCCGCGTGGCCAAGAGCATCACGAGCCTGAAAGTCGGCGAGGCGATAGTTGTCGGCGAGGCGGTCAACTACCCGGTGTTCATAAGCGTCCGCGACCGCAAGTCCGAGAAGCGGGAAAAAGGCGCCCCCCTGCACATGCAGGCAATCGCGTTCGAGGAGAAGCAGGAGAAGAATGCGAAGAACGCGGAGGCGTTCCTCTAAAAATTCCCAAAGCGGCGCGTCCGCCCCATCCGTCCGGCCGCCCCAGAGCAGGTTTTAAATCCTTAAGACAGATATTGGCGCATGCTGAGCAAGACGACCCTGTTAGCGCTGGCGCTTATCGTTTCCTGTTCGTTCGCACTGAACCTGGTCACGCCCGCAGTGCATGACGTTAAGCCTGGCGACACTATTGACCTTGGGACCATAGGCCCGGGCCAGACCGTCTCGCTCCTAATCGACCCCAAGGTCGCAAGCGGGGGCATCCATGGGCAAGGCGGCCTGTACGACCAGGCGGTCATGGGCGATTTGCCCCGGGGATGGACGAGCCAGGACAGCAAGCTCTACCAGAACCCGCTCATGCTCACTATCAGCGCCGACCCCGACGCGCCCGAGGGCGACTACGTTGCGCGCGTCACTGTCATAGACGAGAACAACGGCGAGGAGCTCGGCAACGTCACCTTCAACGTCAAGGTGCGCATCACCTGGGACGTTATGGATTTCGATGTCTCGCCCAACTACCGTAGCGTCGGCCCGGGGCAGCCGGCCCGCTTCGCCATAACTATAACCAACAAGGGCTCAACGAGCGACGTGTTCCAGGTGAGCGCAACCGGTGCAAAAAGATGGGAGTTCACCAAGCCCGTCTTTGTCCCTGCGCAGAGCACGAAGACGTTCTATTACGAGATTGTGGCCACGGAGGAGGAGACCTACCGGACGACTGTGGGCGCGGTATCGCTGGCGAGCGGGAACATAGCCGAATCCGAGAACGTTACACTTTTCGTCCGCTCCGACCTGATCGGCGACTACAAGGCGGCCAATAACGGCGCGGTGGTGTTCCCGATATTCGAAGCGCCGATTTACGCGCTGGCCGGGCTTCTCTCGAACCTCTTCAATTAGGGATAAAAAGTCCCCTGCGCATATGCTCATGCGATGACAAGGCTGGAGGCCATAGATTCCATAGTCAGGCGAATCCTTGCCGGCGATGCGGCCAGGCACAGCCTGGACTGGGTGAAGCGGCAGGAATGCCGCCGCTATCGCATTTCGGACATGATACGGAACCCGGAAATCCTTGCGCGCTTCCCCGAGGAACGCCTGAACCCGGAACTCAAAACCCTTCTTCGCAAATGCCCGACGCGCACTGTTTCGGGCGTAACTCCTGTCGCGGTCATGATACGGCCGCAGGGCTCGTGCCGCCATGATTGCATCTACTGCCCGGAAAGCGGCCTGGCCGCCAAAAGCTACAGCGGGTTCGAGCCCGCAGCCCTCCGGAGCAGGCAGTGCGGATTCGACCCCTATCTCCAGTCTTCAGGCCGCGTGGCCCAGCTTGAGGGCGGAGGCCACCCTGCCGACAAGTGCGAAGTCATAATCATGGGCGGCACGTTCCTTGAGATGGATGCGGAATACAAGCGCTCGTTCGTGAAGGGGGTGTATGACGGATTGAACGGCTTCCGCGCCGGAACGCTCGAAGAGGCCATCCGCGCGAACGAGAAGGCGAAGACGCACCGCGCTGTGGGGCTCACGGTGGAGACGCGCCCGGACGCGTGCGTCCGGCATATCGCCGAGATGCTCTCTTACGGGGCGACGCGCGTTGAGCTGGGCGTACAGCATGCCGATGACGGAATCTACCGCCGGATCAGGCGGGGCCACACGGTCAGGCACGTCGTCGAATCCACGCGCGCCCTGAAAGACGCGGCATTCAAGGTGCTCTACCACATCATGCCCGGCCTTCCGGAATCCGGCAGGGAGAAGGACATCCGGGCCGTCAAAAAGCTGTTTGCCGGCGGGCGGTTCCAGCCTGACATGCTCAAAATCTACCCAACACTGGTTCTTGAAGGCACGGGCCTCAAGGCGCTGGCGGATGCGGGGGAGTACGAGCCGTACGATGCGGAGATGGCTGCGGATGTAATCTCCGAATTCTACCGCCACATCCCAGGCTACGTGCGCGTGATGCGGATACAGCGCGACATCCCGGCCCGCCTAATCTGGCGCGGGGTCAGGAAAAGCAACCTGCGCGAGCTTGTGGAGGCCGCGATACGCGAGAAGGGGATAGTCCCGAAGGAAATCCGGTGCCGGGAAATCGGCCTGCAGGGCGGAAAGCCCCCGCCGCTTTCCGAATTCGACATCGTCCGCACCGACTACGAAGCGAGCGGGGGGCGGGAAACGTTCCTTTCATACGAGAACCGCGACGGGCTCCTGGCCGGTTTCATCCGCCTCAGGCTCCCATCCGAAAAATCCGCGGGCATCCGCAGTTCAATCCGCCCCGATGCCGCCCTCGTCCGCGAGCTCCATGTCTACGGTAGCGAAGTGCCCATCAGCGGGCGCGGGGATGTCCAGCACCACGGGCTTGGCGCAAGGCTCCTCAAAGCCGCAGAGGATGCGGCCAAGGAAGATGGGCGGGGCAATATGCTGATAATAAGCGGCGTCGGGGTCCGGGAGTATTACCGGAAGCACGGCTATGCCCAAGACGGCTATTACATGGGGAAGGCCCTTTGATTTTGATTAGCGCGCGTCAGATCCTGGAGGCAAGGCCGTCCTCTTCGTTGAATTCGCGAAGCACCTCGTCCTGCTCCTTTAGCAAATCGAGGTATTCTTTCTGGAGCGTCGCGAAGACGTTCTCCTCCTCTTCGCTGAAAACCTTTATCTGGCGCTCCGCGTTCTTGAGCTGTATCCTGGCATTGAGGTTCTGCATCTTCTTCAGATTCTCCTCGAGCCGCCCCCTTGCGGACTCCGCCACCCAGACACAGCGGTTCTGCATCTCGATGCGTATCTCCTTATCGCCCTCGAGGCCCTCCCCCGACGGCAGGAGCCCGCTTCCGGATAATGCGCACATTATGCCGCAGCGGCGGAGGAACCTTGCCAGCTTGGCGCGCGTGCATTCGTCGATTGAAGTCGCGGAAAGGGGTTTATCGAGCGCGCCTGCGGCTATCGCCCGCAGCGCTTCGTTGCGCTCCTCCTCGGACATCCGGGCTATTATTATCAGGAGCTTGGCTATCTCGGCGCGGTTCTCGAAATTCTTCTTGACAATCATCCCGCGGTCCTTGAGCGTCTGGTACGCCTTCCCGTCCCTCACCTTGATGCCCGCGCGGATGGCATCCGGGGGGAATTCCTCCAGGGCGCTCGCAAGCTCGTCGAGCCTGTCCTGGTTCGGGAAAACGAGCCTTATGCCGGCGGCCTTCGCCCGCTCTGACAGCTCCTCGGCATTCACCGAGACCCTCCGGAGCTCGCCGTCTGGGGTGACGCCAAGCACGCTCGCCTGGAACTGCAGTTCAGCCTTTTTTTTGTTTAGCTCTATCAGCCTTGCCAAATCGCGTGCCGTAAGCACCATGGGTTCGCCTTGTCAGTATTAATAGCAGAACAAGGAATAAAAAGATTGATATCCCAAGGGAAGCGGCAACCGGTATCGCATAATTCCCCCATCCTCCGGCTTCCTGCGCATCCTGTGCGCCTTCCGGCGCGCTGCCATCTGGCGCAGCAGCGGCATCGGCCATGTCCGCAGTCGCCGCATCGAGCCCCGCGGAGAACATCGCAGTGCGGTACGCCACGGAGCTTTCGTTCTGTGCGAGCAGGAACGCTGCATGGGACTGGTAAACCATGCCCCACAAGGACTCCCTCGGCTCGGAGACCAGCGCGCCTATCTCCTCTTCGCTCGGCTGCCAGCCTGCCGCATTGCCGTTCTCGATGACATACACCGCGTCGTATATCGCCGCGCCATACCGGCCCGCGTCGAAATTCGACTGCGCGATGTCCAGCCTTTCAACGTAATCATCGTCGATTAAATCAAGCGCCCGGGCCTCGCTTATCCTCTTCTCCGCGATGCCCTTCCACGCGCTCTCGCTTATCCGCGCCCCCCCCGGCGGCGCAGCGCCGAGCAGCTCCTTGGCCACGACGCACCAGGCCTGCGCGTACATCAGCTCATTATACGCCGCGAATTTCTCGTCTTCGAGCATGCTCTCGTCTATATCCGTGCCCTCAAGCCTCTGGTAGGCCCAGCCCTGCCGCTGGTCCGCGCCCACGACCCATTCAAAATTCGTATCCGTCAGGTCCGGCCTCCGGATGCCGGTGAGGCAGATGCCCGCCTCGCCCTTCTTCCGCGCAAGGTCCGGCCCGCCCGAAATTATCGCATTTATCGTGGAAATGTCGATGTAGTTCAGGAACGCCTCGTTGGCGGCGCTGAAGAGGTATCCCTTTTCGATGATGCCATCCTGCCTTGCCGCTTCGGCTTCGAAAAAGCCCCTGATTTCGGCGCTTTCGTTGCCGCTGTCCTCAATCGAAGACGCAAGCCCCCTCTCCAGTTCGACCATGTTCTCCGCCACCCGCCGGAAAGCCAGGATGCCCGAGGAATCGTATTGCGGCACGTCCGGCGTCCCCCTTTCAACCACCTCGAGGCCGCCCTCCCCGTCCGGGATGCTCCGGTTCTCGGTCATGAACCCGATGACATCCCCCACATTCCGCGCCTGGACCACCCTGATGCCGTACTGCCCTTCCATGCCGCGCAGCATCATCATCTCATATATGCTCTCAACAGGCGTAATGAAGTATTTCGCGCCCATTCCCGCGGCCCCCCTGGCCTTCTCGTAAAGGCCGCCCACCGGACCGACGCTGCCATCCGGCTCTATCGTGCCGGTTATCACCGTGTCGTTCCTGAGCGTCCTGTTTTCCAGGAGCGCGTAAGCCATCACGGCAAGCGCGGTCCCGGCGCTGGGGCCGTCTATGTAGCTTGTCTGGGGGTTGGCGCCGAAATCCACGAGCATATCGCACGTCTCCCCGGTTCCCGAAAGCCCGTACGCGAACGAGACCGCCTGCTCGATGGACTCCTGCGTCATCACGCCCATGCGGGGATAGACCGTCGTATACACCCGGCCCGGCCCTTCCGCCATGCTTATCGTGACGTTCACCAGCCCCCCGCCATCGCCCACCACTGCAGGGACAAACTGGGAGATGCTGCCTTCGCACGATGCAAAGGCCGCGGAACCCATGCCGAGGCTGGCCATGAAAACCGCGATGGCGAGTAATGCCGCTGGCCCGTGTACCATACGGCCGGTTTCCCCTTCAAGGATTAAAATACCCAGCGCATCGCGTTTCCATCTATCCCTTTTATAAGCACATTCTATAACACATCTGTCATACATGCGGGGCAAACCCCCGCGCGAATCCGAACCGGAGCGAAATCCGTCCGGAACGCGGGGGCGGGGTTTTAATTATGCGCATTAAAATATCATCCATGGACAAGAGGCTCGAGAAGAAGCTTTCATCACTGCGCGAAAGGATACGCAGGCTAGACAGCGCGGTCGTCGCATTTTCCGGGGGCGTGGACAGCTCGTTCCTGATGCGCATATGCAGGGAGGAGCTGGGCGAGAAGGCGGTGGCGGTCACTGCGCTTTCCGACAATTACCCGCGCTCCGAGCTCTCCGTGGCAAGGCGGGTGGCGAAAATCATAGGCGTCAAGCACGTCGTTTTCGACCCGTCCAAGTCCGCCATCGACACCCGCGCCTCCCGCTCGGCGAACATGATCCGGAATTCGAACCTTTACAGCTCCATGAAGTGCGTCGCGATGAGGATGAAGCTCAAGCATGTCCTGGACGGCTCGCACCAGGATGACGCCGATGAGCGGGGCAGGAGCTTCCTGGAAGCACGCCGCGCCGGAGTCCGGAGCCCGCTTCTCGAGAGCAACCTCTCCAAGGCCGAAATACGCCTCCTTGCGCGGGAATTGCGCCTTCCGAACTGGGACAAGCCTCCCTCGTCATCAATCAAGCCGGGCAAGGCCGCAAAGGCCGGAAAAGACGCGGAAAAGCGCTTCGAGGCCAGGGCATACCTGCTTGCGCTCTGCCCCAGGGCGTGCGTGCGCCTGCGCGGCAAGAATGCATATATCATCGCCGGGAAATGCGGCATGGTGGCCCTTGCAAGGCGCATCACATCGATACGGAAGAGGCTTAAGTCCCTCGGCTTCTCGGAAGTGTTCCTGAAACCCGCGGAATAATCTTCGGCAGGTCCGACACCCCCCGGGCCCGGATTCAGCCGACTTTCTTGAATGCCAGTATCCCCTTTTCGGTGCGGAAGAATTCGTATGATTCGGACAGGTAGAGCTTTTCCAGCGCGCTTCCCGCCTCGGTGATGTAGCTCGCGATGTCCCCCTTCGGGATGTCCTCGTACAGGTATCCTATGGAATACCTGAGCTTCGAACTGACGGCTTCCTTCTCCCTTTCCGTAAGGAGTATCCTCCGGACGCCGCGCCCCTCGTAAGCCAGGAGCACGGCCGGGTCCTCCATGTAAAGGGCGTTGGCCTCGCCGCTCGTTATCTTCTTGCTTTCCATGTCCAGCCTGGCCGGCCATGCGAGGCCCACTCCGACCAGCATCCGGTTGACCGTTGCCCCGAAGCTCTTGCCGTAGGCGATGATGTTGCCCACCTCGACCTCGGTGACGTCGAATGCGCACTTGCGCATCACCTTCACGCAGTCCTCGATGTCGTCGGCGTCGAGGCGCTTGACCTCCACCTCCTCCTCGTCGAGCATGGAGTGTACGAATTTCTTTTTCGGGGCATCCGCCTCCTCCTTCTTCTCGGATTGCTTGAACGATTCGACCATAGGAACTCACATGAAGCGCGTATTGCATGCGGGGCACGAAGTCAGCATGGCCTCCATCTTATACCCGCATATGGGACATACATAAAAGGTTTTATTAGCCCTTTCGAGCTCGGCTTCGAAGTTGTACCTGCATTTCGTGCACTTCTTCTCGTCCAGCTCCACAAGCGTCTGGCACTTGGGGCACTTGCGCCTGAACATGCTTTTTATGCGCACGCCGCATTTCGGGCAGCGCTCCATGCTGAGGTTCACGCGTTCGCCGCAGTTGGGGCAGTTCTGGACCTGGCCCTTTCCGCCCGAACCCGGCGGTGGGCCCTTCGTAAGCGTCTTGAATATGTCTCCTAGCCCCATCCTCATTTCACCCTATTTATCCGCTCAGCGTGCAATTGATGTCGTAATCCCGAAGCGGCAGGTCGATGCCGCAGAAGGTCCCGATTTCGCTCACCGTCTTCGGGTCGCCGAGGTTGCACTCCATATCAGGGTCCCCGCTCTTCGAGAAAACAATAGGCTTGTTTATCGAGTTCTGGTAAGCGTCCTTGACGTAGGTATAGCTCCGGTTGTTGTTGGGCGCGACCAGGCAGCACTTGTCCGGCTTCGGGATGCCGGCAATGACGTCCAGGAAGATGTCCGAACCGACCTCGTCCATCGGCCTCGGGCCTACTGTCTGCACGGTCCCGTTGCTGTATTTGAGGGTGCAGGTGTACATCTTGCCCGTTTCGTTGCACAGAGTGCACTCGCCCGCCCCTGAATCGATGACTATCCCGTCCGGGCACCTGGCCTCGTCCTCCGGCATTCCATCCGGCACGCTGCAGAGGGCGCCGTTGTCGCACATCTTCGGGTCCCGGTGGAGGGTATTGACGGAATACGCCGAGCACACTCCGGTGCCGACCCGATCCAGGCTGCTGCACCTGGTGCAGTTCATGGAGTCGACAGAATTCACCCTGGAGAAGAAGGCCAGCGGCGCGCCGGTGGTCATTGTCTGCATGGCCGACTGCATCGCGCAGAACTTCTCGCCCTTGTGCCCCAGGCCCGATGAATCGACGCTGACTATGCCGGTGTCCGTGCCGCTTGCCGCGCGGGCCGGGGCGTAGATTATGCCGATTAGGCCGAACTTGACCATCTCGTCCTGCTTCCGGACGATTTTCTCGAACAGCACCTTGTAATTGGCGTCATTCCAGTAGCCGTCGTTGCTCCTCACGTTGAGCCCTACCAGCATCGAAGGCTTCCCCCTGGACTGCAGGGCCACCCTTCCAAAGGAGGCTATGTCGTCGGCTATGGCATCGCTCCGGTTTTCAGCCTGCGCCAGCCCCGAGAACACCGAAGAATGGCTTGAGACGGGGTAGTCGAATGTGACCATGTCCACCGCGAATGCCGCCCGCGAATCCGAGAGCACGGAATTCAGGGAATCCCTGAAGCTTTCGTTGCTTGGCGGGCTGTCCACGTGGAACGCTGTGAGGCAGCCGAAGCACCGCTCGTGGATTATGGATGAGCGGTCGATGATTTCCTCGATTTGCACATCTGTCGCATCGCCGCTGATGTGGTTGACTATGACGACCACCGCCCCCATCTCGCCGAAAAGCCTCTGGAAGTCGTACTGCGAAAAGTTCTCCGGCGCCGATTCGTAGAACAGCCAGAATCCTTCCAGGTCCGAGTCCGGGTTGCGGATGTTCCAGTTGCTGGCGTCCGTCATGTCTATGACCGGGAGAATGCCGGATTTCATGTAGTTGCCCATCCTCTCCTTGAGTATGGTGGCCTCCGGGGACGTCCTCGGCGAGCCGATGCCCCCGATGGACTCCTTGTAGTCGCCCACGTCAGTTATGCGGGAATTGACGCACGAGACGTTGTCCGTCACAGTGAATCCAGACCAGAATTCGAAGCTGGTATCATATGTCGCCGTGCAGACGCTCTCGAGATTCGCCGGTGTCGTGTTCTCGACGTTCGCAGTGTACGCGGGCATGTAGACGCGGGGCTCGGCGGTGATGGACTGGAAGGCGAGGGTGGAAGTCGTGCAGGGCTCGCACCAGCCGTATGTCCTGGTTACCGGCATGTAGTCCGACTCGTCTATCGCGCAGTTGCCGAGCGCGCCCGTGCCGTCCCTGTACTTGAACAGGTAGATGTGCTGGCTGAAAAGCAGGTCATACGAGAAGGTCAGGTCCGTTGGCATCCACCACCAGATGACCGTCCTGCGCAAATCGCAGCTGCTGGTCCCGGCCGAAGTTTCCATGCGCTCGGAAAACACGTTGTTCCTGCGGAGCACCTGGGGGCCCGAACCGCTCATGTGGTAGGACATGGATTCGAAATAGTCGCTTCCGGTGAAACTGCTCTCGTATAGGCCCTTGTTGTAGTTCAGCACCCAGGGCATGGAGGATATTACCACGTCCTGCGGCTGGATTTCTGAGCCGCAGCCGTCGTCGAAACCCCCGTTCGTCATCGATTTCAGCCTCTCCTTGAAGTACGGGCGGAACGCTGCCATGAGGGAGTCCCAGTCCGGGTCGTCGATGTTATCCAAATCCACCCGGACGTAATCGGCCGTCTCTCTGGCGTCGGTTGAAGCCGGAGTGCATGGCTGGCTTGCCGGGTTCGGGTCGTCCAGTGCGCACCAGTTGCTGCATGAGGTGTCCATGCCAGGGCACAGGTTCCGGCAGGCGTTCCAGCATCCGAATTCGTCTTCGGGCGGATAATCGCCTTTCACCGGGAATTTCTGCGTAGTGTTGATGCCGCAGTTCTTGACGAAGAGCATGTTCTTGAAGTCGGATGGCGTTGCTATGGCGTACCCGATAATCTTGTTCCCGTTGTATACCACGTCATTGTCGCCGGTCTTGCCGAAGAACACTATCCCTCCTGCAGGCGGCCTGTAAGCGCTTTCTGAGACATAAGAGCACAGCACCCACTCGTCCTGGTTGTCCTCGGTCGGCTCGCCGTAATCGTGCGTGCAGTACTTGCGGTATGTGTAATACGAGGAAGTCCAGGATGCGGTGTTCGTCAGCGTCCTCGCGGACCCGGTGTATTTCGTGTAGAACTGGCCCGAGTTGAACCCGTCCCAGAAGGCGTCGAGCGAATCCTCGTTGTCTCCGGTCACGGAACCGTAGCCGAAGGGGTGGTTGTAGCCTTCGTTGACCTCCACGTGCTGGGGCTTTGCCGTCACCGTGGCATATGTGAATGAGGGCGGCTGGCCGCCGGAGCCGGCCGTCACGGATTTCGTGGGGGCGCACACGACCTTGGTCTTCCCGTTCTCGTCGCTGGTCCTGGCGCAGTCAGCGACCACTTCGAAGCCGCCGGATATGCCAGGCACCGTGAGCAGGACCGTCCTGGAATAGAACTGGGTGTTGCACGCGCCGGAATAGCACTCGTTGCCGCGCGAGTCGCATTCGAAAGGCGCCCTCGTCGTTGAGGAGCCGTCGAGCCCGTACATCGTTGAGGCGTGGGCGATTGAGAGCTCCCGCCTGTAATACTCCTCGTCAATCCTCTTGAAGACATCGTCCTGGTTTACGGACGCGCCGCCGTAGAAATAGAATCCGTGCATCTTATCATAGTTCGCGGCCCAGTCCTCCCGCGCATGGTGGGCGAACTTGTAGTTGGTGGCGTCGGGAACGACCGGGTTGAATGTGAATCCGACGCTTATATATGATGATTTCGGGGCCGTGCCCTCCGCGAATCCGAAGGGGTTTGGCGTGCCGAATGCGCCGGCGGCGTCATTGAGGCAGTTCTGCGTTATCCTGGCGTTGGGGTTGTACTCCGTCTTGGAGCCTGTGAGGTAGTTCATGTACCTGTCGATTAGCCCGGCCTCGCCCGAACCGGAATTTATGTTGCAGTACTTATCGGAAAGGGGCAGGTAATACTTGTATTGGTCGAACTCGTCCATGGAGCCCCCGACGCCTATCCTGAAGACGTTTATCGTTGAGCTCGAGCTTTTCATCACCTGGCGCAGCTTCGCGTCCATCGGGAGGAACCTGCACTGGGCGTTGTAGAACTGGCTCGCGCCGCCTTCCCCGGTATCCGGGGGGATGTTGCCCGAAGAGGCCTCCACGCTCGAATCTGGGTTGCTGGTGTCGCTCCCGCTCGTCTGGAAGCCCGGCGCGAAGCGCGGCTTGTATGAGAACTCGCCGCAGACCATGGTCGTGCAGTTCTGGGAGATGCATGGCTTGATGTCGTCCTGGGTGCAGAGCGGTATCAGGAACGTCCGCTCGCCCGTAGCCCCGCCCAGGTCTATCGTGACATTGCAGTGGCCGCTCGTGTTGTAGGCCGCGTCGCTGCTGTTGCAGGGGCCGTTCGTCTGGCCGATATAGCTCTTGTTGGTGAAGTCGGTGGTGTTGTAGAGGACGCAGCCCTGGCTGAGGTTCTCCTTGAGGCAGCAGCCGAGCTTCACGACCGGCTGCAGGCAGCCTGCCGCGAACAATGCCAGCAATATAACCAAGACCGTCAGCGCTTTTCCCATGTCATATCACTTTGCCTACCATTTTTGTCAGCTCGAACGTGTCCCCGCCGAGTACCGACATCATGTACCTGACAAATACCATGGTCATGAAGAATGCCACGAGGGGATGCAGCATGAGCGTCACGTACGATTTCGAAAGGTCGTTCCTCAGGCTGTCGAAGGTCAGTCCGGCGCTGCTGCCGAAGCCGGCGCTTTCAAGCGAGGTGAGTATCGAGACGGCGCTCGTCATCGTCGGGTAGCAGAGCGGCTGCGTCTGCGCTGTGTTCATCGCGGCCGGAAGCGGCGTCGCGACAAATCCCGGGTCGAGGAGCACGAAGAATATCGGGAATATGAAGTACATGCCGATGCCGAGCGCGATGAAGAGGGCGCCCGGGCCGCGCGTGATGTAGAAGCTGCGGAGCAGGATGCCGACCGGTATGAAGACGTGCAGCATGTTTATGCGCAGGTATTCCAGGAGGGACGACTGGGCATTGAGGCCGATAAGCATGACCGTCGCGAGGTTGTTGGTGATGCGGGTGGTCTCGGTGGTCCGGTAGAGGCCAGTGAACCAGTCGCCCTTGATGAACGTGACGCCGAATATGCTGCCGGCCATGTTTATCGCGTTGAACTCCAATGCGGTCATGCCCGAGCTGGTGAGGCCGTCCTGGATCGCCGCCACTTCGGCGGCCCTGCTCTGGAGCCTGCACCGTATGGCGTAATACGCCTGGTCCATCGTGGAGTTGGCGGTGGTGCCGATGTGGATTGATTCGCCGCCGCAGGCGACTTCCCCGTGGATGAGGCCCTGCGTTATCTCCATCGCGCTTCCCACCATGGCCACCAGGAATATGGCCATGAAGGCGGTCGCGGCCGCCTGCAGTATCTCCGATTTGGCAAAGGCTTCCAGCTCCCGGACCGAGAACGCCCTCCCCACCATCAGCAGTATGGTATGGAAGAGCACCGCTGCAATCACCGCCACCAGGGAGAGCGGGAGCCAGTTGGCCCATGTCCCGTAGAAGCTGCTGATTGAGAGCGCAAGGAAAGCCATGCATCACACCAGTTGGGTTATCCTACTTAAATCTATCTCCTCGCCGTAGAGGCGCGCGATGTATCCCACGCTCGCAATGGTCGCGAGCAGGGCAATGCTGGGGAAGAATATCGCGGCAACGAACGCGTTGGAGGCGAAGCCTATCGCCCCGGACATGTTCTCTATGTTGACGCCGCTGCCGTAGCAGCCGCCCCTGTCGAAATAGCACCCTTTTACGAAGCTTTCGCCCCCGGTGCTCATCGCTAGCATGTCCCCGCCGTTCACGTAGCCCTCCATCCTCTCCTCGTTCGTGTTGTACGTGCTCATCGGCTCGGAAAGCGGGGTGTACCCGTTGTCGGCATCCACGAGGACGTTCCTCATGAGGTAGAATACTGCGAGCAGGAACGGATAGACTATAAGGAACGATATGGCCAGGGCCACGAGAAGCGAGCCGAATGACCGCATATACGGCATCGAGCGCATGAAGACGCCAAGCGGAAGGAACAGGAACACGAAGCCCTTGTACACGAAGAGCAGGATGAAGATGAAATTCAGCGACATGAAATGGGCGATTATTGCTCCGTTGAAGAATATGTTCATCGCCGCGGTCTGCACGGCGTATCCGCCGAGCGGCTGCTGGCTCACTCCGGAATACCCGAAGAGGCATCCCCAGCCTATCCTGCCCGTGCTCAAATCGCATATGAAGGCGTTGAAGAACGAAAGCGTGGTGTACGATTCCAGATGATAGCGGACAACCGTCAGCGCGTTGTGGGAGTATATCGCCGCGTCGTTGAGGTATCCCCTGGCCGCCCCGTAGATGTCCGGATTGTCGGCTGAGGCCGGCATGTCGAAGATGGCGGCTATCTCGTTTATCTTTATGGAGCAGAACGTGTTCATGGTCGTGATTATGAGGAACACCGAGACAGTCGAGACGATGAACTGGACCGCCTCGGTCTTGCTCCAGAGCGTCAGTTTCGCGTTGCTCGTTGCGGTACCCGCCATATAAGCTATGCCCAGCAGGGCGGCCAGCGAGCTTCCTGCATATGCCAGGAGCGGAAGTATGTTCTCGCTGAAAAACGTCCCGAATTCAGGGTCGCAAAGGAATGCCATCAGACGAACCTCGAGATTGCGCTTACGTCGACCTCCGCACCGGCAAGCGATGTCAGCGTCCGGAGGCCAGTCGACATCATCAGCAGGGCCAGCACCGGGCCAAGGGTGGCCTGGACCAGCATGGTGAACAGGTACACGCGAAGGTTGTCCCGGAGGGCGTGGTAGCCCCGTACCGCGTTCGCCGCATTGCTGTCCCCGGACCACCACTCCTCGCCGGTCGCTCCCGGGTTGCATTCCAGGGTCACGTTCTGGAGCCCGGCCTGGTACGGCGCTGAAAGCGCGTCGTCAGCGGCTCCGGGCGGGTCCAGGAACGTCGCCCCGAGCATGTCGTTGAATATGACGCCCATCGGCAGAAGTATGTGGAGCGATATGGCGAGGGCGATAAGAAGCCCACCCGCGCCGCGCGTGAACTTGAAGGTGCGCAGGACTATCCCCAGCGGGAGCAGGAACGGGAACGCGAAGGCCGTGGAAAGCTCTATCAGCCTCTTCATCGTGTAAAGCTCGCCCACGGCGAATCCGGTTATGCCGCCTGCCATGGACAGCGGCGCGGAGAGCATGGTATAGCTCCCGCATCCGCTCACCGAGTATCCCATCCCGAGGATGCTGCAGGAGCTGGCCTTGGAGCCTTCGATTGCAGCGTCATGGTCGGTCTCTGCTATGCTGTCCATCAACGCGGTCACGTTCGCGAGGGTGATGTCGATGCTGGCATTCGCGGCGCCCTGCAATGTCGTCGAGCCGCTCCCGCTGAAAGCAGGATTCGCTGATATGGCGTTCAGGATGGAATCCCCGCCGACTAGGAGGGCTATCATCACCATCATCGCAATCAGCTGGAAGAACTCCTCCTTTGCCGTCATCTGGAGCTCATTGATGCCAAAGCCCATGCCTATCATGTATATGATGCCCAGTATGCCGGCGGATGTCATTATCGCCACTGCCGCCGTGCCCTGCCATGCCGCGAACGCGACCGGCGCCATCAGGATTATCAGCAGGGCAGTGAGGGCTTTCATCAGAACACCTTGGCTAGGCCCGGGATCTCTATGTCCCCTCCGAGCATTCCGGACAGGCCTTTAATGAACACGAGCGTGGCGACTATGTTGAAGAGCGGCAGGACGTATGCAGGTATCATCAGTTTCGCCACATTCACGATTTCAGGCTTGCCGACCAGGCCGTCCCCCCCGATTTTCGTGTACTCCCCGGGCTTCTTCGCTGGCACGTTGCCGGTGTTGCCGCACTGGTCCCCGCACTGCGTGTTTATCGGCGGGCTGTAGACGTACGACTCTTCGGTGAAAAGGCAGCTCTCGCACGTGTTCCTGGGTATCGCCATCCTGTAATCCTTGGGGCACTGGTCCACTGAGCATCCGCCTGTTATATAATCGTCCGGCAGGGTGGAATATACCAGCCTCTTGACTGCGGGGCACGAGCCGCAGAACTCCGATGGCGAATTCAATGACGTGATATCGCTCATCCGTATCGTGCAGGTGTCATAGGTTGCGTGGCACGTAGAGCATGAGGCGAGAAGGTTGCCGTCGCCGTCCTTGCACTGCGCCGGCAAATCCGCCACGGCCGCGTCGCGTATCCGGCATTCGGCCGGGCACTCGACGCAGAGTTCGTTGCACCTGCCGGTTTCCGGAATCACCCAGACACATGACTGGCTGGCATCCAGGCTTGCAGGGCAGTATGCCGCCAGGACGCATGCCGCGTAGTTGCTCCCTTCGATGTCCACGGTGGTCGGCCTCCAGTTCAAATCGCTGCGATGGGCTATCCGGCAGTCAAAGCGGGAGCCTGCGCATGCCGGCGAGTCTGTGAAGCAGTCGCTTTTCATCGGCGGCACTATCTTGCATGAATCCGGGCACTTGTTGTATTCGTTGAGGTCGAACGTCGGCGAGGTCGTGTCCACGAGGCGCTTGACCTTGCACTGCTCCGGGACCGTCTGGCAGAGCGCCTCAACGGCCATGTTCGAGCAGTTGCCCGATGCCGCAGGATAGGGAAGCTCCCTGCAGTCCAGGCCGCAGCCTGCCATCCCCCCGTAGAAGCACGACGTCACCATCTTCCCGTAGGCCGGGCTGTCCGGGTTCGAGCCCGTCGCAGAGGCGAGGGTGCCGGCAATTATCTGCGTGGCCTTGTCCATGTCCTCTTCGGAGAACGCGTTATACACGTCCGGCGGGGACGTGATGACGCCTCCGTCGAAATACGCGCGCGGGGCGGACACGCCGCACTCGGCCGGACAAAGCGGGTCGTCCGGGTTCATCAGCTTGTCGCCGTTTACGGCCATGTCCAGCGTCACCCAGTCGAAGATGTACATGCCGGGGAAGAAGAACATGCAGCCGGCGGCAATCGCTATCAGCAGCCCGCCGATTTTCCGCGTGAAGTAGAAAGAGCGCGCGACGATGCCTATCGCAAGAATCACCGGCGCCATCTTGAAGCATATCTCGGTTACGAAGAACTTCTGCGCCTCCATTGAAGATAGCAGGTTGGTATAGTACTCAAACAATATCGCGTACATGTCCTGGTCGAGCATGTACTGGCCCGCCACCGTGGTCGTGAACCCGGCCTGGAGGCAGAAGAGGGGCAGGAACGCGGTCGTGCAGTAGAGGCCGAGCCGTATGCTGGCCGCATGCGCCGCGTCCATGTTGTTGATGAGGACGTCTTTCGCCCCGTCCTCGGCGGTGCTCACGTAGTCCTGGAGATACATCACCGTAACGTTCTGGAGGCAGCTTGAGCCGATGCTGGTGCAGGCCGGCACATCCAGGCCGCTCTGCACGACCATGGCCACAACAAGCATGTCTATCAGGACGATTGTGGCCATGAGCACGATGATGATGATTGCGTTCGCGATTATCTGGACCATCTCGTTGCTGGCCCACGCCTTGACTTCCGGCATGTCCAGGCCGATACCGATTGCATATCCGATGCCCACGAGCACGACTGAGAGCATGAGCGAGAGGATTGCCAGCACCTTCCAGTCGCGGGCGATTTCGAGGGGCGAGCTCTGCGTCTGCTGTCCGAACTGCGTTTCCGTTACCGTGGCCGCGATGGCGAATGCCGAAAACAGCAGGAGCAGAAGCATTGCCTTTCTCATCCGACCACCCTCAGTCCCTTGTTCACTGCGCTAAGGAACGTTATAAGTATGGCTATCGTCAAATTCGGCAGGAATATCGCCTGCGGAATCAGCCTCGCGACCATCCAGAACCCGTCCGGATTGGAGCATGCGGTCTGGGGCGCATCCATGCAGCTGTAGCTGTCGAGCACGTTGTCGCATACCGCCGAGGCGAACTCGTTGCAGTCGCTAAGCACCGCGTCGTACATGGCAAGGTTGAACACGAACATGAACGGCACTATCACATACAGCCCCAGGGACAGCGCTATCAGCATGTTCCCCATCATCCTAGTCGGGATGAAGAACCTGAGCACAAACGCCGTGGGAAGTATCCACCGGATGACATTCTCGTTGATGAAATCGAGCCCGATTTTCTGCATGCTCAGGCTCATCAGCGACGGGATGAGGAACGTGTTCAGGATGATGTCGTACTGGTTGGACACGACCCTCCGGTAAGCCCCCGGAATCGCCGTGTAGGCGTTGAGGAGCGGTATCGCCAGGCTGAACGAGAACGTGGATTCCATCAGGTAGTCCAGGTAATTCTGTATGTAGCTCTTCGAAAGCCTCGTGGCGTCGTTCTTGACCACCTTCAGGTAGCACGACGCCGTGCTGTTCAGGCCAGAGCCCTCGCCCAGGTAGCAGTTCGAGGCAAGAGGCCCCAGGTTCTCGAATGTGCCGTGGTAGAAGAAACTGATGAGCTCGCACGAGAAAGCCAGGATGCCGCTGAAGGCTATGAGCATAAGGATTGAGAAAAACAGGTGGTACGCCTCGTCCTTGGCGAAGACCACATAGTGCGTGTGCCCGAGCGTCGTGCCTATCATGTACGCGAGTGCGATTATGACCGCGGTGAAGCCGATTACCGCGCCAATCAGGAGGCCCTGCTCGGAAAGCACAATGGCCGTCGCGTCGGAAATGCAGCTTGCGTGCGCTGCGGCAGCCAGCAGCATGACGATTAGCGCAGCTTTCGTGTGTGTCATATGAGCCTCTGTACGCCTGCCATGTACCACTCGCCCCCAAGGGCGCTGGACAGGCTTCTTGCCCCGGCCATCGTTATCGTCCCGATTATTATGAAATCAATATATGCAACCAGGACGAGGTTGTTCACCGCGCGGAGGAGCCCGAGGACCTCCTTGAACACATCCTCGGCATAGGAATGGGCCATGCCCGCGCTGTATGCAATTTCCCAGATGAGGAGGAGCACGGTGCTGACTATCTGGAATATGAGCTGGATGAGGGGGTAGACCACCTGGTGCATGAGGGGCTCCCTGCACGGCTGCTGGTAAAGCCCCACCGTCCACGGTGTCAGTATGAGCGGCAGGCATACTATCGCCGAGAAAATCTGCTCGGTAACAAAAAGCAGGCTCCGGACCGGCACGCTCGAGCACAGGAACTCGCCGAACACCATGGCCCAGGGGTTCGCGTCGAGCTTGTTCAGCTTCATCGTGGGGTTCGGCATCGTTATCGTGCTGTTGAGGGCGCTGGCGACCAGGACCGAAAAAGGCAGGAACACGATTCCGGCAATCGATAGCGCAATCAGCGTATTGCCGAGCTTTCTCGAAAATGGTATCAGCCGCGCTATGAAGGCTATGGGGAGCAGTATCAATGGGACCACGATTTTCAGGAACGCGAGCAGCATGCGCAGGCTTTCGGAGAGGAATATCGCGTTCGTGAGGGCCTGGGACGCCAGGCTGAGGGGCCCGAGCATGATGGCGATGCCGCCGAGGGTGTTGGTCGAGTAGTTTATCGAGAAATACCACACAGGGATGTTGAGGTACGGCGAATACGTCGCCGCGGACCGTATCTGGCCGGCGGCTTTGATTATGTATTCGAACGCGCTGTCATACGTGCCGAGCCAGCCGTCCAAGACTCCCTGCGCGGATGCGATCATGTTCTCGTCGCCCGTCAGCGCGAACGCGACGCCGTTCGTTCCCGTCACCGCGGCTATTACGATTATTATCAGTATTATGGCCGCGAAGAACTCGCGCATCTCTGTCTTAACCCAGGCATCCAGCCTCGGGTCGGAGAGCGAATGCGAGAGCATGTTCGCCACGCCCAGAAACGCCGCTACTATGACCGCCATGACGGGCACTGCGAATGTCAAATCCAGCGGGGCTGCGGCCGGGAAAGAGAGTGGCGCAATGGCGAAGAGGAATAATGCCAGTGACCGCAACTGCATGCCTCTAATTCCGAGTCACCCATTTAAATGTTTTCCATGGCGCCGGGCCTGCCGGATAGTAAATTAATAAACTTATCAAAACTATCATTATCATGAAATCCGCCCCCATCGTCCTAATCCTCCTTGCATTCGCATCAGCCGCTCTGGCCTCGGACTGCGTCTCCTGCGAGCAGATGGCGGACCGGCCGCAGGCGCGCATCCTCACGATAAACGACGACGTGGCGTACACCCTCGAAATGTACACCTATTATGAGAACCTGAGCGCGACGCCGTCGCGCCAGCCCATCAACAACACTATAGTTATTATAGAGCTCACCAACTCGACCGGCCTCAAGGAGATTTACAAGACGTATGTGAATTCAAACGGCTCCTCAAGGTTCAATTTCAACACGTGGAAGAACGGATGCATAACGTTCAAGGTGCTCTACTGCCCCTTCTGCAACCCTGATTCGCCGGAATGCGGCTTCGACGCCTGCATGAACTTCTCGCTGATAGGTACCGACAAGCACAGCGCGGCTGAGCTTGACACGGCGCCGGGCAGCTTTGCGGAATCGCTGCCCGCCAGCACGGAGCTGTACCTGCCCGCCCTCGACCAGCTGACATACTGCCCGCCTCCGCCTTCCATGGCAGCGACGCCGTCGCTTTGCCTTCCCATCCTAATAATCTTCTCGCTCCTCTCAGGGGCGCTTTACCTGACAGGCCGGAACCCCTGGGCAGGATTCAATATCGGCGGCGCGCGCATCGGCAAGCATATCCGCTACCAGGCCCGTGGCCGCGGCTTCTCGCTTGATTTGAAGTCCCTTGCGATGTCGATATCCAGCGCGAAGGGGGAGACGGAGATAGACGAATCAACCGGAAAGAGGAAAGGCGAGTCGACCGAGCCGAAATGGTTTGGATACAGCATGGTCCGCGACCTTAAGGATGTCGTCGTAGGAACCAAGGGGGCGGGAGGGAGCGGCAGCGCCACGCAAGTGAGCAAGGACCTTGCATTGGGCGGCGGCAGGCGCGCCAGGCCCGGTATCGCAGGGGCGTTTCGGCAAGCAGGACGGGATGGCCGGGCGAGTACCGCCCGTGTGTTCGGAGGCCAGGTCGACAGCAAAGGCAAGGCGGTCGGACCCGGGAGCGGACAAGCCGCAGGGAGGGCCTTTGGCGCCGGCGAGATAGCCCGCCAATGGGGCAACGAAGTGCTCATCAGCCTTGGCAGGATTGGCGCTACGCTCTATGACTCATCATTCTTTTCGTCATTGCTCGGCACGTTCGACAGTTCCCTTCGGAATCTTTCCTCCAGGCTGGAGAGCACCCGTTTTGTAAGCGAGCGGCAGAATGCCGCGATGCTGATAGCCGATGCCGAACGCCTGTCCGAGGTTGCGGGCAGGGAATACGCTCCGGGAATCGCCCAACTTCGCGAAGGCTCTGGCCAGGTAGACGAGGATGGAAGCCGGACCGGAAGGTCGGGGTCGCGTTATATCGAGATAAGCAGCGAGGGGCTCGGGCTTCCGGCGGGCGCAACTGTGGTCGCAACAGTCGGAACGATAGGGCCGAACGGAGAATCCACAATAACAGTCCATGTCGGGACAGGCAGCGGAGAAGGCCGCATCCTGACCAATTACACGATGCAAAATGGCACGGTGGTGGGCCTTGAGCGCGTGATGAACGTGGGCAGCCCCACCGGGGAGCAGATGGGCATCAATTTCAGGATGGGACCTAACGGGAGGCTCGAAGCGTCGGGCATCACATCCTACAGCAACACGCCGGGCCAGCCGCCAGAGCGCATGGAGGTGCGCAGGGACGATCAGGGCCTCATCATTGAAGTCGGAAACATAACAGTTCAGCGCAACGACCGGGGCGAGGTCACCGCAATGTTCGACCGCAACCTGCCCGCATCGCAGTCAGGGCAGCCCGGCTTGCAGGTCCCCACGGGCACAACCCTGCATGAAGCGGTGACCAACCTCATAAGTAACGACGGCAATAACATCAACCAGATGCAGGGGATTATAGCAATTAATGCCGCCAACATGAAGGAGATGGCAAGCAGGACTATGGAAACCGCCAATGCCAGCCTTGAGAGGACAAGCCAGATGTACATGGCGCAATATGGCATGGTCGAAGTGACCGACCATAACGTCCTGAAGGTCAGTGGCGAAGGCGAACGCGGTTCCGACGGAACAATACGGAGCGACGGCCGGGGCGACATGACAATCCGAGTCATCGACTCCGATTACACTCCCTCAGGCCAGCCTGGCAACCGCTCCGGCCTGGCTAACGGAACGACCATAGAGCTAAGAAACGACGCTTATATCTCCGCAACGGACGCATCCGGCCGCAACATCCTACAGCGCGACCAGGAAGTGCATGTCGGGGACCGCACGATGTACCAGACTTCCCTCACCGGTACCAACATCGTTCTTGACACCAACACCTCCCGGGGGCAGACAATCGAAGCTACCAACGTCATTGAGCACGTCGGGGAAGTGAACCGCCTGGCAGGGGACCTGAGGCAAAGCTTCCAGGCCTACCAGACGTCAATGCTTCTGGAGGCGGGCCGGCAGTTCGGGGAGCAGCGACCTGGGCTCGCAGCAGCTTTCGAGTCCGCTACAACGGACCGGAGGCAGGGCGGCGAAGCACTGAGCGCCCACCTGCGCGAGAGCGGGGTTCCGGATGACGTAGCCGCAGCCGCCGGACTGCTTTATGGCTCTACCACCATAGGATACCGCGAGACAAGCTTTGCGGCAGATGCGCACAGGGGAGCCGAGGAGTACAGCAGGGCGTTTTCGACAGCAATAATGACCGGAGACCATCGCGTTGACCAGTCCGATTTGGCGGCAATGAGCCCGCGGGCCCGGGCCTATATGGAGGCCAGGGATACCGTACAGGCCGAATTCGAGCAGCGGAATCCGGGCTCGCATTTCAATCCGGACGACCCGCAGGTTTCCCGCATGATTGAGGTCCGGATGCGGCCGGCAGTCGAAACGATACGTTCTGCAGAAACGCAGGCAATCAGCCAGGCCCAGTCCAGGGATCCGGCAATCCGCCAGCAGGGCGAGGATGCCATACGGGCCCTTGGCATGGTGCCGAGGGATTACCAGCTTCCTGAAGGAACAACCCTCTGGCAGGCGGCGGCGGACAGGAGGGAATCAAATTACCGCTCGGAGATGGGGGATGTCGTGGGAGACCGGCTCAGGGGGAACACGGGAGCAGTCATGGCTTCGCATCCCGAGCTTATTGTGGCAGGAGACGAAACGCAGCTCGGCCGGAGCGTCGCGACAACAATGCTCGGATTGGGCCCGCAGCTTGCGGGTATGAGCGATACGGACGTGCGTATGCGGGTGCAGGAGCATGTCAATTCTGACCCATCGATAAGCCCAGAAGACAGGGCGAACGCATCGAGATACGTAGACAGATACCTGGATGGCGCACGGAATGTTGCTCGGGATTTCGGCCGTGCAGAAACTCTTGTGTCGAGGGAAGTAGTATCCAACCAGACCTCATTCATGCCGAGTTCGCATGATCAGACATTCGAGCGCCTGCTAGGGGAGCAGTACGTTGCCGGGCGGCCCGAGTTCCAGCAGAGGCCGGTCCCGCCGCAAGACAGCTCCGAGGCGAGAGAGTTCATGGAAAGGACCGGCACCTCCCCGGACCAGCTGACGCAAAGGTGGGACGATAGCGAGTATAGGCGCGTGCAGGCACAACAGAACAACCTTGTCGTAGATGCCAGCCGCGAATGGGGCGCGGCGATGGGTGAGGCCCGGCGGTCGCTTCCCCCTGATGCCAGTTCCGCGGACCTGAGGGACTATGCCATGGGCCGCATGCTTACGAACTATGCCTCCCAGGCGGCGATGCCCGACGGCTCTGTCGGCCCGAACAACCCTATGGCCCTGAACGCGCACCAGACCTACCTCGGCATGGTCGCAGGCGGCCCGTCCGATTCCAATTCAAGGGCATTGAACGTACTCAACACCGGATGGAGCGGCGACCTCTCGAGCCCGGATTACGCCCCGCCCGAGCCATTACGGGAAGGCTCGCATGTGAGGGGGGCAGTATTCGACCCTATGGCTTTGAGCGCGTTCGCCGTAGGGACTCGGACGGTACTTCTCGCCTCTGAAGCGTATGGAAACGATGTGCCGCAGGAAGTTTACGCCGGGGGGACCCGTGCAATTTCCGAATACAACCGCGGCAACCATGCCGATGCATCGAGGCGTTTCCTATCGTCCTCTACTGCTGCGAGTTCATTTATAGAAGAGCGGCGCCAGCGCGAGATGGAAGAAGCCGGAGATTCCTTGAGCGGTAGGTAAAACTGCCCCGCGGAGTTGAGTCAAATCCGGCACATTCCCACCTAGTCCTGATTGGCTTTGCTTTTTGTCCCAATGGCTCGTTTTATTGCTGGACGGATTGAACACCAAGCGAGCATTAGAAATGGTGCCTGAGGGTGTCTTTCTGGAGCTGGTTGGCATGGTAATTTTATAAACCTGTCAAAAGTAACTATAATCATGAAATCCGCATCCGTTGTACTAATTCTGCCTGCATTCGCATCAGCCGCGATAGCCTCGGACTGCGTTTCCTACGAGCAGATGGCGGGCAGGCCGCCGGCGACAAGCTGATGGCATGGAACGGACATTCGCGCCCATCAAGCGGCTGAAGAATCTGCTCACAAACGGCAACCTCTGGCTCTACCTCCTATCACTCATGGAAAAAAGGGGCGAGCTGTACGCTTACTCGGCCGGGGCCGACATCGAATCGGAATTCTTCTTCCGCCCGAACCGGATAATGGTGTATGTGGTGCTTTACAAGCTCGAAGCCGAGGGGCTTATCCGCTCCGAATTCAGGGAGAGGAGGAAATACTACAGGCTGACGAAAAAGGGCCGGGGGGCCATCGCGTCGGCAAGGGAGTATTTCGCCCTCCTTTCCGGGAAGCTGTGATGCCATGCGAATTATAATCACCGGCTCCCCCGGAACTGGCAAATCCGCGATAGCCCGGGCGCTGTCGGAACGCACCGGCCTCCCCCTTATCGACATCAAGCGCGTTGCGCGGGAGCGCGGGCTCGTGGGGAAAAGCCACGAAGTCGATTTGAAGAAGCTCGCCGCCGCATTGCGCCCCCCCACGAAGAAAAAGGATTTCATAGCCGAAGGCCACCTCGCCTGCGAAATCCGCCTGCCTGCTGACTTCGTATTCGTCCTCCGCACCGCACCCCGGGTATTGCGCCGCCGCCTCGCACGGCGCGGATACAACAAAAAAAAGCTCGAGGAGAACCTGGTGAGCGAGATGCTCGACTACTGCGTGCAAAGGGCTGAAATCGTTTATCGCCGAATGCCGCTGGAGCTGGACACATCGCAAAAAAGCGTTTCCGCCTGCGTTGGCGCAATACTCCGGGCGATGAAGCAAAAAAAGAAAAAACTTGACACCGTAGACTATTCATCGGACCTGAAACGGCACCTTAAAGTACGGTAGGGTTGGTAGATGCTTATGAAGGAGGAAAAAAAGCTGATTGAGGCGGCGCTTTTCATGAGCTCCCGCGCGATGTCGCTCGAGGAGTTCCGGACGCTGACCGGCATCGGCGCGCTCGGCTACATCCAGAACGTCCTGGCGGAGCTGAAGAAGGATTACGACGAGCGGGAGAGCGCGGTCGAGATATCGGAAAGCGACGGAAAGTTCTCCATGCGCGTCCGTGCGGGCCTCATTTCCCGCGTCAAGCAGTTCGCGCAGGACACGGAGATAAGCAAGAGCGCGCTCCGCACGCTCGCATACCTGTCGAAGCACGACGGGATGCTGAAATCCGAGCTTGTGCGCAAGGTCGGCACGCAGGCGTATGCCGACGTCAAGGAGCTTGTGGATGCGGGGTTCCTCAAGTCCCACAAATCCGGCCGCTCATCCAAACTCACGCTGACCGAGAAGTTTAAAGTATATTTCGTGCAGGAGAAGCAGGAGAGCGCGTCTCCGGCGGAACAGCCTCCGGAGCAGACAACCCTGTAGATTTTTTCCCCAGCTGAGGTCCAATTGAACGCTTTGCGTTCAATGGCCCTCATCAACTCGCTGCGCTCGTTGCTGAGGTCGCAGAGAACTTCGTTCTCTGGACGATCAGCTAAGGTGAAACGCCTGTTTTCACGCTGACGTCGCATAACCTGGTAGTGCGCCGGTCTTGAACGGCATCCAGCTTCCAGCCATCGGTTTCCGGTTCCGTGTTTCGGAACCGAAAACTGGAAACAGGAAACTGGAAACCCGTGTGAACCGGTCCCCCTGGGATCGCAGGTTCAAATCCTGCCGTCAGCGTTTTTCCCTTCTTTAGCCACGCGCATGCAGCTGCAGCCCTAAGGGAAAAACGATGTGAAGGGAACAAAATTCCCTTCGTCGGCGATTTTATTTTCAAAAAATTGCAGTCCAAGGACGGTTCGCCGTTCTTGAACACAGCGATTCTTTTTTGAATGCGAGCCTGCCGGCTCGCAGTCGTTTATCCGGCGCAGATTATGCCCCGTGCAAGTCCGCATCCTATATTTATTAACACGACCAGACATCATAAATCATATGAAAGTCAAATGTGACAAGTGCAAGGCCTTCTGCTCGGGCGATATCGACGAACTCATCACGCTTGGCTGGAGCCAGGCGACAATCGCCAAGCCTGAAAAAAAGGTATTCACCCGCTGTCCTGCCCACCGGGCCGGCCTGACCGAAGAGGTCGGCAAGGCGCGCGGCGTAAGGATTGGCGGCTGACTTTTCATCTGCCGCAAAGCAATGCGGCTCATTTCCTGCCGCATCTGGCTTTGAGGTCCTGGTATGCCTTTAGCACTGCGGCCCCGTAATCGCGTCCCCCCTGGAGAAGCGGCAGTTCGCAGTCGTTCACATACTGGACGAAATCGCTGTACCCATAGCACTGGCCTGGCGGCGATTTGACCGGCCTGCCTGCGCTGCACCTTACGGAGTCGCCCCCGCCTTCGCCGGAATTGCAGTACGAGTCGGTCACAGCAGAGCTTTGGGCGAACCCGTATGCCCAGCAGTCCCCGTTCGAAATGGAGCTTGAGCACCTGGGATGGTCCGCCGACCTTTCCCTGCTGCCCCATTGGCCAAAGTACATGTTTGCAAGCACGTACATCGCAATGCCCTCCTCGCCCCGCGTGTTGTTTTCGGCTAGCCCCAGCTGGGCCCGATGGCCTTTCACCCAGGCGCGCGCAGCCCTCTGGAAGCGCTCGAGCCTGGCCGTTCCAAGGCAAATGGCATCGTCGCTGTTGAAGGGATTGAAGCGCGGATTGCACGCCCGTGCCTCGCTGAAATCGGACGAACAGGATAAGCCGGCGCGTTCAAGCACATCGAAATACGGGCCGTCTACTCCGTCAGGATGGTATGCCGCAGGCCAGTATGTCACTGGCGGCTCGAGGGTCTGGAAAAGGCCGGTGGCGAGCCATCGCCAGTCCGATGGTGCCGAACCCGAGGCGGCCGGGGCATTCGTGAATGCGCACCTGCCTGCCGGGTCATGCATCTCATCAAAACCAACGTCATAACCCTGGTCTTTTTCCACCCCGGGCGAAGAACATGCGGCGTCATCGTAGCCTGCGCGGCAAACCCTGGCGGCCGCGCAATCGTCGAAGTTGCTCTGCGCCAGGACGAAGGCCCGGACAAGCAGGGGCATAAGCCCGCGCTTTGCGGCCCAGCCTTCGATTGATGGGAAGCTTTTGCACGCATCCGGTCCGGCCTCGGATGCCATTTCAGGCGCAGCGCCGGCGGCCGGGATTCCTGCAGATGGCGCCGCTGGAGTTGCGCCCAAGGAGGATGTTGCGGAAGCGGCAGGTGAACCCGCCGCGGAAGGCGTTGCAGTGGCCAGTATGGGAACATGTGGCCGGGCGGACCGGGTTGGCGACGGGGCCATCGTAGGGCTGGATTGAACGGGCGTTTCCGCGGTTTGCGAGGCGGCCGCAGCCGGCGCGGACTCCTCTTTCGGCTTGCACCCGATGCCTGATCCGGCAAGGAACACGGTGCCGATGACCGCGGCCGCTGCGAACGTCTCCTTCATCCGAGTGAATACGCCCTGCGGCCTTGCCCGCGCCTTGCCTTCCATTCCTGAATCAGTATGCCGAAGCTTCATGCCCCCACCCGATAACTTTTGCCTCTCGTTTCCTGAATATGTTGCGAAATGTTAATAAAAGTGTCCACACACCGAAAACGCGCAGGCTTCATTCCCGATGCGCCGCCGCCACACGTCCGGCCTGGTCCTGACCGACGCTTTTAATAAGATTATCGTTGGGAATAAATGGCAAATGAATGGCAGGTGAGGCTATGGAAGAAGACCGGATTGTGACAGAACTATTCTTGGAAAGGCCGAGTTTCAAAGAAGTCGCCAAAGTCGCCAAGGCCCTCGAAGTCGCAGGCGTCAAGAGCATCGTCATGCCCCCGGAGGACCGCAGCATCAACACGCACCTTATTGTCGAGAACGCGGACCTCCCGAAGATACGGCCCGTCCTCAAGAAGCTCGGCGTCAACGCGATGGAGAAGGAGGTCATCATCATCCGCCTCGAAAACCGCCCGGGCACCATGGCCGACGCTGCGAAGAAGATTTCCGACAGGGGCATAAACCTCGTCTACGCGTTCTCGGTTACGATGACGCCGACGCTTTCCTACGTGCTCCTGGGGGCATCCGACAACAAGCAGGCCCTCAAGGCCCTCTCAGAATGAGCAATCCCTTGACATATCCGCGTTTTTCTTTTTCCCAATCTATTCCTACGATTTCCCCAGGTTGAACTTGTAGACGTGGAGTATCGGCGTATACTCGAAATCCTTTATCACAGGGCCGAAGCGGTCCCTCACCTCGCTCAATGTCTGCTGGAGCTGCTGGGGGCCGTCGATATCAACAGAAATGAGGATGTCCCACCTGCCTATGCACGTCATGAACAGGGTGATATGCGGATTCGACCTGCAGTACGCGTCGAATTCCATCTCCTTCTCGGTTGTTATGCCTTCGGTGGTTATAAGTATCTCATAATTCTGGATGCCTATTATGGACGGCTGGAAAATCGCCTTGTATCCCTGTATGACGCCCATCGCCTCAAGCTTCTTGACGCGCATCCTCGCCGCATTGGTCGACATCCCGATTTTCGTCCCAATTTCAACTGCCGGAGTCTTGGCGTCTTTCGCGAGTATCGTTAGGATGGACAAATCCTTCCGGTCCAGCTTGCTCTTGCGGGGCGGGCCGCTGAAGAAAAGGGAGCCGACCCTTTCCGCGCCGCGCTTCTCAAGCAGGTAAGAGCGCGGGTATGACCGTATCTTCGTCGCGATGCTCACCGAATAGTTCTGGACGATGCCCGGGTTGTCCGAGAGTATCTTCCTGAGGATTTCGGAAAAAGTGACGCTGTCCTCGGCCATCACGCTGAAGGCGTAGTCGAACTTCCCGCCGCATGATGCCACCCAGCCGACCTGGGGGTGCGATACCAGGGAATCCAGGAACTTTCTCTTCTTCTCGGGATTCATGTGCCGTATCTGCACCCATACCTCGTGGTCGACGTATCCCAGTTTCGAGAAATCCACTATGGCGACGAAGTTAACAATCGCCTTCTTCCCGATGAGCTTGTGCATGCGCGTCTCTGCCATCCTCTTCGAAATGCCGAGCTTTTCGCCCAGCTCGTTGACGCTCACCTTGCAGTTGCTCTCAAGCTCGTGGATTATCCTCCGCTCTATTTCGTCAAGGGTGTGCTGTCTCATCCGCTTAACCCCCTCATGTATCATATCGCATCCGCAATTAAATAAATGATGCTTTTTCCACCTATTCCCGGGTTTTTTTGTTCAAATGCGACCCTTTGCCAACCCAATTCCATTTGCCGCCATCTTCGCGCAATTTACGCCGTAATTCCGTATGGTTTATATTTCTTTCCTGACACATCAGCATCATGAACGCTCACCATCTAAAACAATATCGCCAGGGTCCGTGCTCCAAAGACTTGACACCGGATGAGCGGTCCAAGATGGCGTTCCACGAACTCATCGTTACGCGCCTGGGCCTGTCCCCGTTCGAGCCGCTTATCGACCATCTCATCGTGAAGGAGGCCAAAGCCGGCCGCTTCCACCAGAGCAGCTGCGCAATCGCCTTGTACTCGAACGCATACACCCAGAAGGCGGTCTTCCCGCCTGACCATGCCCCCTTCGGATACATCAACCGGAGGGCCGGCGAGCTGTTCTCGTTCGGCGTGTACCGCCGAAGGGACGGCCAGCTCTTCGGAAGCATACTTCCCCTGACCGCGAACCTCCAGCAGATAGCGGAATTCACGCGGGATGCGATGTCCGTCCTGCCGCTGCGGGGCATCTACGTCCGCTTCCTGCGGACGCCGGACTACGCCCAGCTTGTTTCGAAATTCGGCTTCGCGCCCGCGAAAGAGGAGCCTTGGCTGAAAGACGCTCCCGAGGAGGACGAGAGCCTCTCGCACTCGCGCGTGGACCTGGGGAGGATTTTCACTTCGGATGGCAAGGATGTCGAATTCAGCCCGCTCAAGAGGAACCTGCGGCGGGCCGCGAACTTCCTCGACCGGTCCCGCCTGACATACTCCTTCGTCCCCATCACGGCGGATAACTGCCATATCGCATGGGACGTCATCATGAACCATTTCACGATGCTTGAAGCGCGCGGCAAATTAATCGGCTCGACACACCATGATTACGTAGGGCTTCTGCATCCGGACATACTTACGCTCAAGACCGTGACCGCGTATCTGGGGATGCTGGGCAAGCTTCCGATATCCGTTTTCATCAGCGAGCCCAACGGCAACAACGCCATCTCAGGATATGCCGGGATAACGCTCCGGGACATTGATTACCGGACAGGCTACCACCTGCCCGCCGGGCCGAAGGAGCGCGAAGCCATCCTGGCGCCGCACGGCTCAGGCGAACTCCTCCTCGGCTCTTCAGCCATTCCCACCTACGCCTTCATCCGCCTCTTCGCCCATTTCCACGAGCAGGGATACCGCTATTTCTTCATGGGCGGCTCGGAGCACCCCGACATAGATACGTGGAAGCACCGGCAGATGGGCGCGGAGAAGGACCCGACATACTGGGCCGTCTATATCCGCCCGTAAGCCCTGCATGCAGGGCGTTCAGCTATCCCTTATATTCCCTTCTTTCCCAATCCATCTCATGTCCGTCACGCTTATTCTGGGCCTCCAGTGGGGGGACGAGGGGAAGGGCAAGATAGTCGACATGCTCGCGAAGGACTACGAATACGTGGTGCGCTTCAACGGCGGCGACAATGCGGGCCATACCGTCATCAAGGGCGAAGAGGTGTTCAAGCTCCATCTCGTGCCTTCCGCGGTGTTCTACCCGGAGAAATTCAAGGTCATAGGAAACGGAGTGGTCGTGAATCCCGATACGCTGATGCGGGAAATCGATGCCGCCGAGTCCCGCGGTTATTCGATGAAGAACCTTCTTGTCAGCTCGGACGCGCACATAATCCTTCCCTGGCACACCATCATGGACGGGGGGCTTGAAGAAAGCGGGAAAATCGGCACCACGAAAAAGGGGATAGGGCCTGCTTACTCGGACAAGGCGTCGCGCACCTTCGCAATACGCGCCTGCGACCTGATGCTCCCGGAGCAGGATCTGAAGGAGAAACTAGCTAAAATCGCATCGCATAAGAAGAAGCTGTTCCGCTCCCTCGGCTTCCCGGATTTCGATGCGGAGGCGCTGTCGGCAGCCCTGCTCAAATCCGCAGGGAGAATACGGCCGCACATATCGGACACGCAGTTCGTTCTCAACGATGCCATCGGCAGGAACAGGAGCATCCTCCTGGAAGGTGCGCAGGGGGCGCTTCTTGATTTGGACCACGGGACCTTCCCGTATGTCACGTCCTCCAACACAACTTCCGGCGCAGGATGCACCGGCACCGGCATCCCGCCCCAAAAAATCCAGCGCATAATCGGCATCGCGAAGGCCTACACCACGAGGGTGGGCGAGGGGCCTTTCCCGACCGAGCTGAAAGACGGCACGGGCGAAATCATCCGGAAAGTCGGCCGCGAATTCGGCACCACGACCGGGAGGCCGAGGCGCTGCGGCTGGCTGGACCTGGTCGTCCTCCGCTACACGTGCATGATAAACGGCGCCACGGAAATCGCCCTCACGAAGCTCGACGTCCTGGGCGGGCTCCGGGAAATCAAGGTCGCCACCGCTTACGATGTGGGGGGCAGGGAGACCGGCGATTTCCCGCTCGACCTTCCCCGCCTCGCGAAGGCCGTCCCCGTATACGAGACGCTCCCGGGCTGGGGGGAGGATATCTCCTCATGCAGGAGCGCCGGGGAGCTCCCCGCCAATGCCCGCAAATACGTCCAATACATCGAAAAGAAGCTCGGCGTCCCGGTGAAGATAATCTCCGTGGGCCCGAAAAGGGACGAGACGATCCAGGCGTAATCCCCAAGTCAGCGCCTGGCCTGCGCATTCCCGGCCATGCTTATGAACACTTCGACGCACGTTTTCAGCGACTCGGCGGTGTGCGCTTTAAGGGAAGCCCCTGCCGCCTTCGCGTGCCCGCCGCCTGCCCCGCCCAGCTCGCCGGCCACCTCGGCCATCACTTCGTTCAGCGGCACATGCACGGTCTTGCGGGCCCTTGCCGATATCCGCGTCGCGTTCTCAGAGTCCTTCCATTTCGCCACGAAGCAGACGTCCGCCGCGTCGGCTATCAATGAAGCGGCGTCGCTTTCGTTGCTTCCCACTTCCGTGGTTGCTATGATATAGCCCCCCGCGTATACGAATTCCACCCTTTTCATCGCGGTGAGCATCGCCAGTTTCGCCTCGGGCTTGGGGTCGGGCTCTGCAAGCTCCAGCAATTCGCGGTATTCCGCGCCGCAAATCCGCATCAGGCGGCCGAGCGTGTCGAACGTACGGGCCCTTGCCGACTTGAACCTGGCGGCATCGGCGATTATGCCCACCGACAGTGCGAACGCCTCCTTGCCCGCAATGTCCGCTTCGGGCACGATGCCGGCGACTATTTCTGAAGCGGATGGCGATTCGGGGTCGATTATCTCGAATTCGCCTTTCATGTCGCGCCCGTCGGGCCGGTGGTGGTCGATGATGCAGAGGAGCTTCCATCCCCTGGCGTTGGGGACGAGCGTGAAAGCGCTCGTATCCACGACTATTAGCCCCTCGAAATCCTTCCGCTCAAGCGTCGCAAGCGGCACCGCACGGATGCCCAGTTTTTCGCAAAGCAGTCTTGCGCCCTCGTTCATCTCCTCGTCGGTGCAGATGACGCTGCCCGGGAGCGCTCTGCTCAGGGCGTACGCGGATGCTATGCCGTCCGCATCGGCGCGGTTATGGGTGGCAATCGCCACCTTCCTGCCGCAGTAGCGGGATAGGAAATCCCGGAAGACTTCACTCCCCGCCTTTTCCATAGGCCTTCATTCTCTCCTGCAGCCTCTTCTGTGTGTCGATGACCAGCGTGCGGAGCTTCTCCTCCTGCTTGGAGATGGCATTGAGCTTGACATCAATCAATTCGTTCCTGTCCTTGAGGTCGCTTTCGGCAGTCTCCTTGGTCGTATGGAGCAGGATGGAGCCGACGGAGTGGTATACCTCGCCCTTGGCCTTCTTCAGTTCATCGAGGGCGTGCTTTATCTCGTTGAGCTGTATCTGGAGCTGGTGTTTCTGTATGAGCAGGACTTCGAGCTGCTTTTCCATGTTCTCGTATTCGACGAGCTCCCTGTTCAGATCTTCCTGTTCCTTCTTCATTGTTGCACCTCTTGGGTTTTTTCTACGCCCTCGAACACCTGCAATGCCCGGAGGCATGCGTTCGCGGTTGCCCTCAGAGCGACGATGTCGTCTGCTTCTATGCCGAGCATGAGCGTGTCCGCCTTTCTTGTCAGTTTCAGTACGGAGCGGTTTCCGATGTCGCCTTCGTGCGAAACCGCCCTGAGGGCGGCATCCGCGGCCTTCGCGTCGGGAAACCCGACCTCGATGGCGCACCTGGCTTTCATTGAATCCCTTCCGCTTCCCTGCTAATGTCTTTCCCCGATGGATTAAAAGGCTTTTCCCCGGACCAGCGCCATCCGCCCCTCTCGTCCACGGCTATCATTGCGATGACTGCGGCCTTTCCCGCGCGCTCCTCTATTATCGAAACAGTCCCCTCGCCAAGCCTTCGCGCCTCTTCTGCCAGGCGGGCGATGGTCTTCTTGCCCCGGGCCGCGTATCTCTCGTTATTCGAAAGAGCGATGGCCCTGGCAGTCCTGCGCGTCTCCTCCGAAGCATACCTGCTCGTAGTGTACATATGGCGCTGCCCTTGTGCCGAGATTAGGCTATGAAGAAGATGGAATGAAGAAGAAAAATCAGTCGGTGGCGACTTCCTTGGCTATCGGCGGCCTGGCTTTCAGGAGTATCTTCGCCCCGGTTGTCGGGAATGCGAACTTGCCCTCGTTGACTGCGACCGCGATTCCAGTTTTAGGATCCTTGTACTCACCCATGAAACTTTCCTCCATATACACTCCGGTAAAAGTTTCATCAAACTTCATCCGGCCAACGTCCGTACAGACGATTACATCAAGGCCCGGGCGGTTTCATGAAACGTTCCGGTCTCTTCAGGACGTCTTGGAATACTCGCCGATTATGCGCGCTGCGATTTCGCCCGCCTCGCTCCGGAAGGAGTAGCATGCGCCTGCGAACTCCGCGTCGCACGATTTGCACTCCCACCTTGCGGTGCCCCTGCGCACCACTTTCAGCTTGTGGCATTTCGGGCACTCATACTTGCTCTTCTTGGCCTTGATGGACTTGTCGACCATCTTCCGAATCGATGCCCCGTATCTCGCCGTATACATGAAAATTTCCTCCTTGCATACTTATGTCAAATTTTCATCAAACTTCCGAGCGAAATGCATTCGCATTTCGCTGGACCACAGAAACCGCCATGCGGTTTCTGCCGGTCATCCGTACAGACTCCGTACAGACGGTTTCATGTCTCCATTAATGGGACTAGCCCTTGAGAATATTCCTTATGTCGTCTCCTCTTTTAAAAGCTATGTCAATCGCCGTCATGAGCTCGTCCTTGCTCAAAGAGCCCTTCCCTTTCTGCATCGCGCAGACATGCTCTTCCGTGGTGCCGATTGTCAGGGCGGTCTCCAGCACGCGCTCCTCGTCTCGCGAGGGGTCGATTAGCCAGTTGTCCCCAACCTTTATCATGGTCGTAGTGACCGGGAGCTTGGTCGGGTTCAGCATGCCGGTGTATTCGCCCCGGATGATTTTCCCGTTTTCTACTTTCGGCATCTTGGTGTCCATCAGCGCTGCAGTCGCGGCGAGCGTTGCGGCATCCGTGAAGTTGCCGGCGTGGTTCATCACGTAGAGGTCCACATAAAGGCCGAGCACCTTGTCCTCCTCGACAAAGAACGAGCCCAGGTCGACGCACTCTGCGCTGCGGAGCGCCCTGTCCACGACGCGCGCGACCTCTATCGAATCCTCGTTCGGCGGCCCGGGCTCGAAACCCGGCGACGCCAGCGGGAGCAGTTCGGAATTGGTCACCATCACGCCTTCCCTTGGCCTGTCCGCGAACGGCTTCACTATGTCGATTTTCGTGGCCACAAGGACGAGCGTCTCGCCTATCTTTCCCATGGCCGAGCCTTCTGCGGTCTTTATCACGCCTTTCTGGACCTCTATGGGGCGGTATTCGTCGAACCTCCTGCCATCGAACCTCACGCCCTTTGCGAGCGTGCCGTTCATGATGTCCCTCCGGATATGCGACATTATTATGTCCTTGACTTCTTCACCCATTCGTATCACCACTTGAATGTTTCTCCCTCGCCCTTCTGGTAGAACCTCTTCAGGGCGTCTGCCTGCACTTCGTGCACCTTGTCACAGCCGCGCTCGGCCATCTCAAGAATCGTTGCGACCTCCTCCCTGGTGAGCAGGCCGTCCATCTGCACGAGGAGAAGCCTCTTGTCCCTGTGCGAAATGGCCAGGGGCATGTCGGACTGGCCGAAGTTGTCCTCAATCTTGTTGAGGTCCAGGGCGAGCATGCCGCCGGCCTTGCCCACAGCAACTGCCGATACCATGTCCTTCATCGGGATGCCTGCGTTCGCGAGCGCGACTGCCGCCACCGTGACCGACGCCGTCCTCGTTCCGCCGTCCGCCTGCAGGACGTCTATGTAAACGTCAATCTGGGTGTTCGGGAACTTCTCCGCGATTATCAGGTTCTCGAAGACCTCCCTGATGACCTTGGACAGTTCGGTGCTTCTTCGCGAGGGGCCGCTCCTGCTGTGCTCCTCCAGCGATGCGAACGGAGACATCATGTACCTGCACTTGATGAGCGCGTGGTACGGGCTCGCCCCGTGCCTCGGGATGCATTCCCTGGGCCCGTAGACGCCGCAGACTATCTTGTTCCCGCCCCATTCTATGTAAGCCGAGCCGTCTGCCTCAGGGATTACCCCTACCTCGACGCGCAGGGCGCGGAGGTCTTCCATGTCCCTGCCATCTGTTCTCCTTCCGTCTATTATCAGCGGTACCTTGCTTTCACTGCTGGCCATAGTTGTCACCACTTGATTCAGATTCCGACTGCCCGCTTCCGTATCCGGTCTCTTCGCCGGATTCCCCCTGCCCGACTTCGGGCTCCATGCCCTCCTGGGGTTCGCCGCCTGCAGGCGTGCGGGGCTTGTCGCCGACCTGGCTCCGCAGGAAGTTCGCTATCTCGTCGGTCAGGCCCGACTTGTGCGCCTTGCGCTCTATCATCGCTATCGCTTTCAGGAGGAGGGGCATGTCGCTTTTCTCGCTCATCCAGACGTAGCCGTTGTTGCCTACCATGATGTCCCCGCCGGTATAGTCCTTGAGGAGGCCTATCATGCTGCTCTTCTTGCCGATTAGCCTCGGGACTTTTGCGGACGGGAATTCGATTATCTTCCCCTTGGGCAGCCTGCGGACCTCGCCCAAATCCACGTCCCCGACCTCATTCACCATCTTCACCCTGCAGATGACGAAATCGCCGAGCTGCAATGTGAGCCGGACGTCCCTTGTCGGGATGAAGCCGCCGTGGGGGAGGTTCAGCTCCACCTCATACCCCGCGTGGCGCACGTCGGTCACCATGCCGACGACAACGTCGCCGACGGCCGGCCGGTAGCGGTTCTCCAGCGGGATGTACCTTCCTTCATCGTCCACCATGCCTATTACCGCGGCATATGTGACTGCCCCGTCGTAGTAAGTGTTCGGGGCGCTCAGCCTGCCCTCTGCGATTTTCTCGCCGGGCAATATGATTCTTCTTTCCATAAGAAAACCTCTTTGCGGCCCGCTCCCCGTATGGCGGGAATGTCCGGGCGCTAGTTTTTTCAAAACCAGGAATTAGCATCAGCTATCTTCCTTTCTGTCTCTCTTAACGACAAGATGATGGATGGAAAAGCTTAAAAACTGGGGCGCAAGCCCCGGCCCTTATCGCGCTCATCTTCCCTTCCACCGGTTATGGCAGGAAATGTTCCCCCCTCTAAGTCCGCTCGCCCCCGCCTCCCCTTTCAGCAATGGGGCGCGCCATATGCGCCCGATTCCTTAGGGGGCGATATCCAGCGCATTTTTGTCCAAAAATGTCCATTTCCTTCCAAAAATAAAACAAAATCCTTTTAATAGGTGAGCGGGGTGTCATAATGAGAGGCGGATGCACTCTTCAGGTGTCATTATGGCTTTACCAAACAGGTCCGGAAGAAAGAATGCTGGGAATTTCTGTTCAATGTGTTCGAGAAGCGCGAACGGTTCGAGACTGAACACCCAAAATAGGACACTCAACACCTCTATGTCGAGAGGCAGTTTCCTCAGGGCCGCGGGCGCCGTCGTCGGTGGCGCGGCCGCTGGCGCGATTGGATTTGGGGGCGCAGCGCATGCCGGGCAGGCCCCGGGCGATTATGTAGCTCCGGAATATGTTGCTGGCGGCGGCATGAATTACAATGTGTGGCCGACCGGGAATCCTGCGGCGGATGTCCAAAACGTCCAGTTTTGCGTTGACAACGTACGCGCCGGGGGAAAAGTGCAGCTGAAGAGCGTGGACAAATTCACGGGCATGCCAAAAGCGTTCGACTTTGGGGTCGGCCAGGGCGTAAATATAAAAAAGGACGTCAAAATCATCGGCGAAACAGACTTAAATGACAAAGGCGAATTATTACATGATGGGACTTACTTATTCCCAAATGGAACTCCGCTGACTAAAGTTATTGGGGGTCTTCTGCCATTCTATAACGAAGCGAAAGATGGCTATTATGTTCCATTTGAAGGGCCGGAAATCACAATCCAGGGAATTCATTTCACGCAATCGAACGTCAATCCGATTGCAATACAATATTGCAAAAACGCAACTATTACTGGGAATAAGATTGATTATATTAAACCTGTACCGCTTCCTGGAACAAATTATGCAGTTGGCGGTGGGATTTACGTTGGCACCTGGACACATTTAGATATCGGCTCGCCCGGGTTACAGGTTGGCGGAGCGATTGGCAATATTACGGTAACCAATAATTTGGTTGATTGCTTGACTGATACTCCGGTGAAAGACGCAATAATTGGGATAATGTTTATCGGCACAACCAACATTACCGGACATATCAGCCATAATAAAGTGATAAACGTTGCGCGAAACGGCGTCGAGTCAATCGATAATATAAATGCGGTTACTGACGAATATCCGGGGGGTTTTTCTTCGCATGTTACCATCGAATACAATACGGTAATATCGGATACCGTCGGAAACGATTTTTACGGCACAGTGTCACCAAATTGCATAGTCACAGGCATGAGTCAATATCCGTATCAAGAAAGTACCGAGTATTTCGTCTTGAACAACAAAATTGATATGAATGGAACGAATCTATCCCAGTTCGGCATTTTGGCTATGGCGAACAAGGCAACGATAGAAAATAATGAAATCTTCATGCCCGGTCAAAGTTATGGTGGATTAGGTATAGGCCTTCTTGGGGCGTCAAATTGTGAAGTTAGACACAATACATTGAAAACCGAATTGAATGGTACCGGATTTCCTGCCGGGCTTGGCGTGTACCTTGGACCTTTTGCTAATAATTATCCCCCTTATTTCTTTCCATGCACAGGCAATCTCATTGAAAATAATACGTTTGATGCACCGCCAATATGGTACCCAATACCACAACCTCCCTACTATGCACAGATAAGTTTCATGGCGTATATCGATAAACCATTGTGGGGTACTGACTGCCAAGTATACAATAACACATTCAGCGGGGTGAACAACCAGATGCCAGGTGTTCTTTATGGCATAGTATCCTGCCAAGAGGCGGTGCGAGGTTGTACACAGCTTGGCTGCCCGGGCATGGACCTGAAGAATACTTACGTATTCCCCTTCGGTGTAGGTCCCGGGTGCTTCTGAAACCCAACCTTGAATTTTTTTCTTTTAAAAGTTTAGCCGATAAAAATTTGTCGGCTTTTCTTCTTTTTCCCTTCGTGCGCGGCGAATGCGCCTTTCCTTCCTCATAGAGCGCTGAATTGCGCAGAAGATGCGTGCAGGCCCCTTAGAGCCACCCTGCAGGGGCAGGCTCAAAACCGCCTTGGACTGGCCGGGTTATGCTGCCTTGATTGCCGGGCGGCCTCTTTACCGGAAAGAGCCAATGCGCAAGGCAATGCCTAAGGGCATAAGGCCTGCATTTGGATGATGGCAGCCGGATGGGCCATGATGCTGGCGCATGGGCTCTGCCAGGGGCTGAAACGTCCTGGCCTGCTCACCACTAAGAAGTAAATTATGATATACAAAAATGTAACATTTATGATAACTTTATTTTTCAATAATGGTATGTTTATAACTGCTGGCGCTTGCATACCTCGGACGAGCTTTTCATGTCCAGATTCAAAGCCACCCGCCCGCAGTTAATAAATCGTTTCTTCTGGTTGCTATTTTCTAGCAATGGGCTGAAACGTGCCTCTTCGATGCCAGCATCCATTTCCAGGCGGGGACAACCGTAATCTTCCTTCCATCCAGGACAAAATGATCCTCCTGGTCGAACGTCAGTATCAGCCCCTCCTTAAGGTCGAACTCATTTAGCGCTTCAAGGAGCCCGCTGACCTCGCGCTGCTTGTTGTCTTCAGTCAGCTTGTAGCAGGCCTGGAATGCAGCCGAAATCCTGTCCCTGTCCTTCACCACGAAATCGCACTCCCCCTTTCCCTTGTAGTAGAATATGTCGCGGCAGTGCCTGCGCAGGTGGAGGAAAACTGCATTTTCCAGAAGACGGCCCTCATCATTGGAGAACGACGCCGAGTTGGCTTTTGCAAGGCCGTTGTCTATGCAGTAAACCTTCTTCGGATTGACGAGCTGCTTCCTGAGCGAGTAGGCGAATTTCGGAACCGCAAAGACCAGGTACGCATCTTCAAAGAATGACACATAGGACGCCGCAGTCGTAGTGGACAGGCTGAACGTCTGCCCGATTTTGTTGTAGGTGAACTCCCTGGCAGTGTTTGTGAGGAGGTATACCGCGAGCTCCTTTACTGTTTTCGTGTCCCTGAGCTTGTGGCGCACCACGATGTCGCGCTCGATCACATCGTTGAGGAGCTCGCGCAGGCTTTCAGCCTTGCCATAGCGAAGGTAAGCCGGAAAACCCCCCTCCCCCAGGTATGTTGCAAGGGATGCAGGGCCTGCCTTGGCTTTCCGCAATGAAAGCGCTTCGCCAAAGGAGAACGGGAAAAGCTCCTCCCGCAAGTGCCTTCCGGTAAGCCGGGTCCCAAGCTCTTTGCTCAGGAGCGAGGCGTTCGAACCGGTCAGCACGAACCGCTTGCCCCTGTCCAGGCCGGTCCTGACAAAAAGCTCCCACCTCTCCACATTCTGCACTTCATCGAAAAAATAGCAGTCGGAATCGCCGAACTCCTCATGGAATACCTCGTCAAGCTTCTGGAAATCCGATACTTCAAAGCCGGCGACCTGCGAATCATCAAAATTGAAATAATAAAACCGGCCTGTTTTTTTTGCAATCTGCCTTAGAAGCGTGCTCTTTCCGCATCTGCGGATGCCGGATAACACAACCGCATATGGCGTCTCGAGGTCTATCCTTCCCAACTCCTCCCTCTCAAGGCCGTAATCAACGGATGCAAGCTCTTCCATCTGGTCCCTGGCAATCCCGCGGAGCGTTTCCTTCAGCAACATGATGCCGTTATGCATTGAAAAGAATATAATTGTTTCCATTTAGGATGGACAAGATTATCCATTCATAATGGACGCATTTATGAGGCCCTTTTGGATTATATGGATTTGTCGAAAAAATCAGCCCGATAGCACCTTGGTCTCGACCGAGCCTGCGGTCAGCTTGTTTATCTTGTCGTAGAACTCGCCCTGCATCCCGCCGAATATCTCGACGACAACTACAAGGTCCCCGCTGCCGAGCCACTGCTCCTTCTCGATGCCGTAGTTCTTCAGGGTGCCGTAGCACTTGTGCGCATACGCCGCGGGCACCTTGACCGCGATTTTCATCTTCTCGAACTTCATCGGCAGGATGGGGCGCAGTTCCTTCACCACTTCCTCCATCTGCTCGCGCGGGTCCTTGAACGGGTCGATATGTATCCTCGCCTGCTCCATCGCCTGCTCGAGGCGTATCTGGGTGTGCGGGGCCTTCGTGCGCGGGTCTATGGCCTCGCGCAGGAGTATCGCGACCACCTGCTTGCGCTTCTCCTCCACCTTCTTGCGCCTCTGCTCGGTCGTGAGCTGGACCTCCCCGTTTTTGAGTATGAACTCCAGTATGGCCATGATGTCCGTGGTGTGGAATACCTTCTGCACGTCCGCGGCCTTCGCCTTCTCGCCCTTCTTCGCGTCCTCGTAAATCTCCTCGGCGACGAGGATGTTCTTGACGTCCGGCTTGCGCTTCTCCACGAACGCGTACGCCGCGTCCGGGTCCACGTAAATCTCGAACCTCTTGCCGTCCCTTTCATACGATGCGATGATAGCTCGGTCAAGCGTTGTCATGAAATCAGCCGCTAGGAATACCACGCGAATATTTTTATCTGCGCATGGCGGGGCTGCCCGGGTCGGAAGGATTCAAAAGAATTAAATATAACATTCGCGAATTGATTTTATCATTTTTTTTACAACCAGAGAGGTGATTTATTGTCGGAGAAAGAATCGAACACAGTTACATTCAGCAAGGACATGTTGTATGGCATCCTAATTATGGGATTGGCGGCACTGCTTGTCATATCGACGATGACGCAGGGATTCGGCCTGGTGAAGGGCCCGGCAACCGAGTGCCCCGTGTGCCAGAACTGCACCGGCAACGCATCCGGCAACACAACCGGCAATACGGCCGGGAACGCATCCCTCAAAACGATGCAGGTGCCATCCATGCTCTCGCAGTCGCCCCTCATGGGCTCTGCATCCAGCAAGGTCACGGTGGTGGAATTCTCAGACTTCCAGTGCCCGTTCTGCGGGATGACATACGGCTCCCCGTGGGCGGAGGCTTACGCTTCCCAATACGGCCCCATAATCGGGACTGTCGCGAAAATCGAGGATGATTATGTCGCGGCTGGCAAAGCTGCATTGAGGCACTACCCCGTCGCGTTCCTCGGCCAGGAGTCGATATACGCATCGAACGCGGCCATGTGCGCGAACGCCCAGGGCAAGTACTGGGAGATGCACGACGCGATATTCGACAACCAGACTCCTGAGGAGAACGACGGCAAGTACTCGAAAGCGAACCTCAAGGTTCTCGCCTCCGGAATCAGCGGCCTTGATGCAGCTGCATTCTCGTCATGCGTCGATGGCGACACCTATGCGGACACCGTCGATGGCTTCACGAGCGACTGGCAGACCGTATCGGCAGCCAATGTCGGCAGGGCCGGCACGCCGACCTTCTACATCCTTGTCGATGCGGCGAAGGTGGGCAAGGACAAGGTGAAATCCGCGGCCGAAGGGGCTGGCTTCGACTGGGGCCTCTCATCAGACGGCAAGACGTATGTTATTGTCGCGAGCCCCGAGTACGCCAAAATCAAGCTGGCCATCGACGCCCTGCTCGCGTGATTTTTTCCTTTCCATTTTTCTTCTTTTTCCATTTTTCCCGTTTTTCTCATTCTATCGCCCGTTTTTTTCCGGATTCGGCTTCCGCAGGCTACAGAACACTATAAATACTCATTCGCCGGATAACAAATCATGAAATTGATGACAATATTTGCGGTTCTGTTAGTTCTTGGTTTTTGTTTTTCAGGTACTTTTACCCCCCAACCCCAGCCTTCGGAAGATGACGACCCGCAGTACAGCATGCAGGTCGCAATCAGCCCGTCCTGCGACGGGAATGCCGTAAGCGTCATGGCCAAAGGCGAAAACCTCTCCGGCGCGCATGTGTCGGTCAAGGACGTCTCAAACGCCAACCTCGTGGCATGGGGCGATACGGGCGCGGACGGCACGTTCGTTTTCAATGCCTGCGGGATGAAGGTGGATGTCAAGGTGACGAGCGAGGACTACGATTCCCAGGTGCTCACCCAGCAGCTGGTGGACTGCGGCCAGTGCGGCGCGCCCGAACCGGAATGCACCGAGAGCGGGCAGTGCGCTGCAGCGGCAGCGTGCGTGGATGGCGCGTGCGAGCCCATACCGTGCGAATGCGGCAAGGTGGAAAACCACCAGTGCGTCCGATACGCCTGCTGTTCGGATTCCCAGTGCCTTTCCACGCAGTCCTGCGTGGACCATTCCTGCGTGGAGAAGCCTCCGGCGGAGGAAGGATGCAGCCAGGACGGGGATTGCACGCAGACGCAGTACTGCGCCATACCAGCCACCCACAACACCGGCTCCTGCGAGGATGTGGTCGACGAGGGCTGCGGCCAGATACTGAACCACACGTTCGCGGCTTACGGCTATGAATGCGGCACCGAAAAAGGGTGCCCGTCCTGCCAGGCAGGATACGAGTGCAGAAACCACAAGTGCGTTCAGAACAACGTGGCCTGCCCGGCATCGGGCGTCGTAGGGGCCAGCCCGGCATGCGACGCAAGCGAGAACGGCCAGCCGTGCGCGAACTGCGATTACGTGGTGACTGACCCGTCAGGACAGAACAGCACGGGCAGGACCGACCAGAACGGCACCTTCACCTTCCCGCTCAACCTCCCCGGCACCTACCGGGTAGCCCTCCTGAAAGACGGGCAGGCTGTGAAGATAATAGAGGTCAAGTCGATGCCGAAAGCGCAGGGCGAGGAAACGGAGAAGCCGACCGGCGCAAGCTCGGACATGACCCCCATCATCGTGGGCGTCTTGCTCCTCCTGCTGCTTGCCGGGGCCATCCTCTTCTGGAAGTCCCGCGCGGCAAAGAAGTGATTTCGTTTATTTTTTTTATTCTCATTTTTTTATATGAAAATCATGGCCAGCCCCAGCACCATCAGCGCTATGGCCGCGTATTTCTGCCCGTCCAGCCTCTCCCCCAGCAGGAAATAAGCGAGCACGGTGTTGACGACGGGCGTGCCGGAATAGATGGCTGATGTCAGCCCCGCTCCTATGCTTGCGACGGAAGTGCTGTACAATGCCGACCCTGCAAAGAGGAGGCATCCGGCCGCGGCCGCAGGCGCCGCCGCGATGGCGGGCTTTGGAAGCGAAAGGCTTTTCCCGCGGAGGATATGGGACGTGATGATGAATGCGGCTATCCCCGCCTCGAGGAAAAGGCTGGCCTGGAGGGGGCCGAGGGCCAGGACGAAGCCTTTGATGGATGTATAATAGTATGCGCGGCAGAGGATTGACACGGCCAGATAAGGCATCCACGGCATCAGCGAAAGCTTCCCTCCCTCGTCCCTCGCCACGATGAGGGCGGCGGCGACAATCAGGAGCGCGCCAATGATTTGGAACACCCCCGGGGTTTCGGAAAGGAACGCGATGCTCGCACCCAGGACCAGCACGCTGGCCATCCTGCTAACCGGCACGATGACGCTCGCCTTCCCAAGGTGAAGCGCCTTATACTCCGAAATGGAGCCGAGCGCGCCTGCGGCTATCTGGATGACGTATGCGAAGACGAGCGCTTCCGGCAACGATATCGAAAGGCCGAGGGCGAGCGCACAGCCAAACAGGAGCGCCACCAGCACGATATACGAATAGGCTATCGCCCTGTGCCTGCCGATTGAGGCTATGGCCTTTTTCGATACGGTCCCCATCGAGCCGTAGGCCAGAAGCGAGCCGGTTGCGGGAAGGAATTCGAGCATCTCATCCATCCGCCTTGAATACCGCCAGAGTCGTGTATTGCGGCCCCCCCGGGCCGAGCACGCTGCATACCAGGTGGAATTCGTCCGTTTCGAACGCGCCGAACTCCTCGTCCAGGTGTTTCTCGAGAAAAGCACGCGGGTCCAGCCTGCTCTTCACCCGGGCAATCGTAAGATGGGCTGTAAACCGTTCTTCCCCCCCGTACCCGCCAAGCGCGCCTGCGACGTCTTTTGCGAGCGCTTCCAGCGCGCCGCTGCTCGCGCATCCGGCCCACACGACCCGGACGAAGCTTTCGTTCGGGAAGACGCCGACACCCCGGATGCGGCAGGAGAACCGCTTGAATTTCACCCTGCCAAGCTGCTTTTTTACATCAACGATTTGTGAATCCGGGATTTCCCCCAGGAATCTCAGCGTGAGGTGCATGTTGTCATGCCTCACCAGGCTGATGCCCGGGGCGGCAATCTCCTGCCCGAGCGCCGACACCTTCCTGCGCAGCGCCTCGGGGACCGGAACGGCGACGAATACCCTCATGTGTTTAAAATATCGCGCGGAGATTAAAAGCGGTATGTCCGGCCATGAGGTGTTCCGCTACGAGTCCCGCTCCATCCGCCTGGCGTTTTCCGGGGGGGAATTGAAGACGAAGGAATCAGATTCCTCGGCCGGCTTCGCGGTCCGCGCCCTGGAAGGCGGGCGCCTCGGGTTCGGCCACTGCCAGCACGAATCCGGCGTTGAAGGGGCGCTTGCCCAGGCAAGGCAGATGTCCCGCTTCTCGGTCAAAAGCGGCTTTTCCTTCGCCCCCGCATCAACATTCGCCAAGCCCGCCATACATGACCCGTCCTCCTCCCCCGACGACGTGGAATCGATGCGCTCCCTGGTGGATGAAGCGAAGGACATGGCGTCGTCCAAGGGCGGCAACCCCAGGGTCATGGCGTCAATGGAGGATGCCCGCGTCAGCGTCGAGAACACCGCCGGCTTCAGCGGCGCATTCAAAAAGACGGTCTTCACGCTCTATGTCGAAAGCATGCATGGCGACGGATACGGGTTCTCTTTCCTGGCATCGCACCGCCGCCCCAAGGACGCAGCAGTGCATGGCCTTCTGGCCGCGGAAATGGCCCAGGCGATGCAGAACGCCGGAAAGCCGGAAAGCGGCTCTTATACGGTGGTCATGGAGCCCGAGGCGCTGGAAAGCCTCGTGGACACGCTCCTCCCTTCGCTTTCGGGTGACTGGAAACGGCGCGGCATCACTGCGCTTGCGGAGGGGAAAAAACGCTTCTCGGACATGCTTACAATATGCGACGACGGGCTTTCGGAAGGCATCAACGCCCGGCCTTTCGATGACGAGGGAACCCCTTCGCAAAAGCGGGCGCTAATCGAGCGCGGCGAGGTCAAGTCATTCCTCTACGACCGCGAGACATCGGCCCTTGAAGGCGGGAGCGTGAAGGAATCCGGCTCCTGCTCCCGCGAATCGTACGATTCGGCGCCGTCAATCGGGGCATCTAACATCGTCATATCCCCAGGCGGCATGGAAGATTTGGGCGAGCTGGACCGTTTCATCGAAGTGCGCTCGGCGCACGGTTCGCATACCGCGAACCTCACGACCGGCGACATAGGCCTGGAGGTGAGCACGGCGTTTTTGGTGGAGAAGGGCAGGCGCAGGCCAATCAAGGGCTTCATGCTGAGCGGAAACGTCTTCGACATGTTCGCCAATATCGAGGCGATGGAGAAAAAGCAGCGCGTGTTCGGCTCTCTCGTGGCGCCGCGCATCGCCTTCGGCAACGTCCGCGTCGTTTCGTAAATCCGGATTACGCATCCTCCTGCCCGGCCCGGAAGTAATTTATACCCGGGCTTCGCTCTTATTGGTGTGATTTTTAGATGAAAGTCAAATCCACCGCAGAGGTAGCAGTCCCCGAGCGCATAATCGACCAGATAATAGGGCAGGATGCGGCCGTCGGCATCATCAAGAAGGCCGCGAAGCAGAAGCGCAACGTCCTGCTGATAGGCCCGCCGGGCACGGGCAAAAGCATGATGGCCCAGGCAATGGCGGAACTGATGCAGGTGGAGGAGCTAGAAGACGTCCTCGTGTACCCGAACCCGAACAACGAGAACATGCCCATGGTCCGCGTGATGAAGACGCATCCCGATTACGAATACATAAAGAAGAACCGCCTGGAGCGGTATTTCTCACCCAAGGAGCTCGAGAAGATAAGGAAGATGGGCGCCGAGACGAAGGGTGCTCCCCCCGAGCGTGCGGGCGAGAAGGAAGCGTTGCCGGCCGCCGCCGGGCGCATGTCGCTTGCCAGGCAGCTGCGTATCGGACTTGGGCGGAGGATATCCACGTTCCAGAAACCCCGCGACGAAGGGGCGAAGGGGCCGCCAGCCTCGCTGATAATCGCCATCGCAGGCATAGTAATCCTCGCAGTGATACTCTCGACCGAGGTCCCGGAAAACATCAAGCTGCTCGCGGTCGTGACCATCCTGGGCCTGGGCCTCCTCTTCATCATATCGAGCGCGACATCCGGCCTGGGGAAGCGCCTCATGATAACCGAACAGACGAGCCCGAAACTCATCGTGGACAACAGCGAGCGCTTCACGGCGCCGTTCATCGACGCCACCGGCTCGCGCGCGGGCTCGCTCCTTGGCGATATTAAACATGATCCGCTTCAAAGCGGCGGCCTCGGCACGCCCGCGCACCTGCGCGTCGAGGCGGGCGCAATCCACCAGGCGAACCGGGGCGTTTTATTCATAGACGAGATAGCGTCATTGAAGCTGAACTGGCAGCAGGAGATACTCACCGCGATGCAGGAGAAGAGGTACCCGATTACCGGGCAGAGCGAGATGTCGTCCGGCGCTTTGGTTAAGACTCAGCCCGTCCCGACCGATTTCGTGCTCGTGGCCGCGGGCAACCTGCCAGACATGGCGCACATCCACCCCGCCCTGCGCTCGAGAATCCGCGGCGGCGGCTATGAGATTTACGTGGAAGACTCGATGGACGACACGCCTGAAACCGAGGAGAAGCTGGTGCGCTTCATCGCGCAGGAAGTTAAGCGCGACGGGAAAATCCCGCAGTTCGATTCCGAGGCCGTCGCCGAGATTATCGAGGAGGCGCGCAGGATGTCCGGGCGCAGGAAGAAATTCACGCTGAACCTGCGCGAACTTGGCGGCCTGGTCCGGGCCGCAGGCGACATGGCGCGCGAGAAGGGCCGGCCGCTCGTCATAAAAGACGACGTCCTGGAGGCCAGGAAGGTCTTCAAGTCCATCGAGAGCCAGCTGGGCGCGAAAATCATCGAGCACAAAAAAGAATACCAGACGATAGTCATTAGCGGCGCGGAAGTGGGCCGCGTGAACGGGCTTGCGGTCCTTGGCGATTCAAGGGCGGGCCTCGTCCTGCCGATTGTCGCAGAGGCTACGCCTTCGGCATCCAAAAGCGAAGGCAAGGTGATTGCGACAGGGAAGCTCGGCCAGATAGCGAAGGAGGCGGTCGACAACGTGTCCGCCATATTCAAGAAATACATCGGGACGGCGATCGCCCGCACCGACCTGCACATCCAGTTCCTCCAGACCTACGAAGGCGTGGAGGGGGACAGCGCGTCAATCTCCACTGCGGTCGCCGTCATCTCCGCCCTCTCCAACATACCGGTGAGGCAGGATGTGGCGATGACCGGCTCGCTCGATGTGCGGGGCCGCGTGCTTCCCGTGGGGGGGATAAACGGCAAACTGGAGGCCGCAATCGATTCGGGCATAAAGAAAGCGCTTATTCCGAAAGCGAACGGGCGGGACGTCTACCTTCCCAAGGAAAGGGCGGGCATGATAGAAATCGTCCAGGTCAACGACATCGTGGAGGTCCTCGAGCACGTGCTTTCCGAGGGCAAGGCGAAGAAAGAGCTGCTCCGGAAGATGAAGACGCAGGCGGACTAGCGATTTCCTTTTTCTCAATCGTTTGACTTGAGAACCACGTTGTCCTCGACGGAGCTCACGGCCGACATCGGTATCGCGTACCTCTTGTCGAATATCGTCTGGATGATTATCTTGCCGTGCCGGGCGTCGATGCCGACAATCTTGCCCAAATAAGTGCCGCGCTCGGATATCGCCTCCTTGCCATCGATTTTCATCTCGAGGAGCACCTCTTTGCGGTACCAGTTGATGAGCGAGGTGGCCGCATAACCGAGGACGAGGGAAAGGGCGATTGTGACAAGGAACGTGCCGAAATCCACATACGGCTCGTTCATGTTCACTATCCAGTTGCTGCCCACGAGGACGACCAGCGTGGTCAGGCCGGCCGCCGCAGAATAAAGCATGTACTTGGTTATCCGGTATTTCTTCCTCTCCATGAGGGCGTCTATGCTTTTGCCGGCCATAATGAGTATGAGGGCGGTGAAGGCTATCCAGCTGATGCTCCCTCCAACGAGCGCGATCAGCTTGTCGTTGGGAAGCCCGAGGGCGATGCCCTTCTGGAGCGTCTGGTACGCCACGAATATGCCTATCACGAACACCGTTACGCCGCCTATATACCCAATCCAGCTCGTGCGCTCGAAGGAGAAGCGGAAATCCTTTATCACGTCCAGGAACCAGTCCTCCACGCCATACACGCGCAGGAGGGCGTACACGGCGACGGCGATTACCATCGGCAGCCATCCCAGGCCGAGGTATATTGATACCGCGGTCAGGAGCAGGAGGAGGGCGGGTATCCCGATTATCGTCTTTGCGAAATGCGGGTCGCGCAATTTTTCGAGGAGCACGAAATACGTCTTTTCCAGCTCCTTCGCCTGCTTGATGAACACTATCTTCGTGGAGTCCACCTTCAGGCGGGACTTGATGATGGGGAGTATCTCCTCGTCCGATGCGCCGTCCGAGACAATCACGCACGAGGACGGGTTGATTTCGGTGATTATCTTGTCCAGCTGAGAGCTGATTTCCTTGTCCGCGCGGTATCCCAGCTTCTTGTCGCCTGTCAGCGTGACGACCTCCGCGTTATTGCCGTCCCCCCTCATCTGGTCCAGTAACCTGACCGCGTAGAATATGGCGTTCGAGTCCGGGTCCTCGGGGTCTGCGAGCGCCAGCGAGACGGCTCCCTGGAGGTTCCTTTCCCTTCCGATAAGGGGCCCGCTGACCTTGCCTTTTTCGAACAGGTCGTTGTCGCGGTCGATGCACAGAACCAAGATGGGCCTTTTCATCGGATATCACAGGTATCGGATTATAGGGGAGAAAGGCATTATTCATCTTTAAAAACTCTTCCTTTTCAATAGTTAATCCTCTTTAATCCCCAGAGGAATTTCCATGGATAAGAAGCTAGTCCTGCCTGGAGACCATCTCTCGAGCGCCGAGGAGGCCGAGCCGGGCGAGAACACCTATTCGGAGAATGACGAGGTATACTCCGCCGGCGCAGGCGAAAACATGAGCGTTCCGGGCCGCGCCGAGGTCCGTTCACGTGGGAGGACGCTGAAGCAGCCCCACCTGGGCATGCCAGTATACTGCGTCATCATCAAGGCGAGCCTGAACAAGGCCATAGGAGGGTGCATCCCTGCCGAGGAAGCCGAAGGCGGCTCCCGCGGAGTCGAGTTCGAGGCGGTCCTGCCCGTGACGGCGATACGCACGGGCTACGTGCGGGATTTGCGCGACGAAGTCAAGATAGGCGACATAATCCGGGCCAAGGTCCAGAAAATTGACCGGGCCGGATTCGACATAACGATGTTCGGCCATGACTGCGGCGTCATAGCGGCCTTCTGCCCGAAGTGCAGGAGCCGGATGAATCTGCAGGAGCGGATATTCATCTGCCCGCAATGCTTCTGGAAGGAGAGGCGCAAGCTTCCGCTCAAAGAGGGAGAGGCCCCCCCGCCTGAAGAGGAGCGCCGCGAGCGCTACCCCCGGAGGGAATTCCGCGGCGGAGAGCGCGGCGGCGACCGTGGCGGGAGGCGCTTCGGCAGGAGCCCTGACCGCGGCGGGGACAGGAGGCGCGGGTTCGGCCGCAGGCCCGGCCCCGGCGGAAGGGAAGGTTCATCCTGATTCAATCCATATCAGCGTCAATGACTTGGCATAGGAGGGTTTTGATCGGAGCAATGGCCGAGATGGGGATAAAAAACCCTACTTGGTAATATCGGAGAGGGTTTTTATGGAAGTGAAAATACTTACGAACGAGAAAAACGTGCTGGAAATGGAGCTTCGGGGGGCAGACTCGGCCCTGGCCCAGCTTCTCGCAGAAAAGCTTGGCGAGGACAAGGACGTGGAATTCGCCTCATCGAAGGTCGAGCACCCCCTTGTCGGAGAGCCGAAGCTGTACATCCGCACGAAGAAGGGCGAGCCGGCCAAGCTCGTCCTGGAGAAGCTCGAAGAGGTCAAGAAGGAAGTCACAGATTTCCGGGCGCAGTTCAAGGACATCGTGAAATGATGGGCGAAGACTTTGTGGAGCGGCTTAAATCCGGCCGCGTCCAGGCCGTAATACTGCTAGGCACGCTCGCCCTTGCGCTTATTTCGAACATGCTCTTCGGAGCGCCCGAATCCGCGCTTAATTTCCTGACGCTCCTATTCGGCGGGCTCGTTGCCTTCGAAATCGTCTATTTCGTGACCCTCGAAGTCAAGGAAGGCGCGAAAAACCACGGCTGGAAGCACGAGGCGCTGGACACGGTCGTGGCGCTCCTAGTCGCCCTGGGCATCTGGTTCGGGGCGTCGTTCCTCCTCAACACCAGCTCGCCCCTTTCAGCGGTCGTCTCCTGCAGCATGCTCCCCAACCTCCAGCGGGGGGATTTCGTGCTGGTTCAGGGCGCGCCCGTGCGCGCATATGACATCAGCATGACGCAGGCCGAGATGGAATCCCTAAACGGCCGCGCGGAAATCGGATACCCGGGGGGCAACGCGAGCATCGACGGCTCCCTATTCCCGTATTGCGTGGCCAATTCGTACTCGGAGATGTGCCGCGCTTTCATCGACTCGCCGGATGCTTTCGTGGAGAAAAAGGGCGCATTCACATACACGTACGAGCGCTGCGATTTGATATTGCGCAACGGCACGCTGGCGCACATGCCATGCCTGAAGGCCGTTTCATTCAAAGGGACGGACTACCTCGCCAACTTCTCAAACGACATCATCGTCTACCAGCCGCCCGCAGGCGACTACTACGCGCGCATCGGCGACATCGTTCACCGGGCGATGTTCCGGATTGACGTGGACGGAAAATACTATTACATAACGCGCGGGGACAACAACCCCATCTTAGATTCGCAGTCTTACGAATTCGGAACCGGGATGATGAACCGCCCGATTCCGCACCAGAACCTGCGCGGGAAGGTCATAAGCCGCATACCCATCCTGGGATATTTCAAGCTGTTCATACAGGGCTATTTCCAGGAGGACTCCCAGTGCAGGACGCAGCTCGAATTCACGCACGCCTGAATGGGCTTAGGGAATGCGGGGTCAGCCATAGTGCGACCCGCCGAACTCGCTCGTCACGATTTTCTTGAGCTTGTCGCGTATCCCCGCCTTCTCCTTCTCCGGCATCCGGAGGGAATCCAGCTTCTCCTCCCATTCCAGGAGGGCGCTGACGATGCGGCCGAACGAGCGCTCGTTGTCCGTGTATTCGGCATAATCCAGGAGTGCCAGAAGGGCGTATTTCGATTCCGCCTTCCCGAGGGCGTCTAGTATGGAGGCGCGCAGGACGTGGCTCGCTTCGTTTTCGATGAAGCTCAGGTGCGAATAATGGTATGTGAGCAGCTTGACCGCGTCATCGCTCCCCCGTAGCCGGCCGAGGAACTTCACCATCTCGAATATGCCCTCCAGCGACGTGTTGTAGTTGAACATGGCGCGGTAGACGCTCATCCTCTGCTGGGCCGCGTCCTGGCCGGCGTTCTTCATCTTGAAGTATTCCAGCGTATGCATGGTCTTCAGCTCCATGCTCGTGGCGAGGTATTCGTGCACCATGTACATGAGCATCTGCCGGACCGTCTCGTTCCCTTTCGAGTATATGCCCTCCAGCTTCGAGAGCGCTTCGTCCTTGGACTTCTCCGTTACGGCTACGGGGTGGAACCGGATGGAGAACATCGCGCTTTCAATCTCCTTGAGCAGGGCGGCCATCTCGGCCTGGGCGGGGTCGGGGGGTTCGTGTTTCGGGTTCTGGGTTTCGGGTTTCGGGCCCGTAACTGCCGGTTTCGCTTCAGCGGATGCCGCGGCATTGGCGCCGGGGTTCTGGCCGGGGTCTGAATGCTTCGGATTGCCGGTTTCTGGCATGGGGCCGGGATTCCCCGGACCGCTTTCCTTGATGCCCGCCGACTTGCCATCCTTCGTTCCTTTCTTCATCATGACCGCCTCAATAACTCATTCGTTTTCGATGCGCTCGTAGCAAACCATCAGCCTTGCATCGCTTATGGTTTTCTGCCTGCGGAGGTCCTCCACGACAACCGCATTCAATTCCTCGATGGATGCCGCCCTGATTTTGAATATTATGTCGGGCTCCGCTCCTGCCACCACGGCGGCTTCGCTTACGCCAGGTATGGAGGACACGTGCGACAGCATGATTTTCCGGTCCGCTCCGGGCGCCCCCTTCAGGAGCACATACGCGGTCAGAGGCCTGCCGAGCTTGGCGTAATCCAGCCGGATTGTGCTTCCGGTTATCACGCCAAGCCCGCGCAGTCTCCTCAGACGGTTGTGCACCGTGGTCATGGGGATACTGGTCTTCCCTGCCAATCTCTTCTCGGAGAGCCTCGAATCCTTCCGGAGCTCTTCAATCAGCGCGAGGTCCTTTTCATCAAGTCTTTCATCCATCTTATTTTCACTTGTGGTATATTTGCTCCAAATATTTATAAATAAATGTATGAAAACTCCAAATTAATCCACCCATAAGCCATTTTATGCTTCCCTGCGTTGCACTGGCGGTGTTTGCTTGAAGATATTGTTCGCGACGTCAAACCAGCACAAGTTCGAAGAGGCTGCCGCATACCTCGCCGGGCGCGGCATTCAGCTGGAACGTTTTCCTATCGAGCATCGGGAAATGCGCTCGGAGAGCCTGGAAGAAATCGCCCGCGATGCCGCGCGATTCGCATTCAAAAAATGCAAAAAGCCCGTCTTCGTCGAAGATGCCGGCCTTTTCATAAGCGCCCTAAACGGATTCCCCGGGACGTATTCGGCCTGGGTCCAGAAGAAGCTGGGCAATGCCGGGATTCTGAAACTAATGGCCGGGGCGCCCGACCGCTCCGCGTATTTCGAAGCCTGCATCGCCTACCATGACGGAAAGCGCATATCCTGCTTTTCCGGCAGGTGCCCCGGTTCGATATCCGAGGGGGCCCGGGGGGCATCAGGTTTCGGCTACGACCCCATCTTCGTGCCGGAAGGGTATCCTCAGACGTTCGCGGAAAACATACTTTTAAAAAACAACATCTCACATAGATATAAATCTCTTCTAGAATTCTCAAAAAGCCTGGAACCTTAGAGTTCCCGGCGTATTTCTACGAGGGTTAAACATGGCAAGATTGCATTCAAAAAGGAAGGGCAAATCAGGGACCAAGAGGCCGAAAAGCCTGGACGTCCCGGAGTGGACGGGCGTCAAGAAGGCTGAACTCGAGGACATAATCCTCAAGATGGCCCGCGAAGGCGTGCCCCCGGCGAAAATAGGCCTTGCGCTCCGCGACCAGTACGGCGTCGCGAACGTCCGCGCGCAGATAGGCATGACGCTCAGGGCATTCCTCCTGAAAGAGAAGGCGGCCGGAGAATACCCCGAGGACCTCCTCAACCTGATAAAGAAGGCGGTCCGCATGGCCGGACACATCAAGTCTTCGAAGAATGATACTCACAACGTCGTGAAACTCGGCCACGTGGAGTCCAAGATACAGCGGCTCGCGAAATACTACGGGTCGAAAGGCATGCTTCCGGCAGGATGGAGATATGACCGAGAGAAGGCATCCTTGCTGGTAAAGTGATGGTGATTCTATAGCAGGCAAAAAAATCAAGACTGTCGACAAGTGGAAAGCGAAGAAATGGTACTCGGTGAAAGCTCCGGTAATGTTCGAGCACAAGGAGCTCTGCGAGGTCGTGGCCTCGGACGACAAGAGGCTTCCCAACCGCATCGTCCGGGCGAGCCTGATGGAGCTCGGCATGGGCGGCGCGTCCCAGATGGCGATGTTCACCACGCTGCGCTTCCGCATCAAGGACGTGAACGGCAACGACGCCAACACCATGCTCCTCGGGCACGATATCGCGCCCTCATTCATCAGGACGTTCGCCCGGCGCGGCAAGTCCCTCATCCACCAGGTGGTGGACGAGAAGACGAAGGACAACGAGACCCTGCGCCTTAAAGTCATCGCAGTCACCGGTGCGCGCGTCAGCGAGAACACCCGGAGGAACCTCCGGAACATCCTCGTGGACGAGTGCAGGAAGTCGATTGCCGAGAAGAACTTCGACGAAGTCATCCAGGACGTCATCTACGGGCGCTTCTCGTCGAAGATTTTCAGCAGGCTGAAAACGATAACCAAGATGAGGCGCGTCGAAGTGCGCAAATCAGAGCGCGGCGAAGTCTTCAAATGAAAATTTCCTCCGGCTCAACGCCGGTTAAATTTTCATCAAACTTCCTGAGGCTTTTCTCTCCTTTCTTTTCCCGTGAAATCATTCTTGAGAGGCTTATCCTATGATTCCCGGCGGAATGGACCCGAAGAAGATGCAGGCGCTCATGAAGCAGATGGGCATCCGGAGCGAGGAAATCGAGGCGCTCAAGGTGACGATTGAGACGCCTTCCGGCTCCTCCATAATAATCGAAGAGCCCCAGGTCACCAAAATCACCATGCAGGGCCAGGCGTCCTTCCAGATAGCCGGAAACGTCCGGGTGGAGGAGAAAGCGCCCGCGGACGACATCAAGATGGTCATGGAGCAGACCGGATGCAACGAAGAGGACGCGAAGGCCGCGCTGGAAAAAAGCGGCGGGGATATCGCCCAGGCCATCGTCTCGCTCGGAGAAGGCAAGGAATAAAAGCTTTCGGCGGGTTGTCGTTCCATGGCGATTAGGCGCGAGTTGCTGCTGATTATAGCCCTGATTCTTGTGATAGCCGCGCTCATCAAGATAATCGAGTTCTTCCAGGTGAATGTCGTCGAGGCGGACGCGAGCAAGTTCGTCATCGAGGATTTGAACAGCAAGTACCCCGGCTCGGACGTCGCGATAATGACCATCGTCCCGAAGACGAACGACAACGGCGCGCGCTATTTCGAGGTCAAGGCGAAAGTGACGGAAAACCCGCTTTCGCCATGCCCCGAGCGCTCCCACATATTCTACAATTACCCGGCCCAGAACTTCATACCCCAGCCGGCAGAGGTCATAACGAGCGGGTGCAAGGTCTGCACCGAAGGCATCTGCACGATAGCATTCGCCGAAGAGGCGGTAATCGCATCGCACACATTCCCCGGCACCGGGGCGGTCACCTCCTACATCCATTCGAACGAGGGGGCATCCCCGAGCGTGGCCGAAAAGCCTGACGAGGAGTCCTGGCTGGTGAAATGGGACGCTCCCGGCGCCGCCTCTTATTTCCTGGTGTACGTGCACCGGAACGGGACCGTCCTCTCGCTGGATGAGGGCCAGAAAAACTAAGGGCTCAAGCGGGGATGAAAATCCTTCCGCCGGCATAGTCGATGCCCCTGTCGATGAACCTCGATATTATGTATGCGTTCGTGCGCAAATGCCCGCTCACGGCGCCGGTCCGGTACTCCGTGGCCCCCTCCGCAAGCGCGGCGTATATCAGGAGCTGGTCGGCAAGGTGCATGTCTACGTCTCCTTGCTCGGCAAGCACCGCATCGAGCGCCTCCTGGGCGACGGCTTCGGCCCGCTTGCCCTTCTCGCCCAGCGCATAGCCGCCGCGCAGGCCCCTCCACGAAGTCACCGCATTGCCCGGCGAAAGCGCATCGTCCTCCCGGATGCGGACGTGCTCGTAACCGTTCTGCACGAATATCTTCTTCTCCCTTATTGCTATCAGTGCGGGCAGTTCGGAGAGCCGTATTATGGTTTCGACATGGTCCTCCTTCGGCCATGAGGTGCAGCCCCGCAATGCCGAAGGCTTCACCTTTATTTCTATTTCCCCGCCCCCGCGGGGGTAATATCCCGGCCTGACCATCCTTCCTTCCACCGCCGCCCCGAAACACGATATCGCGGGCAGGAAAACGCGCTCGAAGTAATCCCATCCCGGCGATTTCATAACATGCGTGCCGCCGATTATGCGCAATTCGCTCGGCTTGGATGCCTTGAGCAGTATCGGCAGGAGCGTCTGGGCGACGAGGGTGGCCGAGCCTGCGGTGCCTATGTCGAATTCGTACCTCCCCCCTACAATCGGTCCGGGCTCGAACGATAGCCCAATGCTTCCCGCCTCCGCATGGCTGAGCGTGCCCCGGCATACGTTGCGGACGGCCTTGCATGCTGTCAGGTGCTGGGGCTGGAGGCCCGGGTTCGGGCGGTTCGCGCGGATGTTCGTTATCGTGACCGGCTTCTGCGTTATCGCAGACAGGGTGAGCGACGTTCGGATTATCTGCCCGCCACCCTCGCCGTAGGAACCGTCAATCTCAATCATAAGGAACACCGCAGGGCGAGGGTGGGCTTTGAACGAAACGTCGTTCAAACCAACCGCCCTCGCCGTAGG
>JAKEGJ010000017.1 GCA_022627495.1 Microcaldota archaeon
CCCCCAACACATGCTACTGGATTTAAAACCTTGGCTGAGCCGTCATCACCCTGGGCGAATTCTCAGCCCATGGGTGTCCATATGGCTTTACCAAACCGCAACGGAAGAAGGAATGTTTCTGACTCGATTCTGAATGCACGAATGTCGCGCGCACAGGCCCTCCGCATGATGGGCGTAGGTGCTGCAGGGATGGCGGTTGCGGGCTTTGGCCTTGGAGGGGCTGTAAGAGCAGCTCAACTCGCGCCGCCCGGAAACGACCCGCTCGGATTACTCGATGGGGCAGAAACGATAGTGCCGGCAGTATTTAACCCAGCGTTAGGTGAAATCAAAAGCGCAGTAACTGCAGTCATGTTCCACAGCAATGTTGAAACCGGCGCAATAAACGTGGATGGGTCGAAAAAATACATCCCGTCTTATGCAAATGGCGGTCTGGTTGACGCGCCGGTCTATGTGGAAAAAGAAATGAATGGGGTACGGTATAAGCAATACTCCGGCGAGTTGAGCGGTTATGGCTGGAGTAACGGCACTACGGGACCATTTCAATATCTATATGGTCCGATTGGCGAGGGTTCGCGTTCTGGTTTAAAGGGCGTGAATTTCGTCCTCTACATCCCCGAAAACTGGAATGGCGTCTTGATACAGTCCAACCACGGCGGATTTACCGTCTTTGGCGCTCATCTCTATAACGCTGTTGATGAGTTCCTTCTGTTATCCAGAGGGTTCGCGTATGTAGCATTCGATGCAGCTGGAAGAAATTCACCTACAGACACAAATGTTAACAATGATGAATACTGGCTGGAGAGCCTTAAACTGATCGGCATTCCGTCCAACCAAAAATCTGCAACCAATCCGCCAAATTACTATCTTGCCAGTGAGGTTTCATTTAACCGGGATGCTATACGGGTCATGAAGAACATCCTTAAAAACCACTTCAAATCCCAAGGCCGTGAGGTTGAAAAAACTTACCTGATAACCCGGTCTGCAAGCGGCAGCCTTCCATTCTCACTCACAACCGGAAGGTATCTTGGCAATCTTTACAACGGAGGAAACTATGAAAGACCGTATATAAACAGTCCTCTGCATCCAGAAAACCAAAATGATTCCAATAAAACTTTTTCCGAGCCAATGATATATGACGGTTTCCACAACTTCTCTGCATCCGCCTATATCATAATCTCTCAAGGCGCGCTAAATCCGGCAATTCCGATATCCAAAGCACCTCTCCTTACCTTTGACAGTGCAAGTGATGGATATCAAGGACAGTTGAGCAATGTGGTGCTCGCACGCATGGCTCATGAAGCAAAATATACGGGTGCATACAGCGCATACTGGCCGGATATCAAATCAACTTTATACATGTATAACCTTGAGAACCACCCGCACTTCAACCGCGAGTGGGCATACGCAACTGCAATGAATGGCACGGGCATGTATGCGCTAATAACAAACGATCCCACCTACCCGATCAGCTACAATACCGAGGGAATTGGATACGAAGTCAATTGGCATGTGGCAAGAAAGGTACTGGTGGCAGAAGCGAACGGAATAGATTATCATAAAAGACGGTTCGGAACTGACGCGGGGGCATTCACCTTTGTTCTATTCTTCCATGAAAAAGGCGTCAGGGTTGCGGGTGCCGCACATCAGCATCTTACCAATTTGGATGAGTTCGTGAGGGGGGGTATGCCGATGCCGACAAGCATAATCGATCCTTACTGGATAGAAGGTGGTAAGATATGGCCGAAGCTTGCATACCTGGGAACCTCACCGTACCCACAAAATACTGCTGGAAATGCTTACGGTTTATACGGGCAATCAGACCTGCATCTGGGGAATAAATTATTGCCCCCCACCCAGCCTTCCATGATAGACATCAGTACTGATTCCAATGGAAAGCCGTACTACAATGCAGTCAATTACTTAACCAACAATGACGTCATGAGCTACGAGGCAAGGGTAGTCAGGGCTCCGGATGATGCGGCGAGGCTTGGGCTGTACATTGCGATATATAGCGGCATGATCCAGCCGATGTACCGCCCATTCACTGAAGCAGAGCTCATAACGGGATTGAGCGGGAAGGACTGGAACGGAGGAGAACTTTTAACAACGACCACCCATGGCGGAAATAGGGCGATACCTTTGGACGGCTACAATAACCATGGCGGATATGTATCAGCAATGTCACAAGCAGTGAATGCCCTGGTCCAGGGCAGACTCTTCGACCCGGAGATTGGAGCATTGCTGGTTGTGGCTGCCGCACAATCAGAATATCCAGTTATTGAACGCAGGAACCTTGGCCAGGCCCTGAAGGAGCTTAGCGAAAGCATGTCGCCTGAAGACCTGGAAAAGCTCAAGGGGTTGTAGAATCGGACTAAAGCGGCATTTTTTTCAAATCCCGTGCCTTAACAAAAGGCACACATTCCTTCTTTATTTTCCTTGCCCTTTCTTTTTCCAGCAACTTCGATGCGTTCGTTTTTTTTAAAAATTCAGCGCAGCGGCGGATTCTCTATCGTCCTAATCCCGTAGCCTAGCAGCCTAAGCTCCGTTTCTTTCACCGCGGATTCAAGAACCCCCCCGCCCGCCTGCTCTGCTTCCGGCATGGCCAGGAAATCCCCCACGGTGATTATACCGGCTTTGGCCAGAGCCTCCCCTGCCGCCCCGCTGATTCCGAACCATTCGAGCCTCATCGACCTGATTTCTTCCGGCATATTCTCCGGCCCAAAATGGCTAGCCAGAACTGACATCACCGCCTTCTCTATGGTGCAAGCAGGCTTGCCCCTCCAGCGGGCCAGCTCGTCTTCTATCCCGCCGAGCCTGTCCGGGCCGAGCATCCTTGCCATCTTCGCGATGGCGCCTCGATGCCCCTCCGGCACCCCGTCTATGGCCGCCCGCAGGCCAGCGAGTTTCCGCCTTTCAGAACCACTCATGCAATACCACTCTTTGCTTCATCGTTTTATAAAACATCCACACAATCATAGTTCCATGCGCATCAAAATCATCCCGAACCCCAGAAAGCCGTGGGCGAAGGAAATCGCTAAGGAGCTCAAAACATTCCTGGCGCCAGCCCACACGCCCGTGCGCAAGGGCGCCGACGCCACAATATGCATCGGAGGCGACGGCACCATCCTCTTCGCCCATTATAGGGGCAGGCTCGAAGGCACGGTCCTCGGAATAGGCGGGGACAAGAGCTACATCTGCCAGCTTAGGAAAGACAACTGGAAAGGCGGGATATCCGCAATCCTCGCAAACCCGGAGCGCGAAAGCATCTCCACGCTCGCCTGCACGCTCGGCCAGCGCCACATAGTCGCCCTGAACGACGCCGTAATCCACGCCACCAATTACCGCGTAGCGGAGATGGAAGTCGCAATCAAAACACAAAACACTGAACACAAAACCCAATTCGAAGGGGACGGCATGATAATATCGACGGCGCTCGGCTCGGCCGCATACGCATTTTCAGCCGGCGGGGAGAAGCTTGCGCCAACAGAAAGCAAATTAAGCCTTGTGCCCATATGTCCTTACAAGCGCGCATTCTCCCCAAAGGTCCTCCCGGAGGACAGCACCGTTGCCGTGACTGTCGGCAACGACTGCGCATTCATAGCAGACGGCATCTTCGTCCGCCGCCTGCGGAAGGGCGAGACTGTCGCGATAAAGAGAGGCCCCGCCATCCCGTTTTTCGGGGGCGTCGGGAAATACTACTAACTAAGGAGGGAATACAATGATTGGCAAGGATGAGATACTTCGGAGAGGCTACGTGGACGTCAAGGTCTACGTGACCGGCCTGCGCCAGAGCCACCGCCTCGAAGTCGTGAAGGAGAAGACGAGCGTGGGCATGGTCCCGTTCCTCGTGTGCAAGCACTACATCCCTACCGCGGAGCTCGTGCGCCTGGCCGAGCAGCTCCAGCTTCCGGTGAAGCACAAGGAAGTCGTCGTTTTCCCGAAGGGCAAGATGGCGTCGCACTTCGCCGACAAGGTGGAGAAGACGACTAAGGGCGTGCATGCTGTAGTGGAAGCAGAAACAGTCGAAGCCGAAGTGGAAGCAGAGGAAGAATCCTGATTCTTCAGATGACGAAGAGCGAGGCGAGCATGAACGCCGCAGCCGCGCCTGCAGAGAATGCGAGCGCCCCGGCGCGCTCCCTGCCCTTGCTTAGGGCGTCCGGAAGCAGCTCCACCAGGACGACATACGCCATGGCACCCGCAGAGAACGCGAGGGCGAGCGGCACTGCGGAAATGAACATGCTCAGGAAATAGAACCCGGCCACCGCGGCAGCAGCTTCTGCGAGGCCGGATGCGATGCCATACGAGACGGCCTTCCATTTCCCCATACCGTAGCATGCGAGCGGGGCGGCAATCAGCGCGCCTTCAGGGATGTCCTGGATGGCTATCGTCGTGGCTACAAACCAGCCAAGAGGTGTCGATGCTGCAAACGCGGTCGCGATGGCAAAACCCTCCGGGACGTTGTGCAATGCGATGGCGCCGCCTATCATGAGCGCCTTCTTTTTCGAATGCTTCAGCTCCTCCCCGCTTATGTGCATATGGATGTGCGGAAGGAGCCTTTCCGCTGTAGCGAGCCCGAGGATTCCGAGTGCAAGGCCGCCTAAGACGACGGCATCCCCCGCGCTCTTGTGCGCCTCTGTAAGCATCTCGAACGCCGAATACCCCATGACTCCCGCAGCGAACGCGAGCATCGCCGCATTCCTGCGCTCATCCATGCACCCGAGGAAAAGCACCGACAGTGCGCCGGCTGAAGTCGCCAGAAGCACCGCGAGCGCGCCCAGAAGGATGTCCATCATAAGCCCTTTCCAAGCTCCTCTTTAAGCAGTCTCACCAGTTCAGCCCCTATCTTCTCCTGCGCCTCCTTCGTGCTCGCCCCCAAATGCGGCGTCAGGTACACGTTGTCCAGCTCGAGGAGCTTCCCGCTGTAGGGCTCCTTGCGGAACACATCCAGCGCGGCGCCGCCCACCTTCCCGCTTTTTGCGGCCTCATAAAGCGCGTCCTCGTCTATGATTTCACCCCGCGAGGTGTTGATTATGATGACGCCATCCTTCATCTTCGCGATGCTCTCCCTGCATACAAGGTTCACAGTCTGGGGCGTGGCAGGCACATGGAGGGAGATCGCATCAGCCCTTCCCAGGAACGCATCGAGGTTCTCTACGAACTCCACCATGCCGTCATCGTGCCTGGGCGGCGGATTGTATGCGATGACATGCATCCCCAGCGCGCGCGCCTTATTGCCGAGGAGTGCCCCTATGCGCCCGTATCCGATTATGCCGAGCGTCTTGCCCTCGATTTCATTCCCCGCGAGCGTTTTCTTCTCCCACTTGCCGCCCTTCATCTGGTGGTGGGCCTTCTGGATGTTCCGCATGGCCCCTATAATCAGGCCGATGGCGAGCTCCGCGACTGCGTTGGATGAGGCGCCCGGCGTGTTCAGCACCTTGATGCCTTTCGCCTTGCAGGCGGCCTGGTCCACATTATCGAGCCCCACCCCGGCCCGGGCGACGATTTTCAGCCTTTGGGCCCCGGATATGAGGTCGGCCGTGACCTTGGTGGCGCTTCTCACAATCAGAGCATCCGCTTCTTCCAGCGCCCCTTTCACGTCAGCGGGCTTATACGTCACCTCGCCGAGTGCTGATATGCCTTTCACTACCTCCTCTTCCATCTGGTCCGCAATGACGATTCGCATGTCCTTTTTTCGGCGACAATCTATTAATCGCTTGCGGATAATGCCTTTCACGGATATTTGTTCTTTCATAACAGTATATATGAAATTTCGTGTTATTAAGCACTAAGTTTATAAACAAATTGAACAAATTTACACTAATATTTGCGAAACATATATATAACTGTTCAACCATAGTAATAGCAAGGGTGGGGGGATGGTTATGTTTGGCTCACAGGAAAAGCAGACGAAAACCAAGAAAAAAGTGATGGGGCTCACGTCTGCCTTGGAAATGGCTTACGTCGACCCGACGCGCTATGATGTCGTGGTCGACGCAGCGTCGCAGCTCTGCAACCTTCTCAAGGGGGAGGACGTCTCCCTGACAATGGGGGAGAAGGTGCGGGTCGTGAAATCGGTAGCCAGGGCCAAGGTGAGGGCCTTCATGGGCGGCGGGGCCGATGATTATCGGACGTTCAAGTCATTGGACGCGATAAGCACGGACCTCGTCCAGCTGTTATGATCCGGTGGTGAATGAAATGAAGTCGGTTACAATAGTGTCAGAAGACAGGGTAGGCCTCCTGGCCGATATCTCCTACATACTCGGCAAGTCCAACGTCAATATCGACGGGTTGTCCGTGGATGTCCTGGGAGGCAAGGCGGTGATTGCGCTGGAGGTCAAGGACCCCCGGAAGGCGCAGGACATACTTTCGCGCAACGGGTTCTCTACAGCCCACCCCGAGGCAATCGTGATTAAGGTCTCGAACGACTCGATGGAGAAAATCACGGAGATGCTCGAGACCGAGAAAATCAGCGTCAAGGAGCTGTCCATGCTCTCATCGGACAGGGTGGACGGGATATTCGCGCTTAATGTCGACAAGCCCAGGAAGGCGCACAAGATGCTCTCGCCCTTCATCCTGGGGCACACGCCGGGCGCGGACCTCTACTGATTTTTTCCTGATTCTTCAGGTTCATCTTCTTTCGGTTTTTGATTCCCTTCAGCCTTGGCAACGGCCTTTGCCATCCTTGCCAGTATCCTGTTCGTCCTGATGATATTATCCATGGCCCCCTGGCTAAGGGCTCGTGGCATTTCCTTGTACCTGCTTGGGCCATCCTGATCATATGATGCTACGGGCGGGGCATCGTCCTTAGGCAGCCTGCTCCTGAATTCGATTGGCTTGTTTGATTTCAGCGCATCGCGGATTTCAGCCCGCCTTCTCTCATCGAACAGCGCCCTAAGCATCATCATCGCCCTGCTTTCCGCTAGCCTTCTCAGGAGGCGCATGCCATGTCATCCTTCTTGTGGATCGGGCTATATCGTCATAGGTGATGGGGCGGGCCACCCTTCCCGTATCAAAGAGGAAATTCCACAACTCCTCCACCGTGGCGGTTTCCATTGGTTTTCCGCTAACTTTTTGGAATTCCGCCCTTCCCTCATCGCTTATCAGCGAAAGCGCATCCAGGGGGAGCCGCAAGGACGGTTCTAAGCCCGGCGCCATTTTCCTGAAGGATATCCGGGCGCCGGATTTTATGGCATTACGGATTTCCCGACGCCTTCCCTCATCGAATAGAGCGCGCATCATGGCCCCGCACCCAACCAGAACCTGTCGTAATCACCGGTTATCCTGGAATAATGCAGGATGACCGCCGCCATGACCGCATTCCTTTTGTCCGCATCCTCCCCCGTTTCGCCGGCCCATTTCTTGATTTCGCATAAAAACGGCTTCCAGTCATCCGGGTTTTTTGAATCCCGCACCTTTGAGAAGGCTGCGGCAAAGTCATCCCTCCCGATAAATTCTATCTTTTCCTCTGCGTACCTCTCTATGTCGGCCGATACCATGCGGTCTGAGTCAGAAATACTCATGCCCTTAATGTATCTTTCTCGCTCATCCGGCCTTGGCCCTAGTAACGTGCGGGCCAGGTATTCCGCCGAAAGGTGCAAATCGAATTCTGCCATTCTTTCCGGGGCGGCCGGCCTGCCCCTGAATTCGATTGGCTTGTTTGATTTCAGCGCATCGCGGATTTCGGCCCGCCTCCTTTCATCGAACAGCGTCCGGAGCATCATGATGATTTGACCTCCCTGACTTTAACATCGACCATTACGAAGCTCCCGCCTGACCGATCCGGCGCTTCGCGCGCTGTCAGGCAGAACTGGAAAAGCGCCGCTGCCTTATCGGAATGGCATGAGAAATTTTTGCTCTCTCCGATATTGACAGACAGCCTCTGTCCGCCCCCCTCCGGGAATTCCAATGCGACAATCGCGCTGTTTCCGGACGTTCCCATGAACCTGAACTTGAAGCTAACCACCTCAACCGCCATCCCGGGCGGAAGCCGGGCGGATTTTTCGAACTCAACCGCCCCGCCCAAATCGGATGCGGGTTTTATCCGCCGAAAAAGGGCATCCATTCCTCCTTTCACAAGCGCCCTGCGTATGTCTTCACGCCTGCTTTTATCGAAGAACCCACGGAGCTTCATATGGCGCCCCCCTTCGTAGCCCCAGGCCTGGCCGAATCATGAATCGCCGTAATCCGTTTCATATCGAAAAGCGCCCGGTTCATGGATTCACATCGACCGAAATCGTGCAGGTGTTATCCCCCGCCTTCTGCCCCATTAGGCGTATCGTCCGTCCATCGGGTAACCCGATTTCCGTTTCCTTCCCGGCCTCTAAAGTGAATGGCCGCGTGCTGCCGCCATACGCCATCTCCATCTTCAATACGCCGCCATCCGCTTCCTTGCAGCTGATGACGAATGCTCCTCCCTCTGCGGGCGTGCCCCCGTCAATTGGCCCGTCTGCATGCGGCTTTCTGCACATGAATTCGATAGGCCGTCCCTGCCGTAAGGCGTTTCGTTTCTCATCGTTCCTTTCCTTCTCGAACAATGCGCGGAGTGTCATGGCTGGCCCCTGGTGGTTAATCCTTGCACCAAAGGCATTATAAAACTTAATTTTACGCCATTTACCACACTAAAACAAAAAAACAAGGCTAAGCGGCCTAAGTGGTGATTCTATCCACCATCCTCTTCTTCTCTGCGTCCTTGACTTCCATGGCGATGCGCCTTCCGAACGAGACGCTTTCCCGATAAAGGTAGCCGGAATACGGCGTGAAGCGCGTCCCCGGCGAACCCGGCATGCGGAGCGAGATGTCGAAGCAGGTGAATTTCTCCCCGTTTTCCTCGATGAACGCGCCCTGCAATGCGAAGGGGCCGATGATGCCGTCCTTGTATTCCTTCTGGACCGCATGCACGAATTTTTCGCCAATGTCAAAGCACTGGTCCAGAAGCGATTCGCGCATGGTGCATGCGATATGGCCGACCTCGATGGTTGAAGGCTGCTGCATTTTCAGCAATTCGAGCTGCACATCCGCAGGCATCCTGAGGTAGCCGTCGATGTTAGTCTGCCTCCGGGTATCCAGGCCAAGAAGCTCCAGCTCCTCATGCACCGGCGAATAGAAGAAGTTGAGGTTGAAGTGCGAGCCGACGATATATTCCTCCACCGTCGCCTTGGCAAGCTGCTCTTCGGTAGTCTTTCCACTCTTGATTAGGGCATCGGAACGCTCCTTGTACTCTTCGTAGCTCCGTGCAAGGAAGAACGCCCGCTCATACGTCCGCTTCGCCTCGCTCACTTTCACGATGCAGAGCCTGTCAATGTCTTTGGGGGACTTGAACTTCTTCGGCGTGCGCATCCCGGCCTTCTCCATCAGGTAATACTGGTTCTTGGGCGCATCCCTCTCCTCAGCCCGGAGCAGGTACTTGTTCCCGAACACCGGCACGGAAAACTGCTTCTCAATCGCCTCGTAGCCCACATACACCGCGAACGAGCGGTTCGGGACGAAGATTGCATTGCGCTTGTTGAGGAACTCCAGATTCTGCGGCTGGACCATCTCGCTGAACTTGTTCACGAGAAGCAGTTCGTCCACGACGCCGATTTCGCGCTTCCCGCCGGCCGTTTCCCGCACCCTGCTCTTGTACGGCCCGAGGTACGTGCGCTCGCGACCCCTCTGCGCTACGACAAGCGTGTTGAAGCCCTCCTGCTTCGCGCCCTCGCTGACATCCAGGGCCGAGTGGCTCCCCAATGTAGAAATAGTGTGCTTCATGACGCCTTTTTGACCATGAAGATTAATATTCATGTTTCTTCGGTTTCCAATCCGGGTCGCAATCGTAAGGGGTGGAGAGGAGGTCGTCGAGCTGTTTCACGGTCACCCTGTAATCCTCCCGGTATTCATCCAGATACGTATTGCTGAAAAAATAGCTCTGGCCTTCAGCCTGCCTCCAGCCGCTCATGGATGGCGAGCCGTCCGCCCATCCGGAAAGGCCTTTTTCATAAGCGCTTCTTGCCCTGCAATCGTTGTCTTCGGTGATGACTCCGCGTTCTACCCAAAGGAGGTTAGTCGGATTGGCCGAGGCGCTTTTCATCCAGACCTGCCAGCTGATTCTGGAAACGAACGGCGCTTCCCATCCGCTGTCCAATCCCCTTGCCGCCAGCTCTTTCCTCACCGCCCCGATGACTTGCGGGAACGTTCCGGTCCAGGTGCCCTGAAGCTTGTTATACGCCATAAACGCCCTGCACACCTCCGCCACGTCCCCCTCCATTTTCAGTTCCACCCCATTTGGCAGGTTTCGGACCAGCTGGTAGCGTTCATTATACCCCATCCGCATGAAGTGTTCCCTTGCCTTCGGATTGGTTTTTTCAGCAAGCAGGAGCGGTATCAGCATATACGGGACCGCTTTGACTGAATTGAAAAACATGTCCTCGCCCATCCCTCCCAATGCGAGCATGTGCGTTCCTCCGGATCGCCAGCTCAGGCTATTCGCGCGGGGCGCTTCGGTCCATTCGAAGTGCTTTTTCCAGAATTCCGCCAGCCGCCTTTCGTCAAGGTGCCAGCGCGATAACGCCCTCCTGCCGCCCTCTTCCGCGGTTTTCCTCCTCCTATCCGCAGAACCGGCCGCATGCGGCTTTCCGAGCTCCCCCAGTTTCTGCGCAAGGAAGCCGTTCATTTCGGCAATCATGCCGTAAAGCTCGGCGCGGCCGTAATCTGTCAGCTCCTTCCTGCCAGTCAGTTTCGATACGTTTTCCGCGGCTTCCGCGACAAGCTGGACAGCCTCCAATTCCCGGCTTTCGGGCTTTTTTTCTTCGGCCCGGATTTCCTCGACCTCAATGGGAATAATGTCAGCCTGCTTTTTCCTCGCTTCCTTGCCGGCCCCGCAGTCAAGGACTGCCTTATCACCCGCATAGGCCCATGAATACCCGTCCCAATTATCTCCCCTTAAAGCCCCATCCCAGGTATATCCCCTGGAAGCGAACTGAATCCCCATCATGGCCTTCGGGCTGATAATCCCGGAAACAAACCCGGTGCCGTATACCCCCCGCATTATGATGTCCTCGGGACTATCGACGCGACCAACGACGCTGGGCGCCTGCTGGATCCGGATATGCGGCAGGGCAGCTTGCGCCTTTAAGGGAATATGCGGGTGGAAAGCCATCCCTGCAATGACCAGGCTTAATGCAATCGAATCAGCAATCGTCTTATTCCAGAGGTCCACCTCCGACATGTTTATCCGGGTGTTCCGGTATCTGCCGATTCCCCCTATCCAGAAAGGAAACATGCTTCCGGGGAACTTGTCTCTGCACGGCGGGTAATCAAAGCCGCCTCCGTGAACCCGGTATATTTCGACGAGGCCTGCTGCGGAGAACGTCCTCCCACCGGCGCATTTCTCCATGCCGCTGACCAGGTCCCTCATAACAAAGCGGTGGTAAATGACCGGGGCGAGGTGGGTCGAATACGAGACAAGCATCACATCCTTCTTACCGGCGTCATATGCAAGCGCGGCCACGAGCTGCGACAGCGCCTCGCAGTTGCCGCCGCCTGCGAACAGTGCATCTGAGATCGTGCGCTTGCTGAGCCGGTAATTCATCCTGCCCAGCACTTCCGGCACGGCCTTTGGGACGTTAAGGTCCCTGCCGATCTCTTTGCGGAGGGAATCCAGAAGGGCGTTATATCTGGCCATGGCATCGTCTGCATCAAACGTGCGGCCGTCTTCCTGCGCATCGATTAGGTTCGCGTTTATCAGGAATTCACCCAGACGAAACGTCCCCGCCTCAAGGTCGCAAAAAGCCTTGTGCTTGAGTGCAATCCTTTTCTGCGACATATCGCGTTTTTCAAGAGAACCGGCTTCACGCGTTTTCGAAGGCACGGCCGCCAGCGCGAGTCCAAAAAGGCCAAGTGCTAGGGGGAATGCCCATCCCGAACCGAATCCTCCCCCTGGCTCTATTCCGTGCCTCGATGCATAGTCCCTGACGATGTCGTCGGGCTTTCCGTCATGCGCTTCAGGGGCCTTGTCGCCGCTGACAAGGTCGAACTTATCGCCGCCGCTCCTGTATATGGCCCTTGCATTCCCCGCATCTCCTGCCGGACGGGAAAGCCACACATCGCCTCCCCCGGTTGCGCCTGAATCATGGACGACGGAAAACAGCAGCATGGCTTTCTGGCCCTCTGAGCCGACAGAATCAAGCAGCGCATCGCTTATCCTTGCATCGCTTGAGCGCACGAGTGGCATCCCCAACCCGGCTGTCGCAGCCGCTTTCAGGACATCGTTCCCTTCTGCAAGCGATATGCCGAAACTGTCTTTGTATCCCGAGTAGGCTTCCTGGGCGCGGATGGGATATGCCGGCTTTCCCTCTGCCAGGGCATCAATGCATTCGGAACTTATCAGAAACCGGCCGGCATCGAGCGCACCGCCGTCGCTTTTTTTCAGGGCCTCCGAAACCAGGGTTTCCCGCGCAAATTGGACGCTTCTGGCCCCGGGCTTCACGGATAACGCCCCATCTGCCGTCTTGCCGCTGCAGGTTTCAAGCAGCAGGCTCGCTTCATGCCCAAGCGGGTGCCGGAGGGCCCCCGCGCTGATTCCGGCAGCATGCAGCAATGCAGCTGAAACCAGGTACTTTTGGAGCCTTTTCACGGGGACTAATATGCCGGGAACTATTTTTAAATGTTATTAAATTAGTAATTTTATGTTAATATCGCGAAGATTCACTCCGTCCCGGCCTCTGTGATTCCTTATAAATGTGACACCTCGAAGGTTCGCATCAGATTTCATATCAGCCCACCTCGGAGCATTCCATCACAACCTTGGCATTGTGGTGGAGC